>JAXJKV010000001.1:0-2107 GCA_036297525.1 Collinsella sp.
CGTCTACGCCCGCAACACCGTCACCAACGACGTGCTGTACAAGGAGGGCCTGGACCTTCTCGTCGTGCCCTCCGCCGAGCTCTCCCGCGGCCGCGGCGGCCCGCGCTGCATGAGCATGCCCTTCTGGCGCGAGGACCTCTAGGGTCTTCAAGGACCCGTACAGGTCTTGATACATACATCTAGCTGCCATTAGATGTCTCCCATTGGGGCGGTGCGGGTTTTCGCACCGCCCCAATCTTGTATGAGGGACGTCAACACGATTGGATGACTGCTTTTGTAAGGAGCTTGGCCATGGACATCAAGACGATTGGCGTTGAGGAATGGCTCAACGTTTGGGAGAAGAGTGCCACGTGGGACATCGCCCAGTCGACGATCTCGTCGCTCACCATGGGCGAGCTGCGCGCGCTCGATGAGCAGGACGGCGCCACGTTCTACGAGCGCCTGGACCGCGAGAAGATGAACTACGGCTGGATCGAGGGCTCGCCGGAGTTTAAGGCCGAGGTTGCCAAGCTGTATCGTCGCGAGGTCAATCCCGACCACATTCTGCAGACCAATGGCTGCACGGGTGCGAACCTCAACGCCATCATGGCCGTGGTCGAGCCCGGCGACCACGTTATCGCCGAGTGGCCTACCTATGCGCCGCTCTATGAGATCCCACGTACGCTCGGCGCCGAGGTCGAGTATTGGGAGCTTCGCGAGGGGCTCGGATGGAAACCCGATATCGAACAGCTCAAGCGCCTCGTTCGTCCCAACACGAAGCTCATCTGCATCTACAACGCATCGAACCCCATCGGTACGGTGCTCGATGCCGATATGCTCGGCCAGATTGCCGAGATCGCCCGCTCGGTGGGCGCCTATGTGCTGTGCGACGAGGTGTACCTGCCGCTTGAGAACACCGAGGCCTTTATGTCGATGGCTGACGTGTACGAGAGGGCCATTGTCACCAACTCGTTGTCGAAGACCTATTCGACGCCTGCGGCACGCGTGGGCTGGGTCGTGGCAGACGAAGAGATATCCAACCGAATCCGCACCTATCGCGATTACACCATGATCTGCGGCGGTGTGTTCAACGACGCCCTGGCGACCTATGTGCTTGAGCACAAGGACAAGATCCTCGAGCGCAATCGCAAGATCGTGTTTGGCAACCGCGATATCGCGCAGGCTTGGATCGATACGCAGCATCGCGTTTCCTGGACAGCCCCACAGGGCGTGTCTACCTCGTTAATCCAGCTGGATATTCCCGAGGACGACGAGGAGTTCTGCAAGCGTCTGCTGTCCGAGAGGGGAGTGCTGCTGGTACCCGGCAGCCGCTTTGAGCTTCCCTGTGGCGCACGCCTGGGCTACTGCGCGAGCGAGGACGTTCTGCGCGAGGGCCTGAGGCTTTTGGGCGAGGCGCTGGCGGAGTTTGATCGCTAGGATTCCGATGATCTTCGAGGGCCTTATCTAAATTGGCCGAAGATAATCGAAAACGGACCCGTTCCCCTAGGGGAAGCGGGCCCGTTTTTCTATACCGAGAAGTCAAGTTGTTACAAATGGGGCCGTAAAGCGAGCCGGTATCCGCTGGGCCTTATACTGAGTTTCCGGTGAACGGTATCAAGCGTCTGGTAAACGGTAATTTATTTACCAGAAATGAATAGGACAAACTTTTTTCTGAATAAAAATGAAAATGGTTGAGACGCGGTATGAACCGCTAATTCTATTCATAGCTTTAGTGGAAATATGCAATTTGAGGATGGTTTAACAAAGTTAAGTTCCATTTGATTTTAGGATTGAAAACGCGTTTAAGCACGTAAATACGCTTTATTAAGATGAAGTGTGCCATGCGTGAAGTATATGTGTATGCCGTTCACCCCCTATAAAAAACCGTTCGGTGGCAAGGTGGAAGTATGGGCTGATTTTGGATATAAATATGTCGTCAGCAATAACGCCTCACACGGAGGGGCGCTAACGAATCGGCCCTGACAAGGGCCCGAAAGAAAGGTAGGAGGCCATGACGAAAGGTCTGCACGTGCCTTCCGAGATCGGCAAGCTCAGGAAGGTCTGCCTGCACCGTCCCGGCGACGAGCTCCTCAACCTGCCGCCCGACGAGCTCGAGCGACTCCTGTTC
>JAXJKV010000002.1:0-3290 GCA_036297525.1 Collinsella sp.
CGGATATGAGACTGAGCCGAAGGCGTCGACGACATGCCGGGGGCGGACCGGGACGGGTTCAACGGCAGGCCCCGCCGACCGATTGCAAGCGGTCGGCGGGGCCATTGTGGCTCTTGACAGCGGATTGGGTCATATGAGCGAAAGCCCGCCAGAGCGAGCAAGGTGACGTGAAAGAGGAGGGCATAGGCCTTTTGGCCATGCCCGACGATTGAACGTCAGATTGCCGCTCTGGCGGGCTTGCGGCGTCGAGTGGTTCCGGCGTTTGGTAAAACGCCGGAACACAAGAGCGCCCCCTCCCGCGCACGGAACGGGAGGGGGCTAAAGGTAGGAGTCTACCGGTGGGTTGACCCCACCGGACAGACGATGACCAGGTGATCCTCTACAGGATCGTCAAGGTTTCCGTGGGGTACCCGTTGGGTACTTAGAGCAGCACGCAGGCGACGGTCAGGATGACGGCGCAGACGACGGAGAGAGCGACGATGAGCTTAAGGGCAAACTTGAGCCAGGTCGTCCACTCGATCTTGGCCAGGGCGAGACCGCCCATGATGGCGCCGGAGGTCGGGGTGAACAGGTTCACGACACCGATGGCGGCGGAGAAGATCATGACCATGACCTCAGGCGAGAAGCCGAGCTTAACAGCCAGCGGTCCCATGATGGGCATGGAGACGGTGGCCATACCGGAGGTCGAGGGGATCAGGAAGGACAGGCCGAAGTAGACCAGGAAGCTCATGGGAGCGAAGATCACGCCGGACAGGCCAGCCAGGGCATTGGCGGCAGCGTCGAGGACGAAGACATCGAGGCCGGTGTTAGCCATGAGGACGGAGATACCACGGGCGAGGGCGATGACGAGAACAACGGACATCATGTCGGCAGCGCCGGTGATGAAGGTGTTAACGATCTGCTTCTCGGACAGGCCACCGATGATACCGATCAGGACGGCCATGAGGAAGAACCAGGTGGAAGCCTCGTCGAAGTACCACTGGCCAATGGGCAGGCCGGTGATCAGGGCAGACCAGCCCTGGACGACGGCGTTACCGTCGGCGTCGTAGACAGCGCCAGCGTCGAAGAAGTTAGCGACGCCCTCGTTGAGGTCGGCCAGCGGAATGAAGCCGACGATCATGACGACGAAGGTGAAGGCGAAGGCAATCAGAACACCCTTCTGACGACCGGTGAGCTTGACCTCCTTGTGGACCTCGGAAGCAGCCTTGCCGTGAGCCTCTTCGGCGTCCTTGAGTTCCTGCATCGACAGGATGGTGGAACCCTTGTCAGCCTTGACCTTCTTGGCATAGTTCATCACGAAGACGATGGACATAGCGGTAGTGACAATCCACAGGACGGCACCGAGGCCGATGATGATGGACTGGTTGACCTCAATGCCAACGCCGGTCAGAGCGTCGACGGCAGCGCCGACGGCGAACGGGTTAACCGTGGAGCCCAGGCAGCCGCAGCCAGCGCCGAGCAGGACGGTAGCGGCACCGACCATGGGGTCGAAGCCAGCGGCCATCATGGTAGCGGCGAGCAGGGCGTAGAAGGGAACGGTCTCCTCGCACATACCATAGGTGGTACCACCGAGGGAGAAGATGAGCATCAGCACGGGAATGAGCATAATCTCGTTGCCCTTAAGCTTCTGCACCAGGACGGCGATGCCGTTGTCCAGGGCGCCGGTCTCGGTCATCATGCCGAGGAAGCCGCCCAGGATCATAACGAAGAGGCAGACGGGCAGAGCGTCAGCGAAGCCCAGGATCGGGGCGGTGCAGAAATCGCTCAGACGGGCGGCAGTAACCGCGCCACCGGACGTGCCGGAGACGATAACGGTAATCACTGCGACAATTGCCAGCAGAGCTAGAAGAATGGTGAACGATGAGGGCATACCGCGCTTTTTCTTAGCGGTCTCAGTCATAGTTCTCATCCCCCCTTCATAAATCATTTACTGATCTCGCCAGAAGCGGCTCTTCCGTGCCGTGCCTGCCGCTTGATGCGAGATTATTACCAGATAAAACCGCTCGGGGTGCGCAGTAATACACCCCGAGCGAGATGCTAGATGCTCTTACTTGAGCGTGGCGTACATGACAGCCTTGATGGTGTGCATGCGGTTCTCGGCCTCGTCGAAGACCTTGGAAGCGGGGCTCTCGAAGACCTCGTCAGTGACCTCCTGCTCGGTGATGCCGAACTGCTCGCACTTCTCGGCGCCAATCGTGGTGTTGGTGTCGTGGAAGCTGGGCAGGCAGTGCAGGAAGATGGCGCCCGGGTTGGCCATAGCCATGACCTCGGAGGTAACACGATACGGGGTGAGCTGAGCGATGCGCTCGGCCCAGACCTCGTCAGGCTCGCCCATGGAGACCCACACGTCGGTGTAGATAACGTCGGCACCGGTGACGCCGTCCTTGACGTCGGTGGTCAGCTTGATGGTGCAGCCGTTGGCCTCGGCGATGGGCTTGCAGGCCTCGATGACGTCGTCAGCGGGCATGCACTCCTCGGGGCCGCAGGCCACGAAGTTCATGCCGAGCTTGGAGCAGACGACCATGAGGGAGCGAGCGACGTTGTTCTTGCAGTCGCCCATGAAGACGAGGGTCTTGCCCTTGATGTCGTAATTGAAGTTCTCCTGGACGGTCAGGATGTCGGCGAGCATCTGAGTGGGATGCCACTCAGTAGTCAGGCCATTCCATACGGGCACGCCAGACTTAGCAGCGAGCTCCTCGACGTCGTCCTGGGCAAAGCCACGGAACTCGATGCCGTCATACATGCGGCCGAGAACGCGGGCGGTGTCCTCGATGGACTCCTTCTTGCCCATCTGGGACGAACCGGGATCGAGGTAGGTGACGCCCATGCCAAGATCCATGCCGCCGACCTCGAAGGCGCAGCGGGTACGAGTGGAGGTCTTCTGGAAGAGCAGAACGATGTTCTTGCCCTCGAGATAACGGTGCGGAACGCCAGCGCGCTTCATGTCCTTGAAGTTCTTGGAGAGCTTGAGCAGGTACTCGATCTCCTCGGTGGTGAGGTCGAGGAGCTTGAGGAAGCTACGGCCGGAGAGGTTAACACCCATGGTTCAAATCCTTTCGAAAAAATGAATTACATAAGTAATAGTGTTGCCCGTTTGACGGGCGAAACCGGTGCGGTTGTAGGGGGACCGCACCGGAACGTTAAAGACTTAGAGGTCCTCGCGCCAGAAGGGCATGCTCATGCAGCGCGGGCCGCCGCGGCCGCGGGAGAGCTCGGCGGAGGGCACGACGAGAAGGTCCAGGCCCTCCTTGTACAGCACGTCGTTGGTGACGGTGTTGCGGGCGTAGACG
>JAXJKV010000003.1:0-41444 GCA_036297525.1 Collinsella sp.
AGACCCCCGCGAACTTCGCGGCGGCGGTCGGCCCCATGCCGTCCTCCGTCGCCAGGAGGAAGAGCTCGACCTTCTCCCTGCTGTACATGCGAACCTCCAGTCCGGACCGCTTCACGGTCCAACTTTCTGTCCGCACCCCCCTTTGAGCCTGAATGCGAGCCCAAACTGGGAGATTATCCACTCTCATGCTATGTAGTCGTTGGGGACGTTCTTGAATGACTAGTCAAACAAGAACGTCCCCAACGACTAGTCATTTAAGAACGTCCCCAATGACTACAAGGAGTGTCCCAAGCTGCCGGCAGAAAAGGAACGTCCCTAACTGCCGCATCCGGAGCAAGACAACGCCGCAGGCAGAGGACGGACAGCGAGCGGGTCGCATTTGAGGCAAGGTGACGTGAAACGAAAGGGCGCTGACCTTCTGGTCGCGCCCTTGAAGTTGAACGTCAGATTGTCCAAATGCGGCCCGCGCAGCGTCGGCCCGTTACGGCGTTTGGTAAAACGCCGTAACTAAAAACGGTTGCCGCGGAAGCCGCCACCGTTGCGGCCGCCACGGTCGCCACCGCGGCAACCGCGGTCGTTACCGCGGTTGCCGCCAAAGCCGCCACGGTTGCCGCCGCGGTCGCCATAGCCACCACGGTTGCCGCCAAAGCCGCCGCGACCGCCACGGTCGCCGCCACGGTCACCAAAGCCGCCACGGCCGCCGCGATCGCCACCGCGACCGCCACGGTCACCGCCACGGCCACCGCGATCGCCAAAGCCGCCGCGACCGCCACGGTCGCCGCCACGGCCACCGCGATCGTCACGGCCGCCGCGAGGACCGCGGTCCTCGTCCAGGCCCATGGCGACGAGCGGAGCAATGACCTTATCGAGAGCGGCCATCAGCTCGGTGGCCTCCTCGTAAGAAAGCTCGGGCAGGAGCTTCTCCTTCTTGTTGGCAAGCTCGACCAGGCCCTCAGCGGCATCCTCGGCAGCGAAGACGACGATCTTGCGCATATCGCCCTCGGCGTCGTCGATGCGGCCGACCAGATCGGCAGCCTCGGCCTCGGCCATCAGGCCATCGAGCTCACGAAGGCGCATGCCCAGCAGGTCGGACATTTCCTTCTGCTCCATCCTGGGCTTGAGGTCAAGAAGCTTGATGGCGCGCTCGATGTTCGCCATGCGCTCGGCCTTGGCCTCCTCCTCCTTGGAAATAGCAAAGCGACGGCTACGCAGCAGGCGGGCGGCCTTCTGCATCTTGTCCATCAGCTCTTCGTCATCGTAATCAACGGCGGCCTCGACAACCTCGGCCTCCTCCTCGTCGGAAACCTCGTCAGCAGCCTCAACCTCGGCAGCTTCGGTCTCCACGGTCTCGACTGCCTCAACCTCGGCAGCCATGGTCTCGTTCTCGGTCTCGTTCATGATCTCTTCGTTCTCGGACATGAGACTCCTTCTTGGCCCTCTCGGGCATCATCGCCCCATTCGCGGGGCCCGTCGCGCACTCTTTGCGCTTTAAACATTCATACCTCTCGGCAAAACGTCCATTAGTTTATGGTGTCGTCATCTAATCTAGCTGCAGAATCTATGTGCACACATTAATGCGACATGTGCGACTCGCGACGAGCGTACACCAGCGACGCCACGAACCCGACCACGGCAATCACGGCCGCCACGCGCACGGCAGTTGCAAATCCAATCGCCTGGGCAACGTCGGTCGCAGCGCCAGCCGCGCCGGCAGTCGCTGCAGAACTCGAGAGCAGGCCGATAAACAGGGACGGGCCAAACGATGCGGCAATCATGTTCCACGTGTTAAGCAATGCCGTTCCGTGAGGATGTTCAGCGGCAGGCAGCGTCTCCAATCCGGCCGTTTGCGAGGGGCTCAGCACCAAACCGACTCCGGCATACACCACAACGGTCAGCGCCACAACGACGCCGATGTTCATACTCGCCGCCGTCATCGAGATGGCAGTCTGCCCCACGGCAATCAGGGCAAAGCCGACCGGCAGCAGCGGCCATGCGCCACGGGCGTCCATCACGCGTCCGCCCACAATCGAGGTCACGGCGTTACAGGCAATCGCCGACAAAATGAGCAAGCCCGCAACAAGTGCGGTCATGCCGTATGCGCCCTCAAAATAGAGCGGCAACAAAACGCTCATCGAGAACGTCGTCATCATCGACACCACCACAAGCAGGCACGCAGGCCAAAAACGAACGCTCGCCATGGGACGCACGTTAAGCACCGGATGCTCGAGCTTGAGCTGACGGGCCGCAAACAGGCCGAGCAGCACAATGGCGGCGAAAAGAGCCACGATGCCGGCAATCAGATTGGTCGAGAACTCGCCTACGGAATACACAAATGCCGTAATGCCGGCGGCGAGCAAAACAACCGACAGAATATCAAGCGTGGTGTTCGAGCGCTCTCCGACATTCTGAACAAGCTTTACGCCCGCCGCAGCGACCACAATGCCGGCCACCAGCGGCACTACGAACACCGCCCTCCAGCCAAACAACGTGCACATAAGACCGCTGATCACAGGTCCAAACGCCGGCCCTAGCGTAATGCAGGCACCACCCAGGCTCAGATACAGACCGAGCTTCTCGCGCGGGGCGCAAGACAGCACCACGTTCATCATGAGCGGAAACAAGATGCCCGATCCCGCAGCCTGTAAAATACGACTTGGCAGCAAAACGCTAAACGACGGAGCGATCAGACACAGGACTTCGCCGGCGACCATACATCCGCATGCGAAAAACAACAGCTTGCGCGTCGAGAAACGGCCGGACAGGAAGGCCATGATGGCCGTAAAGATCGACGTCACAATCATGTAGCCCGAGACGAGCCACTGCGCCGTGGTGGCACTCACCGAAAAGGCCGCCATAATGTCGTGCAACGCCACGTTAATGATGTTCTCGTTAAACGCGGCAACAAAGGCCGCAATATACATAACGACGAGAAGCGCCGCAGTGGCCGATGGCGTTACTTGAACTTGTTGCTGAGATTTGCTCCCCATGCATTTCCTTCCTCTTGGAACGACAGTTGCATCGCCCCAGAGGAACAGTCCAGGGCGAAAAATGAGCCCTAGACTTACGCCAGACGCCGTACACGACGAGTCTGACAACATGGTCCAACGTCGAAAGATTGTAACGCGGACACACAGCTTTCCTTCCGCGCTATTATTAAAAGTCCACGAAAGCATAAGACATGAGGAGCCCGCCATGATTAAGCCCATCATGAAATCCGAGTTCTTTTTGCGCCTGCCTTCCGAAGACGCGGGACCCGACGATGCCGCGACCGGGCAGGACCTCCTGGATACACTCCACGAGCATGAGCACGAGTGCGTGGGCCTCGCCGCCAACATGATTGGCGTGCGCAAACGCATCATCTGCGTAAAGGACGGCAACAGGACACTCCTGATGTACAACCCTCAAATTCTTGAGCAGGTCAATGCCTATCAGACGAGCGAAGGATGCCTCTCGCTGATCGGCGAGCGTCCCTGTACCCGCTATCGCCGCATTAAGGTTGAGTATTTGGACGAGAACTTCGTTCACCGCATCAAAAACTTCTCGGGCTACACCGCCGAAATCATCCAGCACGAAATCGACCACTGCAATGGCGTCGTGGTTTAGGCCACCTGCCAAAATGAGGGTACCGGAGGCCTCCCTATGGACATCAGCCGCTTTGGCGAATTCGCCATCTTAGCGCAGTCACGCACGTTTCTTGATGCGGCGGAACTGCTTTTCATGTCGCAATCAACCCTCTCCAAGCACATCATGGCAATGGAGCACGAACTCGGCTGCAAGCTCATCGATCGAAGCAAGCGCCACGTAACACTCACCGCGCAAGGTGAAGCGCTTCTCCCCTATGCTCAAAAAATTGCGACGCTTCAGCATCGCTATCTTGCCGCCATTCAAATAGGTGCAGGTGAGCCGCTCGAGCACCTCACCGTAGGTTCTATCCCCATTATGGCCCCTTATGGGATCACGGACGCCGTCATCGATTTTCAGCAGGCGAACCCCTCATATTCTGTCGAGCTCATCGAAGGCGAGGGCGACACACTCAAGCGCATGCTCCTGCACGAGGACATTGACCTGGCCTTCATCCGTGACAGCGGCGCCATCGAGCCAGAGTTCAAAAAGATTCCCTTTACGACCGACCGGCTCGTGGCCGTCCTTTCGCTCGACCATCCACTCGCCGAACGTGACACCGTCGAGATAGACGACCTTATCGACGAGAATTTCCTCATGCTTCCCCAAGGCTCGTTCGTAAGCGAGCTCGTCCTTTCCCTTTGTCGAGAAGCTGGATTTGGCCCACGTGTTACGTTCACCGGCAAACGAGCCGAGAACATCATCTCTCTTGTCGCACGCGGCGCCGGTGTCTCATTCCTCATGCGCAAGCCGGCGGAATCGCTTGCCAGCGGAAAGGTAGCCCTGGTGCCGCTTGAGCCCGCGACGACCTCCGAGGTCAGGCTCTACCTCAAGCGGAATGCCGCGCACTCGCAGGCGGTCGTCTCGTTCATCGGCTTCCTCCCCTACCGTCAGCTCCTGCAGGGCGACCGTGCGTCTTCCACCGCGGCACGACCGTCATAATCCCCGCTGCTCCACAACCGCAGACCTGTGTCCGCAAACACGCTGACAGCGGCACAAAACACAAATATGCCTCGGGCGGCACGTCGCCGTCCGAGGCATATTTAGTTAAAGTGCGCAGACAGACTAGTCCACCGAGATGTTGAGCGCCTTACCGCCCTCGTCCTTCCTGGTACCGATCACCATAGCGGCGACAAGAGCCAGAACGAAAGCGACCACACCGGAGATGACAAGGCCGATAAAGCCCGTGTCGATGCCGGCAGGGTTAATAAAGCTCGGGAAACCGAGCGGGCCGGAGGCACCGAAGGCATAGAGTTTGGCACCCATGAGGCCGGCAATGGCGCCGCCTACACCAGCGGAAATAAAGGTTGCCCACATAAGACGCTTACGCGGCAGCAAGATGGCGTAAAGCGCAGGCTCGTTGACACCGAAAATCGAAGAGACAAGGGCGGGAATGTTGACGGCAGCATTTTCCTCGGAGTCCTTGGTTCGGATGACCATGCCAAGCACAGCACCGGCGATGGCACAACCGCCTGCATACACGAGTGGGTTAATAAGGTCATAGCCGTAGGTTGCGACATCGAGGAACCACAGCGGGATGATACCCCAGTGCAGGCCGAACATGACGAGCAGGCTCCAGAACGTGCCGATGACGAAGCCGGCGATGGCGGGCTGGAAGTTGATGAGCATCAAGATGATCTGGGCAACGATGTTGGAGAGGACCGTCATGACCGGACCGACCACAAGCAGGCCAAGGATGCCGCAAATGAGGAGCGTCAGGATGTTGGAGAAGAACGAGCTCACAAGCGCGGGCAGCGCGTTAGAAAGGGCCTTGTGCACCTTGGAGGCAATCCAGACGATAAAGATCGCAGGCAGAATCGTCGATGAGTAATTCTGCATGATTAGCGGGATGCCAAAAATATCACCGTAGACATTGGACTCGAAGACCGTACCGGCGCCGAGCGTGTAGAGCGGATCTCCACCCATAAGGGCAACGAGCGTCGGGTAGACGAGGATACCGCCGAGCGCCATTCCCATAACGGGCTTAAGTCCGAACTTCTTGGCCGACGTCCAGCCAATGATTAGCGGAAAGTAATAGAAGACCGAATCTCCGATTGCCGAGAGCGTCACATACGTATTGCTGTCCTTGGCAAGCCAACCGGCAACCGTGCAGAGCGCGAGCATCGACTTGATAAAGCCACCGGCCATAAGCACGCCAAGAACCGGTTGCAGAATCTCGGAGATGATGGCCAGCAGACGCGAGAATGGATCGCCCTTTTTGACGTCGTCGCCTTCATCGATATCGAGTGCGGGTTTGGAGTCGAACCCGCCAATCTGAACAAGGTCGTTGTAGACGGCCTCGACAGTGGCACCAATCACGACCTGATACTGTCCGCCGGCCTGGATGACGTCAACGACGCCCTTCGTCGCCTTAAGCTCATTGGTCTGGGCGAGCGATTCATCCTTGAGGCGGAAGCGGAGACGCGTAATGCAGTGGCTCACGTCTAACACATTGTCTCGACCACCGACCTTTGTGATGATTTCATCGCAAAGCTTCTGGTATTTCATGGAATTCTCCTTTTCTGAGCGGAGTATAGCATCGATTTCATGCCTCCGTAGTCGACGTGGGAGGGCAAGGAACCCGCTTCCCCCTTTGAAATCCGCGGACGCACGTACGCCCGGGATGGGGAACGGCAGAGAAGATGGAAGATGCCGATCACATGGCAATGAGCCTCATTGGCCCATATCACGCAATCAGGCCTACAGACGCGAATCTGCTGCGCCGAGAAGTCTCGTCGTCTGGCAGAACTTGTCACACAGACGTTCCGGTTCGCCCTGGGGAATCTGAGTACGCTCGGTCTCAAAGGAGAGGCCGTACTCGCGTGCCGGAAGGAAATACTCAAAATAGCCGTTGGTGTAACCGCAGACTATTCCCTCGACCGGACATTCGCGCTTCATGCGAATGCCCAGGTCGCTGCCGAGTTCACTCGGGAACACAAAGAGATGCAGGCCGCCCAGACTGATGACGGCGCACTTAAGCGTGAGTGAAAAGTCGTCATGGGCAACGGTGTGATAGAACGTCTGAGGCTCGATGCGGTCAAGAACGACCTCGCAATCGAGCTTGATCTGGGAAATCGCCTCGGCAAGACCGGTCGAAACACGCTCAACCTCGGGAATGCCGCGTCCCTGTCGAAAATTGCGGTCGCTACAGTCGCCAGCAGCACCGACGACCATGGCCGGATAGTAACCAAGACTCTGAGCGAGCTTTTTGCCGGTAAGACCGGCGAGTTCGCTCGTGAGCTCCGTGCAGTCGGGTCCGACGCAAGCGGAATGCACCGCCCAGTTCACAAAGCCCGCAAATGGCTTGCCTTCGGTATCGAAGAACGATACGACAATGACCTCATTGTCGGCGAGTTCACCTGGGATGATGCGGTTGTCGTAGAAACCGGTGATGACCTGCTTGCCCAAGCGACAAATCGCGGGCTGTGCGTTGGCACGGCACTCCTCAAAGCATTGGCAAATGGTATCGAGGAACCAGCGGTAGTAGTTCTCGTCGAATTTTCCCGTCCACCAGCTGCGGTGGTAAGCGACGATTGAAGTATGGTCGTGCGTCGCCGAGAGCAGGACGCAATCACGGTCAATGCCGTAGCGCTCGGCGAGCATTGTCTTGACCTCCTCGGCCATGCTTTCCTCGAACTCGAGGACATCGGCATTAAAGAGAAACACTTCACGTTCGCCTTGCTGGAAGAGGATGGCGTTGGCGAAGACGTCGTCATGGACGCCCGTCGCAGGTTCAAGACGGTTGGGAAGATTGCGGTAGCCAATCAGGTAGATGTCGCCCTGTGGGGTGATTTTGCGGCGCGCGTGTCCAATGTTCATGCACGTTCTCCTTCTGTGTCACGCCGCATTCAAGGCGGCAATGATGATTTCGACGAGGCGCTCATGGGATCCGGCGGCAAAACCGGAGTTCATGGCCTCATAGGTGATCTTTTCGTACGCGTCGGGAGCCGGTAGGTACTTCTGTCCGCCGTTGACGAGCGTGGCAAAGAACACAGAGCCGGACCGAGCGGCGCGCACAGTGGCGCCGAATGCACTCGAGACCTCGGGTTGTACGCCGACAAGCTCGACGTTTCCCAGCCGGAGCAGATAGACCCTCGTGCGCTGCTCGCCAGCGGCATGAAACTCATACGTTCGGTGCGGGGCCAAAGAGTGAAAATCGGCGCGTGTCTGAGCGGGCAGGAGAACGTCGACCGTGCGGGCATCGATGCCGGTAGCGTCATCCTCACGCGCCATGCGAGCGGCCTCGATTAAAGCATCGCCCAAGGCCTGCCCCTGCTGGTGCAGCATGCGGTATCCGTCCTCATGGGCATCGACCGTCTGCTTAACGCCGGCCGCATCGAACATGACGTTCATGGCGTGCTCCGCCGGACCTTGGTCGCCCGCGGCCCCTGGCAGCAACAGGGCAACGCCGCCCAGCTCGCGCTCGAGTGACATGGCGGCAAAACCAAAGAGGTCTCCGCTCGCCATGCGCCTCCCCTCGGAGTCGCGCGACCCGTCGAGCACGGAGGACTGAACGTCCGCCGTCGCGAGCACGGCAACATACTCGCCCCCGGCATCCCTTATGGCGAGTACGGGCATCGTGTGGTCGGCAAACCCCCTGGGATTCGAGCCCAACCACCAGCCGGCAGGCGTCTCAATGTCGCGATTAACGTTCACGGGGCATTCGCCCTCCACAGTGGCGAGCGTGGCAGAGCGAATGCCCGCAACAGCGCGCTCGACAGCCGTGCGGGCGGCAGCGACGAGCGCTGCGCGATAGCGCTCGTTGCGATTGCGGGCAGCATCGTCGGCAAGATGCCCGGGAGTGCGGACGTGAGGCATGGAAAACGTGTGGGTAGGAACCACCCAAGAATAAGCACCGCTGCAATTGGCGGCATCCTCAACAACCTCACGCAGATCGGCGAGTAGAGCCGGAGCGATCGAGGTGACCTCAAGCGAAAGGACGCAGGCGCGTCGCCCCGTCCCCTCGATGATAAGGGCACGGGCGAAGACCTCATGACGGAGTTCGTCGAAACCGTCGAACGGCAACACGTCCCCAAGATCGATGGCCACACGAGCGGCCCCAGCTCTCATCTCTCCTTCGTCCATGGCAGATACTCCCCTCTGATTGCCGCTCACTCGACACCGTACAGTTGCTGCGCCGTACCGCCAAGCACAAGGTCGCTGTCTGTATCGCTCAGATTTGCAGCGCGAACGCAGGCGACACCCTCGGTGAGCCACTCGCGTTTAACGGGATAGCTCGTGCCAAAAACAATATGGTCTGCACCCAGCACGTCAACCGCGCAGGCAAGGAGTGTCTTGCCCCAAGGCTGAGCATGGGACATGTCGAAATAGATGTTGTTCTCGAGGCGCCTGGAAACGGTCTCGGTATCGACCTGAAAACGGCCAGAAGCATCAGGGCGCTTGGGACCATGAGGCAGCAGCATCTCCTTGAACGCAAAGTATGCGCCGCCGAGCATGGAGTGGACCATCTTGATATTGGGGTAGCGCTCAAAGAAATCGCCAAAGATCTCTCGGCCGATCGCCGTAGTTTGGTCGACGCAGCGGCCATAAGAGCGGCGAAGGTTGTCGTACGCGAGAAGCGATTCGTTCTCGACCGGCACGGGAACATGGTGCACGTAAACGGTGACATGGCGTTCGTTCAGGTGCTCGAAAAAGCTCGAGAAGACCTGGTCGTCGAGATAGCGCTTGCCGTAGTGAGCGCAGAGTTGCACACCCGCAAAACCATCGTCGAGCCTGCGGTCGAGCTCCTCCAAATTCGCTTTGGTGCCAAAGGGCGGCACGGCGACAAGCGGAATCAGACGGCCACTTGACGCCTTCGCGTCAGCAGCCATACCGTCGTTGAAACGCCGGCACATCTCGAGCGACATCCACTCGTGACAGCCGGGGAGCTTGAGGATCGCCTTGTCGACCCCCGCCTCATCCATATCGGCCAAGCGCTTCTCGAGGGTGTAGTCGCCCTCAATGTAGTTAAGACCCGGAGAACCGGCGGGCATCTCGATCACGACCTGTCGTTTGCCGGCGGAATTCATGGTCAGATAGCCTTCGGTGTCATAGGCGCGGGGTACCTCGGCCAAAAACTGTTCGCAGAGCGTCTCGTCATGAAAGATGTGCTCGTCGAACCAGTAGGAATTTGCATCGATAATCATTGGTTGGAACCGCCTTTCATCTTGTTGAAAACATTCTAGAAAAGCAGGTACCCGGACATCAATTCCAGCTTAAGCCAACTGTATTCCATTTTGGAATAGAACTTACCGCTCACACGCGAACCTCGCTCGCTCAACGAGACAAGCGCTAACAGCACGGGCTTAGACAGAAAACGGTCGGCCCGCATCCGTTGCGGGCCGACCGTTTCATTACAGGCTACCTTTGCCGTTACGCCTGACGGTAATGGTCAAAGAAGTCGGCGAGGTCTTCGAGGGACTCTTTGAGTACTTCCATGCGCGGCAGGTACACGATGCGGAAGTGGTCGGGCTCAGCCCAGTTGAAGCCGCCGCCGCGCGTAATCAGGATCTTCTTCTCGTGCAGCAGGTCGAGGGCAAACTGCTCGTCATCGGTGATGTTGAACTTCTTAACATCCATCTTGGGGAAGATGTAGAACGCCGCGCGCGGCTTGACCACCGAGATGCCGTCAATCTTGTTGAGCGCCTCATACACAAAGTTGCGCTGCTCGTAGACACGGCCGCCGGGACGGATGTAGTCGTTAACGGACTGATGGCCGCCGAGCGCCGTCTGAACGATCGACTGAGCCGGCACGTTGGAGCACAGGCGCATGTTGGAGAGCATGTTGATGCCCATGATGAAGTCGCTCATGCAGCGCTGGTTGCCCGAAAGCACCATCCAGCCAATACGATAGCCCGCAATCATGTGCGACTTGGAAAGGCCGCTAAAGGTGACGCAAGGCAGGTCGGGGGCGAGCGAGGCAATCGAGACGTGCTCGTAGCCGTCCATGCACAGGCGGTCGTAGATCTCATCGGCAAAGATCATCAGCTGATGCCTGCGTGCAACCTCGACGATGCCCTCGAGCACCTCGCGCGGATAGACGGACCCCGTGGGGTTGTTGGGGTTGATGATGACGAGAGCTTTGGTCGCGCTCGTAATCTTGGACTCCATATCCTCCAAGTCGGGATACCAATCCGCCTGCTCATCACACAGATAATGTACGGGATGACCGCCGGCAAGGGTTGCGCACGCCGTCCAGAGCGGATAGTCGGGGCTGGGAATCAGAATCTCGTCGCCGTTGTCGAGCAGCGCGTTCATCGAAAGCTGAATGAGCTCGGACACGCCGTTGCCCGTGTAGATGTGCTCCATCTGAACATTGGGCAGGCCCTTGATCTGCGAATACTGCATGATCGCCTTGCGCGCGGAGAACAGGCCACGCGAGTTGGAATAGCCCTCGCAGTCGGGCAGCTGCTGGCGCATGTCCTTGATAACCTCATCGGGCGTGCGGAAACCGAAGGGCGCCGGGTTGCCGATATTGAGCTTGAGGATGCGCTCGCCCTCGTCCTCCATACGGGCGGCCTCGTCGACGACGGGACCGCGCACGTCATACAGGACGTTATCGAGCTTGGTGGATTTAGAAAAAGTACGCATGGTGGTGCTCCTTGCAATTTGAGCTGAGGGATGGGGTTCGGGCTTGGAATCGTTGCGGGGTGATGATGCCTCGCCTTGATCGGCGTCGCCGGCAAGCAGCCAGGTAACATCGACCTCCAAAATACGGGCGAGCAGCTCAGCCACATCGCGCCGCGGGATCGTCTTGCCGCTCACATATTGGCTCATCTGACTCTTGCCGAGTTTTTTGCCGAGCATCTCCGATGCGCGGATCACGTCCGACTGGCGAACGTCGCGATCGGACATAGCCTGTCGCAGGCGATCGCTAAACGTCTCTTGGGCCACTAGAACCTCCTTGCTGGCAAAGTTCAATTTATAGAACACGAATTGAACCATGGTTCAATTTAGCAAGCAGTATAACGCGGCGCTTCATTCGAAAGTTCAATTTCATAAGAAAATGCGCCGGACTCTGAGATTTGCCCAAAGCGGACAATGACACGCACACGTTTAGAGGTATTCGAGGAAACGGGCGGCAGCAAGCGAAACATCGGCCGTTCGATATATGGCGTTGATCTGCCGATGGGGATGCCCCTCGAGTGGGCGCACGGCAACATCGAACTGGCAGCGGCGCAAGATGAGCGCGGGAAGAATGCTCACGCCCAGGCCGTCCTCGACCATGGCCATAATCGCATAGTCATCCCAGGTCGACAGCTTGGAGCACACCGTCAGTCCCGCCCGACGGAACAGCGGCGTAATCTCGTCATCGGTGCCGCGTTCCAGCAGAATAAACTGCTCGTTGGCCAAATCGGCAAGAGAGACGACCTCCGCCGTGGCAAGCAGAGAATCTGCCGGCACTACTGCCATCAACTCGTCGCGCACCAAAGACCGCGATGCCATGCCGTTTTCTCGGGGTTCACGCGGGATAAAGCCCAGGTCACAACGACCCTCAGCCACCCATTGTTCAATCTCTGAGTAATCGCCCATCAGCAACTCATAATCGACGTCCGGGTGATCGGCGCGAAAGCGCGCAATCACTGGCGGCAGCACGTGGGTCGCCACACTCGAAAACGTACCGATGCAGATTTTGCCGCGCATGAGCCCACGCATCTCATCCACGCGTCGCTGCAGGCGGCCAAACTCTTCGCATAACGCCTCGACCGCCGGCATAACTTGCCGCCCATCGGCAGAAAGCACTACGCCCTCGCGACTTCTATCGAGCACTTTAAAGCCCCAGTCGGCCTCGAGATCGGCCACCATACGGCTCACGCCCGACTGCGAATAGCTCAGTCGCTCGGCGGCGCGCGTAAAACTGCCGGCGCGCACGGTCTCGAGCAGCACCTGCATCTTTTGAATATTCGTTTCCACGGCACCCCTCCACCTTTGCATGAGTTTTTGTCATGTTATCTATGCATTATATTCGCTTTTCTTCTAAAGCCAGTTCACCCATAGTGAACATGTTCGGATATAGAGGGGATGTCGGCGCATGAACAACGGACTGTTTACGTACTTAGCAGCATTGCTATTGTTTGGCTCCAACGGCATCATCGCCGCTGCCATCGCGCTGCCGAGCTCGGATATCGTGCTACTACGCACGTTTTTGGGCGCACTCTCGCTTGTCACCATTCTCGCCATCACCCAACGCCATAAGTTGCAGGCGCCATCTCGCCCCCGCGAAGCCGCAGCCCTCCTCCTCTCGGGAGCCGCGCTAGGCGCCAGCTGGATTTTTCTGTTCCGCGCCTACCAGACGATCGGCGTCGGCGTATCCTCGCTGCTGTACTACTGCGGCCCCATCATTGTCATGGCGCTCTCCCCGCTCATCTTTGGCGAAAAGCTGACCGGCGGCAAAATCGCCGGCTTTGTCGCCGTTGCTTGTGGTGCTTTTCTCATTGCAGCGCAAGGTCTAGGCGGCAATATGCCCATTGCGGGTATCGTCTGCGGTATCGCCTCGGCATTTTGCTATGCGCTGATGGTCATCGCTAGCAAGGGTGCGCCACACATCGAAGGCCTCGAGAACTCCACGCTCCAGGTGAGCGCCGCCTTTGTGACCGCGCTGGTCCTCACGCTCATCACGCAGGGCGCTCCCTCATTCCTGTCCGCCGGCGTCGCCACCAGTATTGATTGGCGCGCCGTCGTCATGCTCGGCGTCGTCAACACCGGCATCGGTTGCCTGCTCTACTTTAGTGCCGTCGCCAAGCTGCCCGTCCAGACCGTCGCGGTCGTCGGCTACCTCGAGCCGCTTTCGGCCGTCGTGTTCTCGGCCGTCCTTTTGGGCGAAGCCATAACACCGGTCCGTCTGATGGGTGCCGCGCTTATCATCGGCGGCGCGATTTTTTGCGAACTCGCCGGCAAACGCGCAAACGCCAAGGCTGGCATCGCCCAGACAGTACGTGCTTAAAAGCCCCTGCTTTGAAATGCTACCTGCGCAGATAAATAATCCCCAGCTGAGGATTATTGTCTAAAATAACCCGATGTGCCAAACTGCTCTTGTATGTATAAAGACGGCATAAAGTTTTTTGTCCTAGACAGATAACCGGATGTCTAAGGGAGTCCTCGTGGCACACAATAAACTGGAGGCAAACCTCCAAGACCAGCGCGGGCAAGGCGGGCACGGGGCCATCCCCCTCTCCGCTGGCATGCTGCTCGTAACGCTCGGCGTCGTCTATGGCGACATCGGCACGAGCCCCATGTACACCATGAAATCAATCGTCGCCAACAACGGCGGCATCGGTACCGTCAGCGAGGACATGATCCTGGGCGCGCTTTCGCTCGTCATCTGGACCATGACGCTCGTGACCACGGTCAAGTACGTGGTAATCGCCATGAAGGCCGACAACCACAACGAAGGCGGCATCTTCGCCCTGTTCAGTCTCGTGCGCAAGGTGGCGCCATGGCTGATTCTCCCCGCCATGATCGGCGGCGCGGCGCTGCTCGCCGACGGCATCCTCACCCCCGCGGTCACGGTCACCACAGCCATTGAGGGCCTGCGTACCATCGAGTGGGGCCACGCGCTATTGGGTGACGGTCAGACCAATGTGATCATCATCACCATCATCATTATCTGCGGTCTGTTTGCCATGCAGCGCGCCGGCACCTCGTCAATCGGCAAGCTGTTCGGCCCGCTTATGACGCTGTGGTTCCTGTTCTTGGCTGGCGCCGGCCTGTTCAACATGCTCGGCAACCTGTCCATCCTGCGCGCGCTCAACCCCATCCGCGGCATTATGTTCCTGTTCTCGCCCATCAACCACTCGGGCATCATGGTGCTCGGCTTCGTCTTCCTGTCGACGACCGGCGCCGAGGCACTCTACTCGGACATGGGCCACGTGGGCAAGGCCAACATCTACGCATCCTGGCCGTTTGTTAAGGCGGCCCTCATCCTTAACTATCTGGGTCAGGGCGCTTGGCTGCTCGCCAACAACTCCAACCCCCAGATGCTCGCGATGGATATCGTTAACCCGTTCTATATGATGCTTCCCGAGCCCCTGCGCCCCTTTGCCATTGTGCTTTCGGCCGTGGCGGCCATCATCGCCTCGCAGGCGCTCATCACCGGCTCATTCTCGCTGGTATCCGAGGCAACGCGCCTCAACCTTATGCCGCATCTGCGCATCCACTACCCCAGCGACACCAAGGGCCAGCTCTATATTCCGCTCGTCAACAACATCATGTGGGTCGGCTGCATCTTCATCGTGCTGCT
Source organism: Collinsella sp. (assembly GCA_036297525.1). Classification (GTDB taxonomy): domain Bacteria; phylum Actinomycetota; class Coriobacteriia; order Coriobacteriales; family Coriobacteriaceae; genus Collinsella. The sequence goes on from JAXJKV010000003.1 coordinate 14,861, forward strand.
GTTCCAAAACTCCGAACGCATGGAGAGCGCCTACGGCCTCGCCATTACCGTGACCATGCTCATGACCACGACGCTTTTGACGAGCTATATCGCTGGCATTCTCAAGCACAAGCTGGGCGCCTGCGTCTTCGCCCTGCTCTTCGGTGCCATTGAGCTGTGCTTCTTCGCCTCGTGCCTCACCATGTTCTTTGACGGCGGCTACGTCATGATCTTCCTGGCCGCACTGCTGTTCGGCCTTATGTATGTGTGGCGTCGCGGCACCGCCATCGAGCGCACGCAGACGATTCTGCTGCCCGTCTCCAAGTACATCGACCAGCTCAATCGCCTGCGCAATGACGAGACCTATCCCGTGCTCGCCGACAATCTGGTATTTCTCACCAACAGCCCCGACCCGCTCACGCTCGACCGCGACGTGCTCTATTCCATCCTGGACAAGCACCCCAAACGCGCCAAGGCATATTGGTTCATCAACGTGCACGTTACCGACGAACCCTATACGCACGAGTATTCCGTTGAGACCTTTGGCACAGACTTCTTGTTCCGCGTGCGCTTGGACCTGGGCTTTAAGGTCAATCAGCGCATCAACGCCTACCTGCGCCAGATCGTTGGCGACCTGATGGCCTCGGGTGAGTTGCCGCCGCAGCACCACACCTACTCCATCTACGAGACGCGCGGCAACGTGGGCGACTTCCGTTTTTGCATGCTGCGCAAGATGCTTGCCCCCGAAACGGACATCAACCGCAATGACCACCGCGTGATGGCCATCAAGTACGCCGTCCGCCGCGCTTGCGGAAGCCCGGCGCGCTGGTACGGTCTCGAGAACTCTGCCATCATCATCGAGTACGTGCCGCTGTTTGCCCGCATGCGCCCGGCCGTTAAGCTCGTGCGCACCCAGGTGCCGCTCGAGGTTCAGATTGAAGAGGCCGAGGAAATGGAAGTCGACATCTTCTCGGACGACTTGGTCAACGGCAACGAGGCCGGTAGGGACATGAACGTCGATCCCACCGAGCTGCTCGAGAGCGTCGCCGATACGCCCGAACAGCAACAGCTCGACGGCCTCGAAAGTGAACAACTCAACGACGCCAACTTCTAGCGACGTCACAAATCAACGAAAGCGGCCCTGCGCCTCACGGGAGATGCAGGGCCGTTTTGCATTGCGGTAAAGCTATCGGCTACGAACGGCGCGGCTCGGGAACCACGAGTCTATCGGGGCTCGCGCCCTCGGCATCCATCAGGCTCACGTAGCGAATCGACGGATCCCCATACATCGCGTAGTAATAATTGCCCGTGCGCGCGCTAAAGCATCCGGTGTAGATAGTCTTCTCGAACTTGCCATCGCCCATCCTGGACGCTCCCTCGATCATCACCACGCCCTCGAGCGAGCGGAACATGCGAACGACGTTTTCGGTCTCGCTCTCCTTTTGCGGGTAATTGGCATTGAGGTACGCCGCCTTTACAAAACGGCTCGGCGAATAGCAATCGCCCGGAATGCCGCGCATGCCGGCACCGGCCCCATAGGGCTTGAGCTCGGCACCACGCCATGTCGCCGTCTGCGGAAAATCGCTTGTGGCGGTGATATAGGTGCGCAGGTTTTCCATGTGCCACGGGAAGGTCGGCTGGTTGGCAAGGGTGTCGACCAGATCGTCGTATACATGCAGGCCGTCAGCCATCATCTCGACCACGATGCTGCGCTGGCTGTCGCCGATAATCCAATGGAGCAGCGACACGCCCAGCCCCTCTCCGGCAGATTTGGCGACAATCACCGTGTCGCGCAGCGCGGCCTCGACCTCATCGACCGTCGAGAACGTCGCTGCCACCCACAGGGGAAACTCATAGGCCGCGATATTGGTCTTGCCGTCGACAGGGTCCTCGGCATACTCGGCATAACCCGGGAAATTGAGACCCGCCACGGCGAGGCCCGCATCGTTGCCGCAATCGAAGAACATAGGGTAGTTCCTGTAATCGATGCACATACCGATCACCGCGTGCGCCGCTGTCGCGTCGTCGATAAACGAATACGGAATGTGAAACCCGCGCGGCATCACGCGAACCTGTTGGCCGTAGTCAAAGCTCCAGTCGAGATTGCGGCCCAGATACATGTGGCCAGAATTATCGGTAAATCGAATACTCGTACACATAGCGCCTCCTAGCTTTACGTTCTTGCTAATTTCATTGTCTCCAAACAAAAAGGCGCTAAACACAAAAGCCCGGACATGACAACAATGTCACGCCCGGACTATTCAAGCAGGATAAACTCAACCAAGTTAACCCCGCAGGTCGTCTAAGGGGTCAAAGTGCCGCAGATTGCCACGAAAGAGGAGCGAAGCGTACTTAAGGTACGCGAGCGACGATTGAGCGGCAAGGTGCGGTGCTTTGGTCCCCTTAGACCAACTTTCCAAGACAGTGATCGATCATATGCTGGATCATCTGTGCCTCAAAGCCCGCGTAGTCGCGGCGGCACTCCTTCATCTTGCCGTCGACAATCTGGTCAAAGGCAACCTTGCACTTGATATAGCGCGTGGACTTGGTGACCTCCTCGTGCGTCAGGCAGCTCTCCTCCATCTTGATGGCACCCAGGCCAAACACCAGACGGGGGTTGTAGAGTACGTGGGGCTCGCCGGCATCGTCCAGGTAGACGCAAACCTTCTTGGTAACGCCAATCTGGTTGGCGGCCAAGCAGCCGGCATCATCGAGCGACTTGATGGTATCAATCAGATCCTGAGCGACCGACTCGTCCTCGACAGTCGCAACCTCGCAACGCTGAGACAGGATAGCCTCGTCGTGGCAGAGCTCTTTAATCATACGTTCCTCCATAGGGGTCGTTGTAACCGCTTAAGTATACGGTACCTACACAATTTCATGCGAAAGATACCGCCCGTCCGTTACAAACCGCCGAACATCAACATGTGAGGAACACCAACTTCACAAAGGCGATATAGTAGGTGAGTTCGTGTCAATCGGCCTAAACTCGGGGCCGAACAAGGAAAGGGTATGCATGGACGAACTATTTCACGTCAGCGAGCGCAAGTCCACAATCGGGACCGAACTCCGCGCTGGACTGACAACATTCCTGGCGATGGCCTACATCATCGCCGTCAACCCCGCGGTGCTCTCGGGTGCTGGCATCGATGCGGGAGCGCTCGCCTGCGCCACCTGCCTGGGCGCCGGCATCATGACCATCTGCATGGGCATCTTCGCCAACCGCCCGCTCGCCTGCGCATCGGGCTTAGGCGTCAACGCGATGATCGCTGGAATCACCACCACCGTCTGCGGCGGTGACTGGCACGTGGCCATGAGCGTCATCTTCCTTGAGGGCGTCGTCATCTTGCTGCTCGTGCTTTGTGGCCTGCGTGAGGCCATCATGGACGCCATCCCGGTTGTCCTGCGTCACGCCATCTCGGTGGGTCTGGGCCTGTTCATCGCCATGATTGGCCTGTGCGATGCCGGCATTATCACCGCTGGCGCCGGTACACTCGTCGGTCTGGGCGACATCACCTCCCCCACCTTCATCGTCGGCATCATCTCCATCCTGGTGACGGTCGCCCTCGCCTGCCGCAACGTCCCCGGCTCGCTGCTCATCGGCATCGTCGTCGCCGTCATCGCCGGTATCCCCCTAGGTGTGACCCAGGCTCCGACCGGTATCATCGCCCCGCTCGACTTCTCGAGCATCGGTGGCCCCATCGCCGACGCCGGCGGCGTGCCCGCCATCGTCAAGGTCCTTACCGACCCCGCGCTCCTCGTCATCTCGTTCTCGCTGCTCATGAGTGACTTCTTCGACACCATGGGCACCGCGATGGCCGTGGCCAAGCAGGGCGAGTTCCTCACCGACGACGGCAACGTCGAGAATATCAAGGAGATCCTAATCGTCGACTCCGCCGCCGCTGCTGTGGGCGGTTTCATGGGTGTCTCCTCCATCACCACCTTCGTCGAGTCCACTTCCGGCGCCGCCGACGGTGGCCGCACGGGCCTCACCTCCGTCACCACCGGCGTGCTGTTCATTCTCGCCGCGTTCTTCTCCCCCATCGTCACCATCGTTTCCAGCGCCGCCACCTGCGGTGCTCTGGTCTACGTCGGCTACCTCATGATGAGCGAGGCCTCCGAGATCGACTGGTCCGACGTGTCGCAGGGTTTCCCGGCGTTCATGATTGTCGCCGGCGTGCCCTTCACCTACTCCATCTCTGCCGGCATCGGCCTGGGCTTTATCGCCTACGTGATCGTCGCGCTCTTTAAGGGCGAGGCCTCCAAGATCAAGCCGCTCATGTGGATCGCAGCCCTTGCCTTCCTTGTCTACTTCTTCGTGGCGTAACGGCATAGTCTGCTAAAGCAAAACAACAAGGCGCGGAATCGCATCGAGCGGCTCCGCGCCTTTCTTTTAGCGTCTGCCCCCGTGTCAGCGTGCGACAATTGAGGCTGTCAATATCACAACACCGAGAGAAGCCTGCCTTGGAAGCGCATCATAAGCAGATAACCGTTTATTCAGAGTGTGCGGAAGGCGCGCCCGTCATCTACCTCCCCGTGGTTATGGGCGACGGTAGTGAAGTCTACGAGCGCTGCCGAGAGCTCGACTGCCCGCCGTTCACCCTTGTCGCCATTGGAGGGCTCGATTGGAATCGCGAGCTGAGCCCCTGGGAATGCGACGGAACTATACGAGATGCCGAGCCCTTTGGCGGACAGGCTGCTGGTTTTCTTGACGAGTTGTTGAAGCAGATAATCCCCCAGGCCGAATCATCGCTCCCGCAACCGCCCGCCTGGCGCGGCGTTGCCGGCTACTCGTTGGCGGGTCTTTTTGCACTGTGGGCACTTTGGCAAACAGATGTCTTTGAGCGCGCGGCGAGTGCATCGGGGTCGCTGTGGTTCCCCGGCTTTATCGACTACGCGCGCGAGCGCACGATGACGGCTACGCCCGACGTCGCCTATCTGTCGCTCGGTAAAAAGGAAACCAAGACGCCCAACCGCATGATGCGGCACGTACTCGACGATACGCGTGCGATGGAAGAGCTGTTTATCGAGCGCGACATCCCAACAACGCTGGAGCTCAACCCCGGCAATCATTTTGCCCAAACTGACCTGCGCATGGCGCGCGGCATCCACTGGATACTGACGCATTAAAAATGGCGTCCACGCGTACATACGCATGGACGCCATTTTTAATTTGGCTGAACGCAGCTACTATTCGACAGTCTCCTCGAGTTCAGATACGGTGGGCGTCGAGAACTGGGGCATGGATGTCCTTTCATGATGGAAGGGCGATCAGGCATATCGGATAACCTGCCCGAACGATACGATCCGAACCATTGTACGTGATACGCCATGTCTCGCACGCGCCGTCACCTGCAAACGGTAGCGTTACTTCCAAACGCGCTCGGCAATGCGCTTGACCAGCGCGATCTTCGCCCACTGCTCATCCTCGGTCAGCTTGTTGCCAATCTCGCAGCTGGCAAAGCCGCACTGGGGCGACAGGTACAGATTCTCGAGCGGCACGTACTTTGCAGCTTCGCGGATGCGCTCGACGATAACATCCTCGTTCTCGAGCTCAGCGGCCTTGGTGGTCACCAGGCCCAACACGACCTTCTTGCCGGGGGCAACATACTTCAGCGGTTCAAAGCCACCGGCACGCGGCGTATCGAACTCCAGGTAAAATGCGTCAACGTTCTCGTTTGCGAACAGGTACGGCGCGATGGGGTCATAGCCGCCCTCGAAGGCATAGGTGGAGTGGTAGTTGCCGCGGCACACATGCGTGTTGATGACCAGATCGTCGGGCTTGTCCGCGATGGCGGCATTGTTGAGCGCCACGCCCAGCTCGCTTACCTTTTGCAGGTCGACCGGGCTCATGCCGGTTTTGGCGACAAAATCGGTGTCGCAGTAGATGCCCCAGGTGCAGTCATCAAACTGGATGTTGCGGCAGCCTGCTGCGTACAGGTCGGCGATCACCGTGCGATAAGCGGCTGCGATGGCGTCGGCAAGTTCCTCATCGGTCTTATAGACAGCGCGCAGGCTCTCCTGCTGGCCGTCGCAGCGGTCGAGCGTGACTTCGGAGAACGTCTGGATCGGCGCCGGAATGGTTTGCCGCGCGACCTGGCCCTCCCCCTCGAGCGCCTTGACAAATTTAAAGTGCTCGACGAACGGATGGTTCTCGCCGCTAATGGGGCCGGTTACCACGGCGGTGTCGGCTGTGGTCTCCTCGTCGTGGAACATATAGCCCGTACGCGAGGTACGGCGTTCAATGCCGTTGAGCCCCCACATAAAGTCGAGGTGCCAGTAACTGCGGCGAAACTCGCCATCGGTAATCACCTGCAGGCCAGCGGACTTTTGCTTGTCCACCAGGTCGCGAATGGCCTCATCCTCGACGGCCTTAAGGCCGGCGGCGTCGAGTGTGCCCGCAGCATAGGCGGCACGGGCGTCCTTTACGGCCTGTGGACGAAGAAAGCTGCCGACGATATCGGCGCGAAACGGCGCGTTCAGCGTGGTTAAAGCACTCATAGATATCTCCCTTTGCATTGGTTGCTTTACTGGGACAAAGTATGAGCGCTCATATAGCCATCGTAAAATATACGTTTATAACAGTTTGATATAGATGCTTCCTATATCAGTTGGGACTGCCATGAAGAGATTTGACCTGTACAGGACGCAGCAGTCTAGATATGCTGACGGATCGCGTCGATATAGGCTTGACCGTAGCGCGTAAGCGTCGTGTTCTTGCGCGTGATGATGCCAATCTCCATGTACTCGTCCACGTCGAGCGGAATCGAGATAATGCCGGGGCCGTTGAGCTCGTGGCTGATCACGCCCGAGCATACCGTGTAGCCGTTGAGGCCCATGGCCAGGTTGAACAACGTCGCGCGGTCGCGCACGCGGATATTCTTGCGGCGCTCAAACGTCGAGGTCAGTTCCTCGGAATAGTAAAACGAGTTATAGCTGCCCTGCTCGTAGGACAGGAACGGGTAGTCTTCCAGATCCTCGAGCGTCACGCTGGAGCGGTCCGCCAGCGGATGGTCGGCGCAGACGAAGACATGCGGCGTGGCGCAGAAGAGTCCTTCGAACACGAGCTCGTTGGCCACCAGCATGCGCTCGATGACCTCGCGGTTATGCTCGGATAAGTACAGGATGCCCAGTTCGCTTTTCATATGCGCGACATCCTCGATAATCTCGTGAGTCTGCTCCTCGCGCAGGGTGAAGTCGTAACGCGCGGCATCGAACTCGCGGATCACGTCGACAAACGCGTTGACGGCAAAGGAATAATGCTGGCAGCTCACACTAAAGTGCGGCACCTGCTCGGATGCGCCCTTGTACTTGCCCTCGAGCAGGTCGGCCTGGTCGAGTACCTGGCGCGCATAGCCCAAGAAGGTCTCGCCTTCCTCGGACACAATGACGCCCTTGTTGGTGCGCTCAAAGATGTGCACACCCATCTCGTTTTCGAGATCGCGAATCGACGCGGTAATCGAAGGCTGCGATACAAAGAGCCGGCGCGAGGCCTCGGTAATGCTGCCGCATTCGGCAACTTTGACGACATATCTGAGCTGCTGGAGCTTCATGGCTGTCTCCTTAGCTGTTCGTGAGATTCGCGTCGGCAGTACCCGGCAGGCGCATAAACGGCGGCATCTCCCCCGTCGCGGCGCAAGCGGCAATCTGATGCAAAGCCCCGGCAACCGCATCGTCTGCCGCAGCGCCGATATGCCAGCGCGCGGCAGCCGTGACAGCCTCGTTGGCATTGGCGACTGCAACGGAGTTGGGAACGGCATCGATCATGGGCAGGTCGTTATCGGAATCGCCAAATACGGCCACCTCATCGGGCGTCAGGCCCAAAGCGCGCGCTAGCTCCAGCGCAGCGCAGCCCTTGTCCCAACCAGCCGGAAGGATGTCAAACAGGCGCACTCGGTTGTTGGGAAACACGAGCGAGAGTTCCGGCACCTCGGCGGCAACGCGCTCACGTAGCTCCGCGAGCTCCTCACGCGAACGGGCACTCCAGATATTCGCCTTAAACACCGGCGAGTCATCGACGACGGGACGGCACGGGGCTTCTTCGCCTTTGAGCCATGCGTTGCCGCCCGACTCCATGGCGCGACGAACACGCTCGGGATCACTCGTCACGCAATAGGCATCGTTGCCCCAAAAGTCATCGCCCAGGCTATAGACCTTCAGATAGGTATCGTCGGTCTCTTGCTCAAGATAGTCGGCAAGACGCATGAGGGCACCGTTGTCGCTCGCACGGGAGGCAACAACCTCGCCGTCGACAAACATCACCTGGCCGTTACAGAACGCACCGGTCGAAAAACACTCGGAACGGTTTTTGAACATCCAGCCCATCGCGGACGGCTGACGACCCGAAACCGGCCCAAAGTGCAGACCCGCCGCCTGCATGGCATGAATACCCTCAATGGCGTAGTCGCTGGCGCCGTCATGCCCGGCTGGAATCAGCGTATCGTCCATATCGGTCAGCACAAGTTTGATCATAGAGTCCCCCAGTCATTTTCACCGTATCCATTGTAACGGTGCGCTAGTATAGGGAACAACAGATTCGATGCGGGAGTGCCGGCGGTGCAAACCACAAGGCTGAGAGGGCAATGGGCCCAATCCTTTGAACCTGTCAGTTAATGCTGGCGTAGGGAGCATGCCGCCTTTACAGGGGCGCTGTCTATGCACAGCGCCCCTTTTCTATGCCAAGGAGGCATGTGCAGTGATTGATTCGGAACAGCTTAAGCAACATGTGATCAAGGCCGTGGATGAGATTCGCGCTACCAATCCGATGGCCGGTTCCATCACCAACACGGTGACGATCGACTTTGTCGCCAACGCACAGCTCGCCGTGGGCGGATCGGCCGCCATGGTCTATCTGCCCGACGAGGGCGAGGCGCTCGTTGCCGGCGGCGGCGCCATCTATCTCAATATGGGCACGCTCTTCCCCATCTACGAGCAAACGATTCCCCGCGCGGCCAAGGCGGCACACGACGCCGGCAAGCCCTGGGTGCTCGATCCGGTGGGCCTGGGTATCGGTAGTCTGCGCACCCAGTTGGTAAACGAACTCAAGCAGTACAAGCCCGCCATCGTGCGCGGCAACGCCTCCGAGATCATCGCGCTCGCCGGCCTGTGGGATCTTGAGGGCGAGGCGGCCGATCTGAGCCGCGTGCGCGGTGTCGATACCACCGACACGGTAGACGCTGCCCGCGATGCCGCCGTGGCGCTCGCCCGCTACACCGGCGGCGCCGTTGTGGTCTCGGGCGAAGTCGACCTGATTACCGACGGCACAACCGTGGCCAAGTCCCACGGCGGCAGCCCGCTCATGTCCAAGATCACCGGTTGCGGCTGCTCGCAGGGCGGCGTGCTGGCCGTGTATGCCTGCGCCGCCGATCCGTTTACGGCAGCCGTCTGCGGTACCGCCGTCTACAACGTCGCTGGCACGCGTGCCGCCGCTGTCGCCGATGCCCCGGCAAGCTTTAAGGTTGCCTTTATCGATGAGCTCTACCGCGCGACCGCCCAAGACATCGCCGATAACCGACTCGAGCTCGAGGAGGCATAGGCCATGTCCGAGCCCACAACCAATACCGGCATGAACACGCTCGTCGCCGTGGCCATCGCCCCGTGCGGCACCGGCGATGAGCTCTCCGCCGAGGTCGCCGAGGTCGTGCGCGTCATACGCGAGAGCGGCCTTCCTAACCGCACCACCTCGATGTTCACCGAGATCGAGGGCGACTGGGACGAGGTCATGCAGGTCGTGCGCGACGCAACCTTTGTGTTGGCGAGCAAGGGCATCCGCACCGAAGTCGTGCTCAAAGCCGATATCCGGCCCGGATTTACCGACACCATGACCGGCAAGCTCGAGCGCATGGAAGCACAGATCAAAAAGCAGGAGGAAGCACGATGAGCATCCGCGACAACCTTGATATCTCGGCCTATCTGGTACTCGGCCCCGAAAATACGCTGGGACGCCCCGTGGGCGATGTGGTGGCCCAGGCGCTCGACGCCGGCTTTACCTGCATCCAGGTGCGCTCCAAGGTGGCAAGCGCCCGCGAGATCATTGCGCTGACCGGCGACGCCGCGCAGGCAATCGCTCAGGCCGGCAAGACCGGTCAGGTCGCCTTGCTGATCGACGACCGTCTGGACTGTGTGCTTGCCGCACGCGAGCAGGGTATTGCTGTCGACGGCGTGCACGTGGGCCAAAGCGATATTCCCGTCGAGGTCTGTCGCAAGCTGCTGGGCCCCGACGCCATCGTGGGCCTTTCGGCCCGTTGCGAGGAGATGCTCGAGTACGTCAAGACCGCCGACATGAGCCTAGTCGACTACCTGGGCATCGGCCCACTCCACGAGACCGAGACCAAGCGCGACTGCGGACGCGCGGCCGACGGCTCTATCATCACCAAGAGCTTTGAGGACCTGGCCGCACTCCACGCGGCAAGCCCCGTGCCCATCGTGGTGGGCGGCGGCGTTAAGACAGCCGACCTGCCGCAGCTTAAGGCCACCGGCGTCAACGGCTTCTTTGTGGTGAGCGCCGTCTGCAGCGCCGATGACCCCTACGCCGCGGCCAAGGAGCTCGTAGACACCTGGCAGCAGGCATAGGCATAGGCCGAGCAACTGATTCGCAGCCTCATATCTTCAGCAATGGAAAGCGCATCCCAGTTTGGATCTCCATTCCGGGATGCGCTTTCCGCCGAGATGGCGGCAGCAGCCTCTACCCCGCCAGATACGCTTCCAACGCCGGCAAAGTCGCCTCCGCATCGCGGCGACCAATCTGGTAGATGCGCTCAAGTTCATCGGGCTCACGACACAGCGACGGCACCTTCACCGATTCGCTCGGACGCACCACAAAGATATCGCCGGCGGCCTCACGACGCGCCAAATCATCGAGCGTGGCATTGTAGACCTCATGCCGATGCTCAAGCGCTGCGACAAACTCCGGATAGTGACGGAACACGCGACGCAGCATGGGCATCACGCTGTTGGGCTGCTTCACAAAGCCCGCCGGCTGCGTGAGTACCACGATATTGCGGTCATACCCCTGCGCAAACAGCCAAGCGCTGGGAATAGAGTCAGCCACGCCACCATCCAGATACTTATGCCCGTCAATAGCAACGGGACGCGTCGCCACAGGAATCGCCGATGACGCCCGGATCCACTCGATATCGCGCTCATCGCCATAGGGCAGGTCGTGATAGACGGCCTTGCCCGTCTCGATATCGGTACACACGCACGTAAATCGCATGGGGCAGGCGCGGTACGCCTCCAAGTCGATGGGATCGCGCTCGATAGGCACCTCGTGATAGGCAAAATCGGCATTGAACATATCGCCGGTCCGCAGCCAGCTTGCTACACCCGCATAGCGCTTGTCGGCGCAATAAGCCTTGTTGTAGCGAATGGCGCGGCCGATCTGGCGCGATTTAAAGTTGTAGCCAAACGCCGCGCCCGCCGAGACACCCACCATATGGTCGCAAGTTAAGCCGTGCTCCATCCAAACGTCGAGCACGCCCGCCGTATACATACCGCGGTAGCCGCCTCCCTCGAGTGCCAGCCCCACTGTGCGCGTCGTATTTGACTGTGCCATGCGACCATCTCCGTCCCCACAAATTCAAACGGGACAAGTATACCCGTCAACATATATCGTCCCAGTCGCATTTTTATCGAACATCGCATCGTCGCGCTACCGCTTGTCGAACAATAGCCGCCCACAGCATGTGCACCCATATATAATTGTGCACTATTGTTTACACTACTCAGCTGTTATCAACAGCGAACATTAGCCGGCAAATTAACTCAACAACGCGGCAAGGCGGGGGCCTGGATACATGCAAAGCGCTGAGCAACGACGCGTGTACACAACGAGCTCGCCCGACGCAATCCGCCCCGACCTCAGAAAGCCACTTAGAACATGGAAACTGTCAGCAATTACACCGAAACGCTCGAAAAGACCGTCCGCGACCTTCTCGAGCGGCAGGAGGATCTGATCAGGACCGCCTTTACCGACCAGCTTACCGGGCTTGGCAACCGTGGCGGCTTTGCCCGTTCCCTCGAGGAGCTCTGGGAGCAGGACGCCCCCGTTACCATGGCGTTCATCGATATCGACAATCTCAAGCACTGCAACGACGTCTTTGGACATGACGAGGGCAACCGCTATATCTTGCAGGTAAGTCTCTATCTTAATCTGTATATGAAGGTGGGCGAAGCGGCGTTTCGCATAGGCGGCGACGAGTTTGCCATCCTATCTACGATTGCAACCGAGGACGACCTCGCCGAACGTTGAAACACTGCCGAACGGTTCTGCTCAAAAACAACGATTCCGAGATGCCCCACTCGTTTAGCTACGGAGTGTCACATGCCGACCCCGCCCTGGGCGAAGCTTCCAATCGCATGACGCTCGATGCCGACCATCGCATGTACGACTACAAGCTACGTCATGCCATGCACCTCGATCGGCGCAATATCACGCAAGTTCACGCCGACGACTTCGAAATAAGCGATCGAATTTTTGACGCCTTTTCGATGCTCAATGAGGGCCGATATTTCTTTATCGAGAACTTGGACAAACATCGCACCCTTTGGTCACAAGGTGCCTTGCGCGATCTTGGCCTTCCCTCGGAGCACATAGACAACTGTCGCGATTACTGGAAAACGCGCGTCCATCCCGACGACCTTGAGGCCTGCATCAACGACATCGACCAAGTCTACAACGGCACCAAGCACCGTCGCGTCATGCAGTATCGTGTGCGCAACGCCGTCGGCGACTACGTCCTTTGCCGTGCTCGCGGGTTTCGTATCGACGGCGACGGAAATGTCCCCTCGCTCTATGTCGGCGAGCTCGTCAACCACTCACTTGCCGAAACCGTCGACGCCGCCACAGGCCTCGGAACGCAGCGCATGCTGGCCAACGCCATCGACGCCTGCCGCCGCGATCGTTGCGAGACAGGGCTTATAGCGGTGCGCGTTCGTGGCACGACAAAGCTCAACGAGCTCTACGGGGCCGAGGCCGTCGACAACATGCTTGCCGAATACGCAGGCCGCATGCTGTCGATCACCCGCGGCAGGAGCCGGGTCTACCGTTCACGAAGCGTTCAGTTCGTCGTGCTCAGCAACGACCTAGACCACGAGGCATTCGAGCAACTGACCCGCCGCCTTAAAGAGGCCGTTTTCGCTCCTGTTCGAATCGCAGGCGACACCATTACTCCCGTCTGCCTTGTCGTCCCGGCCTTTTACGAGCACTTAACCCATCAAGCGACCGCCGTTTTAGGCGAACTCAACCGTCGCCTTCGCACGGCCGGTGGGCTTGTTCCCAACGACAGCCTCCCCATACCCGAGGCTGAGCGCAAAAGCGCCATCGCCGAACGTATCGACTCGCTCACGGGTCTCTATCGACCCAGCGAGTTTATGCGGCGCGCCAACGCTTTTCTCGAGGCAAGACGCGACGGCGCCTGGTGCATCGCCACGGTCGACATGGGCCACATGCGCCTGTTTAACGAATGGTATGGACAGGCCGAAGGCGACCGCCTGCTTGCCGATGTGGGCACGGTCCTCAAGGACATCGAGAATGCCGACATGGGCGTCGCAGGGTACTGGGGCCAAGATGACTTTTGCGTACTCATCCCCTTTAAGCACATCACCGTCCATCAAATCTACAACCGCGTTCGCGAGGCAGTAGCCAGGTATGATGGCGGCGTAGGTTTTTGGCCGTCCATGGGCGTTTACCCCATCGATTCCAATGAGGAGATCACCATCGATGCGCAGGCAAAGGCCATGTTTACCAATCGGCGCGCAAAAAACGACTTTAAGGAGCGCATTGCCATTTTTTGCCCCGAGGAGTACAAGCGCGAAATCGTGTTCGCCCGCACGCTGACCGAATTCCAGTACGCGCTGTCAAATGGTCGCATCACGTACTATCTTCAGCCCCAGGTCGATATGGAAACCGGCGAGATTATTGGCGCCGAAGCACTCACCCGCTGGATTAACAAGGACGGCTCTCTCATTTCGCCCGCAACGTTTATCCCCGCACTCGAGGAAAGCGGCTTTGTAGTGACGCTCGACAAATATGTTTGGCAGGGCGTCGCCATGTGGCTCTGCGAGCGCCTCAATCGAGGACTTCGCGTGGTTCCGATTTCCCTCAATGTGTCGCGCGTAGACATTCTTGCCTGCGATGTCGCCGAGCATATGGGGTCGCTCGCCGCCCAGTACAACCTGCCGCCCGAACTCATGCACATCGAGATCACCGAGACCGCCTATACCGGAGAGTCCGAGGCCGTGGATAAGCTGACCGCGGATCTGCACACCCGTGGCTTCTCGACCTACATGGACGATTTTGGCACCGGCCAGTCCACGCTCGCGATGCTCAAGAACGTCAACGTCGACGTCATCAAGCTCGACCGCACCTTTGTGCCCACCGACCGCGATCAAGGCCGCAGCACGCAAATCATTTCATCGATGCTCGAAATGGCGCAGTCGCTCCATCTGCCCGTCGTGGTCGAAGGCGTCGAGACAAATGAGCAGGCGAACATGCTACGACAAATGGGCGCCCGCTACGCTCAGGGCTTCCTCTACTACCGCCCCATGCAGGCGAAGGATTTTGAGGCATTGCTCGATGGCGGCAATAACAACTGATACGCTCGCGCGCAAAACGCCACCGTCGAAGGGGATATTTGTCTCCATTAGCTAACTTATATCCCCAATTCAAACCGAATTGGGGATATGATACAAACCGTTGTTCCGCCCAAGGAGGTTATCCATCATGAACGAGTCGTATCGCCTGGGCGAGCAATCGATTATTGCCTATCTTCAGCGACTTGCGAACGGCGTCTCGACCGCCGAACTCGATGTTGCCGCGCTGCCTGCTGGGCTACGCGCCGTTGGCGAGCAACTGCAAAAGACGCATGCCATCCTGCAACAAGAGCGCCAGCTGCTTGAGCGCAACGCCTATATCGATCCGCTCACCAACTTGGGCAACCGCAACGGATTCGACCGTCACGTCGAGCAACTCTGGCGCAAAGGCGACCCCTTCACCTGCGCCTATATTGACATCGACCATCTCAAGCATTGCAATGATAGGTTTGGCCACGCCGAAGGCAATCGCTATATTCTGAGCATCTGCCGCACGCTCTCCGAAACCATGGAGCACGATGAGATGCTGTTCCGTATCGGTGGAGACGAGTTTGTGCTCATCTCGCTCTCCGCAAACGAGATTGAACTCGAGCAGCGCTTGGAGCAGGTACGTACCAGGCTGATCGAGGCGAGCTCAGGTGGCAAGGCGCCCATGATCGGCAGCTTTAGCTTTGGCTGCTCGCGCGTCGATCCACTTGCTGGCGACACGCGTCGCCAGATGACAATGGATGCCGATCGCAAGATGTATCGCTATAAGCTTATGCATCGTGTGCAGCAACCGAAAGACGATGACGCGCCGCAACGCCCAATCGTCGATCAGCTTCCCTGCAACGACCGGGTGTTCCAAGCGATCTCCATGAGCTCCGAGACGCGCTATCCGTTTATCCTCAATCTCGATACGGGAGAATCGCAATGGTCGGTTAACGCCGTGCGCGATTTTGACCTGCCCTCCCAGCACCCTTTTAACTCACTCGACATGTGGCTCGCCCGCGTTCATCCCGAGGACCGCGACAACGTACGTGTCGAGCTCGACATGGTGATAAACGGCACGTGGCACTTCCACTACATGCAGTATCGCGTAATGGATGCCACCGGATAATACGTGCTTTGCGACTGCACGGGCTACCGCTTGGACGGCACCGATACCGAGCCCGGCATGTATGTGGGCATTATCATCAACCGAAGCTTGGCAGATACGACCGATTCCGTGACCGGCTTGGGCGATATTCACGCCCTGGTCAACGCCATTGGCGAAATGCGTCGCGTGGCGCGCAAGGCTGGTTTGATCGCCATCAAAATCGACGATATCGCTCAGGTCAATGCCCGCTTTGGCTTTGATGCGGGCGACCGCGTTTTGGCAGAATGTGCCGCCTGTCTGGTGGAATGCTCGCGCGGTAAGGGTCGTATGTTCCGCTCGACGGGGCCGATGTTCGTGGCTCTTTTCGACGACTTTGATCCCGAAGAAACCGATGCGATTGCAGAGGAAATCGAGCGGTTCCTGGGTTCGCCCGTGCTCTTTGGCCCATTTGAATATCAGCCGCCCATTCGCGTGGCCACGCTCCATCTGGACGGCGTCGACCGTCAGCCCGTTTCGATTTTGAACGAGCTCAAAGCGTTGCTCGGGAAAGCCGTGCAGGTGCCAGGTACCAAACTGGATTAGCACCGCGCCCACACCGCCTCCCCCATCGTGCGATAATCCTCTGCAGAAGTCACCGACAGCAGAGGGAGTTTGTGATGAAGGTTCTTTTGGTCAATGGCAGCCCCAAGGCAAACGGCAACACCGCCCGCGCACTCGCCGAGGTCGCCGAGCAGCTCAACGCCGAAGGCATTGATACCGAGGTGTTTCAGCTGGGCGCCAAGCCCATTCGCGACTGCATCGGCTGTGGTCAGTGCGGCAAGCTTGGCGGGCGCTGCACCTTTGACGATGACGTGGTGAACGAGCTCATCGCTGCCGCCGAGCAGGCAGACGGCTTTGTCTTTGGCTCGCCCGTCTACTATGCGCACCCCAGCGGCCGCATCCTATCGGCCCTCGATCGCGCCTTCTATGCCGGCAGCAAGGCCTTTGCGCACAAGCCGGGCGCTGCCGTCGCCGTCGCCCGTCGCGGCGGTACGTCGACGACCTTCGACGTGCTCAACAAGTACTTCACCATCAACCAGATGCCCGTGGTTGCCTCAACGTACTGGAACAACGTGTTTGGCGCCATGCCGGGCGAGGCCGCCCAGGACGCTGAGGGCCTAGCCACCGTGCGCAACATCGGCAAGAACATGGCCTGGCTCCTTCGTTGCATCGAGGCAGGACAGGCCGCCGGCATCAACGCGCCCGAAGCCGATCGCGAGCGCACCAACTTCATCAGGTAGAACGGCGGAACATGAATATCCAGATTTTTGGCACCAAAAAGTCTTTCGACACCAAGAAGGCGCAGCGTTATTTTAAGGAGCGCCGCATTAAGGTGCAGTTTATCGACCTTAAGGAAAAGGAGATGAGCAAGGGCGAGCTCACGAGCGTGATGCAGGCGGTCGGCGGCATCGACAAACTGCTCAACCCCAAGGCCAAGGACGAGGAGACACTCGCACTCATTCAGCACCTTACCCCCAGTCAGCGCTTCGACAAGCTGCTCGAGAACCAGCAGGTCTTGGCCGAGCCCATCGTGCGTAACGGCAAAAAAGCCACCGTCGGTTATTGCCCCGATGTATGGGGAGCCTGGGAGTAGCTTGTGTTATTTGCCGGCGCGTGGGTATAAGAGCAGGCGTTTGGCATAAGATTCAACTGTAAGCCATGTCTAACAAAGGAGGGCACATGCCCAACAAACCCGTGAAGATCATCATGCTTACCGGCTACCTCGGTGCCGGCAAGACCACGCTGCTCAACCACATCCTCGCTAACGACGGCGGCATCCGCGCCGCCGTGATCGTCAACGATATCGGCGAGATCAATGTGGACGCCAGCCTTATCGCCGACGGCGGCCTTTCCGAGACCGACGACCTCATCCCGCTCACCAACGGCTGCATCTGCTGCACGCTTTCGGATGACCTGGCCAACCAGCTGCAGGGCATCGCCGATTCGGGCAAGTTCGACTACATCATCATCGAGGCATCGGGTATTTGTGAGCCTATCCCCATCGCCTACACCATCTCGAGCTTCTGCGACGAGGCCAAGGTGGGCGGCGAGCCCAAGCTCGCACTCGATAACATCGTGGCCGTGGTCGACTGCGCCCGCATGTACGACGAGTTCAACGGCGGTCGCGACCTGCTGGCCGAGGATATCGACGAGGACGACATCGAGAGCCTGCTCATCCAGCAGATCGAGTTCTGCTCCACGCTGATTCTCAACAAGACCGATACCGTGAGCCCTGAGCAGATCGCCGAGCTCAAGGCCATCGTGCGCAGCCTGCAGAAAGACGCCGTGATCGTCGAGGCCCAAAACGGCGAGGTCCCCATGGAGGAGCTGCTCGACACCGACCGCTTCGACTTTATGCGCGCCTATAACTCCGCCGCCTGGATCGAGGCCATGGAGCATCCCGAGGAGCACGACGACCCCGAGGTGCTCGAGTACGACATCGAGACCTTTGTGTACTCGCGCCGCAAGCCGTTTGACCTGCAGAAGTTCACCGATTTTGTTGAGCAGGAGTGGCCCGACGAGGTCATCCGCGTCAAGGGTCCGCTGTGGCAGACCGGCGATCCGGACATGTGCTACATGTTTGAGCAGGCCGGCCACCAGATGCGCCTGATGGAGAACGGCCTGTTTGTCGACTCGGCGCCCGAGGGCGAGAAGCAGAAGATCATCGACGAGAACCCCGAAATCATGCAGATTTGGGACGACGAGACGGGCGACCGTATGACGAGCTTGTGCATCATCGGCCGTCACATGGACAAGGATGCGCTCATCGCCTCCCTCGATGCCTGCCTGACCGACTGGCACCGCGCCTAGGTTTATCCAAGCAGGCATTTGTCCGCCTACGTAACCGCCAAACCACCACGAAGGTGCCCTTCGTGGTGGTTTTTCGTTCTGAGCCAAGGAGATTCATGTTCAACATTGTGCTGTATGCGCCCGAGATTCCGGCCAATACGGGCAATATCGGCCGCACCTGCGTGGTTGCCGGCGCCCGCCTGCATCTGGTGGAGCCGCTGGGATTTTCGCTCGACGACAAGACGGTGCGTCGCGCCGGCCTGGGCTACTGGCAAAACTTGGACGTGACGACCTATGCTAGCTGGGAGGATTTCCTTGCGCGCAACGGTCTCTCCCCCGCCGATGGTCGCCTGCACCTGCTGACCAAAAAGGCACGCCGCACCTATGCGCAAAGCACCTACTGTGACGGTGACTATTTGGTCTTTGGCAGCGAGAGCTCGGGCATTCCCGAGCCACTGCTTGCCGCGGCGTCCGAGCGCTGCGAGCGCATCCCGATGCTGCGCGATTGCGACTCACTCGATAACGCCGAGGCTTGGGAAGCTCGCGAGGAATCGCTCGGGCATACCGAGGACAGCCACGAGGCCATCCTTCAACAGGATATCTGCGGCAACTTCGTCAATCCGGACGATTACCGCATCAGCGCACTCAACCTCTCCAACAGCGCCGCCATCGTCCTCTACGAAGCCCTGCGCCAAACAGGCTTTCCGGGAATGTGACAAAGGGACTGTCCCTTTGTCACATTCGAGCGCCACGCCGACGGCACACACGCCTAATTGATGCTCTAGATAGAGAGCCCTCACTTTTAATCAGAATTAACTAAAGTAAAATGAAGTTAAACGGCGGTGTGAAAGGAGAGCCTTGTGGAATATCTCGAGAACCCGTTTACCCCCAGTTTTGGTGAGGTTCCTGCCCATCTCGCTGGCAGACAACAGATTATTCGGGATTTGGACCGTGCCTTCTTGAGCCAGCGCAGGCGCCCAGAATTGACCTCGATCTTCTCAGGCGCGCGTGGAACCGGTAAAACCGCTCTCATGTCGTCGCTCGCGACAAGGGCGGAATCCCACGGCTGGATTGCCGTAAAGACGACCGCGCTCCCGGGAATGCTTGAGGAAATCGAGTTCGGGGCGAAACGTGCCGCAGCCCATCTCATCGACTCGTCCAACCACTTCGAAGTCACCGGTCTCGGAATTGCACCGCTCGGCAGCATCGAGGTCAGTCGCGTTCACGATGCCTCAACCTGGCGTTACCGCATGAGCGACATCATCGACCGGCTCAACGAGGCGGGCACCGGTCTGCTTGTCACGGTTGACGAGGTGGACCCGACACTCGACGAGATGATCCAGCTCGCAGCGACGTATCAGCACTTTGTGACCGATGGGAAACGCGTCGCCCTGCTCATGGCGGGACTTCCCAACAACGTATCGACGCTACTGAACCACAAGACGGTCTCGTTCCTTCGCCGCGCCCAACAATATCATCTGGGTCGCATTGCCGACTATGACGTACGCGAGGCCTTGATTCGCACAATCCAGGAAAACGATCGCCTAGCAGATGCCGAGGGAATCGATAGAGCCGTTCGCTCGATCTCTGGTTTTCCCTTCCTATTGCAACTCGTAGGCTATCGTGCCTGGGATCTCACAAGCGATTCGAAGGAAATCTCGTCACGCGACTTTGACCTGGGAATCAAAATCGCACGCGACGAGATGGACGACCGAATCCTCGCGGCAACCTATCGGGAACTCACTGCAGAGGACAAGCGATTCCTCATCGCCATGCTCGATGACGAGGAAGAGTCCACCACCGCCGACCTTGTCGAGCGCCTTAAGCGTTCGCCGCAGCAGGTCTCCCGCTACCGACGCCGCATGATAGATGCCGGCATCATTGGAGAACGAGGACGAGGGCTCGTCGCATTTGAATTGCCATTCTTCCGCGACTATCTCGCGGCTCAATGCGTGAAATAGAAATCAATGTGACAAAGAGGCAGTCCCTTTATCACATTCGGCTATAGGTAGCGACCGGTGATGCTTGCGGGGCAGGCCGCGATGTCGCTCGGCGTGCCGGCGCAGACGATTTGCCCGCCGGCGTCGCCACCGCCCGGGCCCATGTCGATCACATAATCGGCGTTACGGATAAGGTCGAGATCGTGTTCGATCACGATAACCGTGGCGCCCTTGGCAACAAGGCCGTCGAACACACTCAGCAGCACCTGAACATCGAGCGGATGTAGGCCGATCGTAGGCTCGTCGAACACGAATACGGCATCGTCCTGCACGCGTCCCATCTCGCTCGCAAGCTTAAGACGCTGCGCCTCGCCGCCCGAGAGCGCCGGCGTGGGCTCACCGAGCGTGAGATAACCCAAGCCCAGGTCGTGCAAGGTCTGCAAGCGCGCCTGGACTTTCTTGAGTCCCAGTGTGGCGTCGATGGCCTCGTCCACACTCATGTCCATGAGCTGCGGCAACGTAAGCAGGCTCCCGTCCTTGCCCTCGCGATGGATATGCGAAGCCGTGTCCGCATAACGCGAACCGCGACATGCCGGGCAGACGATCTCGACGTCGGGCAAAAACTGCACATCGAGCGATATCGAGCCCGTGCCATCGCACGTAGGACAGCGCAAGGCACCGGTGTTGTAGCTAAAGGCACCCGCCTTGTAGCCGGCTGCCTTGGCCTCGGGCGTGCGGGCGAAGGCACGACGCAGCTCGTCATGGATGTCGGCATAGGTTGCGACCGTCGAGCGCACGTTGGCGCCGATGGGCGTGGCGTCAATCAGGTTTGCGCGGGCAATACCCTCGGCATCGACCCAACGCACGTGTCTTGGCAGACGCTCGCCAGCTGCCTGTGCCTTAAGTGCCGGGATGAGTGTCTCGAGCACCAACGTCGTCTTGCCCGAGCCCGAAACGCCCGTCACCGCGACGAGACGGCCGCGCGGGATATCGACTTCGAGCGGTTTTACGGTATGAATGGCATCGGTTGCCATGCGGATATGTCCCTGGTCGAACATTTCCTCGTCAGTCACCTGCGGACGCATGCGCTTGGACTCTGCGCGCAAAAACGGGGCGATGCGGCTGCCCCGCGATTGTTCGACCTCGTCCACCGTACCTGCAGCGATCACGTTACCGCCACCTGCTCCGGCAACGGGGCCCATCTCGACCAGATAGTCAGCTTCCGCTAGTACGCGCGTATCGTGGTCGACAACAACCACGGTGTTGCCGTCGCCTACCAGGTCGCGCATCACGCCAACCAGGCCGTCGACATTTGCCGGATGCAAGCCGATCGAGGGCTCGTCCAGCACATAGAGCACGCCCGTCGATCGATTGCGTACCACGCGGGCGAGCTGCACACGCTGGCGCTCACCCGTGGAGAGCGTGGCACCGGCGCGGTCGAGTGAAAGGTAATCGAGACCCAGGTCGACCAGACGACGAGCCGTGCTCAAAAACGAATCGCAGATATCCGTCGCCATGGGCTGCATCTCGGGCGGCAAGGATGCGGGCACCCCACGCACCCACTCAATCGCCTCGCCCAAAGTCATGGCCGCCGCCTGTGCCAGATTGATACCGCGCACCTGGGGCTGCCGCGCAGCCTCGGAGAGACGCGTGCCGCCGCAATCGCGGCATGGGCCCTCGCGCAAAAAGCGCGCAACGCGTTTTAAGCCCTTATCGTCCTTGACCTTGGCGAGCGCATTCTCGACGGTATAGACGGCGTTGTAATAGGTAAAGTCGAGTGGCGTAGCGCCCTCGCCGTTTTTGGGCACGTAGAGGATGTGCTTCTTAACCGCCGGACCATGAAACACGATGTCGCGCTCTTGAGGCGTGAGCTGGTTAAACGGCACGTCGGTGCGCACGCCCATCTCGCCGGCCACCTGCTTCATCAGATCCCACATGAGCGTGCCCCAAGGAAGCACCGCGCCCTCGTTGATAGTCTTTGACTCGTCGGGCACCAAGCTCGCCTCGTCCACCTCATGCATAACGCCGGTGCCGCCGCAGGTGGGACATGCACCACCGCTATTGAAAGCCAAATCCTCGGCACCCGGCGCGTAGAACTCGCGGCCGCATGCGGGGCACGTGAGCGACAGGCCCGCAGCCACGTTAAGGCTCGGCTCCACACGCGCCCCGCAATGCGGGCACACGTGATGGGCGCAGCGGCTAAAGAGTAGACGCAGGCTATTGTTGAGCTCGGTCATGGTGCCAAAGGTGGAACGCACGCCCGGCACGCTGGGGCGCTGATGCAATGCGAGAGCCGCCGGCACGTGCAATACCTCATCCACCTGAGCGTGCTCGGCCTGCGTCAGGCGACGGCGGGTATAGGTGCTGAGCGCCTCCAGGTAACGGCGCGAGCCCTCGGCATAAAGAACCCCCAGCGCCAGCGAACTCTTGCCCGAACCCGACACGCCGGCAATGCCCACAAGCTTTCCCAGCGGAATATCGATATCGATGTCTTTAAGGTTATGAACGCGCGCGCCACGCACCTCGATAGCCTGCGGGCTCATCTTCTGTTCCGTCACCTTTATCACCCTACTCATGCCATAAAACTCGATCGCGAACGTACGCGCCCAGCATGGGCACGGTAAACCGGACGAGGCCGTATCCGGCAGCCTCGATGACGCGCTCGCGAATCAGGCTTGCGCGATATTTACTCGCCCAGCTCTGGGTACGATCACAGCGCTCAATGATATCCGCCATGCGCGTCGGTTTGCCCTCGTCAACCGCCATGGCCTCGATAAAAAGGCGCTGTGGACTGCGCAGCCCGTAATACAGGGGCGCGTCAACCGCTTCGTAGAACTCGGAGACGGCATCCGCATGGCCATCCTCGACATCGCGGCTTTCGATGACCTGCGAGCCACGCCGGACAGCAGACCGCCACATGTAATATCCCACCAGCTGAACCATATAGGGATGCCCCATGCTCTTGCGTGCCGCAAGGTCCGCCGTCTCCGCGTCAACGTAAAGACCAGCGTCTTTGACCGTCTGGATATATGAATCGCGCACCTTGGGCAAAGATATCGCCCCCAGCGTACGCTGCTGGGCGCGGCGCAAAAACGTCACGCTCGGCTCTTCGAGCAAGTCATCAACCATACTGGGTAAGCCGGCGAACACCAGCGCAAGACCGCGCTGGTCGCTATCTGACAAGCCCGTGGCATCCTGATCTCCAAGCACCTGCTGATAGAGAACGGCAAGAGCCGCCAGTTCCTCGATAGACGCCGATTGCGCCTCGTCAATCGCAAACAGTATGCCCTTGCCTGGACCGAGTTTCTTAAGGCGCTCGTTGACCAGCCCTCGCAACGTCTCGCCCTTTGCTCGCGCCGCCTCGACCGACATCCGGCCAAACGACGGACCGAGCTCCATTGACGTCACAACGGGTTTATTCGAGCGAAGCGCGTCGGCTAAGCGATCGCATAAGCCAAGCGAAGCGGAATCGGAGACAACCGCCCATCCGCGCTCATTGGCTAGACGTTGCAGCTCCCGTAGGAGAACCGTCTTGCCACAGCCGCGGTTTCCCGTAATGAGCATGAGCCTACCCGGCGCTCCGGCGCCGTTATCGAGCCCTTCCTCGAAATCTTCGATGACCGACTCGCGACCAATGAGCATCGGAGGCCGCTTGCCTGCCGTTGGCTTAAAGGGATTTGGATTCATGTCGGCCTCCTCGGATTGGCAAACCCTGGCAATAGTTATACCAACTTATACCAAGTTATACCAATAGCATGTGACAAAGGAACTGTCACTTTGTCACATGTGGCCGAAAAACTCGGCGTCTGCTGCTCGCCAGGGGCGGAAGGTAGAGGAATCGACCTTTACGTGCGCCGCGGCGGGTACGTCGTACCATTTGACCGTGTAACCGGCACCGTGAGAGCAAAAGACCGAATCGGGCGTGTTGGGCAGATCGGCCTCGGGCTCATAGGCGGCCGCCTCGATGACGCGCTCAGCATCATGGCAAGCCGCATAGCCGGCGAACTCTAGGTACAGATGCCCACGACCACTCGTATAGGCGGCTACCTCCAGCGCATAATCCTGCACCTCGGATGCCGGTACGCGACCCACAAGCGTCGCCCGGTCTCCCGCCATCGTCGGCGGCTCGTACTCGGCACCCATGCGCGTGGCATCCGAGAGCGCCCGACCCACGCACTCCCCCGGCACCTCGAGCTCAAAGCGATACCACGGCTCCAACAGCACCGCCGCGCCGGCCTCGCGCGCCCGCATCAAACCCTGGCGAATCGCGCGGTACGTGGCCTGGCGAAAATCGCCACCCTCGGTATGTTTGGCATGCGCACGGCCGCCCGTGAGCGTAATGCGCACATCGGTGATGGGCGAGCCGGTCAGCACGCCCAAGTGATCGCGCTCCATGGCGTTGGTGAGTGCCAGACGCTGCCAGTTAAGATCGAGCTCGTCGGTCGAGGTCACGGTACCAAACTGCACGCCCGAACCCGCTGGCAACGGCTCCAGACGCAGATGTACCTCGGCATAGTGGCGCAGTGGCTCAAAGTGGCCCACGCCCTCGACCGGCTGCGAAATAGTCTCCTTATAGAGAATGCCGCCGGGCTCAAACTCGACCGCAAGGCCAAAACGATCGGCAAGCACGCGCTGCACGACCTCGAGTTGCACGGCGCCCATCAGCTGCAAATGAATCTGCTCAAGATGCGTGTTCCAGCTTACGCCGAGCATTGGATCTTCGTCCGCCAGCTCAGTCAGTGCTTTGAACACCGCATGGACATCGTGTTCGCCTGGAAGCACCGTATAGGTGAGGACTGGCGCGATGACGGGCGCATCGCCCGCGGGCTCCGCGCCCAAGGCGTCCCCCGGGCGAACGTGCGCAAGACCCGTCACGGCACAAATACCGCCAGCAGCAACTTCTTGGGCAAGTTCATACTTCTCGCCGTTATAGATGCGTACCTGATCGACCTTCTGCTCCCATGCCTCGGCACCGGAACGTCCTCCAATCATCTGCTTGGCATGCAGTGTGCCGCCCGTCACCTTGACCCAAGCCAAGCGCTCGCCGCGATCCCCGCGGCTGACACGATAGACGCGCGCGGCAAACTCCGGGAGCCACGCCTGTTCACGCATCAGCGCGCATATGCCATCCAGCAGCTCGTCCACGCCTTGGTCCTTAAGCGCCGAGCCGGCAAAGCAGGGAAAGAGCTTGCGCTCGGCAACCATGCGCGACAGCGTCGCAACGGAAAGCTCACCCGTCTCGAGAAACTCCTCGAGCGCCGCCTCGTCCAACGCAGCAGCGTCCTCCTGAACGGCACCACCCGCCAACAGTTCGCTGGCATCCAGGCAGCCTTCGGAAAGACGTTGCCCAAGTTGTGCCAGCAAAACATCGCGACCGGGATTCTCCAAATCGATTTTGTTGATATAGATGAACGTCGGAATGTCATAGCGCGCAAGCAGGCGCCACAGGGTTTCGGTGTGCCCCTGCACGCCATCGTTGGCACCCACAACCAAAATCGCATAGTCGAGCGCGCGCAGCGTGCGCTCCGCCTCGGCCGAAAAATCGACGTGGCCGGGCGCATCCACAAGCATGACGCGGGTATCGCCGTGGTCGAGCACGGCCTGCGACGAGAAGATCGTAATGCCGCGCTCACGCTCGATCGCGTTAGTGTCCAGATGCGAGTCGCCATCGTCAACGCGGCCGCGCTTGCGAATGCGGCCCGCGTTAAACAGCATGGCCTCGGCCAGCGTGGTCTTGCCGGCATCGACATGCGCCAAGATTCCAACGACCGCTTGCTTCGACATGGCTCTCCTCTTATTGCAAGCCCATCGCACGCGGCAACAGGCACCCTCGTTCCACACTGGATGATACAATTTACGGGCCGGCGGGCGAAGCGGGCCCTATCCCCCGACCGAGCTCATCGCCCCGCGTTGCCGCGCGGCGATTTTCGTAGGTTCGCGCCTTGCGAAAGCCGGCACCTCCCCTTTTTGTCTGCCCGGGCTCATCTGGGGCGATAACAACGCGAGCCCCACAACAACGCGTTTTACCAAAAATGGCCCCACTCGGGGCCATTTTCATTGGCTCTGTTAGACCAGGATTGACATTCCGCCCCGTCATCTTCTTGCGATTGCACAATGGTCGCCCCTTGTCGAATCTGAATCCGGCAAGGGGCGATGCGCCCGAGAC
>JAXJKV010000004.1:0-78389 GCA_036297525.1 Collinsella sp.
CGTGTGGGAAAGGCTGTAGGCCTTCTGGGCCATGGCGACCACCCCTTCGACTCGAATTCTTGACGGCCTGAACAATCGCCAATATCGGCCGGAGGGGTGGCTTTGTAAAGCCGTTTGTCTCCACCCGCGTAGCGGGTGGTTCAAAGCTGGCCGCTGCGCGGCCAGCAGACTAAAGTCTTGAAAAGAAAAGCGCGGCCCATCCGGACCGCGCTTGCGCTCTCCTCCTATTTCACCCCGCGACGTAGACCGTCCGGCCCGTCTCGCAGTCGATGGTCTCGGCGTCCCCGAAACCGACCCGGACGGCCGCCCATCCGCCGGCGGCCGCCAACGCGTCGGCCTCGGACCTCGCGGCGGCGATGAGGCGCTCGAGCTCGGCCGAGCCCGCCGGCGCGGTCCCCGCCTCGAACGCGCCGCCGTCGCCGCCCGATTCGTACTCGACGACGACCGTCGAGCCGAGCGCCTCCTCGAGGGTCTCGGTCAGGCCGCCCATGCCGTCGAGGGCGTGCCCGGCGACCGTGGCCAGCGGGTAGCGGGCCATCCCGGACGCAGCCGAGCGGCCGGCCATCCGGAGTATGCCGGCGGCCACGAGTGCCTTGAGGAGCGCCGCGGGGACCGCGGCGTCGATGGCGATGTTGCCGTGCCCGCGGCACCACTCGGCCGCAGCCGGCACGTTCGCCGTGAGCACGCCCCACTCGGCCATGTAGCCGTCGGAGCGCGGGTCCGTGGCGTCGAGGAGGAGGACGGCGAGGCCGCCGCCCACGTACTCCCCGGCCACGAGGGCGAGGCGGACCGCCTCGCCCATGGAGTCGAACTCGACCGTGACCATGCGGCTACCTCCTCCTGACGGCGCTGAGCGGCTTCGGGGAGAAGTGCTCGTCGCGCTCGACGGCGGCGAACCCCATCTGGCGGTTCAGCTCCTCCATCTCCTTGATGCTGAAGTAGCCGAGCTCGTCGTCGTAGCCCTCGACGAGGCCGAACGCCTCGTCCGTGCCGTCGAACTCGAGCAGCCACCAGTCCCATCCGTTCATGCACGAGAAGTAGTGGGCATAGACCGTGGGGTCCTCTGCTCCGTCCTGCTCGTAGAGCCTTGGAGCCGTCTTGGCGATTTCCCTCGTCATCAGCTGCTGCATCTCTTCCTCCGTTCCGGGCACCCTGCCCTCAACATCTCGCCCCTGCGGGCAAAGCCGAATGGCGACGCCGCGCGTCGTCGTCGGCTTTGCTCCCTGCAAAGCCGCACCGGAGCGAAGGCGGGTCAAGGGAGGTCCATGACGACCTCCACCACCCGGAGCGGAGCGGAGGTTTGTGCGGGGTCTCATGGGCCCCCTTGACGCGGCGTAGCGGAGGTGCCACCCGGCCGCGGAGCCGTGGCCATACGGCGGCGCATGCCGGATACCGGCGGCAGCAAAAGGGCCCGCCGGCGGCGGGCCCGAAGGGGAGAATATGGATTACGCATCGTTTCCGGAAAGGGGCATCCATGACAGAAGCCGAGCAGAACCAGATCTTCGATATCAGCTACGAGATGCGCGGGCTCGCGGCGACGCTCCTCGCGGCATCCCGCGGCGACCTACAGGATCCGGACAGAATCGTCGAATATGCCGCAGGCCAAATCGACCGATTTGCCGACAATCTCGCGTCATGCATTACAGGAAAACCTTTCGGCTCCGACGAGCGCCTTGATGGCCTTACGCCTAGCGGACGTTTTTGACGTTTGGCGGT
Source organism: Collinsella sp. (assembly GCA_036297525.1). Lineage (GTDB taxonomy): Bacteria > Actinomycetota > Coriobacteriia > Coriobacteriales > Coriobacteriaceae > Collinsella. The sequence continues at coordinate 1,717 of JAXJKV010000004.1, forward strand.
TGCTCTGTGACATGATAAAAGACCCCCAAGTAGCCCGGAAAGCACGCAAAGAGGTCTTAAAGCGAAAGGGCACCGCGTATGCGTTGCCCGCCACTTCGCATTGTAGCCGATTGCTTGAGCAATTTTGATATGCAGCATTTTGACCCTGACGAGCGCTCGTCACTTTTTTGAACGGGACATTCGGAGGACAGAGGCCTTTTGACGTACGACGTTTACGTTCCGGCGACGGGTCTACACCCCCACGTCGTTCTTGGTGAGGGTGTTGTCGAACGCCCAGACCCACCAGCGCAGGTGGTCCTCGGCCCCGTGGATGTCGTCCTCCTCGTGGTAGTGCTCGAGCATGAGCTGGGTGCGCCACTGGCCGAAGCGAACGGTGTAGGTGGCCGTCTGGGCGTTCTGCACGATAGCCCCGAAGGGCTCGATCTCGAGGATCTGATCGATGGTGAAGCAGCGCCCGTCCGGCCAGCAGACGCGGATGGGGACCATGGTCCCGTCGGCGTTTGCGCGGGCGTAGACGTCGACGTACTGCTTGTGGACGCGCCGACCTGGCCTGTCGCCGCGGGCGCGCACCGTGATGCCGCCGCCGAAGTCCTTGGTGTGATCTGTCACGCGGGCGTCACCGCCATGCCGCTGCCACGCTCGACGAACCAGTCGCCGTGCTCCCACCAGACCGTCTTGCGCTGCTTTGCGATGCAGACGTCGTAGCGCACGCAGAGATTGCCGAAGAGGGCGCGGCCGAACTCGGAGCGGAAGTAAATGGACTCGACCTGCCAGGAGCGGCCGTCGGGCCAGTGGATGGTGACCGGGTCGGACGGGCCACGGTCGGGGTCGTCGGTCCCGTTGACGTCCACCGGGATGTAGATGCGGCGGTCCTCCGTGGGGATGCCGCAGGTGCCCGCGAGGGAGTGCTTCTTCATGATCATATGCCTTACCTACCGTACACGTGTTCGTGTTTTGCTTCTACCAGTATCGGCCGGGCGTTTGGTTTTGTAAAGCGAACATGGTGTGGGGGTTGCGTGGTTGTGTCTGGGCGGGGTGGTAAAAGGGCGAGTGCTTGCGTTGGTCTATCATCTGATGCCAATACGAGCGAATGGGAGCCATCTTGTTTACTTACTATCATGTCGATAAATGGGGAAATCTCGTCGCCGTCGATCTGCTTCCCTACATCGTTGCGGCCGTTGTCTCGATTGTTCTCATCTGCTGCGTCGTCTCTCTGGTGCGAAGAGTCCTGGCGAATCCCTTTCACTACCCATACTTCGTCGAGCGGTTCGATGTCTCCGGCAGGCGCAACGTGAAGATCGACGACCTGATAGATCGCTTTATGCTCGAGCCCGCCAACTGGGAAAAGATAGTCGCGGAGCGCTCCTACATCCAGGAGTGGAAGGCACAGCAGGAGGAATACCTGAAGACCTGCAGCCTGCGGAAGCGCCGGGAGCGGCAATACGCCGAGACACTCGACGACGCGCACGCGTTCCAGTTTGTCACGTGCCGTGAGCAGACACGCTACAGGCAGAGGAACTACGTGAAGACGTCCTACAAGGTGTCCGTGGACGATAGCGTGATGGCCGTGAGCTGGGACTGGGTTGTGAACAGGCGAAACCGCCTCGCCGCCATTAACGACGAAGCGACGCTCAGGGATTACCATGCTCGCAACCAGCGGAAGCTGATGACTAAACAGCTGCGCGAGCAGATAGCGCGAAGGGACAACTACACCTGCCAGATGTGCGGGAAGTACATGCCCGATGGTGTTGGATTGCACATCGACCATATCGTGCCGGTCGCTAGGGGCGTAAGACCGTGCCGTCTAATCTGCAGATGCTCTGTTCGAAGTGCAACGGGCGGAAGGGCGCGAGGTAGCCGCTTGCTCGCTATTCTTCGAAGAAGTCCGTGTCCACGGCCTTGATTTCGTAAACCTGCCTTGTGCTCACGCCGACACCGTAGTCGATCATGAGGCCGGCGAGCGCGGGGCCGTCGACGAGCACGACCGTCTGGCCGAGTAGACCTTCTGCATAGCGTCGTGCCTCCTTCGAGAACCGGGCAGTTGTGATAACCATCCGTCCCGCGGCGACACGCTATCGGGCGATGTTCATCAACCCCAATATGCAACGTCGCTATCCGCGAATCATGAATCCCCTTCAGCTGTTACTTCACCTTCCATGCGGCGGGCCAGTCGGCAGGCTGGGCCTTCTCGTTCAGGGCTGGCAACTCGTTAACGATAGCGATGGTCTCCATCGACACGGTCACGACGCGCTCGACCAGGTCGACGATATAGCGCGGGTCGTCGCTGTAGTCGTTGGGGTCGTTGACGATGCCCGACGCCTTGTCCTTGCGGACCTGATAGCGATCCATGAGCCAGCCGATGGCCGAGCGCCCATTAACGACGTACTCGTATGCCCCAAGCGGGATACCGCGCAGCGTCATGTTCTCGGCGACCTTGAGGACGGTCATGTCCTGGCCCTTGGGATGCCCCTCGTCCTTCTTGCACTTGCCGAATGCCATCTTGACCGTACGGCCAGGGTTCACCGAGTCACCGTCCTCGACAATCGATGCCCATGGGTCAATTTCCTCGTAATCGAGATGAAGATGGGCGAGTTTTCGTCCCGCCTCCGAAAACCTGGCAAAGTCCGCAGCGAGCGGGATGCGCGGCAGCTCTTTCTTGAGATTCGACTCGAAGCGTTTGCGATACTCAGGAGAGTGCAGGATGCCGTAGACGTAATAAAAGATATCGGTCTTGTTGAGCTCGATGCCTCCGTCCTTCTTGTAGCGGTTCGGAAACGCGTGCGGATAAGCATCACGGAAAACCTTAAGGGTTTCATCAGTGATGGCATCGTGGCGCGTATAGGACCGTTCGACACAAGGCGCCTCATTACCATAAAGAGACGTCTGGTCACCAGAAGCGGCACGGCCATTTCCGCTGAAGAGATTCATCCCAACTTGCTTTTCTTCATACCAGAACAGAGGGAAACACTGATTTCCGCCATGAGCGGTCAGACTGGGAATCGAATCATAAATCAATGCGTAAAACGGCACCGCTTCATTTCCTTGAACCGTAATGACCAAATTATCCAAGCAACGGAAGGAGTCCTGCTGGTAGGTCATTTCGGCCCCGCCTTTTCCCGTTATCTTTGAGAGGATATCGGGCTGCTGGTAGGTCCTTTCGGCCTTTTCCCTCCCGCTTACCGCGAGAGGGAAAAGGCGGGGCTGCTGGTAGGTCCTTTCGTTCATCACACGGTCGTAGTAAACCCATTGCTTACAGAACGGCCTATACGACCCCATTACGACCTCGTCACAGTTATAGACCAGCCGCTCTCCCTTCCTAGCAGCATCCTCCATACGCCGCGTCCAGCTGAAGCGGGTCGGATCATATTCAATTGCGCGCCCTTCGCCCTTCGCGGTTTGAATCTCAGCGTCCATGTTCGATAGCAGGCGCTCCATTTGTTCCTGCACTTTCGAACGAGAAAATCCCCACGCCCAAGGGTCGCGCTGCGTTTTAAGGCCCGCAGACCAGATGGTAAATAGACCGTAGGGGGGCTTCCTCTTCGTTACTCCCAGCGGTGCGAATTCATAAAACGAATCGTCTCGCTGATTCAGCCAGTCACCGTATCTGTCAGGCCTGATAATCGACCATTCCATGTCGCCATTGACCGCAAAATCGCGAATCAGATTCAACTTGTCCTCGCGGCTTAGATAGTCGCCAATATCGTGGTAGTGGATAACGCCACGCTCTTTAGAATCTGGATTCTTGACCAGCATGGTTATAGCGACACCGATTTTCGCGCCAGCATCAAACACCTTGCCACCCTCGCGCTTCCAATCTGAAGTGTTCTGGTTCCCCTTAAGGTTGAAGACATAGATGCTATTAAACTCCTCGACGAGCGAGCGACGAAACCCGTTGGACGAGGACCCGTCGACCCAGCCCCCGTTGCTAACGAAACAGACGATGCCCTTATCCTTGATTCGGTCACTCGCCCACCTGAACGCTCGGATGTAAGAATCGTACAGGGAGTTTTTATTGGTCGCGGTTGTCTTCGCAACGTACGTCTGCGCGATGCGTCTGTCGAGCGTCGGATACTTCTCGTTCTGGTTGTTGTCGTTGGCGCTCGTCTGGCCCACCGAGTATGGGGGGTTGCCCACAATCACCCGGATCGGGAGCGCGTTCTGGATGCGCACGCGGTCCGTGTTGTCGTAGAACACCTCATCGTCGAGCGTGTTCGACTCCTCGGTCATCTGGAACGTGTCGGTGAGCACCGCGCCCTCGAATGGCTGATAGCCGCCGCCCATGCGGGCATGGTAGGCGTACTCGATATTCACCGTCATGATGTAGTACGCGAGCAGCAGGATCTCGTTGGAGTGGATCTCGCGGGTGTACTTGCGCTTGAGCTTCTCGTCGGGGATGAGGTCGCTCTCGATGAGGTGCGCCATGAACGAGCCCGTGCCCGCGAAGGGGTCCAGGATATGCACGCGGTCGTCGGCAAGCGACTGGCCGAACTCGCGCTTGAGAACGCGGTCGGTCTCGCGAAGGATGTAGTCGATGATCTCGGTCGGGGTGTAGACGACGCCCATCTTGTCCGAGGTCGCCTTGAACGCGACCTTGAAGAACTTCTCGTAGAGGTCGCGGATGAGCTGCTGGCGCGCCGCATCCGACTGGATGGCGGCCGCGCGGCGGCGCACGCTCGCATACACGTCGTCGAGGACCTCGGAATCCGACGCCTCCTCGATCTTATGCTCTTCGAGCACACCAAGGAAACGTTCGATGGCGACGGACACGGGGTTCGACTTCGCAAACTCAAAGTCTCCGAATAGGGCGTCGAACACCGGGACGGTGATGATGTGCTGGGCGATCATCTCGACCGCGTCCTGCTCGGTGATGCTGGGATTTAGCGAGTCCTGAAGGCCGTGCAGGAACGTCTTGAAGCTGCCGGACACCTCGTCGTTCTCGCGGACGAGTTTGCCGATGCGCTCGATGTGGCGCTGGGCGATCTTCGCCACGTCCTCGGCCCACTCGTCCCAGTAGATACGCGTGCCGCACTTCTTGACCAGCGTGGTCTTGACGGCCTTCTCCCAGCGCTCGACCGGGAAGAACGTGAGCCTCATCTGCACGCCCTGCGTGATCTCCGCCGCCTTCTGGCTCTCCTCCTCCTGCTTGAGCTTGAGGTCGCCGGCGTCCCACCCCTTCTGGTTGGCAGATCCGGCAACCTTGTTCTTCTCGGCCTCCTGCTGGAGGGCGAGCGCGTTGACCTTGGCCTCGATTCGCTCGTCGTGCGAGCGGAGGGCCTGGAGGATGCTCCAGACGTTCGCGAACACCTTGCTGTCGTCGAGTGCCTCCTCCGGCGTCATGCCGGCGGGGACGAAAATGGGCAGGATGATATAGCCGAAGTCCTTGCCCTCGGCGCGCCTCATGACGCGGCCGACGGCCTGGACGACGTCAACGGTCGAGTTCTTGGCATTGAAGAAGATGACGGCGTCGAGGTTGGGCACGTCGATGCCCTCGGCGAGGCAGCGCGCGTTGGTGAGGATGCGGCACTCGTCCTCGGCGACGTCCCCTCCGAGCCAGGTGATGTTTCTCGTGCGTTGGTCGGACGGCATGTTGCCGTCGACATGGCGCAGCTCGCACTTGAGCGGGAGCTCCTCGTGCTCGTCTTCGGCAAACTTCTCGACGATTTGCGAGAAGGCCTCCGTGATGGTCTTCGATGCATTGATGGTCGAGCAGAAGCCGACGGCGCGGTGCAGCGGCTTGCAGTCGGTCACCATGGTCTCGACGTCATCGACGACGAGCATGCCACCGAGGCCGGTCGCGTCGTCGGGCGCGCCCTCGCCGTGATCGACGAGGCCCTTCCAGCAGCCGATAATCTTGCCGATGTCCGAGGGCTCCAGGCTCATTGCGTTGACGCCCTGGTCGCTCTCCAGGGAGGGCAGGCGGTCCCCGATGGCATCCTCCTGGACGGTGAGGACGACGACCTTGTAGTCGGTGAGCAGCTTCTGCTCCACAGCCTCGCCGAACTTGATCTGGTAGGCGGTGGGGCCGTAGATGGACTCGTCGTCCATGGAGGCGATGGTGTAGTCCTCCTCGGCGCCTTTGCGTTTGGCGGTCTCGCCGTAGATGCGCGGGGTCGCCGTCATGTACAGGCGCTTCTTGGCGGCAACGTTCTCGTTGAAGTGGATCTTCATGAAGGCCGAAGCCTCAGTCTTGGAGACGCCGGGGAGGGCGTTGCCGGTCGTGCGGTGGGCCTCGTCGCACACGACGATATCAAACTCGGGCATGCCAAGCGCCTGCGCGTCATGGATGACGCCGATAGATTGATAGGTCGAGAAAATGACGACCAGCCCGTCGGGGTTCGAGCGTCTGCAACGCTTGAACGAGCGGTACAGGCTCTCGGGATTCGTCGTTGCGGGATACTCGAATGAATCGAGCGTCATCGGGATGACGTCGTCCTTGCGCGACGCCTTCGAGTCCGAGCAGACGACGAGCGAAGACATGGGCACGCGGCTCTGGCCCATCCACTCGCGCATGGACTGTCCGACGAGGGAGATCGACGGCGCGCAAAAGAGAATCGTGCCGGCGGCGGGGCCGATCCAGTCCTCGACGAGGCGAAGGGACATGAGCGTCTTTCCCGTGCCGCACGCCATGATCGCCTTGCAACGGTCGAACTCCGCCCACTTCTCCTCGATCGCCGCGACCGCACGCTCCTGATGCGAGCGGAGGTCATAGGTCACACGCTCGCCGGCGGGGACGCCCTCGATAAACGGAGTCCAGTCGATATTGGAGGCCGCCATCTTGGCGGTATCGATGTACATGGACCCGCTGGCGTCGATTTGCTTCTGGAGGTTCTTTCCCGGACCCTTCGCCGTCGTCATGACCATCAGGGAGTCGACGCCGTCGATAAATGCCGCATGGGCGAAGAACGAATCGCAGATGCCCTTGGGAAGGTCCTTCTCGCCGTCATAGCACTTGCATTGGATCGCCCACCATTCCCCCGCCTCGGCGGTCTGGGCCATGAGGTCGATTCCGTTGTCTTGGGTGTCGTGGACGGGACAATCGTCCCATTCGAGTGCCTGGGCTATCGTCCCGACACGGGAGAAGAACAGTGCGTAGAAGGGGTCGTTCTTGAGATAATAAACGCAGGCCGCCTCATACTTGTCGCCCTTCTCCTTGGTCGTTGCCGACCCGTTGACGATAGGGTCAAGGGCATCGTAGACGGTCTTCATATAGCGACTCCTTTGTTGCAGCTCAGATGTCATCATTTTAGATAAAGTCATTTATCAGTTAATGCTCATTTGAAGGCGAATCGGCGAAGAGCAATACTGCATTAGCGACCTCTCATCAAAAAGCCCGGCATAGCCGGGCTCAACTATATTCGAATGTCGATGATGATCATTACGCAGTCGTGCAAACCGTTTTCTTTAAACAGTCAAACAGCTTGTCGACTTCTTCCGCTTTAGCGCCGAGACGCAGATAGTAGCTACGCAGCTCCTTTCCTGAATAAATCGACGACAGAATGGTCGCACGTTTATTTAGACGACGCTCGTCGAGAAGCTCGTACAGCATGCTGACTTCTGTCTTGTCCCTCGAATAACCCAGATACGACACCAGCAGGTTCTGAACCGAGCGATACTTATCCAAAGTCCTGTCTTTGTTGTTCGAGCCGTACAAATCAGCACTATTCCAGGCTGACACCATTTGTTTCGCCGAAGCGAACTCGAACTCAGAGCCCGTTGCAATTGCCTTCAACGTCGCTTCAACTGCAGCTTCATCTTGGTCTTTACCGGTAACCCAGAGCCATTTCCCCTTCACGAACCAATCGTCATTGATTATTTCTTGATTCTTCATCACCTTCTTAAGTCTTTTAGAGCTCTCCTCTTCGATCAACTTCGGAGCATTCCTTACCCCCACACCCCGCCCCTCATTCTTCAAGCCTTCTTTCTTACAGAGCAACGACCACTCTTCAGGGGTGACAGTCGTCTTGATATGGATGATGGGGGTGGGGGTATCGGCACCGTTCATAGAGTCCATCTTGGTCGTTAAGCCAGCATTTTCGACAAGCGCAGCACCGTTGGCGGTACGCTCGGCAGCGCCACACGCGTCAGTGACGTGCGCGGCGACGCCGCGCGTACCGCCAACGGGCAGCGCGGCGTCGAGGCATGCGGCGACCGGCTTAGCAGGCATGGTTGCTGCTCTCCAGAGATGCCAGGTACTCAACCAGGTCGGCCTTATCGACACGCCAGGCTCGACCAATCTTGACCCCGCCAGCGGCTTTAAGAACCTCAATCGCCGTCGTCTTACAGACATGGAGAAGTACTGCGATGTCGCGAGCAGTTACGTAAGCGTGCGGGATTTTACCCAACGCGCGGCACCACTCCTTGCGCCTCACCACACCCATTTGATTTGCATTCATATCGTCCATTTGAACTCCCTTCGTTTATATCGAATGCAATTTATAAACTAGGCTTTACCTCGGCGGATGTCATATATAAGATGTGAATAGAACGGTATTGAATTATTTTCGGATAGTAAGGAGAGAACGATGAACTGCCCCGCAATCAAAGTACCGGCATCTATGCCGACGGAAATCATGCCTTGGACGCTTCCCTCGTGCCGGGAAAAAAATGCTGAAATCTTCGGAATAGAACGAATCGCGCTTATCTGCAAGCCCCATTCGATTGCCTACGGCATCCCTTCGGGCTTCTCAACCGGAACCCTTTTGGACGTAGATCTGAATGATCCAAAGAAAATCATTCAGTTTGTTGAGAGGTATGGACTTCCAACCACTCCATATGCGAACCAATCTGAACGCGTTGAAAAACGTTTCATCTCAAACGACGTCTTCTCCGATAAGCCGGAGCAGGATGGTCTAGATATTTGGTATGACGCATTGAATGCATCAGAAAGAAGCGCTGAAATCAGCTCGAATCGTGATTGCGCCCTATTTAATAGCTTCAAGGATAAGGGCCACTCACAGGGAACCGAGGTCGCCAACTTAACCGAGGGCATCAGGTATAAGAAGGAACAGGTCATTTTGCTGGACGATCTCGTTACAACGATGGCATTCATGCAATTAGCCACGCTTCTATTTACAGGCAAAGCAGCTTACGGTGACCGTGCATACGACTACGTCTTGCATCAGGTATGCATCTCTCAGAACAAAGATATTTTTGAAAATAGATTTTCGCAGTTGCGTTGGGCACTTCAAATGATCGATGCCTCCGAGCCACAGCTAGCAGTAGCTAAACCCGGCACATTTGAAATGGAGGAGGGGACTAAGATCTGGGTGAGCGATCAATTCGAGTCGATAGAGATAGCCCTTGCAACATTCATTGATCTCGCCATCAACCCTTATCCTGAACCTCATGCCTTCATTCAAGAGCAGACTTTGCGTCGAATGGTCAACCGGAATTTAAACGATCAAAATCTAATTTACGGAAGCTTGACAAGAGCCTGGGCGATACAGCTACTTGAAACCCTTGAGAGCCATTTCTCCTGGAACACTTGTCGCGTATGCGGGCGACCGTACAAGATTCGTCAGCAGACAATGAAGGCCTACGTCAAACAGGAGGATGCAAACGAAGATCGGTTCAAAGATCGAAACAATGCGCGCGATAAAAATGGCTATTGCTGTAAAGCGCACGAGCAGCGCGTCCGACGTAAAAAAGACAAGAGGATCAGCAACGATCAACTGGATAAAGCCGCTCGCAAAATGGATGAACATGGCCGGTAAAATGACGGAACTATGAATTTCAATAATTCAATTTAGAGGCTAAAACCCGTTTTATTGCACACGCCATTGCACAGTCCATTGCACACAACAGCCCCAAAACAAGAACGCAGGTCAGAGAAAATAACCTCTGACCTGCGTTTTTGTTAATGGAGCCAGTGACAGGAATCGAACCTGCAACCCACTGATTACAAATCAGTTGCGCTACCGTTGCGCCACACTGGCACACTTGGCGCTTTCACGCGAAGCGAGTTAAGAATAAAGGAATTGCGGACGGGGCGCAACAGGCCGCACGGCGTTATACAAATATGCAAAATCCAGCAACAACGCGTACCAGGCCCGTTCATTTCTGTCAGTGCGCCCTCAATCTTAAAACCATTCGCCAGAACGAATAGTTTTAATTACAATTGCTATATATAAAACTATTCGTTCTGGCGAAGGGTTTCGCGATGCTTACTACCAAAGAAGCCGCCGAGCTGCTCGGCATCACTCCGCGCAGGGTGCAGGAGCTCATAAAAAACGGAGCACTTGAGGCCCGCAAGGCTTCTGGTGTATGGCTCATCGACAAAGACAGCGTCGACACGCGACTCCGCTCTGTGACCAAAACGGGGGGACGTCCCCGCCGCGGCCACGGTAAGAGCGAGATCGCGTTCACCCTCATGAACCGCACGTACGAAGTCGCTCAGCTGGTCTACAGTACATCGCGAAAAGACTTTACCCACATCGGTGCCGACATCGATTACGCCCACGCCCCTATTGGAGTATTTGGCCCTAATAGCCCCATATCGCTAGACTCCTTCCGCATCTGGTGGCGCGGCCGCGGTATCCCGCTCGCACGCATTGGGCTAGCCTCCCTGCTTGCAGAAGCCGCAGTCGATGTTCCCGATGAACTCGTCCAGCGAAATCTCGGCCTCTCCTTATCCGACCAGTATTGGATTAGGCCCCAAGGTTCCGGTCTCACCTGGGAGGATATCAACTTCTTCAATAACGCCTTTGATGACGTCTCGCTGTCCATTGCACCCTTTGCCCCAGAGGGAAAAGCGGCTGCCGCAAAGCCCGATAACACCTCGGACGGCAATCTTCAAAAGTACTGGACGTGCGAGGGCGAACGTCGAATTCTGCATAAGGCAGGAGCGCACCTGGACCAGGAACCTTATAACGAGCTGGTGGCGACCGCGCTCCACCGTCGCATCCTAAACGCCTGCGATTATGTGCCTTACTCGCTCGAGGGCACGGGCACTTCCGCCCTGAGCACATGCGATGTCTTCTTAACTGATGAAGAAGAGTATGTCCCTGCGTTCTATGTAAACCAGCACGCAAACGCAGATGAACGGCTAACCGACTACGAGCGATATGTAGCAAACTGCGAGGAGCTCGGGGTGACAGGCGTCAAGGATGCCCTTGACCGCATGATCGTGTGCGACGACATCATCGCCAACTATGACCGTCATTGGCGTAACTTTGGCCTTGTGCGAAACGTCAACACGCTAACCTGCAGACCAGCCCCCATCTTCGATTCGGGCTCATCGCTCTGGTGCAACATATCTCTAGATGAGCTTAGGGCAGGAGAGCACAGTTTTGCCAGCGCGCAGTTCCATTCAAGTCCCGCCAAACAAATGCTGCTCGTCGAGGACATGGGCTGGTTCGATGGAGACAAACTCAAAGGCTTTGTCGACGAGGCAATCGAGATTCTGTCTAAAAACGATGCTCTAGCAGCGAGACTACCTTATCTAAAAGAGGCGCTAACGTGGCGCCTCGAAAGAATGATCGACATCGCTGAATGGAGTTAGCAAGGCAGCATTGCCCCGCCAACTCCCCTACCGTCCGCGCAACGCCTTGAGCTTGGCCAGGGTATCGGGGCTCAGGCGGCTGCCCAGAGTCATCTTGATCTGCGGAGCTTCCCCTGCCTCGTGAACGTCGTTATCGATCTGTTTGATCTCGTCCACCAGCATACGGCTCGAGATGCGCGTGACGCCCTTGCCCATGACGACGGCCTGTATTGTGCCGTCACTCGATACCACGGAGCACGCGCGGCCTTCCTCGCGCGCCTCGATGCAGAGCTTCTGCACCACGGTATCGGCAGAGACGCCCGTCGGTGAGAACTCGATACGCACGCCGCGGGCCGGCAGGTTGGGGCGCTCGCTGGAGATATTGCCCGCGCCGTCGAACACGACTACGGCCTCGTAGCGGCCCTGGGCAAACGCCGCCACGTCGTTGATGAGCGCGGTGCGCGCCATATCGTGGACGTCACTGGAATACGGATCGTCGGAATGGTCGTACACGAGCTTTTCGTAGCGCGGCGTGCAGTGGATCACGTTGTAACCGTCGACCACCAGCAGCTCGGGCTTATTGGAGTGCACCGTCGAGACTGGGTCGGCGATGGCCTGCGCAAACGCATTGCCGCCCACGCCATAGGTCGCGGCCGAAACAATCGGCTTGGCCGAGCCCTCGCCAAAGCGCTTGGCCTTGGACTTGGCGCGGTTCTTCTTGGACATGCGCTACTCCTCCCCCATGAGCTCGCCGGCATTGCGGCGCAGCCATTCAAAGCACAGCGCCGTGGTCGCCTGGGCAACATTGAGGCTCTCGGTCATGCCGCGCTGGGGAAGCTTGGTCAAAAAGTCGCACTTCTCGAGCACCAGGCGCGAGATGCCGTCGCCCTCGGAGCCCATGACGAGCGCAACGCGGCCCTCGAAGGGAGCGTCCCAGCAGCTGCCCTCGGCGTGCTCGGAGGCGCCACCCACCCAAAAGCCAGCGGCCTTGAGGTCATCGAGCGCACGGGCGATATTGGGAACCTGTGCGATGGGCAGATGCATGACGGCGCCGGCAGAAGTCTTGTAGCTGCCCACGGTCACGCCGGCGGCACGCTTGTTGGCGATGATGACGCCGGCCGCGCCCACAACCTCGGCGGAGCGCACGATGGCGCCAAAGTTGCCGTCGTCAGTCACGTGGTCGAGCACCACGACAAGTGCCGGGCCCTCGCCTGCGCGGTCGAGAATATCGGCGACATCGGCATAGGGGAAGTTGCCAACCTCGAGCGCAATGCCCTGGTGAGCGCCATGGCTCGACAGCGCATCGAGCTGCGCGCGCGGCACATACTTAATGCGGACGCCCGCGGCGTTGAGGTCGTCGACCAGGCGCGACAAGGCAGCATCGCGCTCCCCGCCCTCGGCGATGAGTGCGCACTTGATGGGAAAACCAGTGCGCAGCGCCTCGGCGGCAGCACGACGACCTTCGATAAACTCGCCCTTGGGAGCCTGGACAACGTCGCGGTTGCGATCGCGCTGCGGACGTGCGGCCTGGGTGCGATCGCGCTGGCCCTTGGAAGCGGCAGAGCGATCATTGCGGCGAATCGGACGCGAGCCAGAAGCGGCCTGCTTGCCGCCACGAGGCGCACGTTTGCGATTGTCGGCCATAGGACGGCCTCCTTAAATAGATAACGAACAAGAATCGACCGTCCGAGCCACGGCACCTTGCCTTTCAATCGTCGGGCATGACCACAAGGTCTATGCCCTCCTCTTTCAAGGCAATCTGCCGCACCTCGAACGGTCGACAAATACTAGAGACTCTTAATACGAGTGCCCGCGGCCGTATCCTCAATGGTGAGGCCCAGGTCCTTGAGCTGGTCGCGGATGGCGTCGGCCAGATCCCAGTTCTTGGCGGCACGGGCCTCGGCGCGGGCCTCGAGAATCTTGGCAGCAGCCTCGTCCACGTCGTCGCCCGTGTAGGCGACCAGGCCGGCGGCAACGCCTAGCAGACCCAGCGGCAGCTCTACCTTGGGCTCGGGGAGCTCAACGCCAAACGTATCGAGCAGCTCGGCCAGCGTGTCGGCGGCGGCAAGCGCGGCGGCCTTGTCGGCAGCATCGCCCGCCTGCTCCAGGTACTGGTTGCACTCGGTCACAAAGCCAAAGACGGCACCCATGGCACCGGCGGTGTTAAAGTCGTCGTCCATGCACTCCTTAAAGGCGGCGCGGGTCTCGGCGGCCTTGGCGGCAAACGCCTCGGCGGCAGCCGCATCGGCATCGGCCGTCGCATGGTTCGCGGCCCAACGCAGGTTCTCGACCGTACCGGCGATACGCGTGAGCGAGTTCTCGGCACCCTCCAGGCGCTCCCAAGAAAAGTCGAGAGGTGAGCGATAGCTCGTCTGCAGCATCAGCAGGCGCAGGGCGGCAGCGGAGTGCTGCTCGAGGACCTCGGCCAGCGTAAAGAAGTTGCCGAGCGACTTGGACATCTTCTCGCCGTCTACCAGCAGCATGCCCGTGTGCATCCAGGTGTTGGAGAAGCCCTGGTGCCAAGCGCAGGTGGCCTGGGCGCACTCGTTCTCATGATGCGGGAAGGCAAGGTCGGAGCCACCGCCGTGGATGTCAATCGGGGTGCCCAGGTAGCGGTGCACCATGGCGGCGCACTCGGTGTGCCAACCGGGACGCCCCTCGCCCCAGGGGCTCGGCCAGCTGGGCTCGCCGGGCTTGGCGGCCTTCCACAGGGCAAAGTCGAGCGGGTCGTTCTTGTCCTCGTTCTCCTCGATGCGCGCGCCAACCATAAGGTCGTCGATGTTGCGGCCCGAGACCTGACCATAGTTGGGATCGTTGCGCACGGCAAAGTACACGTCGCCGTTATCGGCGGCGTAGGCGTGGCCCTGCTCGATGAGCGTCTTGATCATGGCGATCATGGGGCCGATCTCCTTGGTGGCGCGAGGACGCACATCGGGATCGAGCACGTTGGCGGCGCGCATAACGCCGATAAACTTGTCAGAGAACTCCGTCGCAACCTCGGCGGCGGTACGGCCCTGCTCGTTGGCGCGCTTGATGATCTTGTCATCGACATCGGTGAGGTTCTGGGCAAACGTGACCTCGTAGCCGCTCGCGATGAGCCAGCGACGAATCACGTCAAAGCTGATGAACGTGCGGGCATTGCCGATGTGGATGTTGTCGTAGACCGTGGGGCCGCACACGTACATGCGGACCTTGCCGGACTCGATGGGCTGGAACTCTTCCTTTTTATGGGTAGCGCTGTTATAGATACGCATTCGTTACTCCTTAACGGTTTTCTGTAGCAGGCAGACGGCCCAGGCGCCGATTCCCTCGCCCTGGCCTTCCCAACCGAGCTTTTCGGTCGTAGTGGCGGCGACGCCCACGTTTTCGACGTCAACGCCCAGGGCATGGGCAAGGTTGGCGCGCATGGCATCGCGGTGCGGGGTGATCTTGGGTTGCTGACAGGCAATGGTGCAATCGGCATCGACAAACTCGAAGCCCAGCTCGCGCGCATAGCCCATCACGCGAGCGAGCAGCACCATCGAATCAGCACCCTCATAGGCGGGGTCGGTATCGGGGAATAGCTTGCCGATGTCTCCCCCGCGGCAGGCGCCCAGAATGGCGTCGGCCAAGGCGTGCGCGAGCACATCGGCATCCGAGTGGCCCAGCAGGCCGCGCTCGTAGGGAATGTCGACACCGCCGATGATACATCGACGCCCCTCCACCAGACGGTGGACGTCGTAGCCATGGCCAATGCGCAGGTTACTGAACATGGGGAAGGTCCTCTCCCTCGGCCATGCGGCCAAGCAGAATCGCGGTTACGGGACGCAGGTCCTCGGGCACCGTCACCTTAAGGTTATCGCGCGGGCTCTGGACGCAGCGGACGCGCCCACCCATGCGCTCGACCAGCGACGAATCATCGGTGCCGATAAAGCCCTCGGCAATGGCTGCAGCATGGGCGCGCTTCATAGCATCGACGCTAAAGATCTGCGGCGTCTGCGCTGCCCAGTAGAGCTCACGCGGCGGCGTCTCGACGATATTGTCGCCATCGACGATCTTGAGCGTGTCGATCGCGGGCTGGCCGCACACGACACCGTCGAGCGAGCGGTCGCTCACGAGCACGTCGATAGCGTGGTCGATGGCCTCGGTCGTAATGAGCGGACGGGCGCCGTCGTGGATAGCGACATATTCGAAACCCGCCGGCACCGCGTGCACGCCGGCGCGGGTGGAATCCTGACGAGTATCGCCGGCATCGGCAAAGCTGATGGGCGTGTCATAGTCAAACGGGTCGATAGCCAAGCGGCGCATCTCGGCACGGCGCTCGGCAGGGCAAACCACGACGATATGGCCGACCTTGTCGCTACGATCGAACGCGCGGATGGACCAGCTCATGAGCGGACGGCCCGCCACGTTAACGAGCTGCTTGCCGCCGGGATTTCCAAAGCGCTGGCCGCTGCCGCCGGCAACGACCACGGCGCATACGGGCGCCATTATGCGTTCCCCTGTTTGGTGCCCTTCATGCGGTACAGCGAGTCCGCAAGAATGGCAGGGTTGTTGACGCCAAAGTCGCCCAAGCGCTCCGGATCCTCGCTGATGTCGTCCATGAGCTCCTGCAGCGAGCCATACTCGTCGACGATCTTCTCGGCCACGCCGTCGCGCACGACGGACACGCGCGAAAGCGTGCGCAGGCCCAGCGGCGTCATGACGGAGTCCTCGTCCAAGTCGTCATAGCCCAGAACTGCCGCCACGTGCTGCGGGTCGGACAGGTCCTTAGGCGTCATACGGGCAAGCTCAGCGCGAATCTTCTCGGCGTTGGCCTCAGAGGAATCGCTTGCGTAGTCGCGGATCATCAAGTCGTATTCGGTATCCATGCTGGAGCCCGCGAGCTGCTCGAGCTGCATCTGCACGAGCTTGCCCTGGTTACCCAGCTTGACGATGCAATCCTTAAGCTCGGTCTTTGCCTGTTGCATGATCTCGAAACTCGAGAAGATGCCGGTGATGTCGGCGAGCGTGACGTAGTCGTCGAGCTCAAGGGCCGTCAGGCGCAGCAGGGAGCGATCGAGCGACTGACGGGTAGTCTGGAGCGTGGCGACGAGCTGGTTGACCGAGCTCATGATGGTGGTGACGGGCTGGATCTCGTAGCTCTTGCCGTGGACGTACACGTTGACGACGGCACGACGAGCCGAAACCGAGATCACGATGGCGTCGGTGAGCACCGACATGCGAGCGGCAGTACGGTGACGCATGCCCGTCTCACTCGTGGCAAGCGAGGGATCGGGATTGAGGTGGAAGTTGGCACGCAGGATCTGGGTGAGGTCGCCATCGATAACGATGGCACCGTCCATCTTGGAGAGCTCGAACAGGCGGTTCGAGGTGAACGAAATGTTGAGCGGGAAGCCGTCGTTACCGGCAGCGAGCACGTTTTCGGTGTCGCCGACACAGATAAGGGCGCCCAGGTGACCAGCAATGATCATGTCGAGGGCGGTGCGGATCGGCTGGCCAGGTGCCGTCAGGCGAATGGCCTGTTCCATACGCTTTTGCAGCTCGTTCTTATCCAAGGCATCGCTCCCATCGTATACGCTCCATAAACGTCAATAAGTTTCTCACGGTTTGCCCCTGTGACGCCCGCAAAATCCGATGCTTACAGAATGAGCGAACACAGCTGAGAGCCCCAATCCAAATGAGCTGCTTATGTGGTAGCATCGGGATTCGCATAAATGAGGGAGTAGTCGCGTGATCGGGTTCGCCTCCGGTGGCGCGGCAAGTCAACACACTGGCCGATGCGGCCTGGCTTGCCTTAATGAACGAGACTCGTGGCTGTGCGCGCAACGCGTACGCCACGGGTCTTTTTTGTTACTCCCCCAAGAGGTACACGCGGGCCCGCCCGCAGAGAGGGAGCCAGACTATGGGACTCGCAGAGCTCGTATTGCTCGCCGTTGGCCTTTCGATGGACGCCTTTGCCGTTTCCATCTGCAAGGGCCTTGGCATGAAGAAGATCAACCTTAAAGTTGCCGTGGTGCTCGGCTTGTTCTTTGGCGGCTTTCAGGCCGGCATGCCCGTAATCGGATGGGCGCTCGGCAGTCAATTCATGGGCATCATCGGACCCATCGACCATTGGATCGCCTTTATCCTGCTCGCCTTTATCGGCGGCAAAATGTTGTGGGAGGCCTTTACCGAAGACGAGGATGAAGGCGACGGCAAGGATGCCGAAAAGATTGACCTGGGCGAGTGCCTGATCCTCGCCATCGCCACCTCGATTGACGCCCTGGCCGTGGGCATCTCGTTCGCCGCGCTTTCCGTCGACATCGTTCCCGCCGTGTCGCTCATAGGCATCACGACCTTCATCTTCTCCGTTGCCGGCATGGCGATTGGCCGCATCTTTGGCGCGCGCTACGAAAAGCCCGCCACCATCGTGGGCGGCGTTGTGCTCATCCTCATCGGCCTCAAGATTTTGCTGGAGCACCTAGGGATTTTAGTGCTGTAAAACACCCTTCAAAACTAAACGTCCGGATGAGGCCTCATGCAGAGTTTTGCATGAGGCCTTTTCATGCAGACTTTTGCATGTCATACTATGATGCAAAAGTCTGCACGTTAGGAGATCGCCGTGGATATCCTTCCCATCACCACACCACGCCAAGCTGGCATCTACGTGCGCCAGGCACGCGAGACTCAGGGTCTCACCCGTGCCACCCTCGCCAAAAAGGCCGGTGTTTCGGAGCGCCTGCTTGCATCGCTCGAGCTAGGAGACGCCACCGGCATTCGACTCGACAAGCTGCTGGCGATTTTCGACGCTCTTGAACTGGCGCTCGCAGCACAAGGGGATATAAGCGAAACGAAAAATGAGCACCCAGTCGACGCCCCGCATGCTGATCAACCTTGCAGCACCTCCAGACGCCATCACGCTCAACGTCTTCATCATCGCAACCGTCGCAGCACAACCATTCCGGCTCTTGCAGATACCCCCCTTACGTCCGAGCTCTACGACAGGGCCTTCGCCGATTTCGCCATGTCCAATCTCGGAGTCTCGATTGCCGCAAACGCATCTAGCCAAACCATGCCCGAAGGGAAATAGCCAATGGCCAGAACATCACTTCGGACCATTATTTGCGGCGTGCCTGCTGGAACGCTCGCGCAAGATGAGAACGGTCTTATCAGCTTTACCTACGATCATGACTATGACGGGCCAGCCCTATCGACCAACATACCCGTATCGAATCGCACATACGGACAACAGGTCATGAATCCGTACCTGTTTGGCCTTCTACCCGACAGCGAGGACCAACGAAAAGCGATTGCCGCCGAATTCGACGTTAGGCCCAACAATCCCGTTGCGTTGCTCAGCCATATCGGACTCGACTGTCCGGGCGGAGTGCAGTTTTGTGCCGAAGAAGATGCCGACGCCGTCCTGCATCGCGCTGGCGAATACCGCCCTATAGACGACCACGAAATTGCTCTTCGTCTCAAGTCGATCAGAGATGACCGCGATGCATCGTGGATGGGTCTAGATGAAAGTTGGTCACTTGGAGGCAACCAGGGCAAGTTCGCGCTCGCGTTCATAAACGACCGCTGGTGCGAATGCATGGGCTCCTCGCCCACGACGCATATTTTCAAAAATGGCGTTATCGGATTTAAACTCGAGGCTCTCAATGAGTTTGTCTGCATGAAAAGCGCCCAGCGCGCCGGCATCGCAACGGCAAACGTCGAATATCGTATGTTTGAGGACGAACCTGCCCTCATTGTTGAGCGCTATGACCGCGTGAAAGTCAAAGACGGAACGATCAGGCGCCTACATCAAGAAGACCTCTGTCAGGCACTTGGGGTGATGCCCGCCCAAAAGTACACGGCAGACGGCGGCCCGACCACACGCGACATTCAAGAGCTCCTCGTAAATACGAGCCACCATCAACTTAACCTGTATCTGTTTACGCAGATACTTTTCTTTAACGCCATCATCGGCGCACCGGATGCGCACGCGAAAAACTATTCCCTGCTCCTTGGAAACGACGGCGCAGCCATGATGGCTCGAATGTACGATGTCGCGTCGGGTTTGGCGTATGAGCGCATGCGCCGCCGGGCGCGCCTTGCCATGAGCGTTGGCGGCGAAAATCGTGTGGGGTGCATCGGTCCAGGCGCTATCCGCCGATACCACGGTATGGGCGACCCCGCGCTGGAGGCGACGCTCACCGATGCCGGGCTATCCGAGAAGTTTTGCTTTGCGACCATGATGGACCTCGCCTACGAGGTGCCCATTTGCATGGAAGAGGTCATGGACGAATACGCCGACCTGCCCGGCATGGCGGACCTGCGCGAGCATATGCTCGGCCCCGTCCGCGAAAACTGCCAGCGCACCCTCGACCTCATCAGGGCAGAAATGGACTAGGTGACCGTAATTTCGCAATTATCAAACAAAAGAGGGGGGCACCCGTCGCAAACGCTCGAATGCCCCCTCTCGTAATGTCATTTGCAATCCGCTAGCACGTGACTCGGACTGCTGCTAGCGCAACCTTTACGCGGCAAGGCGCTTGAGGACGTCGATGAGCAGCTCGTAGAAGCGCTCGGCAGAAGCGAGCTCCATGCTCTCGTCCGGGGTGTGGACATCGGAGAGCGTCGGGCCCACGGCGATGGCATCCAGGCCGTGCAGGGCCTCGGCAAACAGGCCGCACTCAAGGCCGGCGTGAATGGACTCGATGCGCAGCTCGGAGCCAAAGAGCTCTCGATAGCTCTCGACAAAGACTTCGCGGACCGGCGAATGCTCGGCATAGCTCCAGCCGGGATACTCAAACTCAAACTTGGCGTCGAAGCCCAGGACATCGGCCAGCGTCTGCAGACGGTCCTTGAACTCGTTCTGCAGCGAGGTGATCGAGGAGCGCGGGGACAGCATGATCTTGACCTCGTCGTCAGAAGTGGCAACCACACCGATGTTGGAGGAAACCTCGACGGAGCCGTCGGTGGCGACGTTGCGGCGAATCACGCCGTTAGGGGCAAGACGCAGGGCGCGGATGAGGGCAAGCGCGGACTTCTGGTCCATGGCCTCGACCTCGGCGTCGTCGGCAATCTCGACGGTGCAGGTAAAGCCGGGGTCGAAGACCTCGAGCTCGGCAGTGACGTCGGCGATGATGCCCCTTGCGATCTGGGCCGCCGCCTCGGCGGCAGCATGGTCGGCGTAGACCAGAACAGCCTTGCACTCACGGTTGATGGCGTTGTCCTTGGTGCCGCCGTTAAAGCTGACGATGGCGGGCTCGCCGGCGACCATCAGGCGGTCGATGATGCGGGCCATGATGAGGTTGCCGTTGCCGCGCTCCAGATTGATATCGCTGCCGGAGTGGCCGCCCAGCAGGCCGGAGATGTCGAGCGTGAGGGTGCTACCGGTCTTGTGCTCGCGCGCGATCGGGCAGGTGTAGGTAACGACGACACCGCCGGCACAGCTGACGGTGGCAACGCCCTCTTCCTCGGAGTCAAGGTTAATCATGGTGCGGGCGCTAATCTGGGACTTGTCGAGCGTCTCGGCGCCGACCAGGCCAGTCTCCTCGTCGGTGGTGAACACGCACTCGAGGGCCGGATGGGCAATCGAATCGTCGTTGAGCACGGTAAGCATAAGCGCGACGGCGATACCATTGTCGGCGCCCAGAGTGGTGCCGTTAGCGGTGAGGACACCGTCCTTGACGACCAAGTCGATACCGTCGGTCGTAAAGTCGTGCTCGACGGAACCCAGCTTGTCACACACCATGTCGATGTGACCCTGCAGCATTACGGTCGGGGCATTCTCGGCGCCGGCAGATGCGGGCTTGCGAATGATGACGTTGTAGACCTCGTCCTGATACACATCGAGACCGCGCTCCTTGGCAAACGCAACCAGGAAATCGCTGATGCCCTTCTCGTTGCCAGACCCACGGGGGATCGCGCTGACCTCCTCAAAGAAATGGAACAGCTGGGCGGGCTCGTAGCCGGTAATCTTGTAGTCCATGGTGCCTCCTTGGCGCAACTGGTTAGACAGTAAGACATGCGCCTTGTATATTCCCAGACTTCGTTTGCATAAACCAGTCGAAAACGCCGAGCGCTCTCGCATCATCGGCTAACGGTGGACCGCATAGCGTAACGGTCACAGTTACCGCAGCTCTACAAATCGAGGCACCCTTGCCGGAACGCCTCGATTGCACAGATCAAATTGTCGCCACGCCCTACAGCGCGCCGGAACCGGCTTGCATCATGCCGCCGGGGCCCGAGGTCACGCCGCCGCTCACGGGCGCGGCGTTGCCGGTGTGCGGTGCCGCCGGGGCGGTATCGCCACCGAGCGTGCCCGCCGGACGCGGTGCCGGGATCTCGCCCGTGCCGTGGCTAAAGACAAACTTGCCATCGGCCACGTCGCACAGGACGGTATCGCCCTCGCCCCACTCGCCGGCCAGAAGCTCCTCGGACAGCGGGTCCTCGATGAGCTTTTGAATAGCACGGCGCAGCGGACGCGCACCGTTGGTGAGGTCGGTGCCCTCGGCCACGATCTTGTCATAGGCCGCATCGGTGAGCTTGATGTTCATGCAGTTGGCAATCAAACGCTGACGCAGGTCGTCCACCAGCAGGTGCGCGATCTTGGTGAGATTCTCACCCGAGAGCTTCTGGAACACCACAATGTCGTCGATACGGTTGAGCAGCTCGGGGCGGAACAGGCGCTTGAGCTCGCCCATCGCGCGGCCGCGGATCTCACTCGACGTGAGGCCCTGCTCGCCGGTGGTGCCAAAGCCCACGCTCGCATCCTGCGCAATCTCGCGAGCGCCCACGTTGGACGTCATGATGATCACGGTGTTGCGGAAGTCGACCGTCTTGCCCTGGCTATCGGTCAGGCGGCCCTCCTCCAGCACCTGCAGCAAGATGTTGAAGATATCGGGGTGCGCCTTCTCGATCTCGTCGAACAGCACGACCGAGTACGGGTGACGACGAACGGCCTTGGTGAGCTGGCCGCCCTCGTCGTGACCGACGTAACCCGGAGGGCTACCGATGAGCTTGGAGACCTCGAACTCGCTACCGAACTCGGACATGTCGAAGCTGATGAGCGCATCCTTGCTGCCAAAGAGGTACTCGGCGAGCGTCTTGGCGAGCTCGGTCTTGCCTGTGCCGGTGGGACCCAGGAAGATAAAGCTGCCGCCGGGGCGACGCGGGTCCTTGAGCGGCGAGCGGCTGCGGCGCACGGCCTTGGCAACTGCCTCGACAGCCTCATCCTGACCGATGATGCGCGTCTTGAGCACGCTTTCGGCCTGCAGCAGGCGACGGCTCTCGCTCTCGGTAAGCGAAGACACCGGCACGCCCGAAGTCACGGACACGATGTCGGCGATCTGGGAGACATCGATGGTGAGCGGGCTGGCGTCGAGCTCGGCGGTCCAGGCGGCCTTGGCCTCGGCGAGCTCAATCTCGGCGGCCTTCTGCTGCTCGGTGATCTCGGCGGCCTTGTTCATGTCGTCGCTCTCGGTGGCCTCCTGCGCGGCGGCCTTAAGCTCCTCCACGCGATGCTCGGCCTCACGCACCGGCTCGGGCGCGCGATTCGCGGCGATGCGAGCGCGGGCGCCGGCCTCGTCGATGAGGTCGATGGCCTTATCGGGCAGGAAGCGATCCTGGATGTAGCGGTTGGAAAGGTTCGCGGCGGCCTCGATAGCACCCTGCGTATAGCGCACATGGTGGTGCTCCTCGTAGCGCGGCTTGAGCGCGGTCAGGATCTTGACCGTGTCCTCGACGCTCGGCTCCTCGACATCGATGGTCTGGAAGCGACGCTCGAAGGCCGGGTCCTTGGTGAGGTACTTGCGGAATTCCTCGGCCGTGGTGGCGCCGATAATCTGGAAGGCACCGCGCGCAAGCACGGGCTTGAGCATGGAGCTCGCGTCGATGGAACCCTCGGCAGAACCGGCACCGATGATGGTGTGCATCTCGTCGATAAACAGGATGACGTCATCGGCTTCGGTGGCCTCCTGGATCACGTTCTTGAGGCGCTCCTCAAACTCGCCGCGATACTTGGCACCCGCCACGAGGCCCGGCAGGTCGAGCGTCCAGATATTCTGGTTCATGAGGTTCTCGGGCACGTTGCCGGCTGCAATCTGCTGAGCCAAGCCCTCGACGATGGCCGTCTTGCCCACGCCGGGGTCGCCCAGAATGAGCGGGTTGTTCTTGGTGCGGCGCGAAAGAATTTCCATCATACGCTGGACTTCCTTTTCGCGACCAATTACAGGGTCGAGCTCGCCGTCGCGCGCCTTCTGTGTGAGGTTGGTCGCGAACTGCTTAAGCGTATCGGTACCACTCCCCTTTTGCTGAGAGGCATCCGAGCCGCTAAAGAACGGCAGGCCCGCACCGGGACGACCAGCACCGGCGCCGGCGAGCGGACGCTTCTTGTCCTGGTCCTTGGCGGTGAGTTTCTCGATAGCCTTTTTGATGGAGGCGGACGACACACCTAGGCGCATGAGGATGTCCATGGCCATGCCGTTGCCCTCTTCGACGATGCCGATCAGCAAGTGCTCGGTCGACACGTAGGTCTGGTTGTTCTCACGCGCCACACGGAATGAACGCTCCATCACGCTAATGACGAGCGGCGTAAAGGCGAGCTTGGCCGCCTCGGTCTCCTCACTGGGCTCGGGAACCGTGGTCTGGACCTCTTTGAGAGTATCCATGATGTCATCGTAGGAGATGTCGAGCGAACGCAGCGCCTCGGCGGCAATGCCCTCGTCCTCCTTGGCAAGCGCGAGCAGCAGGTGCTCGGTGCCCACCTTATTTGAATGAAGATCGAGCGCCTCCTGTTTGGCCATCGACATGACCTTGCGCGCTCGATCGGTAAATCTATCTAACATGCTCGTTTCCTTACATGAGTTCATCGAAATCAAAACGCCCGCCCGTCGGCGGCGCTTTTGTCTCTTTACCCACAGGTTGTCTATGTTAACAGCTGGAGGAATATCTATAAACCCGGCTCACATGAATGCAGGTTATGACCGCATCGCGGGACTCACCGCGCGATGCGCGACAGGCGCCCCGCAAGAGAAACCCTAGGCGTCTTTCACCACGTCGGGACTCGTCGCACGCGATGCGCGATAGGCATCGGCCTCCTTGGAGACGCGTTCGAGCAGCTCGGATGTATCGACGCCCTCGACTTGCGCGACCGTTTCCACCGTCTGCATGGCGACCGCCCTCAGGTACGCGCACGCGCTGTCCCCCAGCTGCTCGAGGTCTATCTCCTCGCCGCCCTCCCGGGCAAAGCCGACCGCCATCACAAAGCCCATGATGCCCGAGACCAGAAAGCCCACCGCAAAGCTCGAATCTGCCTTGAGCTCTTCTCCGTCGGGGTGGACGATCTCTCTCACGCGGTCGATGATGATCGTATGGATGCCCTGCACGACCTGCTCGGCGGCACCCGCCCTCATGGTGATGACGATGCGCCGCAGCAGGCAGCGGACGTCGCGCCGGTCGAACGCCGAAAGGTCGCCCTCGCTCGAAAAATGCCAGAGGGCATCGGTGATGAGCTCGTTATCCTGCAGCAGCTGGGCTATGGCGATGGCGACGAGTTCATCGAAATCGTGAAAATAGTAGTAAAACGTTCCGCGATTGCACTGGGCAGCGCGGGTCACCTCGCCAACCGACAGCTCGAAGATGCTGTTGTTCTCGATGAGCTCCCAAAACGCCTCGATGATACGGGTGCGTGCATCGGGCGCATTGGCGTCCTTACGCGGTCTCGCCATGCGCCTCACCGCACCCCTGCGCCTTGGCGTTCATGATGAGCATCTGAAGACGGTTCTCCACGTTGGCGAAGCTCACGTCGGGATCGTAGTCGAGCGGCAGGAACTGCGCCGTGGGATACTGCTCCTTGAGCGCATGGATGAGCCCGCGCCCCACGACATGGTTGGGCAGACACCCGAACGGCTGCAGGATCACGAAGTTGCGGCAGCCGCGCTTGGCGTGCTCGAGAATCTCCGCCGGAATCAGCACGCCCTCGCCCGCATCGAACGTATGGTGCAGGATCTTATCGCTCGCGCGCACGAGCTCGGGCATGCGCGTCGGCGGCTCGTAGAGCGGGCTCGCCGCGCCCAGGCGGTCGCAACGGTCGTGCGCGAGCTCGAACAGGTTGTCCGCCATGGCGTACCAGGCCTTTTCGGGCAGCGACAGGTCGACGTGGAACTCGCGCGACTGCGCATGCTTGTAGAAATAGGTCTTGCGGATCACGTCGGTCATGCGCGCCTCGATGACCTCGAGCCCGTTGTCCTCGAGGTAGCGCTCGATCTCGTGGTTGGCGCCGAGATGGAAATTGAGCAGGTACTCGCCCACGATGAGAACGGTCGGATGCGGGTTCGAGCGGTCGTACGGAACGGCGTCCATGATCGCAAGCGCGCGTTTGAAGCCCGTCGCCTGGCCTCTCAGCCCGGAGCGCTCCATGCCCTCGATAACCTCATCGAGCGCGCGGTCGAACGCAGCGTCCGCCGCGCCCTTCTCGAGCTCGTAGGGACGGATGCGCCTAAGCATGGCCTCGAGGGCATCGATCATGGGAAGACCGTAGGCGATCTGGATGCTCGGGCCAAGGCCGAGCTTGAAGCCCGGATGCGCATTGTGGGCATCGACGTCGTCGTTGGTGAGCACCGGGACATAGTCGTATCCCGCGTCGTCGAGCGCGCGGCGCAGCAGGGGCATGTAGTGCGTCAGGCGGCAGTCGCCGATATACTTGCCAGTCACCACGGCGACGTCGTGCGGGTCGTACTTACCGCTCTCGAGTGCCGCGAGCGCCTCGCCGATCACGATTTGCGCGGGGAAGCAGATGTCGTTGTGCACATAGCGTTTGCCCAGGCGGATGGCATCCTCGCGCCCGATATCAAGGGCCTCGGCGCGCACGCCCTGATTGCGCATCGCCGCGGTCATGAGCCTGCAGAACGCATGGGAGGTGTTGGGGACCAGCGCGATCTTGTCGTGCCGGTCGCGCTTGGTGTACTTGACCTTATACGGGTCGTCGAGCGGATGGACCGCGTGCACCCGGGCGCCCTCGGCACGCTCCTCCGCGCGACGACGGTTGACCGACTCGATAAACGAACGCACGCGAATGCCCATGGGACCGGCGACGTCGCTCTCATCGAGCTTGATCATCATCGGAACCTTGGAGCCCATCTCGCCCATCATGCGCGCGATCTCGTCGGTGAGATACGCATCGTGGCCGCAGCCGAAGCTGCCCATCTGCACGAGCTCGAGCTCGGGCGTCGATGCGACGATGACCGCGCACGACAGCATGCGCGCATGGTAGTTGTTCACGATGTCGATGCGGCTGTTGGAAAGATCGACGTTGCAGACCCCCGGCACCGCATCGGGCGTCAGCACGGGGATGCCGCGCTCAGAGAAGAGCTTGGGCAGCCCGTGGTTGACCAGCGGGTCGTTGTGGTACGGGCGCGAAGCGATCACCACCGCGTAGCCGCCGTCCTCGCGCACGTTCTCGAGCACCTGCCTGCCGCGCAGCTGCAGCTGGTTCTCAAACGTCTCCTGCGCGCGGTCCGCCTGCTCGGTCGCCTTGGCAACCAGGTCGGCATCGATATCGAAGGTCTCCTTGCACCACGCCTTGAGCTGGCGGTTTCGGTCGCCCTCGTCGTACCAGTGGAACAGCGGCGTATCGAACGGAACGCCGAAACGCTCCTCCGGGTTATCGGAATTGCGCATCACGTAGGGGTATCCCTTTACGACGGCGCACATCCACTCGCTGGTAGAGGCGGTGTTTTCGGTGGGCACCGTCGTGATGATGGGCATGAAGATGCGGTCGACGCCGGCGTCGACGAGATTGCGGATGTGCCCGTGGACGAGCTTGGCCGGGAAGCACACGGTGTCGGATGTGACGTGCGCCAGACCGCGCTCGTACATCGCCTTGGTGCTGCGTCCCGAGACGCGCACCTTAAAGCCGAGCGTGCTGAAGAACGTCGACCAGAACGGCATGGTGTCCCAGAACTCGAGCACACGGGGAATGCCGATCGTGACATCGCGCCCCCCGCAGACGGGAACCGTGGGGTACGACTCGAACAGCAGCTTCTCGCGGTCGACAAAGAGATTGGGGGCAGCCGCGGTCCGGTCGCGCCCCGTGCCGGGTGCCTGTGCCTCGCAAGCACCCTGCGGACGCAGCTCCTCCGCCGCGGGAACCTCGCGCACGAGCTCATCCCATGAGATGGCGCCGCCGCGCGGGCAGCGATTGCCCGTGACGTAAAGCGAGCCGTCGCCAAATGCCACGACCGCGCGCTGGCAGCGGTTGTTGCACCGACGGCAGGTAACGCCGCCGAACTCGCGATGCTCGAAGCGCTCCACGGCATCGAGCCCGATAAACGACGTGCCGGCGTCGCCCTTGCGGCATTCCTCGCGCGCGAGCAGGGCGATACCGATAGCGCCCATCAGCCCCGGGTGGGGCGCACGCGTGACGGGTTTGCCCAGATACTGCTCGAATGCGCGCAGCACCGCGTCGTTTCGGAACGTGCCGCCCTGGACGACGACTTTGTCGCCCAGACGGTTGAGATTTGAAACGCGAATGACCTTGGTGAACACGTTCTCGATAATCGAACGGCAGAGACCGGCCATGATGTCGCCCGGACCCTTACCGCGCCGCTGCTCGGAAACGACGCTGCTGTTCATGAACACCGTGCAGCGGCTGCCGAGAACGGCGGGGGCTTTGGACGAAAATGCCTCGGTCGCGATATCCTCAACGGCTATTCCGAGGTTTTTGGCAAAACCCTCGAGGAACGAGCCGCAGCCCGCAGAGCACGCCTCGTTGACGACGATATCGGTCAGCACGCCGTGGTTGAGCCAGATGGCCTTCATATCCTGTCCGCCGATGTCGAGCACGAAGGTCGCATCGGGAACGCATACGCACGCGGCGCGGGCGTGCGCGACCGTCTCGACCGTATGGTAGTCGGCGTGGAACGCGCGCGCGAAAAGCTCCTCGCCGTATCCCGTGGTGCCCACGGCATCGATCGCAAGCGTGACTCCCGCTGTCTCCCAGCGGTTCTTCAAGCTGACAAGACCCTGTTGGGCGACGTCGAGCGGTCTGCCGTTATTAGACGCGTAGAACGAATCGACAAGCTCACCCGCCTCATCGACCAGGGCGAACTTGGTCGTCGTGCTCCCCGAATCGATACCGAGCGCCACACGCACCGTCTCTCCGGGCGCATACGCATCCGGACCCTTTGCCGGCGTCTCTTTGCCATGGCGTGCCGTAAAATCCGCCTGCTCGGCAGGTGTGGCAAAAAAGGGCTGGGCAAGACGTCCCTCCCCGCTTGCGGGCGCGACCGTCTCGAGCTTATCCAGCCGGACAAAAGCGTCGGGAAGGTCGATCGGTTGGGACGATGCGAACATGTCGGTCAGCGACAGGGCGGCACCGCGCGCGACCATGATCTGCGGATCGCGCGGGACGATAACCTGATCGTCCGATAGATTCAGTTGCTCCCGGAACACGCGGACCAGTGTGGGGTTGTAGGCGAGCGTACCGCCCTCGAAGATTACCGGCGGCTCGATGTCGATACCCTGGGCCAGACCGCCGATCGTTTGGCGGGCGACCGCGTGAAGCGCCGAAAGCGCCAGGTCGGTGGTAGGAATGCCCTCGTTGAGCAGCGGCTGGATATCGGTCTTTGCGTACACGCCGCAGCGGCCCGAGACCTCGTGGACGGTCGTTCCCCGGCTTGCGAGCTGCTCGAACTCGCCCGATTCGGTGCCGACCCCCATGAGCTTTGCCATCTCGTCGATAAATGCACCGGTACCGCCTGCGCACGAGCCGTTCATGCGCATGTCGGCAACCTCGATGTCTCCCTTATCGTTGGTGCGGAAGAAGATCATCTTGGCGTCTTGGCCGCCCAGCTCGATGGCGCAGCGCGTCTGCGGATAGAACCTGCTGATCGCGAGCGCGTTGGCGACCACCTCCTGAACGTACGAGGCGCCCAGCGCGGTCGCGATATCGCGCGCACCCGAGCCGGTCACCGCAACGCGCAGTGACTCATGGGGAAAGCGCTCGGCGAGCTCGCCGAGCATGGCGCGCACGCTCGCTGTCTGACACGCCCCGTGGCGGCGATATCCCCACCACGCCTCGGTCATATCCTCGTGCATCGCGTAAACTTTGGTCGTCGTCGACCCTACGTCCAGTCCTACTAGCAACGCCATAATGCTCCGTCTCTCGCATTTTTCCCGCTAGAGATATACCACTCTACGTAATACAACAGACTGTTGTATTTAAACTCCGTATAAAAAGCGGCTGCCGAAACGCTTCAGCAGCCGCCGAATGCACCAACAGATTGTTCTGCGCGCTAGCACGTCGGGCAACGGAGCAGCACGGGCCCTCCGGTCATGCGCACCGCTCACGCCCGCGATGTCGCCGAGAGAGCTATCCACGCTTTGGGCTCCAACCAAGCAAGTCGCCCGCGCTCAGCAGATCCCTAAGCGAGCTACTCGCACTCAGGAGCCATAGCCTGCTCCAAGAGCTCGGCATGCTCCTCCTCGAAAACCGTCCCCACAGGGAAGGCGCGACGGAAGACGAAGCGGGAAATCGGACCGGCTACCAAAAGGTTCCACGGCAGCGCCATCACAAAATTATGCGGGATGTTGATCATCCAGATCGCGGGCACGGAATACAGGTTCGCAAGGATGCCGCCGGGCATGTGCGTCAGACCCTCACAGGCACCGTACAGCGACATGATGATGACCATGGGAACGACCATGCAGGAGCTGACGGCAAGCGTCATGGCGAGCGGCGAGCTCTTGCCCGGCGTGACCAAGTACTTAAAGGCGAAACCCTTGGCAAGCGGGCTGGCGACGAACCAGTCGCAGCACATGGCAAAGACATAGGCAACGGGGAAGCCGAGCCACGCAGTGGCAACGACCTCGCCGTTGATGGCCCCATGCTGCAGGGCAACGTTGTAGATGCTCATCCAGAGCACCATGCAAAAGCACATGATAAAGGTGAACAGCAGGCTCTCTCGTTTGTTGATAGGCATAAAGGGCATGGTCCTTTCTGTGTTACGCCGCGGCACCACGCAACAAAAACGGGCGGGCAAGATGGAGCTGTTGGGACTTCATCTCGCCCGCCCGTGGTACGTGCGTCTGCGACTACTTATGTGGTGGAACCAGCCTAGCACGAAACGCATGCGCTTCGTAAGCGTTGAGTTTATGAAGATGCAGGGCACCAATAATCCCCCGTCACCATAAGTTGCGGTGGAATTCGGACTGTTTTGACCCTTTAAGCAGCAATTCAGTCTCTATTTCACCGCAACTCATTTGGTGCAAGTGACCTGTCCCCCTTGCACCAATTAGCTGGTGTGGCGCCAGCGAGGGTCGGTGAGTGTACGTGCCACACCCAGACCAACGGGCAAAAACGCCACGATGAGCACTGCACGCACAAACCAACCGAGCATATTGACCGTATCGAAGGTGCACATGTAGTACATCGAGCGATACAGATACAGGCCCGGCACCATAATGACAATTGATGGCACCGTGAGGGCGATACGTGGGTAGGTGAGCTTGACTTCGGCCAAGCTTGCCAGCAGTCCCGATATCAGCGCGCCGATAAACGCTGCCGCCTCGGGAGGCATACCTACGCTCAGGCCCAGAAGGGGAAACAGCGTCGGCGCATCGACGAGCGTAAAGCGCAAGGTATTGGACACGGCGCCGATCAGCCCAGCTGCCGCGGCCATCTTTACCGGGCTGTTGAACATCACCGAGAAGCCGAATACGCCAACGAAGCTCATTACCACGCGCAGGAGCGTAAGGGCAAGCGGCGAAAGGCCGAGCGGGGCAAAATCATCCGGTGCCAGCCCCACACACTCGGCAACCATCCAGCCCACAAGGGTCGCCATCACAATAATCGACACGGCATACGAAAGACGCTCAATGCCGCTTCGCATATCGAGCTTAGCGATGTCGAGGCCTGCCGTAATGAGGGGAAAGCCGGGAATCACAAAGAGCATGGCGCCGATATAGCCTTCTTGGTGCGACATTGCCCCCGGTACGACCTGGCCAAGGCCGAGCAATGCCAGCAGATACGAAACGCAAGCGAGCGCAACGCCCGTCGTCAGCGCGCTAAACTGGCCAAGACCCTGCTTGAGAATATGGGAGCGAGCAAAGTTACCGACACCAGCGCCTACGAATGCGCAGGCCATCTCGATAGGGCCGCCGCCGAGCAAAAAGACGAAGGCGCCGCAAGCACAGGCTGCCGCAAGGCCCTGTTGCCAGGGAGAGTAATCGGGCTTTGAGCTCTCGACGGTCTTAAGCATCTCGTGGTATTCGTGCACGGTAAACCGGCGCCCATACGTCTCGATTTCCTTTAAGAAGCTCTCCATCATCCAAATGCGATGGGTATTGACTCCCGTTGTGGGCAGGCTGACAACCTCGTTAAAGCAGTGGCCATCTTCGATGCAGGTGCACTCAAACGACAGAAGACTCAGGTCGACGTGAATCGTGACGCCCAGTACGGCAGCAACACGATTCATGGTATCGCGCACGCGCCAGGCACCTGTTCCGCTTGCCAGCATAAGCATGCCGGTACGGCAGATGATGGATGACTTATCGGTGAGCGGCGCATCGACGGCAAGCTCATCGCCTGCCGTCACGATCTGGTGCCAGTCAGTTTTCATATGGAGCGCGCCGGCACGAACGCCGTGGTGCATGGGGGCTCTCGAAAGCAGCGAGTTAAGGCGCGAAGACTGTGGGAACTCCGTTGATTCGTCCTCAACCTCATCAGTCTCTTCATCGACCAGATCAAAGGAATCAAGCGGCGCTGGCTCGCGACGGTCGATCAGCTCCTCGTCCTCATCATCAAAGTAATTGAACTGATCGAGCATGTCCTCTTCGATTGCACGCTCGCTCGCGTCGTCCATATAGACGCTCCCTTCCTGCCGACTAACCCCCATCCTAGGCAGCAACGGCTAAAGGAAACATAAAAGAGACGACTGTCATGCATGGAAGGCGCAAACCCCCAATGAGCCGGTAGGCCCCCGACGAAAAGGACCGTCCCCAAGTGCCGGCAGAAAAGGACCGTCCCTAAGTGCCAACCAGGGCAACACCGCAGATAGAGGACGGACAGCGAAAGCCCGCCAGAGCGAGCAAGGTCCTTTTGGGGCGAGATGACACCATAGGTTGAGCATAAGTCAGCGAGCGGGCTGCATTTGAGACAAGGTGACGTGAAACGAAAGGGCGCTGACCTTCTGGTCGCGCCCTTGAAGTTGAACGTCAGATTGTCCAAATGCGGCCCGCGCAGCGTCGAGCCGTTACGCGGTTCGTAGAACCGCGTAACTAGTTAGTACATCTTTGCGCCGGCGGGGATGGAAGCGTCGAGCTGGATCAGATTGAGACGCTCCTCGCCCTCCTCCTCGTGGATGGCACTGATGAGCATGCCGCAGCTGGGGATGCCCATCATCTTGCGCGGAGGCAGATTGGTGATGGCGAGCAGCGTCTTACCGACCAGGTCCTCGGGCTCATAGTAGCCATGAATGCCGGAGAGGATGGTACGGTCGGTGCCGGTGCCGTCGTCGAGCGTAAAGTTCAGCAGCTTCTTGGACTTCTTGACGGCCTCGCATGCCTTGACCTTCACGGCGCGGAAGTCGCTCTTGGAGAAGGTATCAAAGTCGACGAACTCCTCAAACAGTGGCTCGACGGCAATCTTGGAATAATCAACCGTGGGCTTGAACGGCTTGACGAAGGGGCTCGCGGTGTTGCCGGCCTCGGCAGCCTTGGCGGCAGCGGCACCGGACTGGAAACCCTTCTCGGGCTTCATGTGCGGGAACAGCAGCACGTCGCGGATGGAAGCCTGGTTGGTGAGCAGCATGACCACGCGGTCGATGCCGATGCCGATGCCGCCCGCAGGAGGCATACCGTACTCGAGGGCGCGCACGTAGTCCTCGTCGTACTCCATGGCCTCGTCGTCGCCGCCGGCCTTCTCGGCCATCTGGGCGGCAAAGCGCTCAGCCTGGTCGACCGGGTCGTTGAGCTCGGAGAACGCGTTGGCGTACTCGTGACCGGCAATAACCAGCTCAAAGCGGTGCGTCAGGCGCGGGTCGTCCTCAAAGCGCT
Organism: Collinsella sp.; assembly: GCA_036297525.1. Taxonomy (GTDB): domain Bacteria; phylum Actinomycetota; class Coriobacteriia; order Coriobacteriales; family Coriobacteriaceae; genus Collinsella. Next base: position 35,204 of record JAXJKV010000004.1, read on the forward strand.
TGGCAAGCGGGCTGACCTCGATGGGGTAATCGCACACGAACGTGGGGTTGACGATGGTGTCCTCGCCCAGCTCATCGTAGATCTCGGCGATAATCTTGCCGGCGGTCCACTCGGGCTTAATCTCCAGGCCCTTCTCGCGCGCGGCGGCAGCAAGCTCCTCGACCGGCGTGTCGATGGTGACCTGCATGCCGAGCACGTCGGAGACGATGTCGGTCATGGGACGGCTGGCCCACTCACCAGAAAGGTCGATGGTCTGGCCCTGGTACTCGATGACCTCGGGGTTGCCGATGGCCTTGTTAGCCGCCTTAATGACACCCTGGGCGAGCGCCTTCATGCCCTCGAGGTCGGAGAAGGCACGGTAGGCCTCCATCGTGGTGAACTCGGGGTTGTGGGTAAGGTCCATGCCCTCGTTACGGAAGATGCGGCCGATCTCGAACACGCGCTCAAAACCACCGACGATGCAGCGCTTGAGGTGCAGCTCGGTGGCAATACGCAGGTAGCACTCCTGATCGAGCGCGTTGAAGTGGGTAATGAACGGCTTAGCCGTAGCGCCGCCCTGGATGGTCTGCAGGATGGGGGTCTCGACCTCCATGTAGCCGTCGGACTCCATAAAGCGACGGAAGGTGGAGAGAATCTGCGAACGCTTACGGAAGGTCTCGCGAACGTCGTCGTTGGCGATCAGGTCGACATAGCGCCGGCGATAGCGGGTCTCCTTGTCGGAAAGACCGTGGAACTTCTCGGGCAGCGGACGAACGGCCTTGGAAAGCAGGGTCGCGCTCTTAGGGGCAACGGAAAGCTGGCCGCGCTGGGTGCGCACGACCACGCCGGTCACGCCCAGGATGTCGCCCAGGTCGAGGGCCTTGAGCGTATTCCAGGCAGCCTCGTCCATGTCGTTGATGCGGCAGAACAGCTGAATCTCGGCAGTCGCATCGCGCACGACGATGAACATGATCTTGCCCTGACCGCGCTTGGCGACCACGCGGCCGGCGATCTTCACGACGTCCTCGGTGTCCTCGCCATCGGCAAGCTCGGCGTACTTAGCCTCGATATCGGCGACGTAGTCCTCAAGCTCAGAGTGCTCGGGATAGGGGTTCTGGCCCGCCTCGAACAGGGCGGCGCGCTTGGCTAGGCGGGTGGCGCGCTCGTCGTTGAGCGTCGATGCCTGATCGGCGGCGTTCTGGTTCTCTGCCATAAGTTAGCTCCTCAAACTAAAACGCTCCCCAGGATTCGGTCCCAGGGAGCGAAAACATACCTGTACGCGGGACCGTGGTCTAGCGTGCGATCTTGGCGATGGTGTAGACGCGAGTCTTGCCGGAAGGCGTAACGACCTCGACGGAGTCGCCCTCGCCGTGACCGATGATGGCGTGACCGACCGGAGACTCGTTGGAAATCTTGTGCTCGAGCGAGTTGGTCTCGGTGGTACCAACGAGCGTGACTTCCATGACCTCGCCGTTGGGATCAATCAGCGAAACGGTGGAACCGATGGAGACGGTCAGATCGCCCGTGGTGGCAGCAACCTGAGCGTTGGCGAGGATGGCCTGGATCTCGGCAATACGAGCGGCGTTCTGGGCCTGCTTGTCCTTAGCAGCGTCGTACTCGGAGTTCTCCGAAAGATCGCCGAACGCGCGGGCTTCCTTGATGTCCTCGACGATCTCCTTGGCGTAATCGCCCTCACGCCAAGCGAGCTCCTCGACGAGCTTCTGGCGGCCCTCAGCGGTCAGTACGATCTGGCTTGCGTCCATACGGATATCTCCCCAACTCTGATCAAACAATCAACTGTCAACAAAACGAAAAAGACCGGCTAGCCTGCGGGCAAGCCGGTCAGGTGCTCACCCCAAAGGGATGGGACTACTCTGCGTCCGCGTCGCCGTCCTCTGCCTGCTTCTTCTTGGCAGCAGCGAGCTTGGCCTCGAGCTCAGCGATCTCCTTGTCCTCCTCGGACTGCTCGACCACGACCTCCTCGGCCTGCTTGGTCTCGGCCTTATCGTCGCTCTCCATACCCTCACGGATATTCTTGACGGTAGAGCCGAGGGACTTGCCGAGCTTCGGCAGGTTCTTGGGCCCGAAGATAATCAGGACAACGACGAGAATAATGATGAGCTCAGGAGCCCTCAGTCCAAACATGTAGACCTCCACAATACAGCGAGACAAGCTCGAATGAGTATACCGCGGGTATCGCGGTATCACAACAATAGCTAAAAAAAGGGACCGCAAGAAGCGGTCCCTCCTCATGCTCTGGTCGGGTTGACTGGATTTGAACCAGCGACCCCTGCGTCCCGAACGCAGTGCTCTACCAAACTGAGCCACAACCCGTTAGCTCGACTATAATAACAAAGATTTTCGCCGCGTGCTAGAGAAATTTTTATTTCTTTGGCGCGTCGATTTGAACCGTGTTGGGAATAAGCTCAGTCGCGCAGGACCACCAGCCGTTTTGCTGGGCAGCCTCGGCAAGCCTTTCGGCCGTGGCGGCGGTGTCGCAAATGGCAAACGAGCAGGCACCCGATCCGCACACATCTACAGCAACGGTGCCGTCCTGTTTACGCAGCCAGTCGAGGACCGTTTGAATCTGCGGCTCCATCTGTGCGGAAATGACACCCAGGTTGTTATGGATGAGTGCATATGCCGTCTCGGCATCACCAGCATGCAAGGCAGAAGCTATCGCGCCGGGCTTGTCCGCAGGCACCGGGGCCTCGTCAAAACGTCGATAGGCTTCAATTGTCGAAACGCTCGCCTCGCGTGGCTTAACCAGTACGACGGGCGTCGCGGGCAGCGCTGGGTACTCAGTTGCCAGCACGTCTCCCCCACCTACGTAGAGCGCAGGGCTCGCGTGCAAAAAGAACGGGACGTCAGCACCAATGCCGCACGCGATGTCGTCGAGCGCGGGATCGGTGCGATCAATGCCCCAGAGCTCCGCCAAGGCGACAATGACCGCGGCCGCATCCGTCGAGGGACCGCCCAAGCCGGCGCACAATGGAATGCGCTTCTCAATCGTCACGCAGATGTTTGCCTCGCGACCATAATGCTCGGCCATAGCAGCCGCAGCCCGATACGCCGTATTCTTTTGCATGGGAAAATCTGATGCCGGAACCGTCTGGACGGTCAGCGCCTGCACCGGCGTGACCGTCACGGTATCGGAAAGACCGACAGCTGCCATCAGGGAATCGACCCTGTGGTAGCCGCGGTCATCGCGCTCGGTATGAACCCCCAGGTAGAGGTTAATCTTTGCCGGCGCGAAAAGAGTCAGGGACCGATCGGTCACCGCTAGTGCTCCTCGAGCTGATTGCCGAGCGGGGTAAAGATATGCTCGCCGCTCTCGGGGTCGAACAGCTCGACCTGACCGGTGAGGACATCGATATACTGGTAGGACTGACGCGACTTGCGGCCGCGGCGCTCGTCAACCTCGACGATGAAGACGGCGGGGTGGACGCTCTTGATGGTGCCCATGCGCTCGACGACGCGGGTGCGGCCCATGTTGGCCTTCACCTTGACGCGATCGCCCACCATATCGGTCAGCTTCTCGTGGATGTCGTCGACGTGATTGACTTCCATCTCTTCCATGAACAGGGCCTCCAGAAGGTGCAATTCAAAAAGGGAATAATACCCCTAAGATAGACAAAACTCTAATACTATAGCACCCTGCTGCCGCCATACGCAAGTAGTTAAATAAGCCCGGTCCCAAATTGACTACTTACAGACTATCGGTGTCCAAGACGATGGTGAATGGGCCATCGTTGACCAAGTCGACTTTCATATCGGCGCCAAAGATGCCGTGCGCCACGTGTTCGACATCTTGGCGAACGAGCGTCAAGAAGTACTCGTAGAGCTCATTGGCGACATCGGGGGCGCCGGCATCCGTAAACGATGGGCGGCGGCCGTGACGGCAATCGGCGAACAGCGTGAACTGCGACACCACGAGTACCTCGCCGTCAACATCGGCCAGTGCCAAGTTGGTCTTGCCGTTCTCGTCCTCGTTGATACGCAGCCCGCGGAGCTTGCCCCACAGCTTATCGGCCTCGGCGTGCGTATCGCCGTGACCCACGCCAAGCAGCACCAGGTAGCCGCGTCCAATGCGACCCACGCACTCGCCGTCGACCGTCACGCCGGCGTTGAGCACGCGCTGCACCACCGCGCGCACGGTCTACTCCTCGCCCGTCAGCTTGGCGGACAGATGCTCGAGCGCATGGAAACGATGGCTGATGGCATTCTTCTCGTCCGCTGTCAGCTCGGCCATGGTCTTGCCCGGCGTATCGACCGGCAGGAACAGCGGGTCGTAGCCAAAGCCGTGATCGCCGCGGCCCTCGTGCGCGATAACGCCCTCGCAGGCGCCCTCGCCATAGGTGACCAGGCCGTCCGTGTCGATGAGCACGACGACGCTCATAAAGCGCGCAGTGCGGTCCTCGTCGGCCACGCCCTCCAGATTCACGAGCAGCTTGGCATTGTTGGCGGCATCGTCGCCGTGAACGCCCGCGTAGCGCGCGCTATACACACCGGGCTCACCGTCCAGTGCGTCGACGACCAGGCCCGAATCGTCGGCAATGGCCATAAGGCCCGTCTCCTCGACGGCAGCCTGCGCCTTGATGATGGCGTTCTCCAAAAACGTCGTGCCGTTTTCCTCGGGGTCCTCAAAATCGCCCAGCTGGCCGAGCGCCACAAAGCGAACCTCGGGCATGACCTTGCCCAAAATGGCCTCGATCTCGGTGAGCTTATGGGCGTTGCCCGTTGCCACGACAATGGTCGCTGCCGGGTCGAGGGTGTCGATGTCGATCTTCTCAAGTGCCATGAGTGGTCTCCTTGTCTCTATAGCAATGCCGCGCCGAGGGGCGTTCGGGCACTTGGCCTCTCCCCTCTCAGGCGATCGGACCTTTCAACGCAGCATTTCCGCAGATAAAACCTGCCAAAATACACCTGTCCTGTTTTGGCAGGTTAGGCGAGGGCTTGGCGCTGAAGCTCGATGAGCTCGGCGATACCCTTGTCGCCCAGGTCGAGCAGGGCGTTGAGGCGTTTGCGGTCGAAGGGCGCCTGCTCGCCGGTGCCCTGGAGTTCGATCATCTCACCGGTGTTGGTGGCGACGAGGTTCATGTCGACCTCGGCATGACTGTCCTCGGAATAATCGAGGTCAAGCAGCGTATTGCCGTCGACAACGCCCATGGAGATGGCAGCCACCTGGCCGGTAAGCGGGATGCGCTCGATCTTGCCCGCCTCGACCCACATGGCGAGGGCGTCGTGCAGCGCCACCCAAGCGCCGGTAATGCTCGCTGTACGCGTGCCGCCATCGGCCTGAATCACATCGCAGTCGACGGTGACGGTGTACTCGCCGAGCGCCTTCATGTTGACGACGGTACGCAGGCTGCGGCCAATGAGGCGCTCGATCTCCATGGAGCGACCCTTGCGGTTGACGTGCTCGCGCTTGCAGCGCTTGCCGGTCGACGCCGGTAGCATGGCGTATTCCGCGGTCACCCAGCCAGCCTTAGCTCCCTTTCGCCAGCCCGGTACGCCCTCCTCGATAGTGGCGGCGCACAGCACGCGCGTGTCACCGAACTCGGCCAAACACGAGCCGTGGGCATGCTTCATGACGCCACGGGTGAGCTTAACGGGGCGCAACTCGTTGGCGGCGCGGCCGTTGGCGCGGTTGACCTGCATGTACTCCATAGAAATATCCTTTCGGCAAAAGATGTGGCGAAGGCTTTGGCGGCTGCCTTACATCTATTTCAGTTCATCGATATCGATATGTTCGATGCTCTTGAGCGGCTGACCAAAGATAAAGCTGCCCGCCACCGCAAACTCGGCAATGTTATCGGCCGTCGTGGCAAAACGATGCTGCGGCTCGGCGGCGTCGCCCGCCAGCTGCTCGCGGCGCGTGAGGATATCGGTCAACTCGCGTGTGGTCTCCTCGGCGGAACTCACGACGCGCACCCCAGGCCCCAGAGCATGGCGGATAGGTCCCACCAACAGCGGAAAATGCGTACAGCCGAGCACCACGGTATCGATACCGTGGTCGCGCAGCGGCTCAACCGTGGCACCCACCAGCGCACGCACGGCAGGCGTATCGAAGATGTCCTCGTTCTCAAGCCACTGTTCCTGCAGATGTGCACCCGAGGCGAGCTCGTGTTCGACAACCTCGACAAAGCTCGAGGCAGGACAGCCGTATACATCGACGCCGGCATCTAGATCCTGAATGGCGCGCGTGTAGGCGCCCGAGCGAATGGTGAGGTTGGTGGCGAGCACGCCCACGCGACGCGAGCGGGTGCTGTTGATTGCCGCACGGGCACCCGGCGCAATCACGCCGATCACGGGAACGTCGAGCACCTGCTGGGCCAGACGCAAGGCCGCAGCGGTCGCCGTGTTGCAGGCGATGACCATAATCTTGACGTCGTGCTTCGAAAGCCAACGACCCGCCTGCAACGCAAACGAGCGCACCTCATCCTCGGTGCGCGTGCCGTAGGGGCAGCGCTTGGTGTCGCCAAAGTAGTAGACGGACTCGCGCGGCAGCGCCGTCGCGATGGCGCGCGCAACCGTCAGACCACCCAAACCAGAATCGAACACGCCAATCGGGCGCGTGTCGCCTGCCGGATTCTCGATATCGGACATTACCTCACCAGTCTCTCTCGAAAAGACATGTCCAAGTGCGGCGGCGGCGCGCTACGAGCGCGCCGCGACCAGCAGCTCTGCCGTCGCCGCCCAACCGTCGACAATTTTGCCACGCGTAACGAAAGCGTTCTCGCAAGCAGCCAAGAACTCGGGCGCGCCGGCGCTCGTCAGGCCATTCTCGACCAGGCAAAACGTGCCCACGTAATCGGCCATGTAGAAGTCGGACTCGGAGTCGCCGAGCGCGAGCGTCTCCTCGCGCTCGATCCCCAGGTGCTCGCAGAAGCGCGCAATGGCAACGCCCTTGTTGAGACCCGCGGGGTTGATGTTGAATGCGCGACCGTCCTCGACGCGATCGAGCTCGAGCGTCGTCGGCTTGGACAGGTGAGTCAAATGGCCGTTGCAAGCCCAGATCAGACCGCAGCCGGCCTCGTCCAGGATGGCCTGGACCTCATCGTCGGGCACATCGCCGCGCATGCCGACGGTGACCTCACGGTATTTGTAGCCGGTCGACATGTCGTTGTGATACTCGATCTTGTGCGGCCAGCGGGCAAGGATCTTCTCGCACACGCCGGTCTGCTCGATCACCTGGTGCGGAGTAAGGCCGCAGGCGGGGTCGTAAGGCATGTCGCCAGTCAGATACTCCCAATCGTTGGCCTTGAGGTCGTACATAACCAGGCCGCCCATCTCACCAATGTAGGAGTTGAGGCCGAGCACGCGCGCGTCCTCGTGGATCATGGTGCGGTTGCGGCCCGAGGTGGGAACCACCTGAATACCAGCGCGAGCAAGCGCCACGACGGCCTCGACGAGTTTGGTCGAAGGGTTGCCGTCGTTGTCGCGCAGCACGCACGAGCCGGGTGCGAGCATCGTGGCATCCAGGTCGGTAAAGACGTACTTGACCTTGGCCAAGCGCTCGCGCATCTCGCCCGAAAGCTCGGCAACGGTCGGCAGGGTGTTGTGGGACATGGTTACTCCGTTTACGTAGAAGAGGTTTAATCTTGATAGCGTGTTTTCCCTAAGGCAAACACGCTTACGGGCCCACAGGCGTGTTTTCCCTAGGGTAAGCACACCTAGAAGGCATTGCATCATCAGACGCCGGGGTCCGCAAACGCCGTCCTAAAGGCGGCAGCGTTTAGGCGTCGTACGCCGCAAGGATGCGCTTGAGAACCAAGCCATCGCGCTTGCAGGGCTCGGGTCCGTTCTTGCGCAGCATGCACTCCTCCTCGCCCTTACCGGTCACGATGACCACAGCGGGGCGCTCGGTCTCGCGCACGGCCGCCTCGATAGCGGCGGTACGGTCGGTCACGATCTGCCAGTTGTCATTTCCCTGCGCCTGGACATTGCGCGCAATCTCGGCACAAATGTCCTCGACGTCCTCGGGGCCCGGGTCGTCCTCGGTAATCACGATGCGATCGGCGTACTTGCCGGCGGCAATACCCATCGTGGTGCGGCGATCGACGCCCTTGCCGCCCGTTGCACCAAAGACAACCGCCAGCTCGCGCTCGGGATAGTTCTCGTGCAGATCGCGCAAAAGCGTCTCGAGGCTCATGCCGTTGTGCGCAAAGTCAACGACGCCCAAGATTTTGCCCGATACGGACGGATAGAGCTCCATGCGGCCGGGAACGAAGACACCCTCAAAGCCATGGACGATGCCCTCTTCGGAAATGCCCAGGGCCTCGGCGCAGGCAATAGCGGCAAGCGCGTTGGACACATTGAACTTAACCGGCGTGGGAATCACAATGTCACGCGTAAAGCGGGGCGTACGCACTGTTGCCACCATGCCGCAGTCGCCATTATGAATCGCCAGCGCAAGCACGTCGGCACGCTCGTCGGTCAGGGAGAACGTTACCGTACGCTCGCAGCGGGACGCCGCCTCGAGCACACGATCGACCTTATCCATATCGAGGTTGACCGCGGCAAAACGGCTCTGCGAAAAAATCTTGAGCTTGCTGGCAAAGTAATCCTCGAGCGTGGGATGCTCGATCGGCGAGATGTGGTCCTCACCGATATTGGTAAAGGCGCCCACTTCAAAGGCAATCTTGCCCGTACGCTCGTATTTGAGGCCCTGGCTCGACGCCTCCATGACCAGCCACGGAGCGCCCACCTCAGCGGCATGTGCGATACGCGACTGTAAGAGGAAGGACTCGGGAGTCGTCAGCTTGGAAGGGCCCGCCTCGATACCATCATCGAACTCGATACCCGTGTTGAGGGCAGGCCGATGGCAGCCCGTGAGCTTTGCCTCGTTGGCAAGAATGCCGCGCAGATAGAAGCTGCAGGTCGACTTGCCCTTGGTACCGGTAAAAGCGCAGACCTTCACCTTGCCCGAAGGGTGGCAGTAATAGGCATCCGCCACCACAGCGAGCGTACGACGGATATCGTTGACGATCACAGCGGGAATATCGACGTCATAATCGACCTCGGACACGTACGCCACGGCGCCATCGGCAATCGCGGAGACCAGATACTCGCGCTTGAACGCACGGCCCTTGCAAACAAACAATGTGCCCGGACGCACCTGGCGCGAGTCGTCGGTCGCAAACTCGATGCGCTGGTCGTATAGAGTATCCGGCTTGGAAACAACAAGGGCCTCGGCCTCGAGCAGCTCTACATAGCGCATCAAAGCCAGCTTCTCCTGCGTCATATCCGACATATAACGACCTCTCTCGCTAAACCTAACCTTAAAAGAGCAAAGACCGTCTCGAATGAATCCGGTCACGTCCTTCGTATTATCAACCATCCTAATATGCCACCTAACCTTGCGAGCGTCTCAGCACCCTAAAAACTTGCAAGGATTGGCGCGCGGTTAATTCGAAATAACAAGAGACCTGCCCTACAAAATGGATAGTGTCGAACTCCTTTACCGGTATGAAAATCATCAAAGAGGTTCCGACGGGCGAGCAGTTTGGCATGGCGCCGACGAGCGGCTCTTCGAGCGAGGACGCCTCGGGTGCCGGCGATGAGACAGGCTCCACGCTCACCGTTACCTCGACAACTGCAAAGTCAAACGAAGACACCGGCAACGGCGTGCTCGGCGGCATCGCGACCCGCCTGGTCAATCGGAAGCTGCCTACTCGCTTGGCATGACGTGGCCCCAAGTCATGTCGCGCATTGTGATTCCGCAGGCCGTGCGCTGCGTCATCCCAGCCATGACCAGCGAGTTCGTTATGCTCTATAAGGATACGTCGCCGCTTTCGAGCGTCGGTGTCATAGAGCTCATGCTGTTCTCCAAAAACCTCACGGCAACCACGAGAAACATCACACCCTACATTTGCGCCGCACTCTACTATCTGGTTGTAACGATTCCGCTAATCCACGTCGTCACCAAGGTGGAGCGCCACCTTGCCGAGCGCGGCAAGCGTTAACCTCTCTTGCGCGTTCTCGCGCACGGCAATCATCACAGTCACGGCCCGCCACTTCACCCGAAGTGCAGGCCGTGGTTTTTTCGGTCCCCTCGGCGCTTATGCCCCATCACGAAACAAAAGATTGGCATGATAGTAAGGATTGATTGATATCGACTGCTGCAAATCCTTGCGGCAGTGCACCTAAGCCGTCAGCAGAAAGGATCTTGCATGTGCGGTTTTGTCGGTTTTACCGGTACAGATGAACAGAGTGAGCTGGTTCTCACGGCCATGATGAATCGCATTATCCATCGCGGTCCGGATATGGGCGGTCAGCACATCGTCGATAACGTCGCGCTTGGCTTCCGCCGTCTTTCGATTCTCGACCTTTCCGAGGCTGGCGCCCAGCCCATGTCGAGCGATGACGGCAAGGTCACGATTGTCTTCAACGGCGAGGTCTACAACTTCCAGGAGCTCCGCTCCGAGCTCGAGGCCGCTGGCTACGTCTTCCACTGCAACGCCGACACCGAGGTCCTGGTGCACGGTTACGAGGAGTGGGGCGAAGATCTGGTCAACCGCCTTCGCGGCATGTACGCGTTCGTGATTCACGACCAGAACAAGAACAAACTCTTTGGCGCCCGTGACATCTTTGGCATCAAGCCGTTCTATTACTGCCAGGCCTCCGACGGCTCGCTGCTGTTTGGCTCCGAGATCAAGAGCTTCCTGGACCACCCCAAGTTTGAGAAGGCTGTCAACCACGACGCGCTGCGCCCCTACCTGACGCTGCAATTCCCCGCCACGGAGGAGACCTTCTTTAAGGGCGTGTTCAAGCTTGCCCCGGCGCATTGCTTTACGTATGACCTGACGACTAACACCATGGACATCAAGCGTTACTGGAGCTGTGACTTCACCGACGACAACTCCAAGACCTTCGAGGAGTACGTGGACGAGTGCGACAAGGTCGTGCACGAAAGCGTCGCTGCGCACCGAATCGCCGATGTTAAGGTGGGCTCGTTCCTTTCTGGCGGCGTGGACTCCAGCTACATTGCCGCCTGTCTCATGCCCGACACCACGTATTCTGTCGGCTTCGATTACAAGAACTTCAACGAGACCAACTACGCCGCCGAGCTTTCTGACAAGCTGGGCATCAAGAACGTGCGCAAGATGATCACCGCCGACGAGTTCTTCGACGCGCTGCCCGACATCCAGTATCACATGGACGAGCCGCAATCGAACCTCTCGAGCGTGCCACTGTACTATCTGGCCCAGATGGCAGCCAAGGAAGTCACCGTGGTCCTTTCGGGCGAGGGTGCAGACGAGCTGTTCGCCGGCTACGAGTGGTACGAGGACACCCCTCAGATGCGCTCCTTCAAGAAGCGCGTCCCGCTCGGCGTGCGCCGCGCCCTGGGCTCGCTCGTTCAGCATCTTCCCTACTTTAAGGGTCACAATTTCTTGACCAAGTGCGCCGAGGTCCCCGAGCGCTGGTATGTGGGCCAGGCAAAGGTGTTCGACCCGTCCGAGGTCGACGAGGTGCTTAAGCCTGCCTACGACACCGGCAAGAACGCCGCCGAAATGTGCGCCGAGTATTACAAGCAGGTTCCCAATTGCTGCGAGCTCTCCAAGAAGCAGTATCTGGACATGAACATGTGGCTGCCGGGCGACATTCTGCTCAAGGCCGACAAGATGTGCATGGCACACTCACTGGAGCTTCGCGTTCCGTTCCTGGACAAAAAAGTCATGGAATTTGCCGAGCACATTCCCGCCAACTACCGTGTTAACGAAGAAGGCTGCAAGCTCGTCCTGCGTCACGCCGCCAACCGCACGCTGCCCGACGAGTGGGCAACGCGCAAGAAGGTCGGTTTCCCGGTGCCGGTTAAGTTCTGGCTGCGCGAGCAGAAGTACTACGACTACGTCAAGGAGTACTTCACCGCGCCGTGGGCTGCCGATTTCTTTGACACGGATGCACTCATGAAACTGCTTGACGATCACTTTGAGGGCCGTGCGCTCAACCAGCGCAAGATCTATACCACGCTGACGTTCCTCATCTGGTACAAGCGCTTCTTTATCGACGAGAACAAGGGCGCCGAAGTCGCCGCCTAAGTTTCGTTATGGATTAGCGATGAACCGTATCGGGTTTCCGCTATACTCAATCCCTGCGGGCGATTGGCGCAACGGTTAGCGCAGGTGCTTTACACGCACAAGGCTGGGGGTTCGAATCCCTCATCGCCCACCACTGATTTGATAGGCTCCCAGCTATGGGGGCCTTTCTTTTTTGGGCCCATCGCAGAGGGATTCGAACCCGCAAGGGTGCGGAGCTGAGGAAACGCGAAGCGTTTTCCAGCGCAGCACGCGAGGACCGTAGGCCCGAAGCGAGAGCGGGCGGCGTCAGCCGCACGCGACATCCCTCATCGCCCACCACTGAATTGTTAGGCCCCCAGTGATGGAGGCCTTTCTTTTTTGGCCAGAGGCTCTCCTGGCCTGTGCAGATTTATGACAAAAAGGGTTCCAGACCGTCCAATGATGCATCAATGACACACCGACAATCTGAAACCCGTTCAACCTGGCTATGTATTGCTCTCGCTAGGCCAAGACACCCGACAGGATCTCGATCAGGCTGTCCACGTCGGCTTCTTCGCAGACAAGTGGCGGCAGGAAACGCAGCGTATGCGCACCTGTAGCGTTGATCACGGCGCCGGCGGCCAGCGCGCGGGCAACAATATCATGCGCGTCGCCCGCTGCCTCATCCAGGTCGCAGCCGAGCATCAAGCCGCGACCGCGCACATCGGTAACATGCGGTAACTTGGCGAGTTTTGCCTCCATATAGGCGCCTACCTTGGCAGCATGGCCGGCATAATCGCCGCGCACGAGCGCGGAGAGCGTCGCGGCGCACGCCGCGATGGCCAAGCAGCTACCACCAAAAGTCGAACCGTGATCGCCGGGCTTAAACACGTCGGCGATCTCTTTCTTTGCCACCACAGCGCCCATGGGAACGCCGTCGGCGATGCCCTTGGCAAGACTCATGATGTCGGGCTCCACGCCATAGGTTTGGAATGCGAACGGCTTGCCGGAGCGGAAGATGCCGCACTGGACCTCGTCGGCGATAAGCACGGCGCCCACTTCGTGTGCCAGGTCGCGCGCTGCCGCCATAAACTCCTCGGTCATGGGGTGCACGCCACTCTCACCCTGGATCGGCTCGAGCATCACGGCACAAATTTCGCTCCCCAGCTGCTTAAAGATCGCACGCAGTTCATCGATATCGTTGGGCGTACAGGCCACAAAGCCACCCGGCAGCGGGCGGAAGCTGTCCTGCAGCCAATCCTGCATAGTGGCGGCAATGGTCTCGAGCGTACGGCCGTGGAAGCCGCCGCGCATGCACACGATAGTGTTGCCGCCGTTACCGGCACGCTTGGCGTACAGGCGCGCGAGCTTCATCGAGCCCTCGTTGGCCTCGGCGCCGGAGTTGGCAAAGAAGGTCTCCCACACCTGCTCGTCCGCAGCCGGGGCACCAAGAGCAGCTGCCGTGGTCTCATCGCCGGCGGCAATGGCATCGGCAAGCACGCGCGCACCATCTACTTCGTCGTTAGCAAGCTTGGACAGCAGCGCCGCGACCTGTCCGCGCTGCTCAATGTAGAAGTAATTGGAGACATGCATGAGCTTTTTGGTCTGTGCCTCGAGCGCCGAGAGCACAGCCGGGTCGCCATGACCTAGACTGCACACGCCGATGCCGGCAAGAAAGTCAAGGTACTCACGGCCATCGTCGCCGGTGAGCTTCATGCCGTGACCCTCGACAAACTCGACCGGAGAGCGGCCAAAGGTATGCATAACGTAATGGGATTCAAGCGATTGCTGAGCTGCAAGTGACATGGGATGCCTTTCGTTGAGCGCCGGACGGCGCAGGCCTATGGGTGCAGGAATGGGGCGGCTGCGGGTCGGCTAGACCGTCTGAAGCTTTTCGACCTCGTCGAGGTTCTCGGTCAAACGCGCAGCAAACGTCGAAAGCGGATGCGGATGCGTATCGAACTCGTAAGCCGTCTCGGTGGAATGGATCACGGTGCCGACGCCGGCATCGGTCAGCAGCTCCAGGAGCAGCGAATGCGGCGTAGTACCGTTAATGATGTGGGCACGAAATACGCCGCCTGTAAGCGCATCGACGGCCGCACGCAGCTTGGGAATCATGCCCTTATCGACCTCGCCGCCGTAGAGCATTTCGTTAACCTCGTCGAGCGTTAGGTTGGAGATAAGCGAGTCCTTGTCGCTAAAGTCCTTGTACAGGCCATCGACATCGGTCAAAAAAATCGCCTTATGCGCGTGGAGCGCCGCGGCAACGGCACCGGCGGCGGTGTCGGCGTTGATGTTGAAGAAACCGCCGTCCTCCCCCGCCGCGACGGTAGCGATGACGGGGATGTACTCGCTATCGAGTAAGCGCTCGATATAGTCGGTGTTGACGTGCGTCACTTTGCCCACGCGACCGAGCTCGGGGTCGAGCGGCTCGGCGATGAGCGTGCCGGCATCGCTGCCCGACACGCCCACGGCCAGGTTGCCGTGGTGGTTGATGGCAGCAACCAGCTCCTGGTTAACCTTGCCGCCCAGCACCTCGCGCACGATATCCATAGTCGCCGGCGTGGTCACGCGCTGGCCGTTCTTAAACTCGACGGGAATATCGTAATGGCTCAGCGCCTCGTTGATAGCCTTGCCGCCGCCGTGCACGATGACGGGGCGCATACCGATGATCTTGAGCAAAACGATGTCGCTCATCACGTCGCGGCGCAGCTGCTCATCAACCATGGCGGCTCCGCCATATTTGATAACAACCGTCTTGCCGGTCAGGTTCTTAATCCACGGCAGCGCTTCGAACAGCAGCTGCGCGGTTGCTTCGTTGGATTCGCTCGAACGACAATCGCGTGCGAATTTCATAATCTGCCTCGTCTTTCATATCGTTATCGCGCCGTGCTCCGCTGTCCGCAATCGCAGCAAGATGCGCAACGTGCCTGGAATCTAGGAACGGTAATCGCCGTTGATGGAGATGTACTCATGCGTGAGGTCGCAGGTCCACACGGTCGTTGCCGCGTCGCCTGCGCCCAGGTCGGCCGAGATCACGATCTCGGGCGCCTCGAAACGTCGTAGAGCCTCGTCCTCGTCAAAGGAAACAGTCAGACCGTCGCGACAGACAGGCATGCCCATCATGTCGATGGAAACGTCTTCCTGATTAAACTTCACGCCGCACTTGCCAAGCGCCATAGCAACGCGGCCCCAGTTGCAGTCGTGGCCGGCGATGCAAGTCTTAACGAGCGGCGAGTTGGCAACGGCGCGGGCGGCGATATCAGCTTCCTCGTCGTTGGCGGCGCCGGTAACGTTGACCGTAACAAGCTTGGATGCGCCCTCACCATCGGCGGCGATATTGCGCGCCAGGCTCTCGCACACCTCGTGCACGGCAAAAGTCAACTCGTCAAAGGCATCGGAGCCCTCGACGATAGGCTCGGCATCTGCGGCAGCGGCACCGGAGGCAAGCATGATGCAGGTGTCGTTGGTCGAGGTGTCGGAATCGACCGTTACCTTGTTAAAGGTCTGCTTGACGGTCGAGAGCAGCAGGGCATGAAGTGCCGCAGGCTCGACGGGGGCATCGGTGGTGATAACTGCGATCATGGTGGCCATGTTGGGCATGATCATGCCCGAGCCCTTGCACATTCCGCCTACCGTATAGACATTGCCCGCATGACCCGCAGCCTCACTGACGTAGGACACGGCGTACTCCTTGGAGTGCGTGTCGGTCGTCATGATGGCGCGAGCGGCATCGGCGCCACCGTGGGCGGAGAGCGCCTCGTAGGCAGCAGGAATGGCGGTCTCAAACGTATCGATCGGCAGAATCTGGCCAATCACGCCCGTGGAGGCAACCAGAATCTGCTGGGGCTCACAGCCGATGACCTGCGATGCGATGCTGCACGTCTCGCGCGCGCATGCAAGGCCGGTCTCACCCGTGGCGGCGTTGGCATTGCCAGAGTTGACCGAAACGCCGGCGATGATACCGTAGCCCTTGTCGGCACCGCCCAGGTTGGCACGGCTCACCTGCACGGGCGCCGCGCAAAAGCGATTGGTGGTAAACACGCCGGCACCGGGACAGGGTTTATCGGGCACGACAAGCGCGTAATCCAGACGCTCGGGGTTCTTGCGGAACCCAGCGTGGATGCCTGCAGCCTTAAAACCAGCCGCAGCCGTAACGCCACCCTCGACGGCGCGAATCTTGATATCAAACAGCTCGGTATTCATCGTCTTTATGACTCCTTATGTCAAACAAAAACACGGACATCGGTTGGTGCGCCATGCCGGTCGTGATCATGAGACCAGCTTAAGAGTGGCGCCCCACTCGATGCCCGACTACCAAATCGTTAACAATCGAATGTGCTACACCGAGCACGCCACTGTGGGCAAGCCTCGTCGCTCGTCAAAGCCAAAGACGATATTGGCGCACTGGACTGCTTGGCCCGCAGCGCCCTTGCACAGATTGTCGATGGCGCCCGTCGCCACCAGCACGTCCGCGCGCTTGTTGAGCGCGAGGCCAATCTGGGCGGCGTTGGTGCCGACGACCGAAGCCGTCTTGGGCTGCTGGCCGGCGTCGAGCACACGCACAAAGGTGCGCCCAGCGTAGAACTGCTTGTAATAGTCGACAACATCCTCAAGAGCCAAGGAGTCGATGGCCTGCGGCGCGAGCGGCATCGTCACCGTGGAGAGCAGACCACGCTTGAGCGGTGCCAGGTGCGGGGTAAAGACGACGCGATCGGTTAGGCCCAAGATCTGCTCGATTTCGGGCGTGTGGCGATGCTTGCCCACGCCGTAGGCCTCCAAGTTCTCGTCGGCGCTGCAAAAATGGGTGCGGGCGTTGCAGGACTTACCGGCGCCCGTCACGCCGCTGATGGCGTCAACGATCACGGGACCGCTCTCGGCCACCCAGCCCGCACGCACGGCAGGCGCGGCAGCGAGGCTCGTTGCGGTGGGATAGCAGCCGGCGCAGGCGACCAGCACGGGTTTGCCGTCGGCATGGTCGGATGCGGCGGTCTCCAAGTCCTGGCAGAACAGCTCGGGCAGACCAAAGGCACGGGTCTTGAGCAGCTCGGGGCTCGTGTGCTCGGCGGCATACCAAGCCTCAAAGACAGACGCGTCGTTCAGGCGATAGTCGGCCGAAAGATCAAAGCAGGAGACGCCCGATGCAAGCAGCGCGGGCACCTGTGCCATGGCAGCCGTGTGCGGCACGGCCAAAAAGACCGCGTCGCAGTTCTTGAGCTCGGGGGCATCATGCGTCGTAAAGACAAGATCGCTTACGCCGGTGAAGCTCGGATACACCGCGGACAGCGGCTGGCCGGCATCGGCGTTGGACGTAATGGCAATAAGTTCAAACTCGGGATGACCGAGGACGAGGCGAATGAGCTCGGCGCCGGCATATCCAGCCGCACCGACGATTCCAACCTTTACAGACATATCAGACTCCTTGTCTACAGTTATGCACCAATGCGCATTCCGCAGCCGTCGTTATGAAGTGGGTTGAAACTTTAACACCAAAAGATGCATATATACGCAAATCTTTTGCATATTCATGCATTGAAACAATCCCGACACATTCACTCGAAGGAATTGACAAATAAATGCGGGCCCCCTATTACCCAGTGCGCCTTACGGTGACGTTGCAATGTGGGGCCCGCTACATGCGAGAATTTGAATTGTCGAAGCTTGTTGAGAGACTCGTTTAGAGCTCGACCGGCACCCATTCGTCATGGTTGCAGATAAAGGCCTCGGGTTCCTCCACGCTAAAGAAGACGAGCGTGGGGTCGTTAGGCCCCTCATAGTGCTCGCTCAAGCGCTCAAGATGTTTCCATCCCGCCTCGCGCATATCGGGAGCGGCCTGGTCATCCAAGCCGGCACGCCCGCGCAAGATGAGCCAACCATGGCCCGGCCAC
The DNA here is from genome assembly GCA_036297525.1 of Collinsella sp. Taxonomy (GTDB): domain Bacteria; phylum Actinomycetota; class Coriobacteriia; order Coriobacteriales; family Coriobacteriaceae; genus Collinsella. The sequence continues at coordinate 53,073 of JAXJKV010000004.1, forward strand.
CAACTCGTGGCCTCAAAGCGCTGATTTTGCAGCAGCTCTTGCCACACGTCTTTGGTGCGCGCCGTCACAAACCACAGCTTGCCGTCCTGAATCTGAGCAAACGAAAATGGACGTACATGTGGCTGCCCGTCCACGCTCGTCGCCAAGTACCACGCCGGCACCGACGTCAGATACTCCAAAACCGTATTCAATCCGTCCACGTTTCCTCCTGTACTAGCCAGTTTGAGAGCCTGGTTGGTGTGAGCTAGAGCTCCAGGCGCTCCTCGCTGCCGTCGATATCACAGAAGCGCGCGGCAATGTTGCGGACCGAAAAGAAAGCAAGGCGGCCGTCGTTGGCACTCTCGTGTTCCTCGCCGATGCCCACCATGTGCTTAAAACCCGCTTGACGCACCTTGTCGCTCGCAACTGCGTCGTCCTCAAGTGCGGCTTCGCCGGTCAATACGATCCAACATTCCCCCGGCTTCCAGCCCGAGAGCTCAAACTTGGGATTCGCACTCAGCTCCGCCCACACATCCTTGTCGCGCGACGTGCAAAACCACAGCTTACCTTCATCGCCCATGGCAAACGAGAACGGCCTCACGCGCGGCTGATGTCCGTCCGTCACGTCGATCGTGGCCAGATACCACGCCGGAATGCGCCTGAGATACGAGCAGGCGCGCTCAAGCTGAGCTGTACGGTCGTTGTCGGTCATAGGGACCCCTTTCTTGCGCTCGAATCGCGCCTAAACAAGTTGAAGGTTGACGACGATGACACACGCAAACAGCAGCATCGTCACCACCGCCGCCAACGCATCGCCGCGGCCAAATGCAAGCGTATGCAGACGTGTGCGGCCCTGCTCGCCATGATAGCAACGGGCATCCATGGCGGCAGACAACGTCTCGGCATGACGGAACACGCCCGTGAACAGCGGAATCGCCACACTGCCGAGCATACGCACGCCGCCGAGCGGACCGCCCGTCACGCGTGCACCGCGGCTTGCCTGTGCATCGGCCGTCTGCTTCATCTCGGTGGCAAACTGCGGCATAAAGCGCAGCGCTATACCCATGATCATGCCGAGCTCGTGCGCAGGAAGTCCCACACGCGCAAACGGTGCGAGCAGGCGCTCGAAGCCCGCGGTGAGGTCGAGCGTCGGTGTGGTGAGCGTAATAGCGCTCATACCGGCCATCATCAAGGTCAGACGGCAGGCCATAAAAGCGGCGGAATGCAGCGAGCCCTCGCTTATCCGCAGAAAGCCGAGCTGCCACAGGATGCGCCCACTCTGATTGGTAAACAAGTTGAGCACCGCGACCACGACGACGATTGCCAGCAGCGGCGCCATCGACGACAGAACGCGACGAACCGGCACCCGAGACACGGCATAGATCAGCACAACGAAAATTGCGACCGGTGCCAGTCCGCGGAAGCCACTGACCGTGAGCGTCGTGATCAGAAACACAAAGCCCAAGAGCAACTTGGTTCGCGGGTCCAGGCGGTGGATTGCACTATCGCCGGGATAGTAGCTGCCAAACGAAAACGCCTCCATTAGCAGCCCTCCTCTCGCGCGACCGTCTTGGATTTAGCAATGTCCGCGACGTTAGAAGGACCGTCTGAGCGACCGATCAGCAAATCTGCCAGCTCGTCGGCCAGCGACTCAACCGTATAGAGCCCGCCGCAACGCAGCGGCACGCCCGCCTCCGCGAGCGCCAACGCCATGCGCTGAGCAGCAGGTACGCCCAAGCCGATCGACTTGAGCTCATCCGCATGCGCAAAAACCTGAGCGGGCGTGCCCTCGGCAAACACCCCGCCCTCATTCATCACGACAATACGGTCGCAGCAATTGGCAAGGTCATCCATACTGTGTGAGACCATGACGACGGTCAGGCCCCCATGGTGAAGTCGATCGATGAGCTCCAGGAAATCACTGCGCGCCGCCGGATCGAGCCCCGCCATGGGTTCATCGAGTACCAGGACCTCGGGCTCCATAGCAAGCACGCCGGCAAACGCCACGCGCCGCTGCTGCCCGCCCGAGAGCTCAAAGGGGCTCTTGTCGCCCACCGTGGCCAAGTCGAGGCCCACGCGCGCGAGCGATGACTCAACGCGGCGGGCAACCTCGGCCTGCGACAAGCCAAGGTTGTGCGGACCAAACGCCACGTCCTGTACCACGGTCTCGGCAAACAGCTGACGCTCGGGATATTGAAACACCACGCCGACCTTGGCCTTAACCGCGGCGGCGTCGTTCTTGTTTGACAGATCGAGCCCCAGTGCGTGAACGAATCCCTCCTGGGGGCGAATCAAACCGTTGAGATGCTGGACCAGCGTCGACTTACCCGAACCGGTATGACCTGCCAAGCCCAGGAACTCGCCGCGACGCACCGTCAGCGATACATCGCGCAGCGCCCACGGGCTGCTGGGGTCGTTTCCCCAGAGAGCCTGTTTATTCGATTTGCCCGCAGTGGCCGAGCGCTTGCGCCATCGACGGCGCTCGCGGGCACTCAGCGAGTAACTATGCGAGAGGTGCGAAATCTCGATGACGGGCTCCGACACGGCTGTCCCGTCGGTTGCAGAGGAGACGTTGTCGAGCACACGAGAATCGGATGCAGAAGGCCGCCCTGCGGTGTCTTCTCCACTCCGGTCGGCATATACCTGCGCAATCTCGGCGACCATATCCGCCTCGCGCACCTGCGCATGAACGGGCACGCCCTTCGCACGAAGCGCCGTGCCCAAGCAGCACGACGCCGGCATATCCAAGTTGAGCTGCGCAAGTTCGTCCGCCCGTGTCAAGATTTCCTCGGGCGTACCGAGCATGGCAACGCGCCCCGCCCGAAATACCGCGACACGATCGGCCTCGGCAGCCTCTTCCATAAAGTGCGTAATCATCACGATAGTCATGCCGCGGTCGTGGAGCGCATGGCAGGCCTTCATAAGGCCCTTGCGTCCGCGCGGATCGAGCATCGAAGAAGCCTCGTCCAATATGAGCACGCGCGGTTCCATGGCGAGCACACCGGCAAGCGCCACGCGCTGCTTTTGGCCACCCGAAAGTGCATGGGTCTCGTGGCGCTCAAAGCCCACCAGGCCCACGCCCTTCAGCGCCTCGCGTACACACTGCGCAATTTGTGCCGATGGCACGCCAAGGTTTTCAGGACCAAACGCAACGTCATCTTCGACAAGCGTTGCCACCAGCTGGTCATCGGGATTCTGGAATACCATGCCCGCGGTCGAACGAATGTCGTAGACCAACTCGGGGTCGGACGCATCCATGCCGTTGATGCGTACCGTGCCCGCATCGGGCTGCAACAGTGCATTCAGATGCTTGGCAAACGTCGACTTGCCCGACCCATTGCCACCGAGGATGCAGAAAAACTCCCCGTCCTCGATGTTCAGATCGACGCCGTCGAGTGCCGGTACGGCACCGTCATAGCTAAAGGAAACGCCCCGACACTCAATCATGCGCGGCCTTTGACCTGGTCTTTTTAGGCGTGATGAGGTTGGAAACCACCTTGTACACCGCAAGCGTCAACACCGAGTTAAGCACGGTCTTGATAAGGTTGAACGGCAACACGGCGGGAATCATGAGCGGCAAAATCACGTCGGCCGAGCCATACCAGAACCAAACGCCAATGGTCAGATTCGCGACCATAGAAAGCACCGTAGCGGCAATAACGCCCAGCGTCAGGCCAATCACGGCACCCTTGTAGGTGCGCATCTTCTGATAGACGATAGCCGCAGGCAGGATATAGCCCAGCGTGGCAACCAAATTCATAAGCGCACCGACCCAATCGCCCGTGGTAAGCGCATGGATAACGATCGCCATAGCGGCAACAGCGGTGCCGGCACTAGGGCCATACGCAAATCCACACACCATCGCCGGCACCAGCGACGGGTCATACGTCAAAAACGGCGCCGAGGGGAGGATGGGCAGCTGCACATACATAAACAGTGCTCCCAAGGCGCACATCAACGCCATGGTAACGAGCTGTTTGGTGCTCCACCTATTCGTGTTCTCAAAATGGATATGCTGCGACTGTTCAGACATAAGATCACCTGCCTCTTTCATCCGGACTCTAACCGTTGGTACTGGGATCTCACCAGTTCAGCCGGCATGCGAACCAACACACGCACGGGTCGCGGACTCATCGGCTCGGTCGCAGGCACTTTACCTGCGCCACGGCGCCCCTTTGGCACCGCCCGATTTACCGCCAGTGGGGAATTCCACCCCGCCCTGAAACAGCAATTGCAAGTGTAGCACGAGGAAAGAGAGGTGCAAGTACGCCAGGGGTAATTTCTGGCGAGGGCCAGTTGCCGCAACAACCACGTTCCCCACCCATCCCAAAGTAACGCGCCTTTCGCGGCAAAGCCGCGAAACAGCGAAAGGGACACGTACTCCCATCAACCACGACTTTCTCCGCGAGCCGACCTCAAGGCCGTTAACGCAGGGGATCCGGGGGCGGGACGGGGGCTTCTCTCCGGAATATTCCGCAGGACGCAAAGAGGCTCCGCAGCGCGAAGCGCGATGCGGAGCCTCTTTGCATGTCCGAGGACGTTCCGGAGAGAAGCCCCCGTCACGCCCCCGGATTCCCGGTGGGAGTTCTAGACCTTGTCGGCCTTAGTACATACCGCCGCCCTGCTGACCAGCGGTAGCAGCAGCGATAGCATCCTCAAGCTGAGTGTTTTTGGGCACATCGGAGACGGTGGCCTCGGTGATGAGGATCAGGCTGGCGACAGAAGCAGCGTTCTGCAGGGTGACGCGGCTGACCTTGACGGGGTCGAGGACGCCCATCTCGATCATGTCGCCCCACTCGCCGTTGGCAGAGTTGAGACCCTGGCCGGCGGGTAGCTCGGCAACCTTGTCGACCACGACAGCGCCCTCAAAGCCAGCGTTCTTGGCGATGGTGGCGACCGGAGCGGTCAGAGCCTTCTTGACGATGTCGACGCCGATCTTCTCCTCGGGGTCGTCGATCTCGACAGCATCGAGCGCAGGCGCAGCGTCCATGAAGGCGACGCCGCCACCGGCGACAATGCCCTCCTCGACAGCAGCGCGGGTAGCCTGCAGGGCGTCCTCGACGCGGTGCTTGATCTCCTTGAGCTCGGACTCGGTAGCAGCGCCGACCTTGATGACGGCAACGCCACCGGAGAGCTTGGCCAGGCGCTCCTGGAGCTTCTCACGGTCGAAGTCAGAGGTGGTGTTCTCCATCTCGCCCTTGATCTGAGCGATGCGAGCGTCGATAGCCTCCTTGGAACCGGCACCACCCACAATAACGGTGTTGTCCTTGGAAATGGTGACTGACTTGGCGGTACCGAGCATATCGGCGGTGATGTCGGCAACCTTCACGCCCAGCTCATCGAGGGCAGCCTGACCGCCGGTGAGGACGGCGATATCCTCGAGCATGCGCTTGCGGCGATCGCCGTAGCCCGGGGCCTTGACGGCGCAGACGTTGAGGGCGCCGCGGATCTTGTTGAGGACGAGGGTAGGCAGAGCCTCACCCTCGACATCCTCAGCGATAATGAGCAGGCCCTTACCGGTGCGCTGGACAGCCTCGAGAACAGGCATGATGTCCTGGACGTTGGAGATCTTCTGGTCGGTGATGAGGATGTAGGGATCCTTCATCACGGCCTCCATGCGATCGTTGTCCGTGACGAAGTACGCCGAGACGTAGCCCTTGTCGAACTGCATGCCCTCGACGGTGTCGATGGTAATGTCGAACGTCTGGGAATCCTCGACGGTGATGACGCCGTCCTTGCCCACGACTTCCATGGCCTGGGCGATCTTTTCGCCGACCTCGGGGTCGCCGGCGGAGATGGTACCGACGGAAGCGATCTGCTCCTTGGTCTCGACCGGCTTGGCCTGCTTCTTCATCTCGGCGACGGCGGCATTAACGGCCTTGTCGATGCCGCGACGGATGGCCAGCGGGTTGGCGCCAGCGGCAACGTTGCGCAGACCGTCGTTAACGATAGCCTGGGCGAGCAGGGTTGCGGTGGTGGTGCCGTCACCCACGGTATCGTTGGTCTTGGTGGCGACCTCCTTCACCAGCTGGGCGCCCATGTTCTCGATGTTGTCCTCGAGCTCGATCTCCTTGGCGACGGAAACGCCGTCGTTGGTGATGGTCGGGGCACCGAACGAGCGCTGCAGAGCGACGTAGCGGCCCTTGGGGCCCATGGTGACGGTAACGGCGTCGGCCAGAGTGTTGACGCCCTTAGCGAGCTTAGCGCGGGCATCGGTGTTGAACGTAATGTTCTTTGCCATGGTAGGTAATCCTCCAAAAGAAATGTGACTCGCGTCGCCGCTTCCGAGTCCTATGCGGCGGACGCGTTCAAAGACGAATCAGAGATTCCGACGAGACTAGGCCTCGACGACGGCGTAGATGTCGTCGGCGCGCATCAGCAGATACTTCTCGCCGTCGACCTTGACCTCGTTGCCACCAAACTTACCGTAGATGACAACGTCGCCAACCTTGACGTCCATGGGGATGCGCTCGCCCTTGTCGTTGACCTTGCCGGCGCCAACGGCAACGATGGTGCCGCGCTGCGGCTTCTCCTGAGCGTTGCTGGCGATGTACAGACCAGAGGCGGTCTTCTGCTCGGCCTCGTCGGGCTTGACCAGGACGCGATCTGCAAGCGGCTTCAAAGACGACATGCTTGTTTCCTCCTTTGTGGGCCGCGCGGTCATGCCGCGCGGGTTAACCCTTTTTGTTTGCGTACGCGTTGAATGGTACCCACGAATGGCGGGTTATACAACACGGAGTCAAAAAATCTTATTTTTTGGCACTTAGATTTTCTGAATCCCGGGGGATAACTTGTGCGCGGCTCCCGTGTGGCGCCGGAGGGGCGAGATATAAGGTTTCCTACTCGGGCAGTCCTGCTCGCACGAAGGCCACATTAAGTGGCCTTCGGCTCGTGCGGAACTCGCGATAAACCTTATATCTCGCCCCTCCGGCGCCACACGGGAGCTGAGTCAACGTTATCGGGCCCGGCATTCAGAAAAGTCAGTGCAGCAAAATGGCGATGCGGATGGGGTTAGCGCTCATAGATTAAGTTACCCGCCAGGTAGGTGGCCTGAACCTTGGTAGCCTGGAGCTCTTGTGGGTCGATGGTGAGCGGGTTTTGATCCAGGACTACCAGATCGGCGTATTTGCCGGGCTCCAGGCTGCCGAGGTTTTGCTCGTCGCCCGCTGCGTACGCGCTGCCAAGCGTGTAGTTGCGCAGGGCCGTTGCCGCGTCGATACGCTCGCTCGGCAACCAGCCGCCCTCGGGCCAGTGGCTGCGGGGGTCCTGGCGCGTGATGGCCGTGTAGAGCACATTCATGCTGGTAACGGGCGTAATAGGGCTGTCGGTACCGAAGGCTTGGCGAATGCCGCGCTGCTTATAGGTCGCAAACGGCCACATGATGCGGCTGCGCTCCAAGCCCAGGTCGCGCTCCGGTCCACCCGGGTCGAGTGTAATGTGGCAGGGCTGGCTCGAAGCAACCACGTTGAGCTTGCGCAGGCGGTCGATGTCCTCGGGCAGAAGGTTCTCCAGGTGCTCGAGCGTGTTATGGCCGTGCTGGGGCAGCCCGTACAGGTCGGAGGCCTCCTCGAAGATATCGAGCGCGGCATGAATCGCACCGTCGCCGATAACGTGGATGCGAACGGTGTGACCGCGCTCCGCGGCAGCGAGGACCAGCTTGCGCATACGCTCGACAGGAACCGTCAGGCGACCTTGATCGCCCGGGAAGCGCGGGTTGGTATAGGGCTCGGTGAGATAGGCCGTGTGTTCGCTCGACACGCCGTCGAAGAACTGCTTAAAGCCTGGCGCCGAGAGCAGCGCGTTGTTCGCGTAGCGGATATGCAGCTCTTCCAAGCGCGACTGGTCATCCAGCAGCGTGGGGAACAGATGGGCTCGGATGCCCAGCTTGCCGGCTGCCTGCAGTTTGTCGTAGATATCGTCGCGGATAAAGTCGCAGCCCGGCATGGGCATGAGCGACATATCGCAGATCGAGGTGATGCCCTGCTCGGCCATCCGCTTCATTTGATCGGCGTAAGCGCTTGCAATGCGATCCTCGCCCAGCCACTCCAGGCAGCGCGGTAGCAGCTGCATGGCAGCCGCCTCGTGAGCAATGCCCGTGAGCTCGCCGTTTGCATCCTTATCGTAGCTGCCGCCCGCTGGCGGCTCGCTGTCGCGTGTGACGCCGAGCGCCTCGAGTGCACGGTTGTTGAGCCAAAGCGTGTGCCCGTCGCCCGAATACATAACGCAGGGACGATCGGGGAATGCCGCATCGAGCGACGCCTTGGTAGGATGCTCGGGCGGGTCCCAACGGTAGTCGCGCCAGCCCTGCGTCACAACCCAAGCGTCATCGGGCAGGTCCTTGGAAAACTCGAGCGCATGTTGCACCAGCGCCGCCTCGGACGTGCCCATATCCATGAGCATGTACGGCGAGGAACCGACCGAGGTATGGAAGAAGTGCAGATGAGCGTCATGGAAACCGGGGCAGACAAACTGCTCGCCGTAGTCGATAACCGACGTGGCGGCAGGAGCGGCGGCGATCACGTCATCGGGCGCACCGACTGCGACGATACGGTCGCCTGCGATGGCAATCGCCAGCTCGCGGGCGGTATCGATGCCGTCTTGCGCGGTAAAGGCGTTCTTGGAGCGGATAATCCGATCGATATGCTGCATGGGCATCCCCATCTCTGGCAGGAAATTCAACACCCCCGAGTGTACTCCCCCGCCCTTGTAACAAAACCCCAAGCGGCAAACGGCAACTTTACCAGCCCTAGCGGCAGGTGGCATACTGGAGAGAGCCTGTACGATTTTGCGATCAACCCAGCAAGGAGCAAATCGACCATGACGAAGACCAAGGCACAGCAGATTATGGCGGCAACCGAGGTTCGCGCGGCAGACGAGGTCACCGTGGCCATCCGAGATATCGCCGCCGAGTTTGAGCCCTATATCATCAAGCAGCGCCGGCACTTCCATAAGCACCCGGAGCTGAGCCTTGCCGAGGAGCGCACAACCTCCGACATCGCCAACCAGCTCGACGCCATGAATATCCCCTACGAGCGTCCGCTCAAGACAGGCTTGGTGGCAACGCTTCGCGGCACCGCGCCCGACGCCTATCGCGAGGACGGCACACCGCGCCGCCGTATCCTGCTGCGCGCCGATATCGACGCCCTGCCCGTCACCGAGCAGACCGGCGAGGAGTTCGCCAGCGTCAATGAGGGTTGCATGCACGCCTGCGGCCACGACTGCCACATCGCCATGATGCTCGGCACGCTGCAAATCCTGCGCCACATGACCGACGACATCCACGGCGAGATCCGCATCGTCTTCCAGCCCAGCGAGGAAAACGGCCAGGGCGCCAAGCTCATGATCGGCACGGGTGTGCTCGACGGCGTCGACGGCGCCTACGCCGCGCACATTTGGAGCGAGGTCGATGCCGGCACCGTGAGCTGCGAGCCCGGCCCGCGCATGGCCAATACCGACTGGTTCCGCATCGACGTTCGCGGTACCTCATGCCACGGCGCCATGCCCCAGCGCGGCCACGACGCCGTTATGGTGGCGGCAGAGATTGTCAACGCCCTGCAGACCATCGTCTCACGCGAAATCAGCCCCTACGAGCCTGCTGTCATCACTGTCGGCGAGCTGCACGGCGGCACCGCACGCAACGTCATCGCCGGCACCGCCTACCTCGCCGGCACGGTACGTACCTATGGCGATTCGACGCACGAGGAAATGCCCGAGCTCATGCGCCGCATCGTAGAGCACACTGCGGCGGCCCTGGGCGCCGAGGCCGAACTTACCGACTACACCATCGCCAACTATAAGGTCGAAAACGACGCCGCCTCGAGCGAGCGTTGTCGTCAGGCCGTGGTCAAGTGCCTGGGTGCGGCCGGCGAAGGCCATTACCGTGGCACGCTTTCGGGCGAGGACTTCTCGGAGTATCTGCGCCGCGTACCGGGCGTGCTCGCCTTTGTTGGCACGCGCAACCCCCAGATTGGCGCCACGTACGCCCAACATTCTTGCTTCTACAAGATTGACGAGTCGGTACTGGCTAAGGGTTCCATGGTAGCCGCCCAGTATGCCATCGACTTTTTGGCCGAGCCCACGCAAGAGGAGCTCGACGGCCCCACGATTGCCGCGGTCGCCGAGACCAATCCCGACCTGGCAGCCAAACTGCGCTCTGCCAAGGCCACGGCCGCCGAGGCCCGCGACGCCATCCATGATGCCCACACGGCTCGTCATGCCGCGATCAAGGGCATCCACGAAGCTCGCGCCGCTGCTCGTCACGAGGAGAAGCACAACGAGTAGTCGATTCGTTGCCATCTCGCAGTCATAACCACATCGCGATGTCAAAGCGGGGGCGGACGTTTCGGCACGTCCTCCCCCGCTCATTTGTCAAGCGTTATTTCTACCCCGTCCCCAAATGGCAGGCGGCATGGCTACTCGTCCTGAGGATCCTCGTCGGAGCTTGACTCGGAAGCCGGCTCAGGCTCAGGTGCAGGTGCCGGCTCAGGCTCAGGTGCAGGTGTCGGCTCAGGCTCGGGCTCAGATGCCGTCTCAGGCTCGGGCGCCGTCTCAGACTCGGGCGCGGGCTCGGGAGCAGATGCAGGTGCAGGTGCAGGTGCCGGCGAAGCATCCGAAGCGCTGTAACCCGAAGAAGTGGACTTCTTCTCGAAGGGCAATACAAAAGTCAGAACGTCGTCCTTATCCTCATCGGCCCATTCGCTTGCATAGCGTGCAACCCAATAGCCAACGGCACGGTGCTTGAGCATCTTGCCAAAGACCGCGAGAAATACCGTGACAAACGCCGTCAGCACCAAGAACAATACGAGCGTAATGCCACCGCCGGTAACAAGCGCCTCAATAGCCGTAGGACGGTAGTAGTAGCTATACATACCGACAGAGGCAATGGTGCCAAAGACGAGCGTCAGGATCCATGTGACAACGTTAGCGACCAGACCCGTCAAAAACTCGGGGAGGAACGAAGCACAGAACAGCTTGGTCTTATTGTTCTTAAAGGCCGCCCAGACCTTATCAAGCGAAAACGCGCTCTCCACACGACCGGTCACCGCAAAGTGCATCACGGCGATGTCGGCAAACATCTTAAAGAAGACCCCCAAGACCGCTGTGGCAATCATAGCCAGGACAAGCAGGCCAAGCGAGCCAAACAGCGCAGCCGCGAGCGCATAAGAGCCGTAATAAGAATACGATCCCGCGGCGCCAATTACCACGCTCTCCACCAGCGAAAGCACTACACCGATAACGGGAATGGCAGCGATAACCTCGAGCACGACCGAAATAACGCTCGAAAAGACTCCGAGACCAAACGACGTGGAACGCATGAGTGGACGGTCCATGCCGTCATCGACCTTGAGCGAAAGATCACGGCCCCACTCGATACCAAAGCCGGAACCGCACACGCTCGCAATGCAAGCTGCCAAAAAGCCGATGGCAGCCGCAATGCCGCCAATAACGGGAATAAACAACACGAGCACCGACACAACGCAAATCAGCGCCGGCAAAAACGCGATTTGGCATACACGCTGAAGCACACCCGGAGTCTTGGTCATATCTTGGAACGCCTGAGCCACACAGCCCTTTGGCGCATTCGCCACGGGCGGTTGCGGAACAAACTGCTGGGGCTGAGGCTGTCCCTGGGGAGCAGGCCCAGCAGCACCGGCATTAGGAGCACCACACGCGCCGCAGAACTTGTCGTCATCGCCCATGGGGGCGCCACACTGCGAGCAGAACATAGAATCATCCCTTCGTATCTTGAACGAATCACTTGGATCGCAAACGATGTCTTTATCATCATTATTGCCCAATGTGGGGTCAAATACTCAAAGATGACCGATTTGCAAGGTACACGGCGCCGGCAGGCGGTTCGTTGAATACGTCTGCGTTAGTTCGTTCCGCGGAAGCCCTTGCCGACGATCTCGGAGCTGTCGACAATCGTGATAAAGGCACCCGGATCGATCTCGCGCGCGTAGCGACGCAGTTGCACGGCCTCGCGACGACTCAGCACGCTCATAATCACCGTCACGCACTTGCCCGAGAAAGCACCGTAGCCGCGGCTGATAGTCGCCGTACGGTTGAGATGCTTGACGATAAACTCCTCGACCTTAAGGGGCTCGGAGCAAATGACCGTGCAGACCTTACGAAGGTGAATGCTCTCAATGGCTTTGTCGACCACAAGCGTCTTGGCAAACAGGCCAAGCACGCAATACAGACCGACGCGCGGACCGTACAAGAAGGCCGCGATGGTCACGATGCCGATATCGACCAACAGCAGGGCGCGGCCAATCTCGAGCGTCGTGCGGCGTTTGAGGATCATGGCGAGAATGTCCGTGCCGCCCGTCGAGGCGCCAATATCAAAGACGATAGCGCTGCCGAGCGCCGGCAGAATCACGGCAAAGCACAGGTCAAGCCACATATCGCCCGTCATCGAGACATCGGTCGGAATAAAGAGCTCAAACAGCGAAACATAGGCGGACAGCGCAAACGAGGCAAAGACACTCCACAGGATTGCCTTGCGCTCCAAAAAAATAAAGCCCAGAACGACCAGGACCGCGTTGATAATCCACATAAAAACGCCGACGGGCAGGGTCGGGAACAGCGTGGACAGAATGACCGACACGCCCGAGGTGCCGCCAAAAGCAAAGTGATTAGGGGTTTTAAACGCGACGATGGCAAAGGCCGTGAGGATCAGGCCCAAATTGAGCTCGGCAAAAAAGCGCGGAAAGCCCGGCTCCTGGCTGCGCTTGCGACCAGCGCGCTCGCCTCGCTCGATAACATCGCGATCGACCACGCGCTCCATCGGCACTACGGGAGGACGATGCACCTCCTCGGCAGCACGCGACGCCGCCTCTGCCGCAGCGACCTCAATTGCCCATGCCTTGCTTTCTGTTTCGTGCTCGTCGGCCATTACGGCAACCCCTCGTTAACAATTTGGAAGCAATGCGCCCATTAGAGTAACGCGGAACGCGACGATTGCAACCCCTAGTTAGACGAGCGGTATGACTACATCGGGAGCATATAAAAACGGCCGGCCACGCTTTTGCTTGCGCGGTCGACCGTTTAACGTTTTCGCAGATAAAACCTGCCAAAACAAACCTATCCCTTTTTGGAAGGTTATTCGTGCTGGCTGGTGCGGTGCTCATACTCCTCGGGGGTGATGACATCCTCGATGCGCAGGTTGACGCCCGCCACCTCAAGGCCGGTCATCGCGGCAAGGCGCTCGGTGACACGTGCCTTGACATCGTCGAAGATCGCGGGCGCATAGGCGCCGTACTCGATGATGACGGAGATGTTGACGACCACGCGATTGTCATCGGTGACCTCGACCGTCACGCCCTTGGTCAGATTCTCGGCACCAAACTGCTCCTGCACAAAGTGCATGAGGTTACCCTTCATGCCCAGAACGTGCGGAACCTCGCGGGTGGCCATGGCAACGATCTTCTCGATCACACCGTTGGAATAGGTCAGCGAGTCCTCGGACTCGTCCGCTTCCTCGTCGTCCTCATCCGTATCGGACTCGGCCTCGACGAGAGCCTCGTCCTCGAGCGTCACATCCTCAGCTTCGGCGACGACCGCCTCGTTCTCCTCGAGCTCGGTATCGGCTACATCGACCTTCGTATTAAAAGCCATGGTTCCTCCTTATGCCTGCCGCGGATGCGACAGTCGAATACATATTAGCGGCCGCTAAACAGACGGCCGAAGAAGTTGACGATCCCGTTCTCGCCGTCGCGAATTTGGCCGATCACAGCGCCGATCAGCACGAAGAATGCAATGACGAGCGTGTCCCACAGGCCCAACGTGAGCACCAACACGGCGAGGATAAAGCCGGCGACGGCGCCGAGCGTGGTGTTGGGATGACGCACAGCATAGCTCCAGATGGCAGCACCCGTACCCTTGATGAGACCCACAGCCTCGTCAAAATCCGCGGCTGCCGCTTCTTGTAACTCGGTTGCCTCTGCTTTGGAATCGACAGGTTCGCTCGCCGGCGTGGCGCTCTGGTCAATCGTCAGACGCGGCGTACGAGCGGTCTTATCTTGATTGGTATCACTCACCGGAAACCTCCACGGTCTGGACGGTAGTCTTGGACGGCAAAAAACGAACGCGCGCGGTCGTACCCGGCGCGCCGAGCATGGTATCGCAGGCTTCTTCGATGCGCTGCTGCATCGCGGTAGCCAGAGATGCCACGTCCTTATCGTCAAGCGCGATAGCCTCGACCTTAAAACGGACGTGCGAATCGTCGGGGCCTTGGACGCGGGCCTCGACATGCTCGACCATCACGCGGTCGTCGCGCTCGGCAGCAACCCTGGCGCACGAAGAAAGCGCCGCAAGGGTAACCTCGATATTGCGCTCCCCCGCCGGATGCACGCAGGACGGCTCGCGACGGGCGAACATCAGGCGGAAAAAGCTCAGCAGTACGCCAAACGCCACGACGCCGGCGCACGCCGTCACGACGATGCGCGGCATGGGGTCGCGCATCAGCAGCATAAAGCGATACGTATACGGACCCCAAAACTGGCAGACAAGCGTACCCAGCGCCACGATGGTGGCGGCAAGATACACGATCGCTAGGGCTCGTTTGAGTACGCGCACGCGGCGCTCCCTTCAAATCTCGGCTCTCGAAATGCAAAACGGTTCGCATCATTATAAAAGAGCCGGGTCCGGTGCTCTACGCACGCGGATCCGGCTCATCTATTCCACGAGGCTTGCATGCTCGCTTCATTATGCCCAGATATGCACGGCTCAATCCGTGCTGGCGCTACTCCTCCTCGAGGGCAGCGATGACCTCGTCGGTCATGTCCATGGTGCTGTAGACGTCCTGGACGTCATCGAGCTCCTCAAGACGGTCGATGAGGCGCTGAACCTTCTTGGCGTCGGCGCCGGAGACCTCGGTCGGGGTGGTCGGGACCATGGTGGTCTCGGAGCCCTTGACCTGGACGCCCTGCTCCTCGAGCGCCTTGGAGACAGCCATGACCTCGTTGGCAGTAGTCCAGACGATCCACTCCTCGCCGGCGTCCTCGTAGTCCTCGCCACCGGCCTCGGCGATGGCCATCATGAACTCATCCTCGTCACCGGCAGCACCGTTGGCGATCATGGTCTCCTTCTTGGCGTTCTCGTCCAGGATCTCCTTGGCGACGACGATCTGGCCCTTGCGCTCAAACTGGAAGGCGACGGAGCCAGAGGTGCCTAGGTTGCCACCAGCGTGGGAGAAGGCGGAACGGACATCAGCGGCGGTACGGTTGCGGTTGTCGGTCAGGCAGTCGACGTAGACGGCGACACCCGCGGGACCGTAGCCCTCGTACACGATGTTCTCGTAGACGGCGGCGTCAGCACCCGAACCAAAAGCCTTGTCGATAGCGGACTTGATCTTGTCCTTAGGCATGGACTGAGCCTTGGCCTTGGCAACGGCAGCGGCGAGGCTGGCGTTGTTCTCGGGCAGCGGGTCACCGCCGAGACGGGCAGCAACGGTGATGTTGCGGCTGAGCTTGGAGAAGAGGGCGGAACGCTTGGCGTCCTGCGCGCCCTTACGATGCTTGGTTGTGGCCCACTTAGAGTGTCCGGACATACGTGTCTCCTATCGGTTTCGACCTAAAGCCCAGCGCAAATGCTCGGGCAATATAAACAAACGTCGTTATGATATACCTACTAGCCTGCGAGATAAACCCCAAAATGAAGGCGTCGTGACGATGCCCCCTTTGGTGTAAAGAAACCTGACCCCAATGCACCAAGTTAGGACCAGAGGAAGTCGCTGCGGGTAACGGTGGCGCCGATGGCGAAGGGCATGCAGGCGATGACCGGATACAGGTAGCGCATGTAGGTCGAGCCGTTGCACGGACCAATCAGGCACACGGCGAGCACCCCCAACAGCGGCACCCAGATCGCCAGCGCACGCCATGAATGACGACGCAGCAGGTAGACCACCACGGCGATCATGATCCACACATAGGTGGCCGAGCTCATGGTGAGCGAAATAAACGGGATGCGCTGCACCGCCACACGGTACAGATTGATCAGGTGGTCACACCAGCGCACCGCGTTGCTGTCAACCGGATGGAAGTCGAAGTACTTGAGGTTGTCGGGACGCGCCATGATCTCGGCACTGCGCGCCGTGCTGTAGACCCACGCATCGCGGGCACTCGGATAAAAGTAGCCGTAATAGTTATTGATGAGCGCCGAGATATAGCACTCGGAATCCTTTTTGAACATCTGCGCCCAGACCTCAAAATAGGCATCGATGTCCTCCTGCGAGGCGTACTCGTTAAAGCAATTTTTGACGGCGTCCGACTTATCCGGGTTGTAACGGCGGCCCAGATTCTCGTACTTGAGCACCCGATCGATCACGGCACGCTCTTCGTCGGTCACCGAACCGTCGCAAGGAGCCTCCACGATGGTGCCGTCCTCCTTAACCGTGGGGTTGACACCCGAGTTGAGGCCGTCGTGCTTTTGGACGAAACGAGCCGTCTGCTGGAACGGAATCGAGAGGATTTCGCGCTTGGAACCAGGCGTGATATCGTGCGCCGGCATAAAGACCTTGGTGAAGTACATATTAGAGGCAAGGCAGAGCGCGAGCACCGCGAGAACACCAACCCAGCGGAAACGCGGGATGGCGCCCAAAGGTGCAGTACCAGTCTGCTTGGCTGCACGACGAGCCACATGCGCGTCCCGTGCGCAAAACGCCGCCGCGATTACGCATGCCGCCAGGGGAAACACCAGGCCGCCGTTGCGCAGAAACGTGGAACCCATGGCGCCCAGAGCGAGCAGCAGCCAGTCGTGGCGCGCAAAGAGCACGGGCCTCTGTTCGCCCGCACGCTCGGCATTGGCATCGCGACGGGGCAGGCCGCAGGCCACGAGCTTCACGGTCTGCACCAACAGCACTAAAAACGCGTCGGCAAACAGCACGTCTTTGGTGAGCAGCGCCGCGTAGTTAGAGAACATCGGCATAAACGCAAAGAACAGCAGGATCGCACCGCGAACCGGCAGGCTCACGCCCAGTTTGCGCAGCGACGAAATGGAATAGGCCATGCAGGCAGCCGTAATGACGAACTGAGTGCAAGTGTAGATGGCAAGACCTGCGTTGGCGCTGTTGAACAGTGAAAGCCCCAGCTGGACGCACGAACCGATGATAGCCGTGTGCACCACGGGGTGATGTCCGTTGAGTAACACATTGGGATTGAGCAGACGCAGGTAGTCACTCGTGCCGTTGGGGTAGTTGAACCACTGGCGAATCTGCGCACCCGTATCTCCCATAAAAAGGCCGGGTAGCGAAGCGATGAGCGTGGGTGCCCAGGCGATCATAAGCACCAGGAAGGGCCTGGCAAAGGGATGCTTTGAGAGCCCAGCGTGGGCAACGCGCCATATGCGGCCAAAGTGCGCCTCGGAAAACGGGATGCGTCGGGAGCTCAGCCAATCCAGGCACTCAAAAGCCAGATAGAAAGCCACGATCGCTAGGAGCATCCAGCCCGCGCCGCCAATCCAGGCGCAGATGATGCGAGCTTTGTCGCCAAGGACAATCTCGGCCGAGTCGGTGAGGTCGTAGCTGCGGCCGAACACCATGCAGATGGCGAAGAACAGCGACGGCAGAATGATCGATGGACGCCAGGTGTCGCCACGGCCAAAGAACACGTAGCGAAACGGCAGAGTGAGCAGGCAGGCAAGCGCAAGCAGCATGACCGCGTCGGTATGGCCGGCAAACGAGAGGAGCACCTCGTAGCACACGTACAGCATGCCCGAGGCTTTGGGGTCAATCGCCAAGACTGCGTTGCTCGACACCGGGGCGGGATCGATGGAAAACGCCGTGGTCGCCAACAGCGCGAGCAAAAATGCGATGAGCGTCTGCCTAGCGGGGTAGCGCTTAAACCAGACGATGCGGGCAGCGTCGCGCGCAGCCGTTGTGGAGAGATCGGAATCCTTCACAGTCCGAAAGCCTTTCTAGAAACCTGCCAAAAAGGGACAGGTTTATTTTGGCAGGTTTTATCTGGGGAAACGTTACGGTTCTGTCATTGTTGCCCACCAAAACCACCACAAAGGCGCCTGTCCCCTTTGTGGTGGTTTTGGTGGTTAGGCGTCCAGGTAGACGCGCTGGGGCTGGTTGCGGCGACGAGCAAAGATGATGAGCGCCAGGCCCGCGATTACGAGCGGAAGACTCAGCAGCTGACCCATGGTGATGACGCCGCCCAGCAGATAGCCCAGCTGCGCATCGGGCACGCGCACGAACTCGACGAGGAAGCGAACGATGCCGTAGCCCATCACAAAGACGCCCATAAACGTGCCTTGGGGTAGCAGAGGCTTTTTGCGGCTGAGCACCTGCAAAATGCAAAAGAGCACAATGCCCTCAAGAAATGCCTCGTAGAGCTGGGAGGGGTGACGCGGCATATCCCCCGCGGTGCCACCGAAGACCACGCCCCAGGGCAGATCGGTCGGCTTGCCCCACAGCTCACCATTGACAAAGTTGGCACAACGGCCCAGGCACAAGGCCAGCGGCGCGCCGATGACGGCAAGATCTGCCAAAGTCCAGGCATCGAGCTTATAGATGCGGCACACGATGATGCCGCCGATAATGCCGCCCACCAAGCCGCCATGGAAGCTCATGCCGCCCTCATTGGTGGCAAAGATCTCGAGCGGGTGCGCCCAGTAGTAGCCGTCGCCGTAGAAAATGACGTAGAACAGGCGGGCGCCAATGATAAGGCCAAAGACCACACCGACCACGACGCTCGTCAGGTCGTCGACCGTAATGTCGAAACCCCAGCGGCGCTGCGTGCGATACATGACGACCGCCGTGAGCAGAGCTCCGACCACATAGGCCAAGCCGTACCAGTAGATGGTGATGGGCCCCGCCGAAATCGCGACGGGATCAAGCATATGGTAGAAGTCGTTGAGCATGTCGACCCTCCTACTCCCTACATACAAATGCGGCCGCGGGCCTTGCGCTCGCAGCCGCATATTTGGGCGTAACGTCTATGCGGAGTATGCCGTCCGCAGCTTTCGCATCTTAGAACGGCGCGTACTCGTCGTACAGGTCGTCGGTCTCGCCGGAGGCATTGACCTGCTCGACACGGGTAACGCCGGGCACATGCTCCTTGAGGATACGCTCGATACCCATGGACAGGGTCAGTGCGCTCATAGGGCAGCCGGCGCAGGCACCCTGAAGCTCAAGCTGGACGACGCCCTCGTCGTCGACGCCCACATACTCCATATCGCCGCCGTCAGCCTGCAGATTGGGGCGAATCTCTTCAAGAACCTTCTTAAGCAGCTCTTCGTTAACAGCCACAGGGGCTCCTTTCTCACAATAACGCGGGCACGCCCGCGGACAGGGGCTATGTTACTACAGCCATGTACCCGCTCACGAGCCATCCATGCGCGCGGACACGACTTTCACGAGCAGTCAATTTGGGACGGGGCTCTTTTAGCTGCCTTTTGTTGCCAGCTGGCGTTGCCACGCGCTACTGCTGAGCCTGCCCCTCGGTGCCGATGTGAACATCGACGATAACCTGGCGGTAGCTGATGCCACAGGAGTCGAGGATGCGGCGGCTGATGCGTCCATCATCGGTGTCGGCGTACTTGTTGTCCAGGTAGACAACCTCGCCCACGCCCACCTGCGCCAAAATCTTGGCGCAGTCGTGGCACGGGAACAGCGTGACGTAGACCGTGGAACCCTCGAGGTCCTTGAGCGAGCCACGGTAGTTGAGCACGGCGTTTGCCTCGGCATGGACCACGTAGTTGTGCTTGTCCTGCAGCGGGTCGTCGCTCGTACCCCACGGGAAAAAGTCGTCGTTGAGCGCCGAGGGTGTACCGTTGTAGCCCACCGAAAGGATGCGGTGGTTGGTGCTGGCGATGCACGCACCCACCTGCGTGTTGGGGTCCTTGCTGCGGCGCTGCGCGGCGATGGCCACGCTCATAAAGAACTCGTCCCAGCTAATGACGTCCAGGCGCTTGCCTGACGAAGTTTGATGAAGATCGTCCGACATGGCAGACACCTCCGAAATCGCAATAGTTTGACCCATTGTAGCAGGTGGAAGGTGGAGACGTTTTTGTCCCACCGCCCCCCATCGCTACGCGCGACGGGGCTTTTGATTGATGCGGTACAGTTCGGCGAGACCCCGTAGCGTCAGTGCGTCGTCTACCGTCAGGCTGTGACCGACCAACGCCGCGAGCGCCTCGGCATCGTCGCCGGTGATGACGATGGGCACGCTGCCCTCCCCCGCCGCCTTGGTCGAGCGCATCTCGGCAAGCACCATGTCGAGCATGCCGTCGATGCGGGCCACCTCGCCCAAGACCACGCCCGAGCGCATGGCCTCGCGCGTGTTGCGACCGATCACATGCGTGGGTGCCGAGGGCTCGACCTGCGGCAGGCGCGCCGCAGCGGCCGAAAGCGAGCGGGCGCCAAGCGCCAGACCCGGCGCGATAACGCCGCCGACAAAGGTTCCATGCGCATCGATGACCTCGATATTGGTCGTAGTGCCCAGATCGATCACGATGCACGGAGAGCCGTAGACGGCACGGGCCGCCACGGCGTCGGCGATGCGGTCGGGACCGATCTCTGCTGGATCGTCGTAGTGCACGGGCATACCGGTCTTGAGGCCCGGCCCCACGGTGAGCACGCGCCCCGTGCAGGTGCGGGAAAGCGCCGCCTTCCACGGGCGCTCGAGCGCCGGCACTACGCAGCTCAGCACTGCGGCTGCGGGAACGAGCACGCCCGGCATGCCCGCATCGGCTGACAGAGCGCCCATGACCTGCGTGAGCCTCATGCGCGCCTCGTCGGCTGTGATGCTCGACGGCGTCGTGATCTCGCACGTCGCAAGCGGGCATTCCTGCGCCGCGGCCGAATCCTCGGCAAACAGGCCAAAGCGAATGAACGTGTTGCCCACGTCGACCGTCAATATATATGCGCACCCATTAAGCATCGTCGGCGCTCCTTTCGTCTGCCCAGCAGTATATCGCCTACCCAAACCAGCTAAAAAGCCCCGTCCCAAATTGACTACCTTGCGGCTATACTGATGCGCGGTCGTGCGCGAGCTCACGCGGCGGCCCTTGGTAACCCGACTTCCCGCGCCGTATCCGTAGCGGCGCTCCCGGGGGAAGCGGATATACGCAAAGGAGTTCTATATGAGCAATCCCTCGAACCGCACCTCGATGCGCGGTCAACTCACGCTGCGCGGCGTCGTCATCGGCGTCCTTGGCTGCGTGATTATCACGGCAAGCTCGGCCTATACCGCCCTCAAGATGGGCGCCCTCCCCTGGCCGATCATTTTCGCTGCCGTCATTTCGCTGTTCTTCCTGAAGCTCATGGGCAACGCCAGCCTCAACGAGGCCAACGTCACCCACACCATCATGTCCGCAGGCGCCATGGTCGCCGGCGGTCTGGCGTTTACCATCCCGGGCGCCTGGATGCTGGGCTATGCCGACCAGATCAGTTGGCTCGACATGTTTATCGTGGCACTCGCCGGCACTATCCTGGGCCTACTGGCCACGGCACTCATCCACCGTCACTTTATCGTGGACGCCGCGCTGGAGTTCCCCACCGGCAACGCCGCAGCTCAGACCCTACGCGCGACCGAGGCCGGCGGCAAGACCGGCAAGCAGCTCTTTGGCTCCATGGCCATCGCAGGCATCTACAACGTGCTGCGCGACGCCCTGGGCGTGGTGCCCAGCATGCTGTGCACGCTCAACATCCCCGGCGTGACCTTTGCCATCTACAACTCGCCCATGTTGCTGTCCATCGGCTTTTTGGTGGGCTTCGCCCCCGTCGCGTTCTGGTTTGCCGGCGCGCTGCTGGGCAATTTTGGCATCATCGTCGGCGGCACCGCTGCCGGCCTGTTCGATGTTGTGACCGCGCAGGGTATCGTCAAGTCCCTCGGTATGGGCCTTATGATGGGCTTTGGCGTCGCCGTCGTCCTTAAGGACATCCTGCCGCAGGTCGCCGGTATCGTCCGCGGCCTCGCCGCCGACAGCTCCACCGACACCGACGAGCAGTCGCTCATCTCGGGCTCGCTTAAGCTCGACGCCGGCATCATCGGCCTGGGCACCGCAGCAATCGCCGTGATCGTCGCCATCGCGCTCGACCTTGGTCCCGTCCCGGCCGTCATCGTCACGCTGTTCACCTTTGTCACCACCATCATGAGCGCACAGAGCTGCGGCCAGACGGGCATCGACCCCATGGAGATCTTCGGCCTCATCGTTATGCTCATCGTGGCTGCCTTCGCGCAGCTCGCGCAGGTTAAACTGTTCTTTATCGCCGGCATCGTGGCCGTAGCGTGCGGCCTTGCGGGCGACGTCATGAACGACTTTAAGGCCGGCGCCGTGCTGGGCACCAACCCGCGTGCACAGTGGGTCGGCCAGGCCATCGGCGGCATCGTGGGCGCCCTGGTCGCTGCCGCCGTCATGGTCGCGCTCGTAACCGCCTATGGTCCGGACGCCTTTGGACCCGACAAGAGCTTTGTGGCCGCGCAGGCAAGCGTCGTCGCCACCATGGTCTCGGGCATCCCGAGCGTGCCGTGGTTTGCGGGCGGCTTTATCGCCGGCATCGTCATGTACTGGCTCGGCATTCCGGCCATGATGATCGGCCTGGGCGTGTACCTGCCGTTCTACATGTCGCTCACGGCTTTCCTGGGCTCCTGCGTCAAGCTCGCCTACGACAAGTGGGCCGCTCACCGCGACGCCGAGGCCGGTCTTTCGGACGAGGAAAAGGCCGCCAAGGACGCCGCCTTCCAGGAGCAGGGCCTGGTTGTCGCCAGCGGCCTGCTCGGTGGCGAGTCCATCGTCGGCGTTATCTTGGCGTTTGTCTCTGTTGGCTTAAGCCTGCTGGGCTAAGCTGAGCAGCTGCTCGACAGCAACCATATTGCCTACGGCTTGCCCGGCCGGTAGCTTTCACGGCTGCTGACCGGGCTTTTTGATATCGAAACAAAGAAAGGCCAGCGCGCTGCGTTTAACAGCGCGCCGGCCTTATCGGTTAAGCTATCGAAGCGTTCCTGCTATGAACCGAAGTTCGTTGCAGAATCTACGCTCGAAACGCTACATCTGCTTGCGACGACGATCGCTCAGCGTCACACCAGCGGCCACGAGGGTGATACCGCCGATGACGAACACCTCGCCCGCAAGAGCGGAGTCATCGCCAGTCTGGGCGAGCGCGGCCGACGTGGCCTTCTTCTTGGCGACAGGAGCCTTTGCAGCAGCCTGTGCAACCTGAGGCTTGGCCTGCGGCTCAGCCTTGGGATGATACTTGTCGTACTCGGCCTGCGCGGCAGCCAGGGCATCCTTGGCATCGCCAAGCTCAGCCAGCGCGGCGGCATAGGCGTCGTTGGCATCGGACAGCTTGGCATCGGCATCGCTCAGAGCAGCCTTGAGGCCAGCGGCGGCATCGACGGCGGCCTTATAGCGAGCGTAGGCAGCGTTCAGCTTGACCAGCTTCTCGTTGCCCGTCGTGCCCGCGGCAAGGGATGCCTTGT
Source organism: Collinsella sp. (assembly GCA_036297525.1). Taxonomy (GTDB): domain Bacteria; phylum Actinomycetota; class Coriobacteriia; order Coriobacteriales; family Coriobacteriaceae; genus Collinsella. Next base: position 76,481 of record JAXJKV010000004.1, read on the forward strand.
GGTCGACAGCCTCAAGATCGGCCTTGAGCGCCTCGTCGTTGGCAAGCTCGGCCTTGGCCTCGACGATCTCGAAGGTCGCATCGACGACGGCTTCGTTGGCGGCCTCGAGCTGCTTCTGGGCATCGGCGACACCGACACCGGCGGCGTCATAGGCGGCCTTGGCGTCGTCGACCGCCTTCTGGGCTCCAGCGAAGCGCTCGAAGGCCTTGTTTGCGCCGGCCAGTTCGCCCTCGGCAGCCTTGGCCTTCGCCTGTGCGTCGGACAGGGTCTGCGTCTTGGCGGCAACTGCCTGCTTGGCGCCCGAAAGAGCGGTCGCGGCGTGCACATCTGCGGCCTGAGCCTTGTCAACGCCAGCCTGGGCGGCATCGTCGGCCTTCTTTGCCTCGTCAAGCGAGCCCTGCTTATTCGCAAGGTCCGCCTGGGCGGCATCGCGCTTGGCGGCAAGGTCCTTGACCGAAGTGGTAGCGTTGTCATATGCCTCGTTGGCCTGATCGGATTTTGCCTTGGCGGCATCGCGGGCGCTGCGAGCCTTCGCCTTGTGAGCGGTGGCCTCGGCTGCCTTCGTCTGGCTGTCGGCGAGCGTGGCATTTGCCTTATCGAGAGCTGCCTGGGCAGTAGCGGCCTCGCCCTTGGCGGCATCGAGCTTGGTCTGGGGCGTCTTGACGTCGATGCCCTTGAGCTTGGCTTCGGCGGCGTCGTATGCCGTCTTCGCGGCGGCGGTGCCGGACTTAGCCTTCTCGTACTCGCCCTTGGCGGTGTTCACGTTCGTGTCAGCCGCGGTATAGGCATCATGCGCCGCATCCTGCTTATTTACCGCTGCGAAATAAGCTTCCTTGGCAGTACCGAAGGTCTTCTGCGCCTCTGCCAGCTTAGTCTGAAGTTGCTTAAGCTGCTCCTTCTGCTCCTGCGTGCCGCCTGCGTTGTAGGCGGAATCGATGTAGTCGTTCAGGAGCTTCTTGAACTCGGAGACAGTGAAATCAGCCTCACTGTCAAAAGAGCTGTAATCGAAGATTGTTACCTCGGAATCGGTGTTCTTACCGCTACCGGTCGCGATGCCAATAGCCTTCGTGCCGGCATCGATGATGTTGAGATAGTGCCCGCACTCATGGTAGATGCTGCTGTAGTGCTGGTAGATATAGTAGGAATCATATCGATGGTTTCCAAGGTCACTATTCTTCTCGACGTACTTATCGAATGCCTCCTTCTCCTGTGTGTAGAGGCGGGTGTAGGGCCGACCGAGTGTATCCTCGGTCTCGCCGCCGGTATATGCGCCGCCTCCGCCGGCAAGATTCTCCCCGTTGTCGAAATAGCAGTTCGAGTGTCCCCAGATGTTCGATGAATATGATGTATTAAGGGCTGCCGCCACAGTCATGCGGAGGCTGACGCTGAGCGCCGACTGGCCGTTCGCCTTGCGGAGGTTGTTCTGGGTGTCGAGATATGTCAGGGCGTTGCGCATCTGCTCCAAGGAGAGCGGGTTGGTGTCGCGGGACATGTCCTGATCGACGTACTTGTCATACCATTCAGCCTTGTCAGCGGCGCCGGTCAGCATCGATACGGCGTCCTGGGCGTTCTTTTTCTGCGTGGCTGTGAACTGGCTGCCGCCGATGATGTAGTTCATGAAGCCGAACATACCCTGACTGATGACTTCCTGGTCAACGGTCATGTTGGACTTTAGGTCTGCAATCTGCTGCTCAAGAGCCTCAACCTGGGCATTAGCAGCGTCATAAGCCTTTTCCGCGGCGTTCGAAGCGGCGCAGGCTGCCTCCCACTCGCTCATATGACCCAATCCGCTGTCAAGAGCCACAATGGCCCCGCCGACCGCTTGCAATCGGTCGGCGGGGCCTGCCGTTGAACCCGTCCCGGTCCGCCCCCGGCATGTCGTCGACGCCTTCGGCTCAGTCTCATATCC
>JAXJKV010000005.1:0-2595 GCA_036297525.1 Collinsella sp.
CGGGGCATGGGGCACGGGCGGGCGCTCAAGGCCGTCGCGAGGAAGCGGCTCAGGGCGATATACGCCGTGATGCGCGACCGGGTGCCCTACCGGGAGTAGCCCCGACGGTTGACAAAACTATAGGAACACCCAACGACTAGTCTCTTGACAAGCGCGGAAATCCCGCAGGTTGAGCAAAAGTCAGCGAAAACGCCCCTAAGCGAGCAAGGTGACGTGAAAGAGGAGGGAAGCGTACTTCGGTACGCGACCGACGATTGAACGTCAGATTGCCGCTTAGGGGCGTTTGCAGCGTCGAGCCGTTACGCGGTCTGGTAAAACCGCGTAACCAAAGGCGCAGCGTCGGCCGGTCCGCCGTTCGTCAGAACGGCGGAACCAACCCTACATAACCATAACGTAGCGCGATCCCACGTAGTACTGCTTACCCATCAGGACCGGCTCGCCGCTGGGGCCGGTGAAGCCAGCACGCAGGTTGAGCAGCGGATCGTGCGGAGCGATGCCCAGCTCGGTCGCCTGCTCGGTATTGGCACGAACGGCCTCGACCGTGCGGTAGCCAACCGAGACAATCGGCGTTCCGCCAACACGCTCGACCTCGGCAAAAATCGACTTGTCCTCAAGATCGGCCGTCAACAGCTCACGGTAGGCGTCAAACGGCACAAAGATGTTCTCCTCAAAGATGGGCTCGCCGTCGGCTGTACGCACGCGCTTAATATGCAGCAGCAGCGCGTCCTTTTGCAGGCCAAAGAACTCCATCTCGTTTTGACGTGCCGGCACAATCTGGCGATCGACCACATGTGCGCCCGCCTTCATGCCGTTGTCGGCACACAGCGCGGTAAACGTCTGCAGCGTCGAGGCGTGGAACTGGCGGTTGATGTGCGGCGTGGAAACAAAGGTGCCACGGCCCTGCTGCTTAACCAGGTAGCCATCGGAACACAGCTCCTCGACGGCGCGGCGCACCGTAATGCGGCTCACGCCGTACTGCTCGGCTAGCTCAAGCTCGGACGGAATACGCTCCTTGGGTGCATAAACACCTTTCTCGATCGCGTCCTTGATTTCGTCGTAAATCTGCTGGTAAAGCGGTGCATTTTTGGGCGCAGGCATATCTAATCGCTCTTATCGGAATATCGAAATAACTAATACGTATATAACGTCTAGTTTCATGTTACCTCATATTGATAAAACGATACACCCTCCCTACCAAAAAGCGACAGCTTCATTTTGGTAGGTTTTATCTGGGCAAACGAGAGCCTCCCGAAAGCAGCGAGGCTTTCGGGAGGCTCAGGCGGACAGGATTGCGCCAGGCCGGCAAAATGCCAAAACCCTACTTGCCGTCGTCCTGCTGCAGGCTGTCCTGCTCGCTGAGGCGCGCCTGCCTGCTGGCCATGCGTGCGGGCTTGTCGGGATCGGGTACGGCCGTGGGCATGGGCTCGTCGACATGACCGCCCCACCAGCCGCCCACAAAGTTGAGCGTGTGGAACACGTTGATCACGGCGCCGGGATCGATGTCGCACACCAGCTTGATAATGTCCTGGCTCTCGTAGGTCGATACAACGGCGTGCAGCAGGTACATCTTCTCGCGGCTGTATCCGCCAATGACCTCGGCACAGCTAATGCCATGCTGAAAATGGTCAACATAGGCGGTCATGACCTCGTCCGCCTTGCGCGTCGTGATCTGCAGCGTCACGCGATCGTAACGACGATAGAAACTGTCAATGGTCTTGGTCGAAATAAACTGAAACACGATGGAATACGCCGCCTTGTCCCAGCCAAACATAAAACCAAAGATCGCCAGGATAAAACAGTTGAAACCAAAGATGACGCCCCAGATGGTCTTGCCCGTGTGGTTGGAGACCCACAGCGCGATAAAGTCGGTGCCGCCGGTGGATGCGCCGGACTTAAGCGCGATGGCAGCGCCCAGACCCGAGACCACGCCGCCAAAAATGATGAGCATGATCTTGTCGCCCAAAAACGGCGCGAAGTGAAAGACGTTGAGGAACAGCGACGAGAGCACGACCTGCATCATCGAGAAGATGACGAAGCGCTTGCTAATGCCGCTCCAGCATAAGAGCGCCACGGGAACGTTGAGTGCGAGCATACCGAGCGAGATGTCGATGTGAACGCCGCCCAGCGAGGTAACGCGATCGAGCAGGACCGCGACGCCGGTGAGACCGCTCGGGAGCAGGTCGGCGGGCTGAATGAACGCCTGGATCAGGAATGTCTGGAGAACGGCGGAAATTGTGACCGCCACGGCAGTGATGGCGCGGCGGACGATGGTAAGGCGGCCGAGCACGAGCACGCGGTCCGTGAGCTGATCGATGGCGTTCGCCACGGAGGCTCCTTTCGAAGGCAGATCTAGTTGTGAGGCATGCCCGCGATTGTAGCATGGACCACCACAAAGGGGACAGGCACCTTCGTGGTGGTTTTGGCGTCGACTGCCTTCAAAAAACGTCGCCCCAATAAAAACCACCACAAAGGTGCCTGTGAACTGCGCCCCGAAACTTGGACTGAATAAATAGCGACTACGCCGCAAGGGCCCGGTTCCGGAACTCCTCCGGCGTCAGGCCCTTCAATTTTACCTGCCTGCGCCGCGTGTTCCAA
>JAXJKV010000006.1:0-38369 GCA_036297525.1 Collinsella sp.
CCACTTTTCTTCTTTCCGGACATGCCGTCCTCCGATCTCCCGGGGCCGGCCGGCCCGGCCCTCAGGGTATCGGGTTCCCACATTCATCCGTACATGTACGGATGAATGTGGGAAGTGTTCGGATGAAGTTGATAATCAAGGTTTTGAATAGTCGTTTAAGAACGTCCCCAATGACTAAGTTGCAGGTGACGGCGGTTGTGTTACACTAACGCTGCGTATATGACGCAAATATCTCGATACAGATCAATGATGTCCGTCGGTATTTGACGGAACTAGACTGTTTAGCCGCCCTGAAGGTTTATGCAGGGAGCATGTGATCACAGGGCTTGAAAAGAAAGTTGAGCAAACACTGTGTCTGATCAACAGCAAGAAAACGAAATAACGACGACGCAAGCCGCTCCCGCTGCACCGGTTGCGTCGGACCAGGTCGCGGCGCCCGCGCAAGCCTCGGCTCCTGAGACGCCTAAGGCTGCTTCGACGCCTACGCCTGCAGCGGCTGAGAAGGCCGTGCCTGCAACTGGTGAGGAGGCTGCTCCGGCAAAGCCCAAGCGTACGCGCCGCACGACCAAGCCTGCTGCTGACGGCGAGGAGGTCACCAAGCCCAAGCGCCGTACTACGCGCACGACGCGCGCCAAGCGCACCGTTGCAGCTGACTCCTCGGCGCCGATTTCCGATGAGGTCGCGCAGGCACGTGCGTTGGCGCAGATTAGCGAGGCTCAGGTGGTGCGCGCCCGCCGTCGTGCTGCCGAGCGTGAGGCCGCGGCTCTGACCGAGCTTGCAGCCCCGTCTGTGCCCGAGACCCCTGCCGCCGACCAGCCGACCGAGAAGTCGGTACCGCGCACACGCCGTCGCACGGCTGCTAAGGCCGAGCGGGTTGCCGATCAGGTAACCCCCGAGCTCACCGAGGCTTCGGTCCGTTCCGCGGCAGGGGAGGGCACATCGCCTGCTGAGCCCGCTGCGCCTGTCGAGGCCAGCGAAGTTCCCGTTGTCGATCCGGCTTTGCGCCCGCACCGTCGCGGTCGCAAGCCCAAGGCCTTCGTCGAGGCCGAGAAGGCCGCAGCCGCAGCCGCCGCCGCTCGGGATGCTGCGGCGACCGCCGAGTCTGCAACCGCTGCCGACGCGCCCGTTCAGGATGCTACGACTTCCGAGGCCGCTCCCGCCGATGCCGAGCCCGCCGACGTCCGTCCCGGTCGCAGCCGTCGTACTGCTGCTAAGCGCACGTCCAAGGCCAAGGCTGCCAAGAAGGGTGCGTCCGAGGATTCCGCCGAGACGACCGCCGATGCATCGATTGATGCCGCTGAGTCCCAGGACGTCGAACAGCCTGCGTCCGAAAAGCCCAAGCGTGGTCGTAAGAAGTCCGCTAAGGCCAAGGCGTCCGAGCAGCGGGCTGATGTCGAAGCGCAGGTCGATTCCGGCGCCGAGGCCAATGACGCCGCTGCGGCCAATGCCGACGCCGCCGCAACTGATGGTGCCGCGCTCGCCGAGGCCGAAGACGGCGCTCGCCCCAACCGTCGCCAGCACAAGCGTAACGACGAGCGCAACGACCGCAAGGACGAGCGCAACAACGACCGTCGCAACCGCCAGCGCGATCGCAAACAGCGCAACAAGGAGCGCAACGCCGCCCCCACCGAGCCCACGCTTTCGCGCGAGGAACTCGCGGCCATGAAGGTCGCCGAGCTGCGCGAGAAGGCCAAGGAGTTCGAGATCGAGACGACCGGCAAGAAGAAGGCCGAGCTCGTCGAGGAGATCTACACCACTGCCGCGAAGGCCGAGGGCTTCCGCGACATCAAGGGCATTCTGCAGATTCGCCCGGACAGCTCCGGCATCATCCACGCCCATGGCTACATGAAGTCCAACGACGACGCCTTCGTGCCCGCCTACCTCATCCGCTCCGCGCGTCTGCGCACGGGCGACGTCATCGAGGGCTCGCTGCGTCCTTCGCGCGGCGGCGACAAGCGCGCCGGCCTCGCCAAAATCACGACCGTCAACGGTCTGGACCCCGAGCAGATTCGCAACCGTCCTAAGTTCGGCGACCTCACCCCGGTCTATCCCAACGAGCCGCTGCGCATGGAGCACGGCAAGGACTCCATTACCGGTCGCGCCATCGACATCGTGTCGCCGATCGGCAAGGGTCAGCGTGGCCTGATCGTGTCCCCGCCCAAGGCCGGCAAGACCACGATCCTCAAGAAGATCTGCCAGTCTATCTCGATTAACAACCCCGAGGTGCACCTCATCTGCCTGCTCGTCGACGAGCGCCCCGAAGAGGTCACCGATATGCAGCGTTCCATCAAGGGCGAGGTTGTGGCGTCGACCTTCGATATGCCCGCCGACAACCACACTCGCGTGGCAGAGCTCGTCATCGAGCGCGCAAAACGCATCGTGGAGCTGGGCGGCGATGTTGTGGTGGTGCTCGACTCCATCACGCGTCTTGCCCGCGCCTACAACTTGGCGGCGCCCGCCTCAGGCCGCATCCTTTCGGGCGGCGTCGATTCGGCGGCACTGTATCCGCCCAAGCGCTTCCTGGGCGCAGCCCGCAATATCGAGAACGGCGGCTCGCTCACCATCCTGGCCTCTGCCCTCATCGACACCGGTTCCAAGATGGACGAGGTCATCTTTGAGGAGTTCAAGGGCACCGGCAACATGGAGCTTAAGCTCGACCGCGAACTGGCCGACCGCCGCATCTTCCCGGCTATCGACCCCGTTGCCTCCGGTACGCGCAATGAGGACCTGCTGGTCGACGAGCAGATGCGCCCGTTTGTGTTTGGCCTGCGTCGTATCCTCGCCGGCATGAACAACACCGAGCGCGCGGCCGCATCGTTTATCAAGGGTCTTAAGGGCACCAACACCAACCAGGAGTTCCTGGTACGTTCGGCCAAAAAGCACAGCGACTACGAGCAGACGTTCTAGGTTGTCATCCACACGCAGCGTTAATCATCAATGCGATAAAGGGTCGGGGCTTTGAGCCTCGGCCCTTTTCCATATCGCCGCTTCGCACTTATTTTTGACCATAAGACCGACGAGCAGCAGGTTTCCCGTTTCAATCCGACATCGTCGCTTGCAATCGACAGGGCGGTTTCGCATAATAGCTTTTAAGCTTCGCGACGGAAAACGCAGATGAAACGAACCATATACCGTTGCTTTGGGGCATAGCCCCGCTTCATCTTCTCTCGCGCAGCCAACTGAATGATGCGATTTGGGTGCTGGAAGATGGGGAGAGCTCATGGCTTCTTCTGATGCAACACAACGAGCAGTCCTTGCCGGACTTTCGTGCGGGATCGGCCTTGCCGCTCCCGTGGTTATGTATGCCGCGACGCTGCCGTTTTCGTCGGTGAACGAGACGGTCGTGGCGGGTGCGGTTCCCTTCGCCGTGGGCGCGGTGGCGGGCGTGGGTATCTATGCCGCCTCGCTGGGTATCTCCGAGTACCGTGCGCAGCGTGAAGAGCGTCTGTTCCAGCCCGATGCTATGGGCGGTGCCGCCAATCTCAATCAGCATCAAAGCGAGTTCAAGACCGCCTCGATTCCAGCTCATCAGCAGGATTCTACTCCTTACACTGCGGCTTCTGCTTCTCAGACTCAGTCGGAGCAGTCTACCTCGGCATTCCTTTCCGGCCTGACCGGTGCGTTCCAGCGCCGTCATGCCGATGATGGTGTTCCTACCATCGCTCGAGCCGCAGATGCTATGGACGAGGCCGAGGCTTGGTCCATGATCGACAGTATGCTCGACGACGATTCGCCGGTGAGCTGCGACCCTGCACACTCGCGCGACGTCTATCAAGTCGCCATCGACGAGCTCACCAACGGCGGGCAGACCGGCTCCTTCAATCGCGACGACATCGCCGCCGCGGCACGCGCCGTGTCGGGCTCCCAGGCCGTCCCTGCGGGCAGCACGGCGGCTTTCGTGGCACTCGTTGCCAACGCGGCAGCCAATAACGCCTACAACGCTACCTCGGCGGACGCGAACGCTTCTGCCGACAATTCGTACGTTGATGAAGCCATGACTGCGGACGAGGAGGCCGTTGCCGCCCGCCGTGCCGCCGAAAGCTCGCTGTGGGGCGCTCCTGCCCAGCAGCAGGCGGCTGAGGCTGCGCCGTACAATGCAAACCTCGCCAGCATGCCTATCATCTCCGGTGCCGCGGGCATCGATCTCGATGACCTCGATGAGCCAGCAGCCATCACTGCATCGATTGATGCCCAAGATCGCATCGACACCGGCGACCTTCCGGACGCCTCGCTTGAGGATGATGCCCCCATGGCCGATTACTCGGGCCACGAGGACATGTGGGCCGCCGCCACCGCGATTCTGGATGAGATTGACGAGCCCGCTCCTGTTGCAGCCCCCGCTCCCGTCGCTGCCCCTCAGCCTGCTGCCCCCGCCTATGTCGGCCGTCACAGCGCTGTGTTCCCCGAGGATACTGCCCGTATCTCACGCGAGAGCATCGAGCGGGCCGAGGCTATTGCCGCCGGCATTATGGAAAATCGTCGTCACGAGCGCGTCAATCAGATCCTCGAGGAAGAGATCGAGCGCCTGCAGTCCTCTACCGCCAAGCGTACGGGCCGTGCCTATCTGAGCGTTATCGAGGGCGGTACCGCCAGCTTCGCGCCGCTCCGCGCGGAGGCATAACTTTTGCATGGTTAAGATCAATCGAAAATGGGCGGTCGTGACCTGCCTGATGGCGCTCTTGATCTGGGGCAATTCGCTGGTTCCCGGCTCGGGATCGGGCTCGCTGAGCCTAACGGTCATGGAAGCTATCCGCGGTTTCCTGCACGGCGTGGGACTTCCATATGAATGGGTGACCAACTTTGTTGTTCGCAAGTGCGCGCATTTTACCGAGTATATGGTGCTCGGCATCCTGGCAACGCACGCCTTTGATTTTGAGGGCCGGCGCACCTTTGACGTGTTGCTGCCCACGGCGGTGTTCCTGCTGCTGATTCCTTCGATCGACGAGACGATTCAGCTCTTTGTGCCGGGACGCGCCGGCATGATCACCGATGTGATGATCGACTGCTGTGGAGCGGCAACGGGCGTTGTGCTCCGATATATCTTACGGTCGCTGATGTGCGCCAAAAAAGCCGCCTAGGACGTATTGTTTGGTCCTAGGCGGCCTTTTTATTTGAGGGCTTATATGAGGCGTGGTGGCGTCGTTCCGTAGGTCGGATTTGCCGGGCGCGTCACGCCCTGTGGGTGCGTCTGCTACTGAAGCGCCTGTGCGCCCAGGGCCAGGCAGCCCATAATGCCCTGCTTGCCCTCGAGGCTGTTGTTGACAATATAGGAATCGATGTCGTTGACCTCGGGCGTGACGATATAGCCGTTGAGCATCTCGGCGCACTTTTTGCGTGCGAGCGGCACGATGGGGGTGTGGTCGGCCACGCCGCCGCCGATGATGATCTTTTGCGGTGCGTAGCACAGCGTGTAGGTCATGAGCGCCTGTGCCAGATAGCCTGCGAGCAGGTCCATGGCCTCCGGGTCATCGGCCATGTCTCCGGCGCTCTTGCCATCCCAGCGCTTTTTAACGCCAGGGCCGGCGATGAGGCCCTCGAGGCAGTTGTCATGGAAGGGGCAGGCGCTATGCTCGCCGATGGTGTCGCGCGGGTCGCGCGTGACCAGGATGTGGCCGGCCTCGGGATGCATCATGCCGTGCACGAGCTTACCGCCCGAGAGCACGCCGGCGCCCACGCCGGTGCCGATGGTCAGGTAGACCACGTCGGTGAGGCCCTGGGCGCAACCAAAGGTGACCTCGCCCAAGCAGGCAACGTTGACGTCGGTGTCGTAGCCACAGGGAATATTGAGCTCGTTTTGGATGGTGCCCAGCAGATCAAAGTAGCGCCATGCCGTTTTGGGCGTCTCCAGGATCTTGCCGTATTGGGGCGACGCGGGGTTGACTGCGGTGGGGCCAAAGGCGCCGATGCCCAGCGCGGTGATGCCCTTGTCGGCAAACCATGCATTGACGGCCTCAACGGTCTCCTGCGGGGTCGTGGTCGCGATCTGCTCACGCTCCAGGACCGTGCCGTCTGCATAGCCCGTGGCGCAGACCATCTTGGTGCCACCCGCCTCGAGCGCTCCGATAAGCTGCTGTTCTGCCATAGTATTCCTCTCTCTGGGACGAGTTGCTCCGTGACTAAAGTATAGAGCTCTAAACCATTTAAGAAAGCGCTATAGAAAGAAGCCTCGCAACGCGGCGGGCGGTGCGAGGCTTCTTTGGCTACTTTAGCTGCCAGGCCGTCCTTACCCGCGCGGCTTAATTTTATCACGTAGAGACTTGAGGTTCTCCAGTGCCGCGTTAAGCGTCTCGTCTCGCTTGGCAAAGTGGAAACGAATCAGATGGTTGACGGGCTCGCGGAAGAAGCTCGAGCCGGGCACTGCGCCCACGCCCACCTTTGAGGCCAGGTCCTCGCAGAACTCGAGGTCGCTGTCGTAGCCAAACTCAGAGATATCCATCATCACGTAGTAGGCGCCCTGCGGTACGTTGTGCTTAAGTCCGATACTATCGAGCCCTTGGCAGAACAGGTCGCGTTTGGCGGTATAGAGGTCAAGGACCTCATCGTAATAGCTGCCGTCGAAATTGAGGGCGGTGACAACGGCTTCCTGCAGGGGAGCGGCGGCACCCACGGTGAGGAAGTCGTGGACCTTCTTGATGCGCTCGGTGATTTCGGCAGGGGCGATAGTGTAGCCCAGACGCCAGCCGGTGATGGAGTACGTCTTAGACAGCGAACTGCAGCTGATGGTTCGATCGAACATGCCGGGCAGCGTGGCCATATAGACGTGCTCGTGGGGCGCGTAGACGATGTGCTCGTATACCTCGTCGGTAATGCAGTAGGCGTCGTACTTTTTGCAGAGGTCGGCGATAAAGGTGAGCTCCTCGCGCGTAAAGACCTTGCCGCAGGGGTTGGAAGGGTTGCACAGGACGATGGCCTTGGGATCGTTGTCGCGGAAGGCCGCCTCGAGAGTCTCGCGGTCAAAGTCGAACGCAGGTGGGTTAAGCGGCACGTAGATGGGCTCGGCACCCGAGAGGATCGTGTCGGCGCCGTAGTTCTCGTAGAATGGCGAGAAGACGACGACCTTGTCGCCGGGGTTTGTGACCGTCATCATGGCGGCCATCATGGCCTCGGTGGAGCCGCAAGTGACTACGATATTCTCGTTGGGGTTCACCGGCATGCCCATAAAATGCTCCTGCTTGGCGGCAAGCGACTCACGCATGGCCTGGGAGCCCCAGGTGATGGAGTACTGGTGATAGAGCGGCTTGGGGTCGCTGGCGATGGCGCTCAGGCTGTTGAGCAGCTGCGCCGGGGGATCGAAGTCGGGGAAGCCCTGCGACAGGTTGACGGCGCCATACTTATTGGAGATGCGCGTCATGCGGCGGATGACGGAATCGGTAAACGTTGCCGTGCGGTTGGAGAGTTCTTTCATGCCGTTCCTTTCGAGCATTTGCAGTGGGGCAAGTTTACTCCTATGAAACCGGTGGGAAATGCTCGAAATGGATCCGAAAAACTCTTTTCAAAATTCTTGAAAATTGGGGCTTGCATCGTGTGGCGTTCCTTGCAATAATAGTCGAGCGCGAAGCGCACAGGACATGGTGGGTGTAGCTCAGTTGGCTAGAGCGACGGGTTGTGGTCCCGTAGGTCGAGGGTTCGAGTCCCTTTACCCACCCCAGTTCTTGCTTCGTGTTGATATCGGGTCGTTAGCTCAGTTGGTAGAGCAGGGGACTCTTAATCCCAAGGTCCAGGGTTCGACCCCCTGACGGCCCACCACACGATATCTCCTCTAAAGTCCGCCACAACGGACTTTAGCTTTGGGTCGTTAGCTCAGTTGGTAGAGCAGGGGACTCTTAATCCCAAGGTCCAGGGTTCGACCCCCTGACGGCCCACCAAAACAAGTTAAGACGGTCAACTTCGGTTGGTCGTCTTTTTTGTTGACCTCGCATGGGGTCGAACCCGAAAGGGCGCGGAGCTGAGGAAACGCATAAGCGTTTACCAGCGTAGCGCGCAAGACGCCAACCGCCGCAGTGGCCGCCTGCAAAACAGGCTGACCCCCTGACGGCCCACCCAAAGATTGTTAAAGCGACTAGCTTAGGTTGGTCGCGTTTTTGTTGACCTCGCATGGGGTCGAACCCGAAAGGGCACTGCCGCTTTCACAGATCGAGCCTACCCTGGGGATCGGTAAAACCGTCAGTACCCTCCTTGAGTTTCTTCTCGTCTGCCTTCACGTGACGCTCGAGCTTTTTTGTATCCTCGGCAGGCGGTAGGTTCTCGGGGACAATTCCGCGGTCGATGAGGCTGCCACGCACGCTTGTGTTGTTCTCGACGTGCTCTTGCTTGATCTGGTCCAGGCCGTACAGGTCGTGTTCCTCGGCGTTGAAGGCCGTCATCGAGTTCGTAAGGTCCTTTGCTTTGATGAGGACATCGGCTAACCTGTCCGCCAATGCCGCGCTCTTGGGTACGCCGAGCTGCTGCTTCATTTCCGCCGTGCTTCTGCCGCCGAATAACGCCTCATCGCCCTTCGACTTGATGATCGCGAATCCTTTGGAGTCCACGCCGCGTTTGAATGCAATACCCGAGAGCTGTTTCTCTGAATCGGATAGCGAGTGGCGCGCCTGCAAGCGCTGAATCTCTGCGAAGCGCTGCTCTATGAGCTCTTGGCGGCGCGTCTGCACGGCAAAGTATGCCTGGGCGAGCGCGATCTCTGGCTTGTTTGAATCTCCGTTCTGTGCGATTAAATAGCATGCATAGCGCGTAAGTTTGTAGTCTTTAACCGCGCGAGCGGCGACACCGGCAGTTACCATTTTCGTGGTATCACGAAAATGGTAATCAACTGGAGTTTTGTTTGTTTCGCACGAGACTTTTGCCCTCTTAACAACTTCGGCGAAGTTCTCCCATCGAGTGTACCCCATGGGTTCCATTAAATCGCGTGCGAGCCAATACTCAACGCCGTCTTCCACATTGGCGTAGCTATCAAGTTTGACACGCCACTTCTCGATATCACTACTGTCCATATCTCCTCCTCGCTGGTCTATTGTCTGTGCGGGCTTTGCCCGCTCTGTATTAAGAATAAGGATACGCTGCCGTGCGGACACGAATAGGCCCCGTGCCACCTCGAGCTCATGGGGCCCATAGATATCGATTAGTTGTGTTCTGCTTTAGATGGGTGTCCAGTTTAGTCCGTTCGATAGTGCGATCCGAGACTTTCGGTTCGTTTACGCATGGCTTTGACCATTTCCTGTGCTAGTTGAATCTGCGATTGCAGGCGGGCGAGGGCTGCGACTTCGCTGTCCTGGGCTTTCTGTGTGCTCAAGGTCGTTGCCTCTGTCTTCAAGCCCTCAAGCTCGTGTAGTGCCTCGGATAGGCCCGTCTCGGTGCGGTTGATCATGCAATAGGTGCTCATCGTGTGCTTAAGGCTGTGTGTCAGGCGTTCGGCATCTGTTGTGGCAATGCCATGCTGGGGGAGGTCGATATCCGTCTTCGGGGCCATCTCAGGTGCATTCTGCGCTGCAAGGGCTGCCGATGCGCCTGCGATGCGCCCGAACACGATGCCGTTGGCGCTTGACAAGCCACCGATGCGGTCGGCGCCGTGCATGCCGCCTGTCGCCTCGCCGCAAGCGTAGAGGCCCTCAACGCCCGTGTGCGCAGTCTTATCGATCTTGATGCCGCCGTTAGCGGCGTGGGCATACATCGCAACGCGCATCTCGTCAGTCGGGGCGATGCCGTGCTCGTCTTGCAGCCAGGTGGCAAAGGTCTGCACAAACTCTGGGACATCCTCGCGGGGGAAGTCGTAGTGGAGTGCCAGGCCTTCGACACCTGCCTGATCGATGACGAGATCGATAGCGCGGGAGGCCAAGCGTGACGTGAAGGGACCATATCCAGAGCGCTGCTCGAGCAGGTCGTCCAGCTTGTCGTCGGCAATATCTACCGGCTGGTCTACATGTACGTAGCGCCAGGTTTTCTCGTTGAAGACCAGGTTGCGCTTGGGCTCGATGAAGCCCGGCATCATCTGCATAAACTCTATATTAGTCAGCGATGCACCGTGCGCCAGTGCGATGGCCTGCGAGGAGCTGAGCACGTCGGCGGAAGTGAGGCTGCGCTCGAACAGACCGCCTGTGCCACCGGCTGAGATGATCGTGGCCTTGGCAGCAAAGGGCACGATTCGATTTTCGATAAGGTCGTAGAGCATGGTTCCGGTTATTCTGCCGTTCGTATCCTCAACAAGGTCGATAAGCTCATGGCGGGGGAGCAGGCGAATGCCGAGCGACTCGATCCGGGTCGTCAGAGCGTCCTCAAGGGGCTTGCGGGTGAGGCCGCGCCACATGCGCGTCTTGTGGTCGAAGCAGGGGATAAACTGCTTTTGCTGGGCGCTCTCAGCGTTTTGCGGACGCTTGAGCTCAACGCCCAGGTCTTGCTCGAGCCATTCAATTGCCTGGGGAATGCCGTGGACAAACGTCTGGACAAGCTCGGGGTCGGCGACACCGCCTCCGACGGTCTGGATGGTGCCGATGAGGTCATGTTCGTCGTCTTCGTCGACGGGACCGATGAGGCCGAGGCCCCAGGTACCCGGGAAGAAGCTCGATCCACTCATGGTCTTGCCGGCGCTTGCCACAGTGACGGCTGCACCTGTACATGCCGCTTCGATGGCGGCGCAAAGGCCCGCAATGCCAGATCCAATTACCAGTACATCAGTCGATTCCATCGGATTCCTTTCTCGTCCGGCGCATTGTCGCACAGGTGATCGGCAATGGGGTCGCAAAGACTCGGCAAATCGGTAAAGGGCACATATGGCAGGTGGGCGTCATGGACGCTCTGACGCTCCATCTCATCACATCTCGTATTTCGCCGCAACTGACATATCGGCATTAGCTACCCTGCGTCAGTGTAAACAAAAAGAGCCGCCACCTCGAAAGGTAGCGGCTCCAAGCTCAACTATATGAGTATCGCGCGGGCGCGATTAGGCCTTGAGGGCCTCCTCGACGGCGACAGCGCAGGCGACGGTGGCACCGACCATGGGGTTATTGCCCATGCCGATGAGACCCATCATGTCAACGTGCGCAGGCACGGAGGAAGAACCGGCGAACTGGGCGTCGGAGTGCATGCGGCCCATGGTGTCGGTCATGCCGTAAGAGGCAGGGCCGGCGCCCATGTTGTCCGGGTGCAGGGTACGGCCAGTGCCGCCACCAGAAGCGACGGAGAAGTACTTCTTGCCAGCCTCGATGCGCTCCTTCTTGTAGGTGCCAGCGACGGGGTGCTGGAAGCGCGTGGGGTTGGTGGAGTTACCGGTAATCGAGATGTCGACGTTCTCGTGCCACATGATGGCAACGCCCTCGCGGACGTCGTCAGAGCCGTAGCAGTTAACGGCAGCGCGGGGACCATCGGAGTAGGGGATGGTCTCGACGACCTTGAGCTCGCCCGTGTAGTAGTCGAACTGGGTCTTCACATAGGTGAAGCCGTTGATGCGGGCGATGATCTGGGCGGCATCCTTGCCCAGACCGTTGAGGATAACGCGCAGCGGCTTCTTGCGAGCCTTGTTGGCGTTCAGAGCCAGACCGATAGCGCCCTCAGCGGCAGCGAAGGACTCGTGGCCAGCCAGGAAGGCAAAGCACTCGGTGTCGTCGGAGAGCAGCATAGCGCCCAGGTTGCCGTGGCCCAGACCGACCTTGCGGTCCTCGGCGACGGAGCCGGGAACGGTGAAGGCCTGGATGCCCTCGCCGATGATGGCGGCAGCCTCAGAAGCGGACTTGGCGCCACGCTTGACAGCGAGAGCGCAACCGAGGGTGTAAGCCCACTCGGCGTTCTGGAAGGCGATGGACTGGGTGTTGTTGACGATCTCACGCGGGTTGAAGCCCTTGTCGGTGCAGATCTGCAGAGCTTCCTCGAGGGAGGCGATGCCGTTGTCGGCGAGGCACTTGTTGATCTTGTCAGCGCGGCGCTCGTAACCTTCGAACGTAACAGTCATAGTTATTTCCCTCCCTTTCTACTCGTGAACCGGGAACACGCTGGCGACGGAGTGAGTCTCCTCGTCGGTGCGCGGGTCGATGTACTTGGCAGCGTTCTCCCACTGACCATAGTGGCCCATAGCGCCAGCGATGGCCTCCTCGGGGGTCTTGCCGGCCTTGACGGCGTCGGTGAACTTACCGAGGTTCAGGAACTCGAATGCGATGATCTCGTTCTTGTCGTTGAGAGCCATGCGGGTGACGTAGCCCTGAGCGAGCTCGAGGTAACGAGCGCCCTTGGCCTTGGTGCCGAACATGGTGCCGACCTGAGAGCGAAGGCCCTTGCCGAGGTCGTCGAGGGAGGCGCCCACGGGCAGGCCGCCCTCGGAGAACGCGGTCTGGCTGCGGCCGTAAACGATCTGCAGGAAGATCTCGCGCATAGCAACGTTGATGGCGTCGCAGACGAGGTCGGTGTTGAGGGCCTCGAGGATGGTCTTACCGGGAAGGATCTCGGAAGCCATAGCGGCAGAGTGGGTCATGCCCGAGCAGCCGATGGTCTCAACGAGGGCCTCCTCGATGATGCCGTCCTTGACGTTCAGCGTGAGCTTGCAGGCGCCCTGCTGAGGTGCGCACCAACCCACACCGTGCGTAAGACCGGAGATGTCGGAAATCTCCTTAGCCTGGACCCACTTGCCCTCCTCGGGGATGGGTGCGGGGCCGTGGTATGCACCCTTGGCAACGGGGCACATGTTCTCCACTTCCTGTGAGTACTGCATGCCTCTCCTCTCTATCGTGTTGGCGTCCCGTCTGGGGGTCGTGGCTGGCGATTGCCGGGCGACCCTTCGAAAGGGACATGACATGCAGCCCCTATAATACCGCGAAATGCACGGAATATTCGGTGAACGGCTCAGTTTTCGTAGCGAGAAGTCCGGAAGTTTTAATTGAAACGGTTTAACGCTATGTTCTGTGGTCGTGAACTTCCGTAGAGGGGGTCCGTTTTTGGCAAGCTTTTGGTCGGCTCTTGTAAGCGTTGCAGGGGTTGACCTGTTGCAACGGTGCCGTTCGCCGCCCGTTTACTGCCTTTGGCCGCGCGAGTGTATTGTTTTGCGTGAATGTTTTGATGGCACGCTTCAATCGTGCTGTATTGGATGGCAAGCAGATCCCGGCGAAGGGAGCGCCATGCAGCGCGTTTGGAGAACGGTTACGGGCTTTTACCATGTCTGTGCTCGCGGTGCGGGCAAGCAGCTCATCTTTGAGGGCGATGAAGACCGGTGGGAGTTTTTGGAGCTGATGCGCGAGTGCTGCCGCAAGGCGGGCGTGACGGTTATCGCCTGGTGCCTTATGGGCAATCACGTGCATTTGGTGCTTGCAGATTACGAGGACAGGATGAGCGCGGCGATGCATCGGCTGCTTTTGACGTACGCGCGGCGGTTCAATAAACGCACGGGGCGCACAGGGCATCTGTTCCAGAACCGTTTTGATCGTCGTTCGCTCGATACCGACCGTCATCTGATGGCCGCCATTCGCTCCGTACACGCCGATCCGCAGGAGGTGGGCATCAGTCTCATTGAGCGTTATCCCTGGAGCAGCTTTGCGGAACATCTACGCGCTTACGACTGTGATGCGGCCGATGCCGCGAGGGGATTTTCTGATCCTTCTTGCGTGCTTGAACTTTTTGGTTCTGCCGAGGGCTTTATTGCCTATTCGCTTTCGACGCCCGACGGCAGCGAGCCGGCACTGTGCGATATGAAAGAGACAGAGTGGGAACGCCACGCTTTTGCCGACACGATGGCGAAGAGTCTCGGGGTTCCGCTCAACGAACTCAAGACCGTTGCGCCCTCGCGGCGAGACAGAATCATTTTCGCTCTGCACGATGGCGGCAACACGGTGCGCGAGATCGAACGGTATACGGGAATCAGTAAGAGTACCGTATCTCGTATCGCGCGCGCTTATGTGCGGGTGAAGGCTCAGGCTGAGCTCTCGGAATAGAAAATGGCCGAACCACTCTTAGTCAAGCGATTCGGCCAACAAAATTCTTAAGATTTGGGACAAATACTACTGATTATTTTGTCCCGTGAGCATGCCGTCGAGGGTGCGCCAGGCGAGCTCGGCGCATTTGACGCGGGCGGGCATGTGCGAGATGTCCTGGAGCTGGGCGGCCTCGTCCAGGTCTTCCAGGTCCTCCTCGGAGAGCTGCTCGCCACGAATCATGGCGAGAAAGAGCCCTGCCAAGCGACGCGCCTCATCGACGGTCTCGCCGGTGATGAGGTCGGCCATGATGTCGGCGCTGGCCTGGCTTATGGCGCAGCCGTGCCCGGTAAACGAGGCTTCCTCGATTACATCGTTCTCGACACGCAGCTGCAAGGTGAGCTCGTCTCCGCAGCTGGGGTTGATACCGTCGTGCTCGTGCGTGGGAGCATCCATCTCGTACTTATAGTCGGGGTGCGAGTTGTGCTCCATAAACGTGGTGGAGGTGTACAGATTACCCATTGAACGTGCTCCAAACGTGATGCAGGCCGGCGATGAACTTGTCGATGTCGGCCTTGTCGTTGTAGAAGGCCACGCTGGCGCGGCAGCAGGCAAGGTTCTCGACGCCCAGCCAGGTGAGCAGCGGCTGCGCGCAGTGGTGGCCGGCGCGGATGCAGACGCCGTCCATGTCCATGATGCTCGCGACGTCGTGCGGATGGATGCCCTTGACGTTAAAGCTCACAACGCCGTGGTGGTTGTCCCAGTAGATGGAACCGATGATTTGGACAAAGTCGAGCTGCATGAGTTCGCCCATCAGGTAGTGGACGAGTGCCTGCTCGCGGGCCTGGATGTTCTCGTAACCCACCGTGTTGACCAGGTAATCAAGGGCGGCGCCCGTGGCGAAGATGCCGGCGGCGTCCTGCGTGCCGGCCTCGAACTTCTCGGGGACGGGCGCCCAGACGGCGTCCTGCTCGGTGACAGAGTCGATCATCTCGCCACCGGTGAGCATGGGCGGCATGGCGTTCAGCAGGTCCATCTTGCCCCACAGCACGCCAATGCCCATGGGGCCCATGGCCTTGTGTGCGCTAAAGGCAAAGAAGTCGGCTCCCAGGTCGGCCACATCGACCGGCATGTGCGGCAGCGACTGCGCGCCGTCGACGACCAGATAGCCGCCGTACTTGTGGACGAGCTTGCCGAGGTTCTTGACCGGGTTCTCGACGCCCAGCACGTTAGAAACCTGACCCACGGCCAGGATCTTGGTTTTGGGGCCCACCTTGGACAGAACCTCATCGGTGGTGAGTTGACCGGTCTTGGTGGGGTAGAGGTAGACGAGCTTGGCGCCGGTCTCGCGGCAGACCTGCTGCCAAGGGATCAGGTTGGAGTGGTGCTCCATGATGGTAATGACGATCTCGTCACCGGGCTCGAGCACCGTGGGCGCAAAGCTCTTGGCGACCAGGTTGAGCGACTCGCTCGTGTTGCGGGTGAAGACGACCTCGTTGGCCTGGGGAGCGCCGATGACGTCAGCGATCTGCTGACGCACCTTCGCGATGGCATCGGTGGCCTCGACGGACAGCGAGTACAGGCCGCGCAGCGGGTTGGCGTTCATACGCTGGTAGAAGTCGCGTTCGGCGTCAAGCACGCAGGCGGGGCGCTGCGCAGTGGCGGCGCTATCGAGGAAGGCGATCTCGGGGTGCTGCTGAAACAGCGGGAACTGGCCCTTGTAGGGGTTGGTCTCGATATCTACGGTAGGCCAGCCGCGCGAAGCCTCGTCGCTGGCGTCGAGCTCCATGGGCTCGGGGACGGTACAGGTGTCGCATTTAACGTGCTCGGTGTCGATCATGCGAGCTCCTCTTCAAAGTTGTCGATCAGGTTGTTGCCCAGGCGGACGACGGCTGCGCGGGTGCGCTCGTCGGTGGCGGAAAGCGCGGCGTCCTCCAGCTTGGCTCGGATGAACAGGTCCTCGGCGGCGTTTTGGTCAAGGCCACGGCAGGCGAGGTAGAACAGCTGCTCGTCGCGGACGTGACCGATCGTGGCGCCGTGGTTGCCGGCGACGTCGTCCTCGTCGCATAGAATGACGGGAACGGTCTTGTTGTCGACGCCCTTGTTGGCCAAAAGCACCGTCTCGCGCTCGGTGCCGGTTGCGCCCTTGCAGCCGTGCACGAGGTCGATGGTGCCGCGGTAGACCTTCTTGGACGTGCCGGTCAGCACGCCGTTGGCGTCGATCTCGCACTCGGTCTTGCGACCGCGGTGGCGCAGCTCGTAGTTAAAGTCGCGCACCTGCTCGCGGGCGCCCAGGTAGTCAGTATCGATGGTGACCTTGGCGGTATCGCCCAGCAGGTCGCCGGCAAGGCCGGTGGCGCTGGCGCCGGCACCTAGGACGATGTGCTGCACGTTGACGCGCGCGCCCTCGTCCAGGAACAGGCCGGTGTCGTCGAGCGCGATCCAGCTATCGTCGAGCGTCTGCGTGCAGGTCACGTTGACGGTGGCGTACTCGTGAGCGCACACGCGCAGCACGGATCCCACGACGCCTTGGCCGGCAACGGGGGAGTCCAGGGCAATAAGCAGATCGAGCGTCGACTGAGGACGGGCGACGACGTCGATGGCGGCGATGGCCGCGGCTGCATCGACACCGCTCACGCGCACGGTAACCGTGGCGTGCTTGTATGCGGGCACATCGATGACGATGCGCTTGGTAGCGTGCTCGGCCAAGTAGGCGTAGGCAGCCTCACCCATGCCGGTTTCGAAGGCCTCAGCAGGGGAGAGCTCTTCCTCGAGCTTAATGGCGCCGGCCTGGTAGACGGAGGTTGCGGGCACGTCGAGCTCGGTCTCGGGCGTGATGCGGGCGCGGTCGGCGGCATCGCCGGGCGCGGAGGCGCGGCGCTCGGGGAAGCGCTCGGCCATGGCGTCCATGGCGGTGTCGAAGGCGTCTGCCACGCCAGTAAACTGCTCTTCCAAGCCCTCGACCTCAACGGTCTCGGTGGGAGCGGCGGCAAGCTCATCAGAGAGCTCGAGCTTGGTCTGATTCATCTTCAGCCAGCCCCATGTGGCAGCCGGCATCGCGTTGACCTGCTCGAGCGTGGTGGCAGCGGTGTTGGTTTCCTGTTTCATTATCCGATCGCTCCTTCCATCTCGAGCTTGATCAGGTTGTTCATCTCGACGGCGTACTCCAGCGGCAGCTCCTTGGAGACCGGGTTGGCAAAGCCGTTGACAATCATGGTGCGGGCCTCTTCCTCCGAGATACCGCGGCTCATCAGGTAGAACACCTTGTCGTCGCCGATGCGGCCGATAGTGGCCTCGTGGCCGATGTCGACATTCTTGGCTCGGATGTCCATAGCGGGGATGGTGTCGGAGCGGCTTTGGTCGTCGAGCATCAGCGACTGGCAGCTCACGGTTGCCTTGGAGCCCTCCGCCTTGGGCGTGGCCACGATAGAGCTGCGGAAGGTCTGGATGCCGCCGCTCTTGGAGATGCCTTTGGTCTCGACGGTCGCCGAGGTCTCGGGCGCGTTGAGCACGACCTTGCAGCCGGTATCGAGGTTCTGGCCGGCGCCGGCAAAGGTGATGCCGGTAAAGCTCGAGCGGGCGCGGCGGCCGTTGAGCACGCTCATGGGGTAGAGGTAACCCACGTGGCTGCCGAAGGAGCCGCTGATCCACTCGATGTCGCCGTCCTCGTCCACGCGCGCACGCTTGGTGTTGAGGTTGTACATGTTCTTGGACCAGTTCTCGATGGTCGAGTAGCGCAGGTGCGCGCGCTTGCCCACAAAGAGCTCCACGGCGCCGGCGTGGAGGTTGGCCACGTTGTACTTGGGCGCGGAGCAGCCCTCGATAAAGTGCAGGTCGGCGTCGTCCTCGACGATGATGAGCGTGTGCTCAAACTGGCCGGCGCCCTTGGCGTTAAGGCGGAAGTAGCTCTGCAGCGGGAAATCGAGCTTGGTGCCCTTGGGCACGTAGACAAACGAGCCGCCCGACCATACGGCGCCGTGCAGGGCCGCAAATTTGTGGTCGGTGGGCGGGATGAGCGTCATAAACTTCTCGTGGATGAGCGGTTCCCACTGCGGATCGTGCAGGGCTTCCTCAATACCGGAGTAGACGATGCCCATCTTGGACGCCGTGTCCTGCATGTTGTGGTAGACGAGCTCGGAGTCGTACTGCGCGCCGACGCCTGCCAGGTAGCTACGCTCGGCCTCGGGGATGCCCAGGCGCTCAAAGGTGTTCTTGATGTCGTCGGGCACCGACTCCCAGTCGTGCTTTTGGTCGGTGTTGGGCTTGACGTAGGTGACGATGTTGTCCATGTCCAGGCCCTCGATGGAGGGGCCCCACGTCGGGTCGGGGAAGCGATTGAAGATCTCGAGGGACTTGAGGCGCAGGTCGAGCATCCACTGCGGCTCGTCCTTCTTTGCGCTGATCTCGCGCACGATGTCGGGCGTGATGCCGGCGTCGAGGCGCTCGAATCCCTCCTCGCCATAGGTGAAGTCGTAGAGGCTGCGGTCGATGTCCGCGACCTCGGTGCGGTTCTTGGTCATTGCGTCGCCCCTTTACGCCTGCTGCTCGGCAGCGGCGGCCTCGGCCTGGGCGCGCTGCTCGGCGGCCTCGCGCTCGAAGGTCTCAAAACCATTCTTGTCGATCCAGGGGATGAGCGAGGCATCGTCCTCGCGCACGATGTGGCCCTTGACCATAACGTGGACGCGGTCGACATCCAGGTGCTCCAAGATGCGCGTGTTGTGCGTGATGATGAGCATGGAGCCGTCGCAGCTCTTGCGGTACGCGTCCATGCCGTGGCTGACGGTGGACAGGGCGTCGACGTCCAGGCCTGAGTCGGTCTCGTCCAGGATGGCGAGTTTGGGCTGCAGCAGCAGAAGCTGGAGCATCTCGACCTTCTTCTTCTCGCCGCCCGAGAAGCCTACGCCCAACTCGCGGTTGAGGTAGGCGGTATCCATGTTGAGCTCGGCCGCGAGCTCCTTGACGCGACGGCGGAATTCCTTGCCCTTCATCTCCAGGCCGGGACGGCCGGCGATGCTGGCACGCAAAAAGCTCGACAGCGGCACGCCTGAGATCTCGACCGGGGCCTGGAAGCTCAGGAACAGGCCGGCGCGCGAACGCTTGTCGGTGGTGAGCTCGGTTATGTCCTGGCCGTCAAAGACGATACGGCCGTCGTTGACCGTGTAGACGGGGTCGCCCATGACCAGGTGGCCGAGGGTGGACTTGCCGGCGCCGTTGGGTCCCATCAGAACGTGGGTCTCGCCGGCGGCGACGTTGAGGTTGACGTTGTGGAGGATGGTCTTCTCGTCCACGGAGGCGGTCAGACCTTCGATGGAAAGCAGCGGATTTGCGCTCATGCTGTCCCTCTCTGTATATGGTGTACTCATAGGTGTACTAAACCCTAGGAATCTTCTCGGAATAAAGTTACTATGGGTTCGGCGTTAGTCAAGGGAAAACCCGACTAATCCACTCGACTTTTTAGATGAGGGACATAAAATCAGGTTTGTTTGCCCCGCGTGCATAGGATTTGGGACAAACAAGCCTGGTTTTGTCCCAGTAACGATGGGAGGGTAGGTATGCTCATTTCTTCTAAGGGCCGCTATGCCCTCCGACTGATGATCTATATCGCGGCGCTGGGCGACGCCGAGGGCAAGATTGCCCTGCGCGAGGTTGCCGACCGCGAGCATATCTCGCAAAAGTATCTGGAGCAGCTGGTTCGTCCGCTCATGAAGGCGGGCCTGCTTAAGAGCGTGCGCGGTAAGGGCGGTGGCTACATGATGGCCAAGGACCCGGCCGAGGTGCGTGCCGGCGACATCCTGCGTGCCGTCGAGGGCAGCACGGCTCCGGTGGCGTGCGACGGCATCGACAACAGCTGCACCCGCAGCGATTTGTGCTCGACCGTCAAGTTCTGGCGCGGTTTGGACGACGTGATCGAAAAGTACGTCGACGGCGTGACGTTGGCCGACTTGGCCGCCGTTCCCGAGATCAACTTTGACATTAAGCTGTAGGTTGAGCGTAATTCCTTAAGATTTCGCGGAGGGTTGTTGCCGTTTACCGAGGGGTTGTTGTGTAACAACGGGCGAGCTGCAATACTTATTTTTATCTTTGCAAACTGAACTTTAACTACACCAATGCAGGGAGGATCTTATGCAGCCCAAGCATTCCGCGATTGTCGCGGGCCTGACGCTGGCGCTTTCGTTTGGCGCCGTTTCCGTGCCGGCACCCGCCGCTGCCGAGGAGCCCACGCCGGGCGTAGCCTCGGATGCCACCGATATCGATAAGGGCCTTTACACCCAGCAATCCTTCTCGGGCGTGCTGAGGTCGGTTCAGGGCGTTTCGTTTGTCAACGTGACCGCCGAGATGAAGTACTTCACCAAATACGAGAGCCACGGCAACTATAACCAGGGCTTTTCGTATGGTGACGGCTACAACGCGCTGGGCTATTACCAGTTCGACCGTCGTTGGTCGCTCATTCCGTTTATGAAGCAGGTCTACAACTACGATTCTGCTAAGTACGGCATGCTTAAAGCTGCGATTGATCGCGGCAACGAGATTTCCAACACGAGCAATGCCATGTACGAGAACGGCCAGCTCACTGAGCTGGGCCATATCGCGCAGGATGCCTTCCAAGGTGCTTATAACACCGATCCTGCTGAGTTTTCGGCTCTGCAGGATGCGTATGCGTACAACTCGTACTATGCGGTGACCGAGGCGTGGCTCAAGAGCGGCCTGGGCATTGATATTTCGGGCCGCGCCGATTGCGTCAAGGGCATGGTGTGGAGCATCACCAACATGTGCGGCACCGGTGGCTGCAGGGACTTTTTCCGCTGGGCGAATCTTTCCAACGATATGTCCGACCGCGAGTTTGTGACGGCGCTCTCCAATAGCGTGGTCAACAATGTCGCCACTAAGTTTTCGAGTCAGCCCCAGTATCATGAGGGCTGGAAGAATCGTTATAAAAATGAGCTGAAGGACTGCTTGGTTTTTATCGCCGAGGATGAGGCTGCCGCTGCGACGCCCGTGCAGCCCGAGCCCACACCGGCGCCCTCGCCGACACCTGATTCGAATGACGACTCGAGTGACGATGCCAACGATGACAGGATGGATGCGCCCTCGACCGATGCTGACGGTAATGGCTCTGCTGGTGGCACTACCAACGACGGCTCTACCTCGAACGGCTCCAATTCGAACGGCTCTGCTGCGGGCGATTCGTCTTCAAGCTCTGCCGGCAATACGGACAGCGACGCTTCTGGTTCGACCGACGCTGACACCTCTAACTCATCCACCGGCTCGAGCGATTCGTCCGTTGACACCGGCTCTAACAACGGCTCTGGCTCTGACGCAACCCCTGATTCCGATGCTTCCAAGGACGACTCGAATAAGGCGCCGGACGCTCCCGTTGCTTCGCCGGATAAGAAGCCCTCTTTCTCCGTGCAGCTTGGTTCTACGCTGGGCTCTTCGCTGATGGCTGGCGTCAATAATGGCTCGACTCAGAACAAGGACAACTCTGATCAGGTTTCCACGGAAAAGGCTGAGGCTGCAAAGGGCGACTCCAAGGACGAGGCATCCGAGAAGGTTGAATCCGATAAGGGTTCTAGCTCTGAGGAGAAGGACAAGGATAAGAAGTCTGAATCTGAGGAGAAGGACAAGAGCAAGACCGAGGGCGAAAAGCAGCAGGGCGAGGACGAAAAGAAACAGTCCGAAGACGACGACAAGAGCGGTGCCGACAACCAGAGCCAAGAGCAAAATGGCTCCAAAACGGTGACCACTACTACCACGACGACTACAACTACCAAGTCATCTGGCGGCAATATGCCCAAGACGGGCGACTTGATCGTGATGGCGAGCCTTGCCAGTGCAAGCTTGGCCACACTGGGCGCTACGTCTATCGTAAGTGGTAAGCATAAGCTCGATCAGCAAAAGAAGGCTGCTGGGCAGAACGACTCCGAGGAGTAGTCCCTTTCGGTTGCCCGACAGCTAAAGATTCGCAATGGGGGCCGGTGCAGTTGCATCGGGCCCCATTTTGTTGCACAACGATTTGTTATGCCCCCTCAAGGCCTTTGTTCCTACCGTTGCCCGATGCCTTTGCACGGATCCAGCGTTGCACTTGAACTGCTCGCTACAATGGGCTTCGTGCTGCGTTTTAGGGAGAAGTTACGGTGTCTGAACAGGAGTATTGCAACAGTGCCGATACTTTTGGCGTACGGCTTGTCAACCATGTCGATGATGCGGTTTTGCCGGTCGGTGTGCATGATTTTGCCGATGCCATTGGTCGTTGCATGCTGGTTGACAAGACCATGTTTATTGCCGATGTGTTGGACTGCGACGCGTCCGTTGTGGTGTGCTGTCGACCCGAGGGTTTTGGCAAGAGCATGAACTTGTCGATGCTCAGGGCTTTTCTGGAGCGTCCAGCGGTCGGTCGCTCTGGTCAGCGTTTGTTTGCCGATGCTCAGATTTGGGATGCGAACGGCGGGCGCTATCGGGATGAGTACGCTTGCTATCCGGTGATATCGCTGGACTTTTCTGGCGCTGCGAGGCGTGGCCCCGCTGTTGCCGACGTCGTGCGCGATGCCCTTTCGGGCGAGTGCGCTCGCTTGTTGGCGCTCTTGGAGGCTCCGGATTTAGCTCGAGATAAGGTGCGTCACATCGAACGTGTCGCGCGTGGCGTGGCGAGCGCGGACGAGGTTGACTCGGTGCTCGGTGTGCTCATAGAGCTGCTGGAGATTGCCTGCGATGAGCAGGTTGTATTGCTCGTTGATGGGTACGATGCGGCGTGGTCTCGCCGTGCGAGCGCGAGGGACGCTTCCGACGCCGATCCGGCAGAACTACTTGACCGTGCACTGTTTGACGCCATTGCCACTGCGCGCGATTCGTTGCGGCTGACGTGTCTGATGGGGGAGTGTCCCGGTCCTGCCGAAGCGGCGCTTTCTTCGCGCGGCTGCTCGTATTGTCTGACGACGCCGCTGTCGGCGTGGTGTGACCGTTGGTTCGGTTTTTCGGATGCCGAGGTCGAGGCTCTGTTGAATCATGCTGGGCGCGAGGAATACCTGAATGATGCGCGTGAATGGCTTGAGGGGTATCGGTTTGGCAGGGCCTATTGCTCGAGTCCAGAGCGTGTGATCGGTTTTCTGGGCCGAGGCTGCACGGCGCCTGTGCGTGCCGATCTGTATGGATATGCCGATTGCCTGAGTAGGGTAGTTGCCGGGTGGAATCTCGACCGCCTTTCGGTCTTGTTTGATTTGCTCGAGGCCCATGGGTGCGCTGAGGCCCCGCTTTGTTTGGGCACTGCAGAGCCAGATGTCTCGCCTGACGATGGCATGTGGACAGCGCTGTATCTGTCCGGTTTTCTCACGACGGATATGACTGAGGAGCCAGAGCATGGCGATCGCTTCCGTGCTTTGCGATTGCCCAATAACGAGCTTCGCCAGGCCTTGCGTCTAGTGATTATTGAGTGGTTTGAGTGCGCTGCAGAAGACATTCGAGACGTCGATGCGTTTCGCGACGGGCTGTGCCATGGGAACGAGGATACCGTGAGGCGGGCGCTAAGCCGCATCTTGGGAGATGCGGGAATCGGTGCGACCGACCCAGATACACCGCTGCCATATCACCTACTCTTGCAAGGACTCTGCTTTGGATTGCCGGGCTATGCCAATCCTGCCTCGAGGCGAAAGTGTGGCGCGGGTCGCTGGGACATCCAGGTTTTCCCTACGGGTGCCGTGTTCGACGTAGCAGACACGATTGGCATGCTGGACGAGCGCCCGCTGATAACGATTAACTTGATGTATGACCCCGATGTGGATGCGCTGGGCCTGGAATTGCTGGCCGTGCAGTCGCTACTCGACATAGAGCGCGACGGCATCGACGAAATCCGTGTGCCACGCCCCGGCGTGGGTCGCATGCGCTGGGGGTTCGGTTTTGATGGGCAGCATGTGGCTACGGTGTGCCAGCGGCTTTAAGCGCCGAGGTGTTTCCGGCTTCCGTTACTCGGTGTCCTTCATGGGCGGCATGGGCTTCCAGTTGGGGTCCTTGATGATCTTGCGGGCGTCCTTCATGCCGCGGCGCAGCGCCGGAATTCCGGTCTTAAAGCACTTGTCAACGGCGGCCAGGCGAATAAATTCCTTGCAGAAGGTCGCGGCGTTGCCCAGACGGAACAGCACGGGGTGATAGTCGCCGTAGATCTGCATGTAGCGGGCCAGATAACCGCGGTTGCGCATGATGTAGTAACGGTTGGTGTCGCTCGTAGAGTTGAGCTGGCGCTTGCCGGCGATATCCCAGTTAGAGACAGCGCGGGCGCGCTTGAGAACCACGTCGGCAACAACGGCGGCGGGGAAGTGCTGGCTGGCCACGTAGCCATAGCAGGCATCGTCGCCGTAGATAAAGAAGCGCGCGTCGGGCAGGCCAATCTTGTCGACCACGCGGCGCGAGAACATGCCGCCCTCAAAGCACAGCTGGTTCATGGTGCGGTAGCCCTCGGGACCCAGATCCCACTTGGCGACAGGGTTTGGAATGCCGAGCGAAAGGATCAGTTGGTACTGCCAAAAGAACGCGCCGCCGTCGAAATCCAGGCGCGAACCCTGGATGACATCGTAGCGGTCGGTCCACTTGGCCAAGCGCTCGATGCCTTCGGGGATGACGAGCACGTCGTCGTCCATCACCCAGAACCACTGGGCGCCCAGGTCGTAGGCGCATTTAGTGCCGGCGGAGAAGCCGCCCGCACCGCCGCCGTTTTCGAGCTGCGGTGCGTAGATGACGCGGTCGGTGCCGCCCTGCGCGTCGGGCTGCTCGGTGTCGATGCCCCACAGGTTGGCCAAGCGCTCGTTGAATGCGGTGCACATGGCCTCGGTCTCGCGCGAATTCTCGTTATCGACAATCACGATGCGCCAGGGCGTTGCCGTGAGCTCGGTCATGGAGTCGAACAAGTTGGCCAGGAGTTCCTGGCGCTTGTACGTAACGACGACGATGGCGAGCTTATCGATGGGAGCGGGGAGGGTTGAAGGCATGGGGCAATATATCCTTTCACGCGCGGCGGGCGAGTGCTGCGCGGAAGCTATCGAATACGTCCTTGGGACTGTCCTATTGTAAAGGCTCGGCGCACCTTGGCGGCAAGCTTTGAATAAAACGCAGGAACCTGCCATGGGCCCGCCGCATGACGTGGGGCTGCTTTGCCCGCAAGAGGCTCCATAGATTATATAAACGCCCGCTGGCGCGCTGACCCTTTGATACCATGAAACGACAGGTATTTCCTAAGGAGCACATTTGTCTACTAACGCCTCTGGCAGCCCTGTTCTGTCGCTGCTTATTCCCATTTACAATGTTCAACGCTACCTGCGCGAGTGCCTCGATTCCGCCCTGGCGCAGACGCTCAAGGATATTGAGATCATCTGCATTAACGACGGGTCGACCGACAACTCGCCAGATATCATCCGCGAGTACATGGAGCGCGATAGGCGCGTCAAGATGATCGACAAGGCCAACAGCGGTTACGGCGACTCGATGAACCACGGTCTGGAGATGGCGCGTGGCAAGTACGTGGGCATCTTGGAGTCCGATGACTTTATGGCGTCCGACGCACTCGAAAAGCTTGTCTCGGCCGCCGATAGCAATAATGCCGACTTCGCGAAGGCGAACTTTGATTTCTACTGGTCTAAGCCTGAGGAGCGCCGCTCGCTGCACGAGATGTTTAGACCTCAGGATTGCGGCAAGCCGGTGCACCCGAGCGATACGACTCAGTTCTTTAAGCAAAAGCCGTCGATTTGGTCGGCCGTGTACCGTCGCGATTTTCTTGAGCGCAACGGCATTACGTTCCTGCCGACTCCGGGGGCATCCTTTCAGGACACGTCATTCGCCTTTAAGGTGATCGCGTGCGCTGATAAGGCTGTTTACCTGCATGA
Source organism: Collinsella sp. (assembly GCA_036297525.1). Classification (GTDB taxonomy): domain Bacteria; phylum Actinomycetota; class Coriobacteriia; order Coriobacteriales; family Coriobacteriaceae; genus Collinsella. The sequence goes on from JAXJKV010000006.1 coordinate 25,748, forward strand.
TGCCGTGTTGTCGTATCGCCAGGACAACGAGAATTCCTCGGTCAATTCTTCGGCTAAGGTCTTTTGCGTCAATACCGAGTATGCCGAGATTGAGCGTTGGATTCGAGAGGATTATGCCCGCGACCACGCAAGTGATGACGTCGCGCGCATGCTCAAGTTCAATCAGCTCATTAAGTACGATTCGTACATGTGGAACTACGTGCGCCTGGCGCCTAAGTTCTATAAGGAGTTCCTGGTGCAGATGGCCAAGGAATTCCAAGCGGCCTTGGACGCGGGGGAGTTTTCGCTTGACGACCTCAAGCCGTGGAAGCGCGCGAATCTCGCTGCCATCCTCAAAGATCCTGAGGGCTGGGTTGACGAGCATCCGAGTTTTGCGACGGATGGTGCCTTGGGGCGTGCTAAGTATTACGCCTCGGTTGGAGGCCCAGGCGTGGTCGCCGCCTTCCTCATCGAATCGCTGAGGGGGTAGGTCGGCATGGGAGAGGCCTCGTGTCCTAAAGCTACCATTGTCGTCCCCGTTTACAACTCTGCGCGCTCGATTCAGCGATGCCTCGATTCGCTGTTGGCCCAGTCCGAGCGCTCGATTCAGGTTGTCTGCGTCAACGACGGTTCGACTGATGATTCGTTGAACGCGTTGCGCCAGATCGCGCAGGCCGACGATCGTGTACTGGTGATTGACCAGGAAAACGCGGGCGTCTCGTGCGCTCGAAATGCCGGTATCGATGCCGCCGAGGGCGAGACCGTCTTTTTTGTGGACGCCGACGATTACATCGATGCCCAGACGGTCGAGCGCGTGCTGCATGCCATGGAGTCTGCGGATGCCGAGGCCGCCGTTTATGGCGGCGTCTGTGAACCTGCCGATGCTGCCCCCAAACGCGTCCAGCAACTCATGAGCCCCAAAGCTGGTACCTTCGGCGCCCGTGATCCCCAGCTGCTGTTCCATTCGAATGCGCAGCCCTATGCCTGCCGCGCGGCTTTTTCGCGCGAGCTGCTCAATCGCGAAGGTATTCGCTTCGCCCCCGGTTTGGCTTTGGGCGAGGACGTCGTCTTCCAATTTGCGGCTTATGCGCTTGCCCGCAGGACCGTCGTCATGCCGGACAAGTTCTACCACTACGTGATGGAGAGCGAATCGGCGACGCACGAGTTCAACAGTGCCGAGGCTCGTGCCAAAAAGCTTGACGCCCACATGAGGATGCTCGAGGAGGTCTTGGAGGACTGGGCGGCTTACGGTCTTTTGGACCTGTGTCCCGGCGAGTTGATAACTTGGTTTTTGGACCTCATTGTGTTCGACCTTGCGCGCTTGGATGCCGATGACTTCCATCGTGTGGCGGCTCGCGTCAACATGGACCTTACGACGTTTTTGGGAACGGAGTGGGCGGATATGCCTGCTAAGGGCGCCGTTCGCCGTGTTGCCCACAAGCTCGTTGCGGCGACCTCGGGCGTTTCGATTGCAGATGCCACGCTGTTCTATCTTTCGACTCGCGGTCTCAAAGCCTGCGTGGAGCGCTTTATCTAATTCCAAGCGCTGCCGCCCGCCGCAGCTCGGCTGCTAAAATAACCCTGTTACACGCTATTCAACAGGAGGTTCTCTTGCAGAACTCTGATACCCCTAAAGTTTCGCTGCTTGTTCCCACCTGCAATGTCGAACGCTACCTGCGCGAGTGCCTCGATTCCGCCGTGGCGCAGACGCTTAAGGACATCGAGATCATCTGTATCAACGACGGTTCCACTGATAGCTCGCCGGATATCATCCGCGAGTACATGGAGCGCGACCCCCGTGTAAAGATGATCGACAAGGCCAACAGCGGTTACGGCGACTCGATGAACCGCGGCCTGGAGATGGCGCGCGGTGAGTACGTGGGCATCCTTGAGTCCGACGACTTTATGTTTGAGGATTCGCTCCAAAAGCTGGTCGCCAAGGCCGATACTGAGCATGCCGATGTGGTGAAGGGCGACTTTTACCTGTATTGGTCCACGCCCAGCGAGCGCCGTGAGCTGTTTGGGATTATCGACGAGCATATGACGGGCGCCGCGTATCGCCCCGTCGATTGCCCGGGCATCTTCTACCGCAAACCTTCCATTTGGTCGGCTATCTATCGGCGCCAGTTCCTCAACGACAATCAGATTCGGTTCCTTCCCACGCCGGGTGCCTCGTATCAGGACGCAGGCTTTAACTTTAAGGTTTGGGCTTGCGCCGAGCGTGCCGCGTTTATTGCGGACCCCATTTTGTGCTATCGCCAGGATAACGAGAAGAGCTCCGTTAATTCGCCCAACAAGGTGTTTTGCGTGTGCGACGAATATGCCGAGATGCAACGTTTTTTGGACGAGCGTCCCGAGCTCAAGGCTCAGCTTCAGGGTATTTTAATGCGCATGAAGGTCGATACGTACCGCTGGAATGACGAGCGCCTGGTCGATGAGTTGCGCGAGCAGTTTTGGGAGAAGGCATCTCTCGAGCTCAAGGCCGATTGGGATGCCGGTCGCTTTGACCTGTCGCTGTTTGATCCGCGTGGCGAGACCGACTTGCGCCTGATGGTCAAGTCGTCCCGCGCCTATATCGATTCGCGCTTTGACTTTAAGAAGCCTGGCAAGCTCAATACGTTTAAGCATTACTTTAAGATTGGCGGTCTGCCGCTGGTCTGGCGCGTGCTGACGTATCAGCGTACCTACGGTGATAACCCGCATCCCGACGACGTGCCGGCGGCACAGTAGGAGCGCGTGATTATGGCTACCCCCAAGATTTCCGTTGTCGTTCCCATTTACAAGGTGGAGGAGTGTCTGGCCTGGTGCCTGGACTCCCTGCTTGCACAGGATATGTCCGATTGGGAAGGCGTGCTGGTTAACGATGGCTCGCCGGATGGATCGCGCGATATCGCCGCTGCCTATTGCGAAAAGGACGCGCGCTTTACGCTGGTCGATAAGCCCAACGGTGGTCTGTCGAGCGCGCGCAATGCGGGTATCGCTGCGTCCTCGGCTCCTATCGTCGCGTTCTTGGATTCTGACGACCGCTTTACGTCCGATGCGTGCCGTGTAATCGTCGATGCCTTTGAGCGTGAGGATTGCGACGTTTTGACCTTTGGCGCGAACCCGTATCCGCTGGAGGCTGGGTATCCGTGGCTTAACTATGTGCTGAGTCCGCGCGATGTGTCGTTTAAAGGCTATAGCTCTGAACTGCTGTTTAGGGAAGCATCTCGCCCCTTTGCGTGGCGCACCGCCTGCAAGCGTGAGTTTTTGCTGGGCAACGGGATCGTGTTCGACGAAACCGTTAAGTATGGCGAGGACCAGGTCTTCGATTTTGCCGTGTACGGTCGTTCGCATAAGACCGCGCTTATCTCGAACAAGCTGTATGACTACCGCGTGGCGCGCAAGGGTTCGCTCATGGATACCATGCGCTATGACGACGAGACGCGACTGCTGGAGCACGTGAAGATTTACTCCGCCGTGCTGGCTGACTGGCAGCGCGACGGTCTCGATGTACAGCACGCCGATGGCCTGGCGTACTTCCTATGCGATCTGGTGCTGTACGATGCGCTCAGGTTGCTGGGTTCGGACTGCGGCAAGGTGTTTGCTGCCGTTGCCACGGCGCTTGCCGGTTCTGCCGTGGGCAGCGATGATGCGCTCGCACAATGCGCTCCTTCTGTTGCTGCTATGGTGCGTGCAGCGCTTACCAGCAAGGCCCCCAATGCCCGTGAGTGCAAAAAGCTCATGTTCGATTACGACGTCTTGAGGTTTGGGCACTTGGGCGCCTGCAAACGCATGGCAGCGAACGCCCTGGGAAAGCGAGAAGTGTAGATGAGTATCAAGCGTTTGGCACTTTGCCGCAGCCAGGGCCGTCTTTTTGTGCTGCTTCGTTTTGCCGGTCAGGATGTCGCCGCGCTTATTGAGCGGGAGGGTTCTCAAGCGTTTGCCCATGCGACGACGAGCGGCTCTTGTGTGCCGTCGCTGGTGCTCCCGGTCGATCACGGCCGCGTGCTGGCGCTTTGCCCTTCCGTTTCCGATTACGAGCGCGAGCTCGCCGTCTTGGTGCTTCCGTTTTTGGATGGCTCGTCGATGAATGTCGTTTTTGCATCCGGTGGCCAAAGGTTGGGCTCCATTCGCCTCGATAGCCGCGTGGCCAAGCTGGAATCCAAGATTAACTACAAAGCAAAGCCTGCGCTGTGCGCACTTATCCGCGATGCGCAGCGTGGTGAACACTGCGGTCGCTACGAGATCGATGCCATTCGCTATTTGCCGGCAGACGCCGGCGCGGTGTGGCGCTATGAGGTTGCCTGGGCGGGAGACTCCCAGTGCGCGCCTGAGCTTCAGATCTTCGATACGCATATGAATGCCATCGATGCTACCGTGCATGTGTTTGAATCGCAGGTCGATGTGCCGCAGCAGAATGGATGCCGTGTCAATAAAACGTATCTGAGCGTTGAGATGCCTCAAGATATACGAGATTTTGTCGCGATTGTGAGCGATTCCACAGAGCAGATCCAGAGCGGGTTTTGCGCCATGGATGGTCGCCTGTACAACGGCATGGTCGACGACAGCTGGAACCGCATGAAGGATGCACGCGCTGATGACGCAGCTTATCGACGTTGGTTTGAGCAACATCGCGCAAAGCCGGGCGATTTGGCGTGCCAGCGTGTCGCTTCGGCGGCCTTTGCCTATAGGCCGCTCGTGAGCATTGTGGTGCCGTGTTACAAGACTGATCGGGTTTACCTGCGCGAGCTGCTGGACTCGGTGATAGCCCAGAGCTATGACGACTGGGAATTGCTGTTCATGGACGCCTCGCCCGAATGGGATGCGGTGGCCAATCTTGCGGCAAGTGCCAACGACGAGCGCGTTCGTCGCATTGGGCTGCCCGGCAACGGCGGCATTGTGGTCAACACCAACGCAGGTATTGAGCAAGCGATGGGCGACTACGTCGCGTTCTTGGACCATGACGACATTCTGGAACCGGACGCGTTATTCCAGTATGTTTCCGCACTGAATAAGGCGGCCGAGGGCGAGCGTCCCCAGGTCCTGTTCTGCGATGAGGACATGTTCCAGAAAACGGGGGAGTGGGGCCAGCCGGTCTTTAAGACCGTACTCAACGTCGACCTGCTCTATAGCCATAACTGCGTGACGCATTTCCTGATGGTGGAGAAGGCGCTCATCGATCACATTGGTTTGTCCCCAGAAGACGTTGCGGGCGCCCAGGACTACGACTTGACGCTTCGCTGCCTTGTAGCCGGCGCGCGCTTTGAGCACGTTGCGCATGTGCTGTATCACTGGCGCGTTCATCCGGGATCGACCGCCGACGGTTCTGCCGATAGTAAGCCGTATGCTATTGAAGCCGGGCGCCTTGCGCTGCAGCGCCACTTTAACGCGCTGGGCATTTGCGGAACGGTCGAGGAGACCGAGACGCCGTTTGTCTACCGTATGCGCTATGCGCTGCCAAAGCCTGCGCCGCTGGTGAGCATTGTGATTCCCACCAAGGATCACGTCGAGACGCTCGACGCCTGCGTGATGTCGATCGCCCAGAAGGCCACGTATGCCAACTACGAGATCGTCTTGGTGGAGAACAACAGCGAAGCCCCGGAGACGTTTGCGTATTACGAAACCCTGCCAGAGCGCGTGGCTGCAGCATCCGAAGGCAAGGGTATCGCGCGCGTTGTGTACTGGTCGGGCGAGTTCAATTACTCCCAGATCATCAATTTTGGTGCGGAGCACGCTAAGGGCGACTACCTGCTGCTGCTCAATAACGACACCGAGGTCATAAGCGCCGATTTTATCGAAGAGATGATGGGCTATCTGCAACGTCCCAATGCGGGCGTGGTGGGCGCCAAGCTCTATTTTGCCGATCATCTGGTGCAACACGCCGGCATTTTGGTTGGCGTGCGTGGCGCACTTGCCCATGCCAACCAGGATTTCTCGGCAAAGCGTGAGGGCTATCTTGCCCGTTCCGTACGACCGGGCAACTTTAGCGCTGTGACGGGCGCCTGTCAGATGGTCCGCCGCGACGTATTTGAGCAGGTCGGCGGCTACAACGAGGAATTCGCCGTCGGCTTTAACGACGCGGACTTTTGCCTGCGCGTGTGGGAGGCGGGCTACCGTACCATCTTTACGCCCTATGCCGAGCTGTACCACTACGAGTTCACCTCGCGCGGCAGGGAAGAGGCCAACGAGGAAAAACTGTGCCGCTGGAAACGCGAACAGGCACTGTTCATGCAGCGCTGGCCGGAGTTCTTCTTGACGGGCGATCCGTGGCTCGGGTCGAACCTATCCCTCGACAGTGAGTACTTCTCGCTCTAGCGCGAAGTGATGCCAAGATCCGGCAGCGTATCCTCAAGAGCCGCGAGGGCGGTGGAGTTTAGATATTCTTCGTTCAAGTGGCTCTTATCATAACGAAATCGTGTTCCTCGTGAGCATTCGATGAGTTCTGCAGTAAAGAACCTCTCCCAGCTAAAGAACTTTGAGCTTTCGATATGTTCGGCGGGGTTAAGCAGCATGTCCTTAATGTGTTTGCTGTTGAATAATCCCGACTTCAACACGAGCCATTCAAACGATTCCGGTAGGAATAGCTTGATGTTCTTTCGGCGCAATAGAGCAGTTGCTTCCGCAATTTCTGGTCCAAAGGCGGCACCGTCGGCAATCACGAGGATGTCGTTTTCCGGTGCGTCCATAATGCAGTTGCAAATATTTGATTTTCCTCCCGCGCTGATGCACTTAATGCTGCTCTTTTTGCATAGTAAACTGAAGAATTCGTAGCCCGAATTTGTGTCCTCGACGATGACAAGCTCGGGCCTCTCGCCTCTAAATTCAGTATCACCGTAAATACGATATGTAGAGGTGTAGACACGAGAGTAAACGGGATACTTCGTTGTGGTTCGGTTGGTGTTCTTAAGACCGTAGATTTCATCAACGCTATAGGGCAGTTGGCGCAGTGACTCTCTGGCGACGATTACGTAGTAGTTTGAGCTACGTTTTGCTTCATGGGCAAATTCTCTTGATCGTACAAAAGTATTGCCCTCATCAATAAAAACAATACTGCTGGAAATCTCTTGGAGATCTCTGCGCCAATACTTTCCAGATATTGTTTTACAGGGTACTTTGCAACTTACTGTTACGCCGCTTTGTGCCCCAAGCTCTTCGTGAGCTGCCACCATATCAAGTAGAGTTGTCTTGCCTGTAGCACTGTTACCTTGGATGATGGTCAGATTTCTATTGATGGTCAGTTTAAACTGAACCCGGTTATTTTGAATAATTACCTTGTATGATCCGCGCATCAGGAGTTCTCCCTTAGGCATTTTCCAGCTATGGGGACAAGGTCAAACATCGTGTGAACGACATCGCCTGTGTTCGCAATGACAGCCGTGAATTTGCCGTTTCCGAAATCCATTAAATGGTAGAGATTGATTGTTAAATCCTTTTGCGCGGCGATCCGCAGAATCCAGTAGGCGCAATTATCACCGCAATTTGAGGCGTTATATATATTCTGCGGCATAAAGTACATAAGCAGCAGTGTTTTGGTGCCGCTGGATAGTTTCTCGGGAGGAATGATGCCTAGAATCTTGGTATCGATTGCATTGGGGCCTACCACGGTGCCTTTGTCGATGGATTTAATGACCCTTTGGGCAAAGGAGTCTTGAAACCACTGGGGCGAATAGACGTTATCGAAGTAAACCGACGTGTTGTAGATAACGTTTTCCATATCACCATAGTGAATTGTTAGCACGTCAGCTCCTCCGGCTTGCTGATTTGGCATCTAGTGAGATTGATTATATCGCAGCACATGAGGCGGGCGTTATCGGCCCGCGGTAGATGTGATTGATGATCAAGGTTTGTATTTTGTGTCTTTATTAATTAATTCGCTCATGCGCTCAGTTTGTCTTAGAAGCTCTTTGACGAAACGGTAAAGGCATGAAGGCTTATAATTAAATTGCAGCTACAAAGACACCTTTTATCGATTGAAGAGATTTTTACCCGTTGATTTTTTCTCGAGTGGAATAACGCCAAGCACCTTGGTGTCAATTACGTTTGCGCCAAGAACAGTGCCATTATTAATCGATTTGATAATGCGCTGTGACAGGGGATCTTGCAGCCAAGAGGGAGAATAACTGTAATCAAAGAATGTCGACGTGTCATAAATCACATCGTCTCTGTCGCCGTAGTGAATACTGAGCATTGTTCCTCCATGGTTGCCTGTTGCGACTACTTTACCATGTTGGGGTCGATTTCCCTCAAGCAGTGGGTAACGGGTCAATCAACATGTCTGCTAGAACGAACCGATGGCTTTTACAGGTGCAACAGCTTTCTATCCTGCGGTAATTGCCTGTCTCAATATGTTGGGTTTAGCGGATCGAAACAAACAATATTCCGCGATAAGCTTATACAAGTTTATATAACCCGATAAATCTCGATATAACTTACGACAGGAATATAAAGACGCGATTTGACATGAAACGACAGATTGAAATGCTTAAGACTCTTAAGAAGCCTTTCGCACGGGAGTATTTTTGCTAATGTCGAGAAATGCATTGTGATGTTGATTACAAAGCTGTAGCTGGAGGTAGACATGGCAATACTTCGAACTTCATGGCTAAACGAGCCCCTGCCGCAACAGGTTCTGGAAGACTCTAATTGGATGCGTATAGTTCATTTTTTCCTGATTGAGTCTCCCTGCCCTGGTCAGAGTAATCGTAAAAATAATGAGATTGATAAATGGGCGCCCGCCCCTTGGGTAGGGATTCGAAGCTTAAAGACTTCTCTAAATCAAGCTATATTTAGTCGCAGGGATGTCGATGTGATGCTTGCGGTAAGAAGCAAGAAAGAATTAGAGGGCACCTGCAAAAAGCTAAACTTAGACGAGTATTTTTACGAAAATGTTGATGATCAGCGCATGGCGTTTGTGAAAGTTAATTCGAAGGGCAATACGAGCAAATACATGAGTTTGTTTTATCACATAAGAAATGCTCTCGCGCATGGTCGTTTTGCATTTAAAACCGACACATTAGAGCGTTTTGTGTTTATTTTTGAGGATGGAACCGTTACATCCGATGGTAAGGAATTTGATTTAACAGCGCGAGGCGTCATTAGGCTTAATTCATTGGTCTTGGCGATTAATACCATACAAAAGGGACCTGGAAAAACGGTTGACATCGAAGAGAAAATCCTCTCAGCAATTAGCGATGGCATTAATACAAAGCGAAAAATAAAAAACGAACTCGGTATTACGGATGAGGACTGGCGTACGTATAGTCTAGTGCTTAAAAAAGAAGGAAAAATAGAATGCAACAAGCAGAAATGGTCCATTTGCAGCGGGGACTAAACTGCCGATGGGCCGAACCCGTCGTCCCCTCCGCGGCCATTTCCCGGAGCGCCACGTTTATAATCACCTTTAGGTCATCGTGTCTCTCGTTCACCTTAATGGCCCTCCTTACGCTGGCGTGTTGGCACCACCAGCGTAGTGGCGGCGGGGAGGCGCGGTGGCCATTATTCGGTGACCGGGATTGGTCAAAATCGTTTGACCATTAGTGGCTAAAATCACCCGGCGCTAACATCATCGAGTTTGGCGGCTGCTAATTAATCGGGGCTTATTTCCACCAGCCCTGATAAAGTCTCTTGGCACTTTCGGTGATTTTGGTGTGGCGATTTATGCTTGTGTGTTTGAGAGCTGCGTACCGAGAGCGAACCATTTCGCTCTAGATCCGGTTGCTGCTTGAGAAGCGCCCGTCGAACGGGATGCTCGAGTGAGCAATCTCCGCGCTTTGGATAACCGGACTTCCGATGCGTGTGGGGTTGTAAGATAATCTACCGTTAGAAATGTATATTTGTGAAGGGGATTCGATATGAAAATGGCATTACGTGTCTCAACAGCTTTTTCTCTTTCCGGTCTTTTGGTCATTTCATCCTTGATGAGTCCTGTAACTGCTGCTTATGCTGCGAATGGCGTGCAGTCTATGGATGTTGCGTCAGATGTCGTTCTCGCGGGTGATGGCGTAGCCTCGCGTGGCGAGGACTCCGCCGGTGGCGACGCAGCTGCCAATCAATCGCCATCAACGGACGTAGACGATTCGACTGAGGAGGATTTCCGCGCAGATGCTTCTGTGGATGAGCGGCAGGTTGAACCGAGTGATTCGTCTTTTCAATATGTTTACCTGGCTTACCCGAGCCTTCCCGGTGGGACTGGCCAGGTTGTCGCCTTTGCTACTCCTGATGATGGCGATACCATTGCTTCCGCAAAGCTTAACTATGTAAGTGCCAATGGGGTTCAGGGGACTATTGAAGCATCTGCAACGGCTGATAATTTTGCTGCTTTTATTTTTGGCTCGCAGTTGGAATCTAATACATATTTCCTCACATCGATAACCTATGCTTTGCAGGGCGATGGCTCTGAGCATGAGGTGGATCTTTCTGACAGGGATTATTCGTTTACGGTCGTTGATGGCTCCGTGAGCTCCGAGGGCACTTCTGTTTACTATGCGGACGGCGATGGCAATGCCGTTGAAGCCCAGTCGATTCAGCAGGCATTGGAATGCGCCGATTCGCCTGATGGCATTTCCACTTATGCTGAGCGTTCCGCGCGCAATGTTGGGGTAATTGCACTTGATGCCGGTCATGGCGGAGTTGATTCCGGCGCGCAGGGAAATGGCAAGAGTGAAGCCGACCTTACCTGGAAGATCATGACAGCCTGCAAAAATAAACTTGAAGCTTACGGCTTTAAGATCGTTCTTGCACGCCAGCAGTCCGGCTACTATCCCAGCAATGATTACCTTTATCGCGTACAGCGCTGCATCGATCAGGGAGCACAGGCTTTTGTTAGTTTCCACATCAACTCTGGGTCTTCAGGTGCTCACGGAGCAGAGGTTTATGCTCCTACCGCAAATGACGCCGACTACACGCAGGTTTCGGTTGAGCTTGCCAACAAGGTCATGAACAACCTTGCTGCTATGGGACTAACATATCGCGGTGTATTTCAAATGGAAGTTGGCGACGAGTTCGCCGTTATTCGTTGTGCCCGTGAGCAGGGGATTCCTGGCATTCTTATCGAGCATGGTTTCATTTCGAATTACGGGGATGTGGCCAACTATTTCTCGGACGATGGTTGCCGTCGTCTGGGGGAGGCTGACGCTGCTGCGATCATCGCTCAGTTCCCGCACCCTTACTCCGTCAATGGAATTACCTTCTCGGAAGAATTGGGATGTACGGGGTCTACGGTAAAAATCGGTGTAAGTGTTAGCGGCAAGACTGATGGCCTTAGATATAAGTTTGTTTGGCATAGGGCTGGGTCTGATTGGAGTGATTCCAATTGGGGTGTAATCGGTCAAGACTTAACTTCGTCGTCGATTTCTTGGACCCTGCCCCAGGCTGGTGAATATGAGATCTATGCTGATGTCATTGACTCCAATGGGTATGTGACTAGCACTTCTAAATACAAAGTTGTTAATTGGTCTCTTGAGTCGCTCGAAGTCTCGGGCCCCGCCCTCTGCGGCAAGCCGGCCAAGCTGCAGGCCAAGGTGTCCGGCGACGCCTCCGGCCTCAAGTACAAGTTCGTCTGGGAGAAGGGCGGCTGGGCCAAGTGGGGCGTCGCCCAGCAGCCCTCCGCTTCCTCCTCCTGCGAGTGGACCCCGACCGAGCCGGGCGAGTACACCGTCTACCTCGACGTGATCGACGGCTCCGCCGAGAGGCACCTGACCCGCAAGGTCACGGTGGAGGGTACTCCAATTATGGGAAGCCTGCAGACTTCAGTTGATGCTATGGTGAACTTATATGAATCAACAGGACATATATATCCCTCAGACGAATTTGTCTCAAAGGGAGCGCCTACTATTCGTGATTTTTGTTCATTAATTGTCGAAGCCGCTGTTTCTGAAGGGGTTCGTCCGGAAGTTGTTTTTGCTCAGGCTATGCTTGAGACTGGATGGTTGCAATTTGGAGGTTCCGTAAAGCCGAATCAGTGCAATTTCGCCGGACTGGGCGCCGTCAATCAACAATCGGGAGGCGCTAGATTTGACGATGTATACCAGGGCTTGCTTGCCCAAGTCCAGCATCTTAAAGGATATGCTACTAGTGCGGCGTTGAATAACACTTGCGTGGATCCTCGATATGAAGTCCTTCAGTCTAAGGGTTTTCTCGGAGTTGCGCCATATTTGGAAGATTTAAATGGCCGCTGGGCTGTTCCGGGTGACACATATGGTCAGAATATTGCGCGCATTATTTCTTTAATTGGCTAATATCAATATGAATTCTCTAGGTCGACTGCGCTGGTTGTAGTCGACCTTACTTGTATGGTAAATCTTGGCCTTAAATAGTTACTTGTTAGCAATATTATGTTGGAGTGAACTATCGGGGAGGTTCTATATGCATTTCTTTAGAAGTAAGGCTGTCCGTGTCACTTTTTTCTTCTTTTATTTCTGTTTGGTCGTAACTCCTTGCTTTGGTTTGAGTAAAGCGGGCCTGTCTCCATCACAGATTGAAGATTCAACACGTGCCGATGATTTAAGTGCAACTTTGCCTGTCTCAGAGGACTACTCTGTCGACGGCCTCTCGGCCAAGGCGTCCGATGGAGGGTCTCCTCTCCTGGGCGACCGCTGCTCGCTCGGCCTGACCGCGTCCGGCAACTCGGGCTCGGTCCGCTACAAGTTCGTCTGGGAGCAGG
>JAXJKV010000007.1:0-68335 GCA_036297525.1 Collinsella sp.
CCGCTGGCCTAGCCTAAGGGCGAAAACGGAATAGACGGACCGACCGTCCGGCTGAGTCTGGGAAGAGGTGCCGGGCGGCAGGCGGAGCATGGCCACCGGACCCATCGAAACACATCTCCACCGTTCCTTCAACTGGGAAAATGCCGCCCGCGGACCCCAGGAGGGGCCACGGGGGCGTTCAGCTAACTGCGGGAATGGCCTATTTGCTCAATGTGTTCGGCTGAGATCGGAAATCAACCTTTGTTTCAAATGGGGTGGTTTTGCAACCGTCATACGCGCGCTGTGCGAACGTGCCCCGGCTCGGATAAGATAGTGCGCGATAAAAACGATGCAAGGAGGCACATATGGCAATTAAAGCCATCGCAATGGATATCGACGGTACGCTCACCAACGACCAGAAAGTGATTAGCCCGCGTACGCGCGAGAAGCTGCTCGCGGCGCAGGAGTCGGGCATTAAGCTCATCTTGGCTTCGGGCCGTCCCGCATGGGGACTGCACGCCTTGGCGCAGGAGCTCGACCTTCAAAACCATGACGGTCTGCTGGTTGCCTTTAATGGCGCGCATGTGGTCGACGCTCAGACCGATGAGGTCCTTTTTGACCAGGCCATGCCGGCTGACGAGCTGCACCGTCTGATTGATCACCTGCAAAATTATGATGTGATCCCCATGATCTCGCTTGGTCGCGACTTGCATGTTGAGGACTCGTATCGCTGCATGATTACACTGCCGGACGGCTCGCAGAAGAATATCGTCAAATACGAGCGCGATGCCTGCGACCTTAAGATTCGCGAAGTCGAGAGCCTTCATGAGGTGGCGGATGCTTATCCCGTGGACAAGCTGCTGACGGCGGGCGATCCGGCCTACCTGCAGGCACATTACGAGGAGATGTATGCGCCCTTTAAGCAGACGCTTTCGGGCATGTTTACGGCCGACTGGTACTTTGAGTACACGGCGCCCGGTATTGACAAGGCCCGCGCGCTCAAGGGTGCCCTGCCCAAGCTCGGCATCGATGCCAGCGAGGTCGTATCGTTTGGCGACGGCCAGAACGACAAGTCCATGATCGAGTGGGCTGGTACCGGCGTCGCCATGGGTAACGCTGTCGATGAAGTCAAGGCCGTGGCCCAGATGGTGACCGCCAACAACAACGAAGACGGTATCGCGGTGGCACTTGACCAGCTACTGGGTTAGAATCGCCGATTAATGCATGGTTCGGGCGCCTACTCGCGGGCGTCCTTTTGTTAGGGAGGGTGCCGTGTCCGCATTTCCGTTCGACGCCGTTATCTTTGACATGGACGGCGTCATTGTCGATACCGAGTATTACTACCTGGGCGAGACTGCCGCGTTTGCCAAGGAACTTGGGCTTAATCTGACTCAAGAGGAGTTGAACGGGCAGGTCGGTACCTCGCATCAGTTCTTCCTGCATATGCTGGTCGATTGGTTTGAGCGCGCCGGTAAGGGGCATTTCACTGGCGAGGAAGCGTTGGCCCGTTGGGACGAGTGGGCGCATGAGCGTCCGCGCGACTATCAGGCTTTGATTAACCCAGGCGCCGTGGATACGATTCGAGAGCTGCCGCGCCGTGGCGTTCGCGTGGCGCTTGCCAGCTCGTCTCCCATGGATAGCATCGAGGAAGTGCTCAATGCGTGCGGGCTGTCGGATGCCTTTGAGTATGTGGTGAGCGGCGAGCAGTTTAAGGAGAGCAAGCCCGAGCCCGACATCTACCTGCATGCGCTGGACCTGCTGGGGCTGCCCGCGAATCGCTGCTGCTGCGTCGAGGATTCGGTGCCTGGCATCACTGCCGGCAAGCGAGCCGGCCTGACAGTCATTGCCAAGCGCGAGGAGCGCTTTGGCTTTAGCCAGGATGCCGCGGACAAGATTATCGACCAGCTGCCGGAGCTGCTCGCGCTTTCTTAGGGGTGAGGTAGTTGCGCGTTTTTCGGGTCTGATGAGTAAATACCCGACATTTTGGTGCGGCAGCAAGCATACTTTATGCTAATGCGGGCTTAAGGACTTGCTGAATGCCCTTAAGCCCGTTTTAGACTTAATTGTGCTGGGAGAGGGTATATGCCACCGACTGAAGGGCTAACTGACGGTAAAGCAGCGATACCGCTGTACCAACAGGTTATCGATATCATTAAAAACGAAATCAACTCCGGCGCCTACAAGGCAGGCGCGCGGATACCCAACGAATTCGAATTGGCTGAGAGCTATAAAGTTGGCCGCGTCACCGTGCGACGTGCTATTGAGGAGCTCGTCCAGCAGGGCTATCTAACGAAGCGACAGGGGAAAGGCACGTTTGTCAATGCCCCCAAGCTCAAGCGCAAGATTCGCCAGAAGGATGACGTTCAGAGTTTTTCGGACGCATGCCGCGTTAACGGAATGGAGCCGGGGGCGTGTGTCATTTCGAGAAAGATACTGCCGGCGGATTCCACCGAAGCACAGTTCTTTAGTGTTCCCGTTGGAACTGACTTGATTTGCGTTGAGCGCGTGCGCACTGCCGATGGCGTCCCTGTCATGCTCGAGAACAACATATATGTTTACGAGGACAACGCCTATCTATCAACGGCATCTCTATCGAACCAATCCATTTTTGAGTTCGTGCGCAACCGGACGGGCCGCACGCCCGCGTTTACCGACCCGTGCACGCTCGAGATCGCGTGCGCGTCGCCCGAGGTCGCTCGACTGTTGGCAGTTCCCGTTGGCGAACCCTTGTTTTATATGGAAGCCTTCTTTTTCGATGAGCAGCGGCGGCCGTTTATCATCGGTCGTCAGCGGATCGTTGGGTCTCGCTACGTTTTTGACATCTAGGACATTGCGAATGGAAGCGCCCGGTGGATCATCTCACCGGGCGTTTCCATACCGTTCACGGCGCAAACGCAACCGTTCAACCGCGTTGCGGCAATCAGTTTGAAATTATCTTGATGAAGGAAAAAGCTGCTGGTAATCTATGGGACGTCATAGAACGTTTGCATTGTGCAAACGTTGAAGCGAGATGTGATGCAGTCTCGAGTTCTTTGGAGGTATCTATGTCAGATACGAAGGCGAAGAAGACAAACAGACGTTTTAAGTTCAAATTACCGCATGTCTATACGATCATGTTCTTGCTGATCGTTGTCTTTGCGGTCCTGACTTGGATCGTTCCCTCTGGTCAGTATCAGCGCAAGACGATTTCGACAGCGGCGGGCGAGCGTGAAGTCGCCGTTGCTGGAACCTATGAACAGGTCGATAAGAACTACACCGATTCCGAGACCGGCGAGACCATCAATCTGGGTCAGGATATCTTCGCGGTCCTGCAAGCGCCCACCAAGGGTATCCAAGAGGCTGCCGACGTCGTTGCGTTCGTCTTATTGATTGGCGGATCGTTCGCGATCATCACCAAGACCAACGCTTTGAATGCCGGCATGAGCCGTGTGATTAAAAAGCTCAAGAACAAGGACATCCTCATCATTCCCATCACGATGACATTGCTGTCCATTTGCGGCACTACGTTTGGTATGTCTGAGGAAGCCCTGCCGTTCTATGCCATCTTCATTCCCATCATGATGGGTATCGGTTATGACTCGATGACGGCATTCATCATCTGCTTCCTTGGTCCTAACCTGGGATATTGTGCTTCGACCATCGACCCGTTTAATGTTTTGATCGCCCAAGGCATCATTGGCATCGAGGGTAATCCGCAACTGTGGCTGCGCGCCGTTTCTTGGGTCATCTTCACTGCCGTCGGTATCGCATGGGCCATGCGCTACGCCATGCGCGTCAAGAAAAACCCCGAGTCGTCCATTGTGTACGAGGACGATAAGCTCAAACGTATTGAGTTTTCCGTGACCGATGCCTCCATCGAGGAAGAGTTCACTATCCGTCAGAAGCTCGTGCTTATCGATTTTGCTTGCGGTATGGGCATTATCGTCTGGGGCCTTGTTACCCAGGGCTGGTACATGAATGAGATTTCCGCCGTGTTCCTTGGCATGGGCTTGCTTGCCGGTATCCTGGGCGGTCTTGACCAGCAGACGATCGCAGAGGAGTTCGTTAAGGGTCTCGCCGACTTTGCGTACGCTGCCATCGTTATCGGTATCGCTCGCGGTATTCTGGTCATCGCCGAGGGCGGCATGATCATCGACACCATCCTCCAGGCGCTCGCTACCGCGCTTGCCGGTGCACCCGCCGCCGTCTACACCACGTTTATGTATATCGTCCTTGGTCTGCTCTCTTTGCTGGTTCCCTCGAGTTCTGGCCTGGCGGCGCTCACCATGCCCGTTATGGGCCCCCTGACCGAGCTCATGGGCCTCAATCCCGAGGCGGCTGTCACCGCGCTCCAGTTTGCCAACCAGACCATCAACACCATCAGCCCCGTGGCGGGCATGACGGTCGCCGGTCTTGCCGTGGCTAGGATTTCGTTTGGCCAATGGTGGAAGACCATTTGGAAGTTCTTCATTTTCATGGTCGTCTTTGGCGTGATTGTAACGGCAATCTCTGGCATGCTTCCGGTGTAGGTGGTTGTGATGTCTGATCGTTTGACGGTCCTGACGTCTAAGAGCGTCTTTACCGGTACGGGGGACCTGCCGTTTGAAGGTTTCGTAGCGGTCCGTGGCAATCGAATTGAGGCTGTTGGCACCAAGTGTGAGGTAGCTTCGTATTTGACCCAGGCGGACGAGGTAGTTGACCTGGGCGACCGCACTGTCATGCCTGGCCTGATCGATGTGCATACCTTCTATACAGGTTGGGCGCTGCGGACGTTGGGTTCTGATCTGTCCGGCATCGCTGATGCCAAAGAGGCTGTGTCGCTCTTGCGTGCGTGGAAAGAAGATCATCCGGATTGCGCGGCGGTTTTTGGCCACAACCTACCCGAAACGTTGGCATCGGATGCCGAGAACGCAAATACGGCAGCTGTGTTTGACGATTGTTTTGGCGATATCCCTGTCGTCTGCTTTACACCGGGAGCGGAGACCTGCGTTCTCAATGCTGCCGCCAGTGCGCGATACGGCTTTACACCCCAGGCGTGCTATGCCGAGAAGATCTGGCGCATGATGAGCGATTTCCTCGCGCTGCCCGAGGTGCGTGCCGGGTATTCGGACTACATGAGCATGCTTAACGAGCGTGGCGTTACCGCCATCAAGGAAATGGCGTTTGATGACTACTACGGCTTTGCCGACGAAATGGCTCGCCGTGAGGAATCTGGTGAGCTGACGGTTCGCGTCTCTATGATGTCGCAGCCGGTGGGCGCCGGTGCAAATCTGGCATATGCCCGCGAGGCGCGAGAGCGCTTCCGGGGACCGTTCGTTCGTTTTTCTGGCTTCAACCGTATGACCGATCGCGGCGTATGGGCGGGGCTTGCCGAGATGATAGACCCCTATGAGGACTCGGCCGATGCGGGCGCTGCCGGCAAGACGGTCGTCGAGGAGCCAGAGTGGGATCTGATTGAGAACGAGCTGCGTGCAATTGATGCTGACGGCTTCCGATATTCCTTGCATTGCCAGGGCGATGGCGCCGTTCGTCGCACCGTGGCGCTCTATGCCTCGCTGCCTCGAGACGAGCATGGACGGATGCTTCGCCGCCATGCGATTACCGATCTCGAGAACTCTGACCCGACCGACCTTGTCGAGTTTGGCAAGTTAGGTGGAATTTGCGAGGTCTATCCGCAGATTCTGACGCTGGACCGGCGCGAGGATTGCCTGTCGATGATGCGTCGACAAATTGGCGAGACGCGACTTTTGCACAGCTGGAATCGCCGCGGCATGGAAGATTCCGGATGCACAGTGTGCTGCGGCACGGATTTGCCGCTGCTGATTCCGAGCCTGGGCGAGTCAATCTACAGCGCGTGCGGCGGATTCTTCGCCGACGGACTGCCCGTGAATGAGGTCAACACGCTGACGCTTGTCGAGCTCTTGCGCGCTTGGACTGCCGGGGGCGCGTACGATCTGATGCGCGAGGACGAGCTGGGTACGCTTGAGGTTGGCAAGCTTGCCGATATCTGCGTGCTCGATCGGGATGTGTTCGACCTCGATTATCGCGACGCACACGATCTTGCGGTTGATATGACGATGTCGGACGGACAAATCGTGTTCGATCGAAATAAGGAGGCATAAGATGTCTGAATCCAAACCGACGCTGCGCCGCGAGCAGATTGCGGGCATGAATATCCACTACATCATGTGGTCGCTCGATTACTTCCTTGATGTGCAGCAGCGTTTGGGCTTTGAGTCCATTGAGCTGTGGTGCGCAGAGCCGCATGTGACGCTCGACCACACGGGCTACTTTGAGGCTGAGGTCCTGGCGAAAAAGGCTGCAGACCGTGGGCTTAGGTATCGTACTCTGTGCCCCGAGAACGTTGTCTATCCTTGGCAGTACTGCGCACGCAAACCGCTGCATGAACAGCGCAGCCTGGCGTACTTTAAGCACGGCATTGAGCTTGCCGAGGTACTTGGGTGCGACCGTATGTCCGTCAACTCGGGCTGGGGCGACTGGGACGAGGACCGCGAGGAAGCCTGGAAGCGCAGCCGCGAGCACTTGTCCATTCTGGCGGAGTATGCCGGCGAGCACGGTCTGGTGCTTACGATGGAAAGTCTGCGTCCCGAGGAGAGCAACCTTGTGACGACGGTTTCCGATGCGAAGCGCATGATTGACGAGGTCGCGAGCCCGTACTTACAGCCCATGGTTGATACAACCGCGATGGGCGTTGCAGGCGAGACGCTCGAGGACTGGTTTGCCGCCTTTGGTGATGGGGCAATTCACGAGATGCACTTTATCGACGGTGACCCGTATGGCCATCTGGTGTGGGGCGATGGCAAGCACGATATGGACGCCTTCGTCGCCACGCTCAACGCCCATGGTTTCGACGGCATGCTGGGCCAGGAAATCACGGACGGTCGTTACTACGATGATCCGGCGGCGGCAGATGCCAAGAACATGGCCGCATTCGAGAAATATCTGATTGACTAAAACAACTATCGGCCACGCAGCCAACGTCATTGATTGCGGCCAAACAAGAAAGGAACTGGATATGAACGCACACGATCTGATCAAAGAGGCAATTGCCGAGAAGGGCAAGTTCGACAGCGTCTACTGGATTGCTTGCGGTGGCTCCATGATCGATTTGATCCCGGCCCATGAGCTTCTGCAGCGCGAGGCAACCACCTTCACTTCGTATATCTATACGGCTCGCGAGTTCGATATCATGCGTCCGCGTCGTCTGGGCGAGAAGTCCCTGGTCATCGCTTGTAGCCACAGTGGCAACACCCCTGAGGTCGTCGAGGGCTGCGAGATTGCCCTTGCTGCCGGCGCTACGGTGATCGCCCAGACCGACAACGCTGGATCTAAGATCGACACCGGTAAATGGACCACGTGGGTCTACCCGTGGGGCGAGGGCGTGCCGCAGGCCGAGGTCCCCGCTGGCATTTCGCTGTCGCTTGCGGCAGAGCTGCTCGATCAGCAGGAGGGTTACGCCGATCTTGCCGATATGTATGCCGGTATCGCCGAGATGGATAAGATTCTTCCCCCGGCACGCGAGAAGGTAAATGCCGAGCTGGGCGATCGCTTTGCCAAGCTTTGCCAGGAGCACGAGTTCTTCTATATTCTGGGCAGCGGTCCCAACTTTAGCCAGACCTACGGTTTCGCTATCTGCTCTCTTATGGAGATGCAGTGGCAGCACTGCAGCTACATCCACTCTGCCGAGTACTTCCATGGCCCCTTCGAGGCTACTCAGGATGGCGTTTTTTACTTCCTGCAGATGGGCTCCAGCGAGTGCCGTGCTATGGACGAGCGCGCCCTGGCGTTCCTTAAGACGCATACCGATACGCTGATGGTGCTCGATGCCAAGGAGTACGGTATGGAAGCCGTGCCGGCGAGCGTCCGTGCCTATCTGGACCCGGTGCTGTTCTACGCCATGAACTGCGAGCTGCGTGCTGCACGCGGCAAGGTGTTTGATCACGACCCCGATTTCCGTCGCTATATGGGTGTTGTCGAGTACTAGAAGGGACAAAGGCCATGGCATTTAACGTTAATGCGCTCGGATTTGGCGACAACGTCGTCGATCGCTACGAGCATATCCACACCATGTATCCCGGCGGCAATGCGGTGAACTTCGCCGTTTATGCCAAGAAATGCGGTGCCGCACGCTCCGCATACATGGGCATTTTTGGCAATGATGCCGCTGCCGAGCATGTCATTGCAAGCCTCGAGGATGAGGGTATCGAGCTTGACAAGTGCGAGCAGATGATTGGCGAGAACGGAGCGGCTCGCGTGACCGTCGTTGACGGTGACCGTGTCTTCCTTGGCTCCAACGAGGGCGGTATCCGTGGCGATGCGCGCTATGTCCTCGATCGCTTTGACCTTGCGTACATGAAGCAGTTCGATGTGGTTCATTCGGGCAACTATTGCTTTACCGAGCGCGAGCTGCCCAAGTTGAAGGCTGCGGGCGTCACGGTCTCTTTTGACTTTTCGGACGACTCTACCGACGAGTACTACGAGCAGATTGCGCCCTACGTCGATTTCGCTTTCTTTAGTGCGGCGGATGCCGCGAGTGAGGACGAGATTCGCGAACGTCTGGCATGGGTGAAGGGCCTGGGTCCGCGTTTTGTGTCGGCTACGGCGGGCGCCGAGGGCTGCATTGCTTACGACGGCGAGCGCTATTACCGCCAGCTGGCTAAACCGGTAACGGACATGAAGGACACCATGGGGGCGGGCGACTCGTTCCTCACCTCGTTTTTGATGTGCTATCTCGATTCCGCCAAGCGTGGTGAGGATGGCGCCGAGGCCATCGAGCGCGCGCTCGACTTTGCTGCCGGGTTTGCCTCGACCGTGTGCGGCATGGAAGGTTCTTGGGGCCACGGAGCGCCGATCGTCGAATAGCTTAAGAAAGCGTACGGCGGTCTGGTTATGAGGCCTTGGACAGCCGATGCAAAACAATAAGCGGAATGCGAAAAGGGGGCTCGCCATGTGGTGGGTCCCCTTTTGAACATTGGAGAAGACCATGGGTATTAAAGCGTGTGCGGCTGGTTTTTGCTGCGCGGACGTCTATCAAAACATCGGCGTGTTCTATCCGACTGGTAACGGCATTGACTGGGGTATCCATCTTGCACGAATGGGCGTTTCGGTATCCGCCGTGTCGGTTGTCGGCAAGGACGAGTACGGAGACAAGATGAGAGAGGCGCTGGCCGCTGAGGGGTTTGATATCTCTCATCTGCGGGTGGAGGATGGCGACACCTCGGTGATGCTCATGGCATTGAAAGACGGCGTCGATCGCGTGCATCTCGAGGCAATCGATGGCGTAATGGAGACATATCGTCCGAATGAAGACGACCGGGCGTTTATCCTAGAGCATGACATCATTCATACCGACCTGTTTGGCAATTGTTTGGACCTCCTGCCCGAATGGCATGATGCGGGCAAGACGGTGGTAATGGACTTCTCGGTGTTCAGCCAGGATCCCGAATATGCCTGTGAGACTCATTTTCCTTACGTAGACTACGCGTTCATGTCGTTTGAGGAGGACACTCCGGAGCTACGAGACTGGGTACGCCACGTGCAGGGATTGGGACCGCGCGTTGCGGTTGCCACGCTTGGCGAGAAGGGAAGCATTGCCTATGACGGTGAGCGCTTCTATGAGTGCGGGATCGTACCGGCGGAGAAGGTCGTTAATACCGTGGGTGCCGGCGACTCGTATATTGCCGGGTTTACCAAGGGCGTGATCGATGGCCTTAATATTCCGGCGTGTATGAAGGCGGGCGCTGAGCTGTCGTCCCGAGTGATTGGTTCGTTTGAGCCGTACTAGGGTCAAATGCCTGGAAAGGAGTACGAAATGGTTATCGACATGTTGGTCCATCCTATGCTCTACGGCGAGATCTGTACGCCGGGTGATGAGCCTGATGGATTCGGTTTTTGGTCACGAGAATTTGGTATGGGGCATATGGGTCCCATGGATTGGGACGAGCTTCAAGTTGAGATGGACGTCTGCGATGTGCAGAAGAGCTTGCTCATGCCGCTCGATGTAACCACGGCATGCGGAGGGCATTTTGGCACCAATGACCAGATTGCCATGCTGGTTGCCGCGCATCCCGATCGTCTGTGGGGATTTGCGAGCGTAGATCCGCGGGTGAGCAGTGCCGCAGGCGAATTGGAGCGCGCCTTTACCGAGCTGGGGGCAAAGGGGCTTTGTCTGCATCCGGCAAAGCAGGGTTTTGACCCCGATGATGCTGTGGCTGAGCCGCTTTACGAGCTGTGCGAGCGCTATAACAAGCCGGTGGTTTTCCATGCCGGTATGTCTTGGGAGCCGGGCGCAGAGCTCTCGCGCAGTAACCCGCTTGCATTTGAGCACACAATCGCAACGCATCCAAATGTGCGTTTTAGTTTGACCCACTTTGGCTGGCCCTGGGTGCGCGAGACCGTGGCGATGCTGCTCAAGTATCCCAACTGCTACACGGACACCTCTATCACTTACATCGATTCGCCCGAGGAGATGATGCAGCGTCTTTTCACGGTCGATATGGGGCCGCTGTGGTATGAGCGCGCGCTATCGCATCAAGTGATGTTCGCCAGCAATACGCCGCGTTTCCGTGCGTTCAAACTCAAGCGGGCGCTCGATACCGTGTCCATGCGCGATGATGCGCGAGAAAGGCTCTACTGGGGTAATGCCCTGCGTTTTCTTGAAGGGGATGAGTAAACATGGTGACGCTCGAAACATTGAGCTATCTATCGACTGCTCCGGACCAGTTCATCGATATTACCGAAGACGTGCACGCTGCCATCGAACGCAGCTCGGTGACCAATGGCTTGGCAGCGATTATTTTGTCGCATACGACCTGTGGAATCGTGGTAAACGAGGGGCTGCCCTGCGTGGAGACGGATCTTATGGAAACGCTTGATCGCATCGCCCCACTCGATGCCCCCTATGCACATGCACACTTCCTGCCGAGCTATGGAGCCACCGGCAACAACTCCTGTGGGCATATCAAGAGCATGATTTGTGGGAACAGTTGCTTCTTTCCCGTCCAAGATGGCCACATCGTGTGCGGAAGTGCCCAGAACATCTATCTTGCGGAGTTTGACGGTCCGCAGAAGCGAAAAGTGTACGTCGAGGTGCTGGGGGAGTAACGTCCCTGCAATAACCCTATGAAGGAGCACGCTATGTCGTTTCTAACTTCGATGTTCAAGACCGAAAAGCCGGTTATCGGAATGCTGCACCTGCGTCCTCTGCCGGGCGACCCACTGTATTACCCGGGTGGAAGCGTGTCGCAGGTCGTGGAAGCCGCCAAGCGCGATCTCGAAGCGTTGCAACAGGGCGGTGTCGATGGCATTTTGATTACCAATGAGCTCTCGATGCCCTATGAGCAGCACGTTTCTCCCTCAACCCTTGCATCGATGGGCTATGTAATCGGAGCTCTGTCCCATGATCTGTCGACCCCTTGGGGAGCCGAGGCTATTTACGACGGTGATGCCACAATCGAGCTGTGCGCTGCTGTCGATGCGCAGTTCACGCGCTGCAATTTTTGCGGTGCCTGGGCCGGTGATCTCGGGCTGATTAATCGAGATTTCGCGCACACCATGCGTCGCAAGGCGGCGCTGCGCCTGGATGACCTCAAGCTTTTTCACTTCATCACGAGCGAAGGGGAGGTTTATCTCAACGACCGCACGACTGCGGACATTGCCGATTCACTTCTCTTTAATTGCCTTCCGGATGCAATGGTCATCGGCGGTTCGGCTGCCGGTCGTGGCGCTTCGGGCGAGCTTGCCGATGAAGTCCGCGAGCGTGTTGGCGAAGTACCTGTGGTATGTGGCACCGGTTGTCGCGAAAATACCGTGGCTGACGTATTCGCTCACTACGATGGTGCGTTTGTCGGCACGTGCTTAAAGTGCGACGGAAAGCTGGATGCCCCGGTCGATGTTGAGCGGGTAGCTCGTTTTATGGCTGCCGCTCGTACGGCGCGAGGGGAGTAGGCACCTATGGCGCTCTATCTGGGTATTGATATTGGGACAAGCGCCTCTAAAGGCGTTTTAATCGATGATCGATGCAATATCGTTTGCCAAGCCTCTTGTGGACATGAGACGGACAACCCGTGTGACGGATGGTACCAGCATGATGCGGAGGCAGTCTGGTGGGGCGATTTCTGCCGCTTGTCGCGCGAGCTGGTGGCGCGATCGGGGGTTAACGCGGCACAGATCGGATGCGTGGGCCTTTCCGCATTGGGTTGCGACTGTGTGCCGGTCGATACCGAGTGCAACGCGCTGGCGCCCGCGATTTTGTATGGAGTCGATGCACGTTCGAAGCCGCAGATTGACGAGCTCCTTTCCGAATATGGGTCAGATCGCGCACGCGAGCTTTTCGGGCATGATCCCTGTTCGTCAGATATTGCTCCCAAGATCTTGTGGTTTAAGGAGAATATGCCCGAGGTGCACGAACGTGCCGCGAAGTTCCTGACGGCGTCATCGTTTCTATGCGCAAAGTTGACGGGGCGTTTTACGGTGGACCGTTATTTGGCGGAGGATTTTCTTCCCCTATACGACCGCTACACCTGGAAGGTTGATGCTCGTGAATGTGCTCGTTTCTGCCGGCCTGACCAGATGGCGGAGGTAATGTCGGCTACCGATATTGCCGGGGTGATTACGCGGCGTGCGGCTGAGGCGACGGGGCTCGCGGCAGGGACACCTGTCTTAGTGGGAACGGGCGACTCTGGTGCCGAGGCCATTTCGACGGGTGTATTCCGTCCCGGCGATATGATGGTTCAGTTGGGGAGTACGGCGTATTTCATCTACCTAGCTGATCATATGATCGATGATGCCCGCCTGTGGCCAGGGACGTTTATCATTCCCGGAACTTACGGGATCTGCGCGGGGACCAATACGGCGGGTGCGCTCACATCGTGGCTGCGCCAAGAGCTGTATCGCGATGCCGTGGAGGCCGAGGGCCACGGTGGTCCCGATGCCTATTCGGTTATGGCGCATGATGCCGCCGACGTGGCGCCGGGTGCCGATGGGCTCCTGTGTCTGCCGTACTTTGCGGGGGAGCGTACTCCGCTCAACGATCCCGAGGCGCGTGGCGTCTTCTTTGGCCTGACCGGAAGGCATACGCGAGCCCATATGGTTCGCGCCGCCTTGGAAGGCGTCGCGTATACCGTTGCATCCCATGTCGACATTATCGAGCGAGAGCATGGACTGCCAATTGGGCGCATTATGCTTGTCGGAGGTGGAACCAAGAATCCAGTTTGGATGCAGGCTATCGCCGACGTATGCGGGCGCGAGGTCTCGGTTGCCAAGGTTACGGTGGGCGCATGCTTCGGTGATGCCATCATGGCAGCTCTCGCAGGCGGCGCCTATGCATCATGGGATGAACTCGCCCGAGTCCTTGGCGTTGCGCAAACAATCGAGCCCGATATGGCTGCCCACGAGTTATATGCGTCGCGTCGTCATATCTTTGACGAATTGTATGCACGCAACCGTGGTCTCATGCACGAATTGGTGTAATGCTGCCGAATTGTACTGCCTACCAATAGGGACTGCGTTGTGCGATTCGCATGTCCCTTGGCATTTTTGCCCACAGGGGTTAGTGAAGGTCAAAAACAGAGTGCGCATTTGCTGAAACTACCGACTCGATGCGCTTTGCGTCACAGTTTTTGAGTGAGGCAATGCGCATCGAGGTCCTTGTGAGCGATCTGATGAGCGACTGTGCGCTTGTTTCTGTGTTTGGCTCGGCTGGCGCATCGGTCTCGAGCAGTAAACGATCGAGTGGAATCTGTCGTGCGTATTCGCGTCCTCGTTTAGACGCGAGCATGCGTTCGTTGACGGAAAAATAGCAGCCTGCATCGCGCGCGCGGACAAGCTCGTCCGAGGTGCCGCTAAACCAGTGGAAGATGATAACGGGGGAGCTGGGGTTTGGGATGAGTAGTCCATGCGATTCGAGGATGTCCAGTACGGTTCCTGCCGAACGAACGGCGTGAATTGATATCACACGCCCGGTAAGAGGATGCTGCGCGAGAGCCTCGCAGAGCTGGTCAAGTGCCTGCGTTTGCAGCGGCTCGCTTCCGGCAAAGCGCGCGGAAAAGTCGAGTCCCACCTCGCCGATGTAGCGCTCTTGGGCTGCAACTTCGCAAAGCAGATTGATTTCGTCAAAACCACAGTGGCCATCGGCGAGCCACCAGGGGTGGAGGCCGATGCCCTTGATGACGGTAGGAGGGCGACGGGTTCGCCCATGTACGCTAGCGAAGTCGCGCGGATTGACGCCGCAGTCAAATAGGCCCAAGCCCAGTGCCGTCGCCTCATCGGCAACGGCGTCCGGGTGAGCCATTAAATCAAGATGACAGTGTGCATCAATTAACTGGGGCTCCATCTCGGCGCGCTCCGCTAGTCCAGGCGCTGGCCATCGGCGCGCACGCGCTCGGTGCCGCGGCCACTGATCCGGCGGATAACCTCGCCGGCAATCATCTGGCCCATGATGGGCGGCATAAAGCTGGCGGTGCCCAACTCGGTGCGCTCGTGGATATTGGAAGGGTCGCGGGGCTGTGTCTTAACCGATTCCTCGCAGCTAAACAGTACATGCAGGCTCTTGATTCCGCGTTTCTTGCATTCTTTGCGCATAATGCGGCTCATGGGGTCACGTACCGTATCGAAAATGTCGGCAAAGCGGAGGCACTCGGGATGGAGCTTGTTGGCCCCGCCCATGGAGCTAACCAAACGAATGTCGTGGTCCTGAGCATATTTGGCAATGGTGAGCTTGGCCGAGATGGTGTCGATGGCGTCGACGACGTAGTCGAGCTTGCCGTCCGTCTGCTCCAAAACGCTCGCGAAGAAATCATCGATGTTGTCGCTCAGCAGGTATTCGGTGCGCTTGATGACGGTAGCGGTAGGGTTGATGTCGTGAATCATAGCCTCCATGACGTCGACTTTGCGCTTGCCGACGGTGCTGTGAAAGGCGATGGCCTGGCGATTGATATTGCTGGGCGCGATGATGTCCTTATCCAGAATGACGAAATGACCGATGCCGCCGCGGGCGAGTGCCTCGCAGCAGTTGGAGCCCACGCCTCCGCAGCCGAGCACTAGCACCGTAGCATCGGCGAGCTTATCGAGTGCCTCGCGGCCCATGATAATCTCGAGCTTGGTGTCGCGTGTCTCGATGGCGGCTGCGGCAGCGGTTTCGGTCATAAATATCCTCCGATGGGGAAGCAGGTCGTGTTTTAGCTATCGCCATTATAGGTAATCGCCCATAGGTTGCGATGGCGTTTGCTTTGATGTGGTTTGAAGCATTGCGATTAGATAGTTAGACAAACATCTAAATATTGAGTATAGTGTGCACGTCATGAGAGATGATGAGAGGAGGTCTTATGCCGGGAGAGGGTTTTAAGGCGCTTGCCGATCCAACGCGACGGCGCATTTTGGAGTTGCTGCGCGAGGGCAATTGCACGGCGGGGGAGCTTGCCGAGCATTTTGATATCAGTAAGCCGTCGCTGAGCCATCACTTGGCGACGCTCAAAAACGCCGGGTTGGTGACCGACGAGCGCCATGGCCAAAACATCGTATACAGCTTAAACACCACCGTCATGCAGGATTTAATTGGCTGGTTTATGGGCTTTACAAACACTGAAGGTGATAAGGATGAATAACGAAAACAAGGGCATTCACCCCACGGGGGTATCGTCGCGCGTGTGGATTGCGCTGGTCGCTCTGTGCGTCGCCAATGTCGTAGCGCACCTCATGGTGATGCCGAGCTTGCCTGCGCAGATTCCCACGCACTGGGGCGCGAACGGCGCCGTCGACGGTTGGGGTCCTAGCTGGATGGCCTCCGCGCTCGGCGTGCTGCCTCTGGCGCTTCTCGCAATGTTCTGCGTGGTGCCGCGCATCGACCCCAAAGGTGAGGCATATCGAACCTCGGGCAAGTTCTACCAGGGCTTCGTAATCGCCTTCACCTTGTTCATGTGCGCCATAAGCTGGCTGGGAGAGCTTACGGTCTGGGGCGTGGTGCCGGCGGTCGGTTCGGTTAACGTGCTGATTTCCGGTGTTGTCGGTTTGCTGTTCATCGGCGTAGGCAACTACTTGCCGCGTGTGAAGCAGAACTATACGCTCGGTATCAAGACACCTTGGGCGCTTGCCGATCCCGAGAACTGGCGCCGTACGCAGCGTTTTGGCGGTGCCTGCTTTATGGTGCTGGGTATTGGCCTGATTGTGATGGGCGTGGCAGGCAGCGTGCTTTCGAGTGAAGTCGTCGCCGCGGTGATTGCGGCTCTGGCGTTTGGTTCGGTTGGAGCCGTCTACGTCTACTCGTATCTGTTGTGGCGCAAATCGCAGCGAGCCGCTCGTTAAGGTTGCGGAAAACTAGCGTACGCAGTTCATAGTATGTTCCGGGGGACTTTTCCCAGGTAGTATTAGGGGGTGTGGGCAACCATGCCCCTTTTTCGTTAAGTTTCAGAGCTGGTTTCCTCATTTCGTTTCCACTAAAACGAAACAAGAATAGGGAAACAGCAGGCAGAAAGGATAAAACAGGCAAATGGCAGAGTTTATCTACCAGATGTATCAGGCTCGCAAGGCCCATGGCGACAAGGTAATCCTTGACGACGTGACCCTGAGCTTCTACCCCGGTGCCAAGATCGGCGTCGTGGGTCCCAACGGCATGGGCAAGTCGACCCTGCTCAAGATTATGGCCGGCATCGAGGAGGTCTCCAACGGCGATGCCAGGCTCACCCCCGGCTACACCGTGGGCATCCTGCAGCAGGAGCCGCCGCTCGATGACGACAAGACCGTCATCGAGAACGTGCGCATGGCGTTTGGCGATATGATCGCCAAAGTCGATCGCTTCAATAAGATCGGCGAGGAGATGTGCGACCCGGATTGCGACATGGACGCCCTCATGGCCGAGATGGGCAAGCTCCAGGACGAGATCGACGCCGCCGACGGCTGGGATATCGATTCCAAGCTCGGCCAGGCCATGGACGCCCTGCAGCTGCCCGATTCCGACATGCCAGTCAACGTACTTTCCGGCGGCGAGCGCCGTCGCGTGGCCCTGTGCAAGCTGCTGCTCGAGGCTCCCGACCTGCTGCTGCTCGACGAGCCCACGAACCACCTGGACGCCGAATCGATCCTGTGGCTCGAGCACTTCCTGCACAACTACCAGGGCGCGGTGCTTGCCGTCACGCACGATCGCTACTTCCTGGATAACGTTGCCGAGTGGATCTGCGAGGTCGACCGCGGTCACCTTTATCCCTACAAGGGCAACTACTCCACGTATCTGGAGACCAAGGCCGCCCGTATCGAGGCGCAGGGCAACCGCGACGCCAAGCTCGCCAAGCGCATGGAGGCCGAGCTCGAGTGGGTACGCAGCTCGCCCAAGGCTCGCCAGGCCAAGAACAAGGCCCGTCTGGCTCGTTACGAGGAGATGGAGGCCGAGGCCCGCGCAAGCCAGAAGCTCGACTGGACCGACATCCGCATTCCCGTCGGACCGCGCCTGGGCAACAAGGTGCTCGAGGCCCATCACCTGCACAAGGAGTTCGATGGCCGTGTGCTCATCGACGATCTTTCATTCACCCTGCCGCGCAACGGCATCGTGGGTGTCATCGGCCCCAACGGTGTCGGTAAGACTACGCTCTTCAAGACCATCGTGGGCCTGGAGCCGCTGACTTCGGGCGAGCTCGAGGTGGGCGAGACCGTCAAGATCTCCTATGTCGATCAGAACCGTTCCGGCATCGACCCCGATAAGAACCTGTGGGAGGTCGTCTCGGATGGCCTGGACCACATGATGGTCGGTGAGACCGAGGTTCCGAGCCGTGCTTATGTGGCGAGCTTTGGCTTTAAAGGCCAGGACCAGCAGAAGCGCGCCGGCGTACTCTCCGGTGGCGAGCGCAACCGTCTGAACTTGGCGCTTACGCTCAAGCAGGGCGGCAACCTGCTGCTCCTCGACGAGCCCACGAACGACCTCGACGTCGAGACGCTGTCCTCACTCGAGGCGGCGCTGCTCGAGTTCCCGGGCTGCTCGGTGGTTATTAGCCACGACCGTATGTTCCTGGACCGCGTCGCCACGCACATTCTGGCGTGGGAGGGCACCGACGAGAATCCGGGCAACTGGTATTGGTTTGAGGGCAACTTCGAGGCCTATCAGGCCAACCGCATCGAGCGCCTTGGCGAGGACGCAGCCCAGCCGCATCGTATCCACCGCAAGCTCACGCGCGATTAGTCGAGCTCAGGTGACCTAACGAGAAAGGGACGATAACCTTGGGGTTATCGTCCCTTTTTGTTACTTGGTAGAAGGCTCGACTTTATCGATGGCCCAGGTGGATCCGAGGCCACCGGTGGTGTTGCGGCGAATGCGCACGGTGACTTCGTGGCGCTCGCCGGCCTGCGTATAGTGCAGGGGGAAGCTTGCGCGGTTTCGCGCGGCCTCGATGGTACCGCGCTCGCGGGCGATCCAGTAGTACTCGCCGACGATGCCGAGGGTATCGGCGCCGTAGGGGAGATAGGTCGACAGCTGGTGTAGCAACGGACCGGGGCAGAAGACCTCGGTTGCGAAATCGACGGGGGAGTCCTCGGGGATGGCGGGCGCTGCAGGTGCGGGGGTTGGGGCCGCTGCGGGTGCCGGAGCCGGTGCCGGTGCGGGAATTTGGTCGCAAGCAGAGGTGGGCACGGATTCGATGACGGGTGCGGGCTCCGGCATCGCTTCCGGCTTGATTGTGGAATCTGCGGGCTTCACGGTGACGGGCGCGTCTGCAGCTGCAGTTTCAATCTCAACCTGCGTTGCGTTCTCGTTCTCGATGCTCGGCTTTGTCTCGACCGGCGTGGAAGCCATGGTGGTGATGCCGGCGTTGGCGTTCTCGGGGTCATAGACGACCGTAAGCGAGATGGCAGGCCGCGGCGTCTCGGGCTCCGGCGTCGACTCGGTAGCGTCTTGATCGTCGGGCTCGTCGGGCTGTTCGTCCTCGGCCTCGTCGCCAAAGATATCGCTGTTTTGGAACGCAGACGTCTCGGGTTGGTTAGCGGCTTCTTCGGTTGTCGACTTGGGAGCCTCGTTGAGCCCCGCAGTGGCTTCCTGCTCTGACATAACTTCGGAATCGGTCGTGGCGGCGATTTCGGTTCTGGCTTCTGCCGTCACCTCGATAGCGACTTCGATCTCTGTCTCGGGCTCGGGCTCGGGCTCCGGCACAGCTTCAGCCACGGGTTCGGGTTCGGGCTCAGGACGTTTAACGTGCTTGGGGCGCACGGCCTTGAGGTCCTTCTCACCGCGCTTTTTCTTTTTGTAGGACTGCTTGGCGCCCTTGGCGGTCTTGGGCTTGTCCTCGCCCTTGGCAAGCGCAGCATCCCAGGCCTCGTTGGCGATGACGGTGGCATACAGGCGGCCGCCCTTAAAGACGGTCAGCTTAATGCAGTCGTTGAGCTCCTCGAGCAGCTCGCGCGTGGACTCGAAGCCCAGGTCATAAGCGGTCATGTCGCCAGCGGCGAGCGCCTTCTCGACCTGCGTCATAAACGTTTGCTTGCCGCATCCAATCGCATCGCGCAGCAGGCGATACAGATAGATGTGGTTGCCCAGCGAAAGCGTGGGCCTAACTATTGTCTTGCTCATGGCAAATCTCCTCTTTACACATGTAAAGCATCTTACCATCGCATGGCGTTCGCCATGGCGGCGCCCAAGGCAAACGGGCGCGAACCGCTTTCGATTCGCGCCCGTTGTATAGGTCGGTTATCTATGAGAGGCAAATGTGCTTAGTTGCCCGATGCCGTGCCTTGGCTCGAGTTGTCAGATGCCGTGCCGGACGCGGTTCCGCTCGAGCTGTTGGTGTTGCTACTGTCTGCTGCACCCGTTCCCGACGTGGTGTCGCTCGTCTGGCCTCCCGTGTTCGGCTGTGAACCGTCAGTCGTTTGGCTTGAGTCGGTCGTGTCGGACGGCGTGCCACTGTTGGCCGTAGAGGAATCGGTGCCCTGCGATTGGTTTTGGGTGTTCGAGGACGAATCGGCAGAGGTAGAACTGTCTTGCGTGCCGTCCGCCTGTGCCTGCTGATCTTGCGACTGGGTGTTGCCATTTGCATCGCTCTCGATCGTGCGCGACGAAAGGATTGGCTCGGGGCGCTCGCCCAGACCCTCACCGGCGGTGGTTATAAGGATGGCGCCGGCGCAGGCGATGACCGCCACGATGGCGATGGCGATCGAGAAGACGATGACCTTCTTTTGCGTCTGGCTGCGCTCTGCCGCCGCCTTGGCGCACAGGCTGTTGGGGGCGACGCGCGCCGTGGTCGCGCGTCCCGCAACCTGGCGCATCTCCTGCGTGGTCGCGGCGCCACCTAGGTGCTCCTCGACATCGGGCTCAACGGGCTCGTAGGCGCCGGCGGGGTAGTCGACGTCGGCGTGCGTGCCCTTGATTGCTTCGGCGCTGGCGGAGATAAAGTGGCGATAGACCTGCGAGGACACAACAGTGATGACTGAGCTCACAGCGGCACCAATCACCGAGCCGGCAATGCCGATCTTTGAAGCAAGCGCCACGCTCGTGGCGGCAGCTGCGGCGCCGGCGATGATCTGGGGAATGGAAATGTCGTCGAACAGGCCCTTTTTGGGCGCGATGGCCATGGTCTGTCCGATGGAATGGTTCTCGTGCACGCCGTTGTTGAGCGATGCCGGCGTCATGACGCGCGTGCGCGGCGCGTCGGTGTACTTGGTTGTCATACGGGGTCCTCCCGGCGTAAATCTGCTTCGTTTCGTGTAGCCATCAGGGTACCCACCAGATGTGAATCGTACGTGGCATTTAACAGATACCATCAACTCATCAATTGCTCACCAAGTTGGTGGGATGCGGTTACGTTCGGCGGTTGAACTACAATAGGGTTTGCTAATTGTTGTGAATGGCGTCTACGCACGGGAGCATTCTTATGAATCTTCACCTTTCTCAGTCTGATGGCTTTTTGCGTGTGGCGGCGGCGTCGCCGCAGATTCGCGTGGCCGATGTCGAGGGCAATGCCGAGGTTGCGCTGGCGGCTGTTCGCGAGGCTACCGAGCGCGGCGTTCGCGCGCTGGTGTTGCCCGAGCTTAACCTGACCGGCTATACCGCGGCCGATCTGTTCCATAACCGCACGCTGCTGCATGCCTGCGAGGCTGCTCTGGTGCATATCCTCGATGAGACTCGTGAGCTGCCGGTTGTCTTTACCGTTGGCTTGCCCGTTGCGGTGGCAGAAAACATCTACAACTGCGCCGCCGTGTGCTGCGCGGGCGAGCTTTTGGGCCTCACGGCCAAGAAGTATCTGCCCAACTATGGCGAGTTCTATGAGCGCCGTTGGTTTGCTCCGGCGCCTGCGGATCCCGTGTGGGTTGAATTTGCCGGTCAGGGTCCGGTTCCGCTGGGTTCGGGGCTTGTCTACCGCTGCTGTGATGAGGGTGCCGAGGATATGGTGCTGGGCGTTGAGGTTTGCGAGGACCTGTGGGTACCGGCGCCGCCTTCGACCGAGATGGCGCTTGCCGGTGCGACGGTGATCCTCAATCCGTCGGCTTCGGACGAGATTATCGGTAAGGCGGATTACCGCCGCAGCCTCATTTCCAACCAGAGCGCGCGCCTGTATTGCGCCTATGCCTACGCGGACGCGAGCGAGGGCGAGTCCACGACCGACATGGTCTTTGCGGGCGAGAACCTCGTCTACGAAAACGGCTCCAAGCTCGCCGCGACCAAACTGCTTACCTGCGATATGGCCATCGCCGACGTTGACCTTGACCGCCTGGTTGCTGAGCGCCGTCGCTCGACGACATGGACGCGCGCGGACGATGCGCCGGAGGCCGTGACCGTCGAGTTCTCGTTTGAGGGCTCGCTCGCCGAAGAGCCTGTCCTGCGCGATGCGCTCGGCATAGACCGTGTCTTCCCCCGCGCGCCCTTCGTGCCTGCCGACCATGGTGACCTGGCTGAGCGCTGCGAGACCATCCTCGACCTGCAGACCGCGGGCCTCAAGACCCGCCTTGCCCATACGGGCACCAAGGCGGCCGTTATCGGCCTTTCGGGCGGTCTCGATTCCACGCTGGCGCTGCTTGTGACCGTGCGTGCCTTCGATGCGCTGGGGCTGCCGCGCACTGGTATCACAGCCGTGTCCATGCCCGGCTTCGGCACGACGCATCGCACCAAGTCGAATGCCGAGTCGCTCGCTCGCGACCTGGGTGTGAGCTTCCGCGAGGTTTCGATCCACGCGGCTGTGGAGCAGCACTTCAAGGACATTGAGCATGATCCGGCCGTGCAGGACGTGACCTACGAGAACAGCCAGGCGCGCGAGCGTACGCAGATTCTGATGGATCTGGCCAACCAGGCTGGCGGTTTTGTCATTGGCACGGGCGACCTGTCGGAGCTGGCGCTCGGCTGGGCTACCTATAACGGCGACCACATGAGCATGTACGCCGTCAACGCGAGCGTGCCCAAGACGCTTGTGCGCCATCTGGTACGCTATGCTGCCGATGTCTTTGGCGGGCGCATTGCCGAGGTCTTGCTCGATATCCTCGATACGCCGGTGTCCCCCGAGCTTCTGCCGCCCACGGGCGACGGCGAGATTGCGCAGAAGACCGAGGATTTGGTGGGCCCGTACGAGCTGCACGACTACTTCCTCTACTACCTGCTGCGTTTTGGCTTTGAGCCGGGCAAGATCTACCGCATGGCGCTCAAGAGCTTCGAGGGCGTCTACGACGCCAAGACCGTCCACATGTGGCTACGTACGTTCTACCGTCGCTTCTTTGCCCAGCAGTTTAAGCGCAGCTGCCTGCCCGATGGTCCCAAGGTGGGCTCGGTGACGCTCAGCCCGCGCGGCGATTGGCGCATGCCGAGTGACGCCAGCTCGCGTCTGTGGCTTGCGCAGATCGACGCGCTCAATCCAGTTGACTAAGGTTGGCTAAATTGAACCAATACGGGGGTTGCAAGCGTTACACTTTTGCAATCTGATGGCCCGTATCGCGCGGCGCTCTTGTCGGAGCGCCGCTTTTTTATATCGAAAGGTGGCACCATGCAGGCATCGCAGCGTCTCGACCGCTTTGGCGCGGAGGTCTTCGCCTCGCTCAACAACAAGCTTCTCGCGCTGAAGGCTCAGGGCAAGACCATTTACAACATGAGCGTGGGCACGCCCGACTTTAAGCCGTACGACCACGTGGTCGAGGCGCTCACGCAGGCAGCCCAAGATCCCGAGATGTGGAAGTATGCCCTGCGCGACCTGCCCGAACTCAAGCAAGCCGTGTGCGATTACTATGAGCGTCGCTTTGGCGTTTCGGGCATTACGCCGTCTATGGTGCAGTCGTGCAACGGCACGCAGGAGGGCGTGGGCCATTTGGGCCTGGCCCTGCTCGATCCGGGTGACACCATTCTGGTTCCCGATCCGTGCTACCCGGTCTTTGAGGCGGGTGCCAAGATCGCCGATGCCAAGCTCGAGTACTATCCGCTGGTTGCCGAGCATAATTACCTGCCCTATGTGGCGGGTATCGATCCCGAGGTGGCCGATCGTGCCAAGTATATGATCGTGTCGCTGCCCGCCAACCCGGTCGGCTCGGTGGGCACGCCCGAGGTCTACGAGGAGATCATCACTTTCGCCCGCGAGCACGACCTGCTCATCGTTCACGACAACGCGTACTCCGACATCGTGTTTGACGGCGAGCCGGGCGGCAGCTTTTTGCAGTATCCCGGCGCGCTCGAGGTGGGCGTGGAGTTCTTCTCGCTCTCTAAGTCGTTTAACGTCACCGGCGCGCGCATCGGCTTTTTGGTCGGTCGCGAGGATGTGGTCTCGGCCTTTGCCAAGCTGCGCGGCCAGATCGACTTCGGTATGTTCTTCCCGATCCAGAAGGCCGCCATCGCGTGCCTTAATGGCCCGCGCGATGAGGTCGAGGCGCAGCGTCTGAAGTACCAGGAGCGCCGCGATGCCCTGTGCGATGGTCTTGAGGGCCTGGGCTGGGAGCGTCCCAACGCGCATGGCTCTATGTTTGTGTGGGCCAAGCTTCCCGGTGGTCGCACCGATTCCATGGCGTTTTGTGAGGAGCTTATGGAGAAGGCCGGCGTTGTGGTGACGCCGGGCGCGAGCTTTGGTCCTTCGGGCGAGGGGCACGTGCGCATGGCGCTGGTCTTGCCGCCCGACCAGATCGCTTTGGCTGTCGAGGCCATTCGCGAGGCGGGCCTGTATTAGAAAGCTATTTCGGCTCGTCAATAGCTCGAAACCGATTTCGTGCAGTTATTTTACGAATTCTGCAAACAATTTCGGTAAACGGTCGATTTTTGGCTGCGAATAGGAGCATAATCAAAGTCCCGATTGGATGTATTGGGATTACGGCAAGCCGCTCGGGTCGTTCCCGGGCGGCTTGTTTGTGGAGAGAGATGGGAGTTTCTAATGGTTAACGAGAAGAAGGTCGCTATTGTCGGCTGCGGTTTCGTCGGTTCGTCTTCGGCGTTCGCGCTCATGCAGAGTGGCCTGTTCTCCGAGATGGTCCTCATCGACGTGGACAAGAACCGCGCCGAGGGTGAGGCCCTGGACATCGCGCACGGCATGACGTTTGCCGAGCCGATGAAGATCTACGCCGGCGATTATTCCGATGTCGCCGACGCCGCCATGATCGTCGTCACCGCCGGCGCTGCCCAGAAGCCCGGTGAGACCCGCCTGGACCTGGTCAACAAGAACGTCAACATCTTTAAGTCCATTATCCCCGAGATTAAGAAGTCCGGCTTCGACGGCATTCTGCTAATCGTCTCCAACCCGGTCGACGTTCTGACCTATGCTGCCATCAAGATGTCCGGCCTACCCGAGGGCCATGTCATCGGCTCCGGCACCGTGCTCGACACCGGCCGTCTGCAGCAGATGCTTGGTGCCCACGTCGAGGTTGACCCGCGCGATGTCCAGGCCTATGTCATGGGTGAGCACGGCGACTCCGAGTTTGTCGCTTGGTCCAGCGCTCAGGTTGCTGGCGTTCCGCTGAACACCTTCTGCGAGCTTCACGGCCACCTGGAGCATGAGGCTGCCGAGAAGCGCATCGCCGAGGACGTCAAGAACTCCGCCTACACCATCATCGAGAAGAAGCACGCCACCTACTATGGCGTCGCCATGGCCGTCAAGCGCATCTGCACCGCCGTCATGCGCGATGAGCAGACCGTTCTGCCTGTCTCCTCGCTCATGGTGGGCGAGTATGGCCTGTCCGATCTTGCCATCTCCATGCCGACTGTCGTTGGCCGCGACGGCGTTGTCTGCCGCGTCCCCGTGCCGCTGAACGATGATGAGCAGCATGAGCTCACCGTCTCCGCCAAGGCCCTCAAGGACATCATCGACAGCGTCGATTTCTCCTGCTAAATCAAGCTCGCTAGAGCGAAAAGCTACAATGAAGGCGTCCGGGTCCACACGGCCCGGGCGCCTTTTGGTGCAAAGTAACCTGACCCCAATACACCATAGTTGATGGGAGGGCCATGTCGGATTCGCCTAATTTTTTGACCTATGCCCAGACGGCGTTTGATCCGTTTGAGGAGCGGCCGTTCTGCGCGGTGGACAGCCTGGTCTTTGCGTGGTTGTCCTATTTGCGTTTGCCGGGTGATATGGCGGAGCTGACGAACTGGCAGGGCCTAGACGTACGCGAGCTGCTGCGTGCCGAGTGCTACCGGGACATGATTGACGACTTGTGGGACCCAGAGGGGAGCAGGGCCTTGCTGGAGGCCGTGGCAGCAAGTCCTCGCTACCGTGGCGTGCACGTTTGCGGCTATCGTGTCGTGAGCGATGTGGTGGCGACAGAGCAGTTTGCAGCCATGGCGTTCCGGTTTCCGGCGGGGTTTAGTTATCTTTCCTTCCGGGGGACCGATAGTACGATTGTGGGCTGGAAAGAAGACTTTAACATGGCGTTCCGGTGTCCTGTGCCGGCCCAGGAATCCGCGGCACGTTATGTGGACGAGGCGGCGGATGCGATTGACGGGCCGCTTTTGTGTGGAGGTCATTCCAAGGGCGGAAACCTTGCGGTGTACGGTGCGGCGATGTGCTCCGATGTCGCCCGTGAGCGAATCGAACGGGCGTATTCCCATGATGGCCCGGGCTTCGTCGAGGAGTTTCTGAACGGCAACGCCTTTGCCGATCTTTCCGGTCGAATCGACAAGACGCTACCTCGGTCGTCGATCTTTGGCATGATGTTCGAGACACAGGAGGACTATGCCATCGTTGAGAGCACCGAGTTCAGCCTGCTGCAGCACAATCCCTTTAGCTGGGTGGTTGATGGTCACGACTTCGTGTACTGTGAGCGCCTGTCTGCCGGTGCTCGATACGTTGATGGTTCCATTCGCGAGATGTTGCTTGCAGTGTCGCCTAGCGAACGCGAGCGTTTTGTAGATGCGTTGTTCTCCGTGTTTGAGGCTACGGGTGCTGAGCGGTTTGCGGATATCGCTGGGAATCTGCGCGAGAGCCTGCCCGTGATGCTCCAGGCTGCGCAAGGCTTTGACGAGGATACACGACGCTTTGTCTCGCAGACCATCGTAGCAATCCTTAAATGCGCACTGCTGCCCAAACGACCCCAGATCGACATGCCCGCTGCCGGCAAGAGTTTGGCAGAACAGCTCGAGGCTTGGCAGTCCGAGCTCCTGCGCTAACCATTGGTGCAAGCAACCTGTCCCCGATGCACCAATCTTCGAAGCGCCTGGGGCGGGCTCGACCGCTATACTGATTCGTGCCGAAATCGATCTAGAACGGAATGCCGTATATGAAAATCAATCACGCGATTCTGCATATCCTGGACTTTGACTCTGCCGTCAACGTCATGAGCCAGCGCGAGTTGGATATCGAAAGCCGTACTGTCCGCAACTTCGTGACCACACATCTGCGTCGCGCGCGCACTTCGGCCGATAACAAGCGTGCCACGTTTGCCGAGAACTCCGCATTCGGCGGCGAGCTCAAGAGCTATTTCTTTGGTGAGCGTGAGTTCGTGGACCTGTCGCAGCAGATTGCGGAGTTCATCTCTTCCGAACTCACCAAGGCCGAGAAAGCTGAGTCCACCGACGTGCTCGTGGCTGATTTTGACGACGATGAGGATGCCCGCTGGTTTGCCGTGATGCTGCTGGGCTCCAAGCAGGCCTTTATGCACGAAGTGGGCCGCGAGGAAGGGGAGGTGCGCAACGACATCGCGCGCCACTACGCCATTCTGCCGAACCCCTCGCAAAAGGTGCCGAGCTATGCCATCGTGCGCGCGAGCACCATGGAGGTCGGCTATGTGGACAAGAAACGCAAGATCGCCGGCGAGGACCGTATGCTTATCCCCGATGGCCTGCTGCAGTGCGACACGGGCGTATCGGGCAAGGAGGTCATCGACACCGTGACGCGTGTGGTCGAGGAAGTCGCCGAGGAGCACGGTGCCAACACGGCTGTAGCACTCGCCAAGGTTAAGGCTGCTGTTGCCGAGAAAGTTGAGGATGACGAGGAACTGCCCCCTTGGGATATCGTCGATGAGGTCTTTGAGGACGAGCCGGTTATCAAGGAGAGCGTGCGCGCGGCACTGACCGAGGAGAAGGTGCCTGAGCGTGTGCCCGTGGAGCGCAAGCAGGTCGAACGCGCGGCGGTGCGCAATCACAAGATTCGTACCGATACGGGCATCGAGATCAGCTTCCCGGCAGAGATGGGTTCGAATTCCGAGTACATTGAGTTCGTCAATGAGCCCAACGGCCTCATCTCTATCGAGCTCAAAAACATCGGGTCAATTGAGAATCGATAAGTTGCGTTACGTCTACAGCGAGAAAGCAAAGGCCGAAGCTCCTTGGGGCTTCGGCCTTTTTGTTTAGGGATGAATTATCCCGCAGGTTGAGCATACGTCAGCGAAAACGCGGTTTGTCAAAACCGCGTAACTATTTAAGTTGACGTAAGCCCTCTTCCAGGCCGGTCTTGCTGTCGGTCTTCTCGTCGCGCATCTTGATGACGCGGGCGGGGACACCGGCCACGACCGCACCGGCGGGGACGTCCTCGACGCACACGGCGCCGGCGGCAACGACAGCGCCCTTGCCTACGTGCACGCCCTCCAGAACCACGGCGTTGGCGCCGATCATGACATCGTCCTCGATGATGACGGGCGTGGCGCTGGCGGGCTCCACAACGCCTGCCAGCACGGTGCCGGCGCCGATGTGGCAGTTCTTGCCCACGGTGGCGCGGCCGCCCAGCACGGCGCCCATATCAATCATGGAACCCTCACCAATGACGGAGCCGATGTTGATGATGGCGCCCATCATGATGACGGCGCGATCGCCGATCTCGACGCGGTCGCGGATGATCGCGCCCGGCTCGATGCGGGCGTTGATGCCCTTGAGGTCGAGCATGGGCACGGCGGAGTTGCGGCAGTCGTTCTCTACGTCGTAGTAGTCGATGGAGTCGGCGTTGGCGTCGAGGATTGCCTTGAGCTCATCCCAGTCACCAAAGACGGTCTTGCCGCGACGGCCACCGTAGACATGTGCGTCGCCCCAGGCAACCTTCATGCCGGGCTTCTCGCGCACGTACAGCTTAACAGGCGTCTTCTTGGGCGCGGTGGCGATGTAGTTGATAATTTCCTGTGCATCCATCTCGGCTGCGTTACTCATATGCTGTTTCTCCTTTGCGTGGATACGGTTGATACCTGGTTAGGCAAACATGACCTGATCGAAGGTGTAGAAGCCGGGGTCGCGGGTGACGAGCTTCTGGGCGGCAGCCAGGGCGCCGTTGACGAAGATCTGGCGGCTCGTGGCGCGGTGGGTGAGCGTGACCTCCTCGTCCTGGCCAAAGAAGCTCACCTCGTGCACGCCGGCGACGGTGCCGCCGCGCAGCGAGTGCATACCGATTTCCTTGGGATCGCGAGCGCCGCACATGCCCTCGCGTCCGTAGACGGGGTGGTAGCCTGCCTCGGGCTCGGCCTCGACTACGGCGTCGAGCAGCAGCTTGGCGGTGCCGCTGGGGGCGTCGACCTTTTGATTGTGGTGCGTCTCGACAATCTCGCAGTCAAAGCCGGGCAGCTCGCGCGTGGCCTGGGCCACTAGATGACGCAGGGCTGCGATGCCGATGGAGTAATTGCCCGAGTGCATAACGCGGGTGTTCTGGCCCAGCTCACGCAGACGGTCCATCTGCTCGGGCGTATAGCCCGTGGTGCCCGAGACCAACGCGGCACCCGTGCGCTCGACATAGGCGACGACGGCATCGAAGGTCACGACGTTCGAGAAGTCGATGATAACGTCGGCCGCCGGGGCGCTCTCGAGCTCGGACAGATCAAAACCGATCTGGGCGACGATATCAAAAACGGGCTGCCCGCCGGCGTCGACAACGCCCTCGGCGGTGGTGCGGATGAGCGAGCCCATGCGGCCCGTTCCCATAATGACGGTCTTAATCAAGCAGACCAGCTCCCTTCAGAGCATCGGTAAGTGCGGCTCGCGTGTCGTCTGCCATGGGGCACAGCGGCATACGGTAGTTTGCCTCGATTATGCCCATCTGGGCGAGCGCTTCCTTGACGGGGATGGGGTTGACCTCGCTAAAGAGGGCATTGATGAGCGGCTGGCCGGCAATCTGGATATCGCGGGCGCGTGCCACGTCACCGTCCAGATAGGCGCGGCACATGTCGTGCACGAGCTGCGGCTGAACGTCTGCCCACACGCTGATGGTGCCCGAGGCGCCCAGGCTCATGAGCGGTACGGTAAGCGCGTCCTCGCCCGAGTACATGCGGAAGTCGTCTGACAGCAGGTGGGCGATCTTGGCCGCGTAGGCGACGTTGCCCGAGGCCTCCTTAATACCCATGATGTTGGGGTGCGCGGCCAGGCGTTCTACGTTGCGCTCGCTGATGCCGCAGCCACAGCGGCCGGGGATGTTGTACAGGATGCAGGGGATGTCCACGGCATCGGCGACGGTCTTAAAGTGCTGGTAGATACCCTCTTCGTTGGACTTGTTGTAGTAGGGGGTAATGAGCAGCAGGCCGTCGGCTCCCAAGCCCTGGTAAGTAAGCGACTTGGTGAGCATGGTCTGCGTGGAGTTGGAGCCCGAGCCGGCGATGACGGGGACGCGTCCTGCAACATGCTTGACCACGGCGGCGACGACGGAGTTGTCCTCGTCGTCGGTCATCGTGGCACTCTCTCCGGTGGTACCCAGGGTGAGGATGGCGTCAGTGCCATTTTGCAGGTGGAAATCGATAAGGCGCTCGAGCGCGTCAAAGTCGACACTGCCGTCCTTTTTAAACGGCGTGACAAGGGCGACGATTGAGCCCTCGAGATTGCGGATATCCATGTTCTTCTCCTTCGCTTCCGCGATCTGGACGCGTTTGTTCCATTGAGCAGCGACTGCTAGGCGCTCGTCCTGAGCGCGACGGCGTGCGCTTTCGGCGCGCGATTTGGCCAACAGCTCGCGACCGCACGGCAGCACGTCGAGCGTGGCAAAGTAATCGCCCGGGCGCTCGGCGCGTCGGATGAGGTCGGCCGAGCCATCGGGGCGCAACAGGACCTCGGCGGAGCGCAGACGGCCGTTGTAGTTGTAGCCCATGGAGTAGCCATGGGCACCGGTATCGTGGATTACAAGCAGGTCACCCATGTCGATATGCGGTAGCTCGCGATCGATAGCGAACTTGTCGTTGTTCTCGCATAGATTGCCCGTGATGTCATAGGTGTTCGTGATGGGCGCTGTGGCCTTGTCGGCGCCACCCGGCTGACCCATCACCGTAATGTGGTGGTAGGCGCCATACATGGCAGGGCGAATCAAATCGACGGCACTTGCATCGACACCGATATAGTCCTTGTAGATCTGCTTCTCGTGGATGGCTTTGGTGACCAGGCAGCCGTAGGGGCCCATCATAAAGCGGCCCATCTCGGTGCAGATGGCCACATCGCCCATGCCGGCGGGAATCAGAATCTCGTCGTATGCTGCGTGTACTCCCTCGCCGATGGCGTGAATGTCGTTGGCCTGCTGCTCGGGCAGGTAGGGGATGCCGACTCCGCCGGACAGATTGATGAAGGCGACGTGTGCGCCGGTCTCGCGCTCCAAGCGCACGGCGAGCTCAAAGAGGATGCGCGCGAGCTTGGGGTAGTAGTCGTTAGTGACGGTGTTACTGGCAAGGAAGGCATGGATGCCAAAAGTCTCGGCGCC
This sequence comes from Collinsella sp., assembly GCA_036297525.1. Classification (GTDB taxonomy): domain Bacteria; phylum Actinomycetota; class Coriobacteriia; order Coriobacteriales; family Coriobacteriaceae; genus Collinsella. The sequence goes on from JAXJKV010000007.1 coordinate 30,990, forward strand.
CTTGGCCTCGAGCATGCGGAACGCCTCGAAGAGTTGCTCGGTGGTCATGCCGTACTTGGAGTCGCCGGGGTTATCCATGATGCCGTTGGAGAGTTGGAACAGGCCGCCTGGATTAAAGCGGCAGCTGACCGTTTTGGGGATGGGCCCCGCAACACGCTCAAAGAACTCGATGTGGCTGATGTCGTCAAAGTTGACGATGGCACCCAGCTTGTCGGCGAGCTCAAAGTCGGCAGCCGGCGTGTCGTTGGACGAGAACATGATGTCGCGTCCCGTGATACCCAGTGAGCGGGCGATCATAAGCTCGGTATAGCTCGAGCAATCGCAGCCGCAGCCGTATTCGTTGAGAATGGAGATGAGCGCCGGGTTGGGGTTGGCCTTGACGGCAAAGTATTCCTTAAAGCCCGGGTTCCATGCAAAGGCGTCGCGCACTTCTTGCATGTTGCGGCGGATGCCTGCCTCGTCGTATAGATGAAACGGCGTGGGGAACTGCTCGACGATATGCTCGAGTGTCTCCTTGTCCACAAACGGCTGCTTGGCCGCATATGCCTCGTTGGGGGTCAATGCCATGTCCCGTAAACCTCGCTATCCAGACGGCGCCATCTGCGCATTGAATCCGCATAGCGTGGACCCAATGTCCGGATAGCGCTCCCGCATTGCTGCAGACAGTCCTGTGGGTGTTTCCCACAGGCCCACCAGGTTGTTCGTGCCCGAAAAACCCAGTTCGGCGGGTTTCGCCTCCCCACGGGGTCAAAGCCTGCTGGCTCGCCCGCGGTTCTTCGTGCCCGCGCCTCTATCAAGTGGTAAAGACCCTATCACGTTGCACTTTACCAAACAAGAGTATTTGTATATAACGTTTAAAAAATGCAGGGATATGCTGGAAATAAGGGTGCGGCAATCTTGCGGCACAATAAGATGGCAACTGGCGCGCACCTATGAAAGGAACCTTTATGACCGAGCTCCAAGAACTCCGTTGCTATCGGCGCGACTTACACAGGATCCCGGAGCTCGACTTCGATCTTCCGCAGACGATCGCCTATATTGAGGGCGTGTTGGTGCCGCTCGCCTGCGAGGTGACCCATCCGTGTCCGAGCTGCGTCTGTGCCTTCTTCGATGCCGGTGTGAGCGCTACGCATGCCACGGCGATTCGCGCCGACATGGACGCCCTGCCCATCGCGGAGGCGACGGGAGCTGATTTTGCCTCGACGCATCCCGGTAAGATGCATGCGTGCGGTCACGACGGTCACATGGCCATGGCGCTCGCGGCGGCGACTTTTGTCGACCGCACGATTCGTGAGCAGCCGGGCGCCATCAAGCGCAACGTGCTCTTTGTGTTCCAGCCTGCCGAGGAGACGACTGGTGGCGCCAAGACAGTTTGCGAGAGCGGTGTGTTCGAGCGCTACGGGGTCGACCGCATTTTTGGCTTTCACGTGTGGCCCGATCTGACTGCGAACACATTGGCGAGCTGTTCCGGCCCGCTGCTGGCGCGCTCGAGTGAGACACACATTCATATTCACGGGACGAGCATCCATATCGCTAAGACCTATGGCGTTCCGGTCGAGGAATCGCACGATGCGGCGCTGGCGGCTGCCAAGTTCTTGGTTGCCGAGCGCGAACTGATGGACGAGCTGGGCACCGACGAACCCTGTATCGGCAAGTTTGGCCTGCTGCAGGCTGGCACCGTTTGCAACGCGGTGGCGGGGGAGGCCCATGTGGCCGGAAGCCTGCGTGTGTTTACGGACGACATGTTCGACCGGGCGCGCGAAGGCGTGCGCCGCGTGCTGGACGATGCCTGTGCCGCAACGGGCTGCACGTATGATCTCGACTTTGCCGAGGGCTATCCACCGGTCGATAACGATCCTGAGTTGTTTGCCCGAATCGCGCCCGCTCTGCCCGAATTGCAGCTCGTGGACGAGCCGCTGCTAATCGCCGAGGATTTCGCGTTCTATCAGCGCCATCTGCCGGGCGTGTTCTTCTTGCTAGGCACGGGCGTGCCAGAGGACCAAGACAACCCGAGTGATTCGGATGGCTGTCCCGCCTATGCCACAAGCGCTCTGCATACCGATAGCATGCTCTTCGACGAGGAAATCCTTCTCAAAGGCCTCGATGTCTACAAACGATTGCTTTTGCTTGACTAAGGCGCAAAGGACTATTTGTTCTAGAAAACACGAACAAACGTACGATATAATAGAGATGTAAGTCTATAGAAACGTTTGACGTTACTAACGTAAGGCGATACTATGATTGCATCGTATAAAGATGAGGATACCGAACGCTTTGCCATGGGTGTGCGGGTCAGGAGGTTCGTGCCCTTTGAGCGTGTTGCGTTGAGGAAGATTCGCCAACTGCAGGTTTGTGCTTCGCTTGATGATCTTCGCGTTCCACCGGGCAACCGTCTGGAAGCTTTGAAGGGCGATCGTGCCGGTCAATATAGCATCCGTGTTAACGAGCGCTATCGGGTCTGTTTTGAGTGGAGACAGGAGATGGCTTGGAATGTCGAAATCGTCGATTATCACAAGTGATGAGACTTCGGCCGATTTGCTGTCGCCGGTGACTCCTGGTGAGCTTCTCAAAGAGGAGTTTCTTGTTCCCATGGGCATTTCTCAATATCGCCTTGCGAAAGAGACTGGGATTCCGGCTCAGCGTATCGGGCAGATTGTCTTGGGAAAACGTCGCGTGACGGCCGACACCGACCTCCGTCTTTGCCGTTATTTTGGCCTGACGGATGGTTATTGGCTGCGCGCTCAGGTGGCGTTTGACCTTGAGGCCGAGAAAAGGCGGATCGAACCGGAACTCGACAAGATCGTTCCTGTTCAGCAGGCTATCGCACTGTAGTGCTCAAAGATGATGGGGGGTGGCGCGGCGATGGAACGACGCCGACAGTCTGCCGTATATAGTCCGGGTGGATGCGGGTGCGGTTTGCTACTGCTTCCGGTCATCGCTGTAAGCATTGGCGTGATGTTTGTGCTTGCTGGGCTGGCTGCGGCGGCATTCGTGCTGTTTATCACTGCCATCGGCGTGACGATTTGGCTTTATCGCAGTCGTGAACAGCGCCGCGCCGACGGTAAGACCAATGTAGGATGGATTGCCTTTTTGGTCATCGCCTACCTGCTGAGCATCAGCTATTTGGCCTTCTTTATCCTGTTGCTTGTGAGCACCTTTACCGGGGAATCCGTCACGGTGGGTTGATGCGCTGCCAGCAGACGGTCACGCAAAGTGCGTTTGCTCGGCGTTTGGATAACTGCATTGGCCGTTTACCGCAGCCTTAGCTCTCAGCTAATGAATTCAAGTTCAATCCTTCCTACGATGTGCTGTGTGCCGGCACGGTAGCCGGATCGTAGGAAGGATGAATAATGGCAAAAGAGGGAAAGAAGCCGATCGGCAAGATTGTCCTAGGCATCATCGTGGTGCTGGTTATTGTCGGTGTCGTGGGCTCTATGGGTGGCAATTCAACCGATTCGCCTGCGAGCGATTCGGCAAAACCTGCCGAGGCGACACAGCAGGCTGAGGAGCAAAAAGAACCGCAAGAACCGTATACCATTGCTGACGAGGCTGAAGACACTTCCAATCAGTTTGCCTATAAGATCACGGGCACGCTGACCAATAACACGGACAAGGAAAAGAGCTACATTCAGATTGAGTATGTTCTGTATGATGCCGATGGCAACCAGGTTGGAACGGCTCTTGCAAACACCAATCATCTGAAGGCGGGCGGCTCTTGGAAGTTCGAGGCGCTGGGTACGGTGTCTCCCGACCAGGTTGCTAGCTGGGAGCGTTCGGACGTAAGCGGTTTCTAGCATGTTGTATGCACTGGGGGAGGTGAAGTCGTATGCCCGATAAAATGCTGACCGAGGAGTTGCTCAATGAGCTTCTCGACGCGCCAAACATCGATGGCTATATCAAAGAACACGACTTTGCCGCCCCGTCGCTTTCGGACTACCTGATGCAGCTGCTGCAGGAAAAGGGCTTGGAGCGTTCGCGCGTGGTTCGCATGGCCGATCTCAATGAGACCTTTGGCTATCAGATCTTTACCGGCGCGCGTCATCCGAGTCGCAATAAGGTGCTGCAGATTGCCTTTGCGATGGCGCTGACGCTCAAAGAGACCAACCGTGCGCTGACGGCTGCCGGGGTAAGCGTCCTTAACTGCAAGGACCGCCGCGATGCGATTATCATCTTTTGCATCGATCGCGGGTGCAGCCTCCAAAAGGTCAACGAGGAACTGTATCGCTTTGGCGAGGAGACGGTGAGTTAGCGGCTGATATCTGAGCCGGCGGAGCTGTCGAACAGCGATGCAAACGAACGGGGTGCGGATGCCATGGGGTGTCTGCGCCCTGCGCTATGATGGAGGCTATGGATACTCAGACCCCAACATATTCCAATGACGAGCTGACCGCAGCGCTTGCCGAGCACCTGGCGTCGCTCGATCGCGACGACAGCTATCGCGTGGAGCGTGTACTTAAGCGCTCGTCCGTTGAAACAACCGAGCTCGTGTACTTTGAAGGAACCGGCGGTAGTTCGCTCGGCCCCTTTGTCCGCAAACGCATCGATGCTTCGGCTCAAATCGGCGGGGCATACGAGCGTCTGTTTGCCGCTCAGCGGGCAGGCAGACGTTTTGAGCACCTGCCCAGAATCGTCGATTGCCGTCGTGTGGGCGATGAGCTCAATGTGGTTATGGAATACATCGAAGGGGAGACGCTCGGGGCGCTGGTGGACCGTCTGGGAGCCACCTCCGATTATGCGCGTGAATTGTATCCTGCCCTATGCGATGCCGTGGGCGAGCTCCACGCCGGTTTTGCAATGGCGGGGGAGACGTCGGCGCCGGTGATCCATCGCGACCTCAAGCCGTCGAATATCATCGTGACAGGTGCCAACTATACGCCTGATGACGGTCTGACGTTTTCGTCGCTGGTGATTATCGACTTGGGGATCGCGCGCGTATGGCGCGATGGAGCCGATGCCGACACCGTCAAGTTTGGCACGCGACCCTATGCGCCGCCCGAGCAGTATGGGTTTGGGCAGACGAGTGTGCGCAGCGACGTCTACGCACTTGGCGCCCTGTTGTTCTTCTGCTTGACGGGAGTCGACCCTAAACCAGGGTTCGACATGCGCGAGCAATGCGAGGCGCGCGGCATTCCCACTCCACTTGCCGATGCCGTCTGCATGTCGATGGCGCTCGACCCGGCCAAGCGTTTTGCGAGCGCGAAAGCGTTGGGACGGGCGACGTGCGCGGCATACGATCTGAGTCGCCCCGTGCGGCCTCCTGCGCCTGCGCCTGTCCGTACTTCGGCCTCGGAGACGTTGTTGACGCCCCAAGGGCCCCAGAACCCCGCAGGGCTTCCTAGACCTGCCACCTCCGCTGCATGCGGTCTGCTCTCTCGCGTTCCGGAGTCTCTGGGGCGCATTTGGAATACGCTCGTCTGCTTCTCGCTGCTTGTGTTCTTTGCCGGAAGTCACTTTGCCGTCTTTCATCCCACGGGAGCAAACCAAAGTTACCCGACGTGGCTTCTCATAATCGAGTATTTTTTCTTTGTCGATGGCCTTATGGTGCTTATGCATTTTGCGCTGCTCGATAAGCGCCGTCTTCGTCGGCGATTCGCACTGCTCGACAGCTATCGCGGCAAGAAACTCGCGAAACTCTGGTTCAAGGCATTGGGTGTGCTGCTCCTATGCATGATCGTCATAGTCGCGGTTGCCAATGCGACCGGCGTCGTCGATACCTCCGCTACCTAAAAGAAAAGGACCCTATTGGGGCCCTTTGTAGTTGCACTTAAATACGGTTCATTTGATTGGCGACTTTGTTGTACCAGTCCTGCCACGTGGGCGGGCAGTACTTTTTGGCGGCTGCCGGGGTAAGCGTGGAGCCATAGTTGGCGCCCAGGTAGGCAACGTGGGCGGAGACACCCTCGCTCCAGCTGCCAAAGCTACGCCAACCGCCGCCGCGGGCACTCCAGCCCCAGGCGTTATAGGAGCCGGCGCAATAGAGGCCCTTGCTGCTCTCGATGCAGGCGATGGCGGGGGACCAACGGGGATCGACGCCGGTATTCCAGGCGGCAACGGCAAAGTTGTAGCCCTGGCCTGCCATAGGGGAGCCGGCAAGGTAGTTGTCGATGCGGCTCGTCCACTCGTTAATGAACGAGTCGTAATCGGAATTGCCGCTGTTGGGGCTGTTCGGCGTGGTGTCGATGGTGGTGTTGGAGTTGGTGGCCTGACTGTTGGAGTTATTGCCGCTCACGCCGGTACCCGAGATCTTCTCGGCGGCAGCGGCCTTGTCGGCCTCGAGCTTTGCCAACTCGGCGGCATTTTCCTGCTCGGCCTTTGCCTGCGCCTCGCTGCGGAGCTGCTGTGCCTGGGCCAGCGCGTCCTCGGCATTCTTTTGCTCGTCCTCGAGCTGAGACTTGGCCTGATCGAGCTCGGTTTTGTTCTGCTCGAGCTCGGTCTGCATCTTGTTAAGCTCTTCGATCTCGTCGACGCTCGAGCTCGTAATCTGGTTGGTGTATTTGCAGGTGGTGATAAAGTCGCCCAAGCTCTGCGTGTTCACCAGGAAGCTCACGATGGGGCTGGTGCCCTTCTGGTACTTATACAGATCGCGCATGGCGGAGCTTGCCTTGGCCTGCTGCTCGGGTAGCTCGGCCTCAATCTTATCGATGTTCGCCTCATTGGAGTCGATCTGCTTTTGCAGATCCTCGAGCTTGGTTCGGGCGTCGTTGTAGGCGCTCGTAGCGTCCTCGATTTTTTTCTGGGCGGCGGAAAGCTGATCCTGCGTTGCCTGCGAGGCGGCATAGGCCGCGACGGGGGAGAGCATCGGCGTGGCCGTCAGCGCGACGGCGAGCGCGGCGCTCGTGATGATACGAGCCGGCTTCGACGCGACGAGCGCTGCGGTGCGATGGTTCGAATGCTGCATCCAGTCCCTCTGCAATCAATCGTAGGTTATTGGTCGAGGTGTATTCTACTACTGCTTTCGACCTCAACTTGAACCTTAAAGGTTCTAAAGGGTCAAGTTGAACTTGAGGCTTTGGCCTTGACCTGCGGGAATGGTGAATTGTTGAGAAACCATAGAGTTCAACTTTAACGTTACGGCACCCTGTTGCAACGGGATTCTTGACTGTAAAAGCAACCTTAACATGGGGTTTTGCAACTATAGGGTTCCTTCGCGGCGAGCCTGCTCCACCTCTTGGAGCGCCTCGGCCGGCGTAAACGAACAGGTGCCATCGCCGAGCTTGACCACCTGTATGTCGTCACCGACATGGACTTCTCCGCCCTGCAGCACGACGCCAAAAATGCCCTCGTGGGGGAAGATGCAGTCGCCGGCGAGATAGTAGATGGCACAGCGGGTGTGGCAGACTTTGCCGATCTGGCTGATTTCGACGAGCACTTCGCTGCCAATCTTGAGCTGCGTGCCCAAGGGGAGTGAGAGCAGGTTGATACCCTGGGTGGTGAAGTTCTCGCCAAAGTCGCCCTCGTGCACATCGAGCCCGCGCGCCTGCGCCGTCTGGATTGACTCTGCAGCTAAAAAGGAGACCTGACGGTGCCAATGCCCGGCGTGCGCATCGGAGGCGAGGCCAAACTGCTCGATGACGGTGTCGTGCCCGTCGGCGACGGGTGACTTACGCGTGCCTTTGTGCTCCGACGTGTTGATTGAGACGATGCGGGCAGGCCCGTTGTAAGCATCGTTTGCGGTGCGTAGGGGAGCTGCCGTCTGGGCACGATCCGCAAGTTCGCGCTTTGCGGCGTCAATGATGGGGTTGTTGATCGGATGAGCCTGGGGCACAGTGTACCTTTCGACGGGGCGGGCAACATGTTGAATCCTACAACAACGGTGGGTTCATTGCCCGTTGTCGTACACCGGTGATCGCCGCCTTCGTGATGGATAATTACGCCGATTGCCATAGATACGGTGGAGCTTTGGGTGCCGGCGGCTCGGCACGCTAGAATAAATCAGTTGCACAAAGACCGCCCGTCGTGTGGGCAGTTCTAGATAGGAAGTTTCCATGGCATTGCAGTTTACAGAGCGCGAGTTTATCCCCGTGCTGCTCGGCGGCGACATCAACGCGTATTCGGTGGCGCGCGCTTTCTATGAGGAGTATCAGGTTAAGAGCCTGGTCTTTGGCAAGTACCAGACCGGCCCTGCGTATCGCAGCCAAATTATCGATTACACGCCCAACGTGGATATCGATACCATGCCGGTCATGATCGAAACCGTTAACGGCGTCGCACAGGCCAATCCTGATAAGAAGATTATTCTCATGGGCTGTGGCGACAACTACGTCGCGCTTGCTGCGCAGGCTCAGGACGCCGGCCAGCTTGTCTCGAACGTCATCGCGCCCTATGCGCCCTACAGCATGCTCGAGCAGTGCCAGAAGAAGGAGATCTTCTACGAGCTGTGCGAGAAGCACGGTGTGCCCTATCCGCACACGTTTACCTTTACCATGGCGATGCTCAACGCTCAGGGTGAGGCTTCCGCCGAGGTGCTCGACCAGATCGACTTCCCCTTTCCGATGATTCTGAAGCCCTCTGACGGCATCATGTGGTGGGAGCACGAGTTCGAGGGTCAGAAGAAGGCCTACGAGATTGCCGATCGCGCCGAGCTGGAACAGGTCATTCGCGATGTGTACGCCAGCGGCTACACCGATGACCTCATCTTGCAGGACCGCGTGCCCGGCAACGACGAGTACATGCGCGTGCTTACCAGTTATTCCGACCGCAACGGCAAGGTTCGCATGATGTGCCTGGGTCACGTGCTGCTCGAGGAGCATCAGCCCCACGGTGTCGGCAACCATGCCTGCATCATCACTGAGCCCAACGACGAGCTCATGGGTGGCGTGCGCAAGCTGCTTGAGGACCTTAAGTTTACGGGCTTCTCCAACTTCGACGTCAAGTACGACGAGCGCGATGGCTCGTTTAAGTTCTTCGACTTCAACACGCGTCAGGGCCGCAGTAATTACTATGTCACCAATAGTGGCTTTAACGTTGCTAAATATGTGGTGGATGAGTACGTCTATAACCGCCCGTTTGAGCCGGAATTTGTGACGGCGCAGGATGAGGCTCTGTGGATGGTTGTTCCTATGGGCGTCGTTGACAAGTACGTCAAGGACCCCGAGCTGCGTGCGAAGGCACATCGTCTGGCCAAGGAGGGCAAGGCCGCCGATCCTTCGTTTATGAAAGGGGACTTTGTCTTTAACCGTTGGTTGCGCATGTGGCACACCAAGCTGCGTCACTATAAGCTGTTCAAGACGTATTACAAGTAGACGAGTGTGGCGCCCGTCCGGTGTGTATCGGGCGGGCGCGGGTATGATACGCGCAATTGCGGGGCGTCACCAAGGAGGCGGCGATGGAAAAGCTGGGAGTTATCGGCGGCATGGGCGCCGAGGCCACGTCGTATTACTACGACCAGGTGGTACGTCATACGGCGGCTACATGCGACCAGGAGCATATCGACATGGTGGTGCTTTCCAAGTCGACTATGCCCGACCGCACGCTGGCCATCAAGACCGGTGAGCATGCCGAGCTGCTGGCGACCATGAAGGAGTGCGCCCAAGCGCTCGAGTCGCTGGGCTGCGCGCACATAGCGATTCCCTGCAACACGTCACACTACTTCTACGACCAGATCCAGTCGTTTACGAAGGTGCCGATTATCCACATGCCGCACGAGTCGGTGCGCTATGCCCTGGCGGGCGCGGTGATGGGGGAGTGCGAGTTCGATCCCAACCTGAGCATGCCGGCCGAGCCGGTGCGCAAGATCGGCATCATGGGCACCGACGGTACCGTGGGCGCAGACGTCTATGGGCGCGAATGTGAGACCGCGGGCGTTGAGGTCATCTATCCCAGTGAAAAGCGTCAGGCCGACGTGATGTCGCTCATCTACGACGATGTGAAGGCCGGGCGCGAGCCCGATATGGATAAGTTCGACCGCGTGATGTGGGAGTTCGCCCGTAGCGGCTGCGACCGCGTCATCCTGGCATGCACGGAGCTCTCGGTGCTGCAGAAGTATCGCGAGATGCCCGAGATCACCCTCGATGCGATGGATGTCCTGGTGCGCGAGTCCATCATTCGCAGCGGTGTCCCCTACCGCCTGTAGCCCTCGACCTGCCAAAAAGGGACAGGTTTATTTTGACAGGTATTATCTGGGAAAACAGTAAAGGCCTCGGCTCGTTTGGTGCGAGCCGAGGCCTTTTGCATTTGCCGGTTGCTGCCAGCGATTGCTAGAACAGGAAGCCGATGGCGATAAGGGCGATACTGACGATAAGTACGGCGATATCCAGGCCTTTGATGGGGTAGCGCTTATACGAACTCGCGCGCGTGCGCAGGTAGAAGCCTCGCTGCTCGGCGGCAAGCGCGGTGGCATCGGTCTTGCCCACGCTCGAGATAAGCAGTGGCACGCACAGCGGCAGCATGAGCTTGAGTTTCTTGATGGGGTTCTTAGTGTCGTATTCGACGCCGCGTGCAGTCTGCGCCTCCATGATGGCGTTCATTTCCTGGCCAAATACCGGCACAAAGCGCAACGCCGTGGTAAAGGTGAAGGCATAGCGATATGGCACGTGCAGCACCTCGACACAGGCGTTGGCGAGGTCGTTGAGCTTGGTCACCATAAGCATGAGGATGAGTGGCAGCGCCACGCCCAACAGGCGTAGGCAGGCCTTCGATCCGGTAATGAGGCCCGTGTCGGTGATAAAGCCCCACACGATGTTGCCATCGCGCATAAAAGCCAGCTGAAGCACCAGCATGATGAGCGCGAGCGGAATCAGCAGCTTGAGCAGCGCGAGCAGGCGGTCGACGACACCGGCGTAGGCGCCCAGTGCAAGGGTGAGCGCCAAAAAGCCCAACAGCGCCACGTAGGTGTCGGACAGGAAGATGCCGATGATGATGGCGGCGGCAAGGCCCAGTTTAACGACCGGGTTCAAGCGGTGCAGCAGTGTATCGCCCGGCATATAGTCGATGACGTTAACCACGGTGGACCATCTCCTCGGTAATGCGAACGATATCGGTGACCTCGCTCACCTGTGCAAAGGCGGGAGAGACGGAGGATGCCAGGCGACGGGAAAGCTCTATGACCTGGGGCGGCTCAACGTAGGCGCGCTGCATGAGCTCGATGTCCGAGAACAGCTCGTGCGTGCGGCCGCGCTCGAGGATGCGGCCGTCGGCCATTACCACAATGCGCTCGGCAAAGTCGGAGACGACTTCCATGTCGTGGCAGACCATGATTACAGCGCAGCCGCGCTCGGCCATGGTGCGAACGGTTTCCATGACGGTCATGCACTCGCGGTAGTCAAGGCCGCTCGTAGGCTCGTCGAGCACCACGATTTTGGGCTCTACGACCACGACGGAGGCGAGTGCCACCATCTGGCGCTGGCCGCGCGAGAGCGAGAAGGGCGCCTCGTCGGCCGGCAAGCCAAAGCGGTCGATGACGAGCTGGGCGCGACGCAGCGCCTCGGCACGGTCGATGCCGGCAAGCTCCAAGCCAAAGGCGACCTCGTCGAGCACGGTGTCCTTGCAGATCTGGCGGTCGGGGTTTTGGAAGAGGGTTGCGACTTCGCGGGCGATACGGCTCGTGGGAACGGTTGCGGTGTCCAGTCCCGTGACGCGCACGCTGCCCGAGGCGGGCTTAAGCAGGCCTGTGAGCAGCTTGGTGAGCGTGGTCTTGCCGGCGCCGTTTTGGCCGACGATACCCACGAGCTCGCCGGGATAGAGGGTCAGGTTGAGGTCGTGGACGGCGGCGCCGCCATTGGGATAGGCAAACTCAACGTGATCGAAGGTGAGCACGGGCTCGGCGTCCTTGGCGTGCGGGCGCAACGACGGTGCGTGCGGCGAACCGGCGGGTGCCTGAATGTCGCTGCTTGCGTGTGCGGGGTCGACGATGCCCGTAATCAGGCGCTCGGCCTCATCAACATCCAAACAGGGAGTGCCGCTGGCCAGGCCGTCGGCCTCAAGGCTGTTGAAAATGCGCGTGACACGCGGGCAATCGACGCCGATGGCGCGGAGCTCATCGGCGTGTGCGAAGACCTCGTGCGGCTCGCCCTGTAGCGCGATTTCGCCATGATTGAGCACGAGCACGCGGTTGCAATACTCCGAAAGCAGGGCGACTTTTTGCTCAACGACGACGATGGTGATGCCGAGTGCACGGTTGGCCTCACGCAGGGTCTCGAAGACCAGCGTGGAGCTGGCGGGGTCGAGCGCCGCAGTGGGTTCGTCGAGCACGAGCACACGCGGACGCATGGCGAGGATGGCGGCGATGGCAACCTTTTGCTTTTGGCCGCCCGAAAGCGTGGCGATCTCGCGTTCGCGCAGGTCGCTGATGCCGACGGTCTCGAGCGTCTCGCTCACACGTTGCTCGATTTGGTCGTGGGGAACGCCAAAGTTCTCCAGGCCAAAGAGCATCTCGTCCTCGACGACCGAGGCGACCATCTGCGTGTCGATGTCCTGCAACACGCTGCCGACAATCTGCGACACATCGGTGAGCGAAACTTCACAGGTGTCATGGCCGTCAACCATGACGGACCCAAAGAACGTTCCGATGTAATGGTGGGGAACGGCTCCCGACAGGCAGGCGGCAAGTGTGGACTTGCCGGCGCCCGAGGGCCCAATGATGCCGATAAAATCTCCCCTGTTCACGCCGAGCGAGATATGCTTAAGCGCCTGCTCGGTCTGCGTGCCATAGGAGAACGAGACATCGTCGACGCTGATGATCGTTTCCATGGATACCTTTCATAGTCATCGGAGATGTTCTTACATAGCTAGTCGTTTAAGAACGTCCCCAAAAGCTCGTTGTTTGGGACAGTCTTTGGTGGTGGAGCACGGAGACGGCTTTACGAGGGACCCCAGGTTGGCGCGAAAGAGGAGCGAAGCGTACTTGGGTATGCGAGCGACGAATGAACGCCAAGATGGGGTGGTTCGTAAAGCCGAGCGGGTTAGTTGAGCTTGAGGGCCTTCTGGATGGGCAGGTAGAGAGCGCCGACCAGGATGGCGTTAAAGACGGCGGTCATGGCGACGACGGGCAGCATGGCAGCGGCGAGCTCGCTCACCACGCCGAGCATGGCCATCTTGATGACCATGAAGATGACGCCCGAGACAAAGGTGGTCACGAACGTTGCGACGATGGCGACGGCGGGCTTAACCTGGCCGTCCTTGGCAGCAGCGTTGACAATGACGGCCATGAGCATGGCAGCGATGCCCTCGGCGGCAAAATCGACAAACGGCGAGGTGGTGGTGATCTGGATCACGGCGGCCGAGATCAGGCCGATGACGAGTGCCTGGCCGATGTTGGGGCGAACGACCAGGATGGTGAGGCAGAAGGCCGAGATGATGAACTCGGGGCTGATCATGCCGCCCGAGATGCCGGAGATGGCCTTGCCGACGGTGAAGTTGAGGATGAAGCCGGCGGCAAGCAGGATGGCGAGCAAGACAAGAGCGCGGACGTCGAGTTTGCCGCGGTCGGCGGTCTGGACAGTGCGGGGCTGTGCGGTGGTGGTGTTCTGAGACATGGTGAAAATCCTTTCGGAAGGGAAGTGCAAGAGAAGAAAGCGGAGGCGCGTGATGCGAATGCGATTGGGCTCGAGATAGAAAAAAGGCCCCCGGTCGAAACCGGAGGCCTTCCAATCACCTAGAGCGCAAAAACAGGCGTGAGGGACTCACTGTCGACCGATCGCATTCGCATCACGCCACCACCAGTTGTTGAGAGACGTCATCGTGTTCTTCATGTTGGTGGCTCCTTTCGTGATACCGTGGCGCGGTCGCACCTAGTTGCTGTTGCGCTGCACTATAGCACAGCGAAGTGTGTGCAGGGAATCTTTTTTGAAAAGATTTCGGCGATGTTTCCCGCCGGTCGGATGACAGGCGAGGAGGGCAAGACCGCTCGCACTGTCTTGCCCTCCCCTAGAGCGTGAGGGCCTTAGGCCTTCTTGCGACGATAGAGCACGAAGCCGCAGACACCGATGATGACGACGGCACCAACGGCCATGGCGGCCATGTTGTTGCCCTCGGACTTCTCCTCGGTGGCCTCTTTCTTCTCGACCTCGGGCTCGGCTACGTCCTCATCGGAGAGTGCCTCGTCGGCGTAGGTGATGGACTCGACCAGGCAGTCGTTGTCGGCATCGTAGTCACTCGGGACGAACTCCTCGGAGAAGTCGCCCTCCTTGAGGTAGTCACGCATCTCCTCGAGCATGGCCTTGCATTTGAGGTAGGTGTTTTTGGTGGCAGCCTTGCCGGCCTTGTTGGCCAGGGCGGTGCGGGCCTCGGTGCCCTCGGCGGCCTGCATGGCCTCGTCGACGGTCAGGTTCTGCTCGATGAGCTCCTTCTGCAGGGCGTCGAGGTAGGCGCGGACGCCGGTAGCGCAGTGGTCGCGGTTCTCATAGGCGAGCGTGTTGATGTCCATGAGGACGTAGTTGATGGAGTTCTTGGGCTCCTCGTTGTTCACGACGTCTTCCTCTTCGCAGTGATTGAAGGAGACATCCTGATCGCTAAAGTAGGGGCTGACCTCGGTGAGCAGTGCGGAGTAGAGGGGGATAGCGACGGAGAACTCGGCGTTGGAGAGCATCTCCCACTGGATGGTCGCGATCTCGGGATCCATGCCGTGACGGATCTGGAAGGTGTGGATCTCGGTGTTGCGGTTGGAGCCGATGGCATAGGCGCCGTCGGTGTTGGCGTTGAGGCCGGCGACATTTTCGCCGCGAGCGGCGAAGCTGCGGATCATCTCAAAGGTGTTCCAGTCGGACTTGCCGGGCTGGAAGAACAGCGGCTGCATCTCGTGGACCAGGGCGCCGGTCGTGGCGCGAGCATCTTCGCGCTCGTCTTTCACGATCTCGTAGTCAGTGCCTTCAGCCAGCGGGGCCATGAAGTAATCGCGACCCTGGATATAGCGCGACCACTGGTGCATACCGGCCTCGCCGATCTCCTCGCCGTAGGTCTTGGCGACGTCGAACTTGCCGTCGGTGTACTCGGCAAAGCCCTTCTCCTTAGGCATGGACTCGATGCCCTCGGAATGGAGACAGTTCTCGGTGTCATCGAGGTCGACGTTATAGGTGAGGTTGCCGATGTTGGGGTTGAGCGAGGCAATGTCATCGGCGAGCTTCATGGCAATCCACTGATGGCCGGAAAGCGCGGCGAACAGCCAGGTCTCGGTGCTGTCGGCGATGATGATCTGGTCGTTGGAGCAGACGCCCTGCTCGTCGATCAGGCTGCCGATGAGCTCGACGCCCTCGCGGGCCGTGGCACTCTCGCCCAGGATGACGCTGGCATAGCTGTACTCGCCAATGCCAGTCTCCTCGGTGATGGGATCGGCCTCTTCGGCCTTCTCGTTATAGGAGGTGCTCAGCGTGGCAGAGCAGGAAACGCCCTTCTCGTTGATGCCAGCCTCGGAATATGCGTCGTAGCGATCTTCCCACTGAGAGGGGTTGTCGCGAACGAAGGTGTAGCGGTAGGTTGCGCCCTTGGACTTGTATTCAAAACCGGACTCGACCGAGGTGTACTCGTTGCCGTCCTTGTGTGCGGGCTCAATGCCAAAGTGCTTGACATAGCGCGGACCGAAGTCCTCGGAACGGCCGTAGTACGTGTTGCCGTCTGCCGTAAGCTTGCTGCCCATGTAGATCTGGGTGCAGGCGAGCGCCGAAGTCGGCATGGCCATGATGGCCGCTGCTCCAAACGCAAGGCCGCAGCCGAGCTTTTTGAGCGTGTTGACAGGATGAGTAAACCTCATGATCCCTCCCAACCGTTGAAACCCCGCGGAACCGTGCAGGATTTCAGCTAATAAATACATCTATTAGCCTATCGGAAGTCTAAATAGTATTCATCTATTTCGATGAAATACTCGATGAGCGTCCTAAAATATGCGATGAGCGGACAAGAATACTCATTATCTAACTTTATTTAAATAAAGACGCCCTGCAATTACTGTACCTGAATAAAGCGCCTTGTACGGGGCACAAAGAAAAATCCCCCGCTGTCTGGCAAATGCATAAACAACGGGGGAGACGATAATTGGATGAATATCATACCAATGTGGAATTACTTCTTCCGGCGGTGGATCACGTTAATCGCATAGCCGACGAGCATGGCCAAGACGATGACGATAAAGCCAATCAGGGGGTTGTCGTTCATGGGGTCCTCCTATTTTCCGAGCGGGGAGAATTCGTCGACGATGAGGTCGAGGCATTGCGGAAGCGCGCGGGCTCCAAAGACGCCCGAGTTGCTGGAGATGATCTCGCCATCGAACTGCATGCCCAGCGACGGCGTGCAGGTGATCTTGGCATCTTTGGTCTGGATGATCTTGAACTGCGGACGGCCGAGCACCTTGCCGGCGGGGTCGAGCGCGGCGGTGATCACAGTGGGCAGGAGCTGGACGGTTTTTACGGGCTCGATGACCGCGATGTCGACCATGCCGTCGTTCATGCGGCAATCGGGGAACAGGTTGATATCGTTTTGAATAACCGAGGTGTTGCCGGCCATGCAGCAGATGCCATCGAGCTCCTCGACAATGCCGTCATGCTCAATCGTAAAATGCGCCACCGTGGGGTTGGGTGTGGCGAGCGCCGACAGGAAATAGGCGATCTCGCCGATGTCGTTTTTGGCGGGGGCGGCCTTCATCATGATCTCGGCGTCGAAGCCCGAGCCGGCGATGATGATAAAGCCGTGGCGCTTCTCGTTGCCGTTCTCGTCGAGCCAAAAGAGCTCGCCCATGTCCACTTTGACCGTGCGACCGGCGCGGCAAGCCTTGGCAAGCGCCGCTGCCTCGGGGGCATTACCGATGTTGTTAAAGAACAGGCAGGCTGTGCCGGAGGGGAAGACGAGCGTGGGGACACCGCACCCGCGCATTTGGTCGAGCACGTTGGAGACGGTGCCGTCGCCGCCCGAAACGACCACGCGATCAAACTCGCGCACGTCTGCCACGGTGTCCTCGGGTTCCATGCCATCGCCGATAAAGCGCATCACGACCTCGTCGCCGCCCTGCGCGAGGGCGTGCGTGAACGCGTAGATTTCATCTGAGCTGGGGCCCGATGCCGGGTTGTGGATGATAAGGCAGCGCATACTTACGTTCCCGTTCTGTGACTAACCGAGTATAGTTGTAAGGCAATGCCGATATCCTACCCGTGTTTTTCGGGCCTAACCTTATTCGATGGGTTGATATGTACATTTCCACACATCAGGCTTTACTCGACTTCTGCCAGCGCGCCCGCGAGTTCGACGCGATTGCCGTCGATACCGAGTTTTTGCGCGAGCGCACGTTCCACCCGCGCCTGTGCCTGGTTCAGATTGCCACCCCTGCCGAGAGCGTGGCGGTCGATCCCCTGGTGATCGACGACCTGTCGCCGCTCGCTGAGCTTATGGCCGACGAGAGCGTGACTAAGGTCTTTCACGCTTGCTCGCAGGATATGGAGGTTATGCTCCATACCGTGGGCGTGCTGCCGCGTCCCATTTTTGACACGCAGGTGGCCGCCGCCTTTTTGGGCGAGCGCCAGCAGATTTCCTACGGCGCGCTCGTGCAGACGTTTTGCGGCGTCTCATTGCCCAAGACCGAGTCACTGACCGATTGGTCGCGCCGCCCGCTGACCGACAAACAGATCGAGTACGCGATCGATGACGTCAAGTACCTGATCGTCGCCTATACCGAGATGATGAGCCGCCTGCGTGAGCTGGGCCGGGTGGATTGGGTGCTCGACGAGTTGCGCCCGCTGGCCGACGAGTCGCACTACCGCGCCGACCGCCATGAGGCATTCCGCAAGGTCAAGCGCATCAACTCCTGCAGCCGCCATCAGCTTGGCATCGCGCGCGAGCTTGCCGCTTGGCGCGAGGACCGCGCCGAGCGCCGCAACATCCCGCGCAAGTGGGTCATGTCCGACGATACGCTGCTGGCCCTGGTTAAACGTAATCCCGTTCGTGTTGAGGAGTTCCGCAGCATTCGCGGTACCGACCAGCTGGGGGAGCGCGACGTGGACGGCGCGCTCATGGCCATTAAGCGCGGTGCGAGCTGCCCACACGATCGCCTGCCGCTCATGGTACGCGGGCACCGTCAGATTTCGCCGGAGTTGGAGAGCGTGACGGACCTGATGTATGCGCTCATTCGCCTGGTTGCCGAGCGCTCGGGCGTGGCGACCTCGGTCATTGCCTCGCGCGATGACCTGGCCGACTATATTGAGCATCCCGAGCAGAGCCCCCTGCGCGAAGGCTGGCGCTTTGAGCTCGTGGGCTCGCGCCTGGACGATTTGCTCTCGGGCAATATGGGGTTGACGGTCAAAGATGGCAAAATTGAATTGCTATAGGTATATAGTTACGCGGTTTTACCAAACCGCGTAACAGCTCGACGCTGCAAACGGCCGAGAGCGGCAATCTGACGTTCAATCGTCGCTCGCGTACCAAAGTACGCGTCGCTTCTCTTTCACGTCACCTTGCTCGCTCTCGGCCGTTTTCGCTGACATTGCCAAAACATCGATGTTGATTTGCTGGTCAGTCGAATGGGTAGAATGCCTCCAACGTGTAACTCGATTCGGAGGAATTCGCATGCCCTATTACTATGGATACGGCTTTGGTATTGACCCGCTGTACCTGCTGGTTGTTCTTGTCTGCACGGTGCTTGGCCTTGCCGCGCAGAGCTATATCAACTCGACGTACAAGACGTGGTCCAAGGTTCGCTCGGACGGCGATACGGGTGCCACGGTCGCTCGCCGCATGCTCGACGCCAACGGTTGTAGCGCCGTGGGCATCAAGAGCGTTGCCGGCGAGCTCACCGATCATTACAACCCGCAGGACAACAACCTGTATCTGTCGGATGCCAACCGTTCGGGCGGGTCGGTCGCAAGTGTTGCCGTCGCCTGCCACGAGGCGGGCCATGCCGCCCAGCGCCAAAGCGGTTACGCCATGATGAAGGTACGTACCGCTTTGGTCCCCGTCGTCAACTTTACCCAGAACACCTGGACGATCGTGCTGCTCATGGGCCTGTTCATGAACATCGCGGGGCTCACGACCCTCGCGCTGGTCTTCTTCTCGTTTAGCGTGCTGTTCCAGCTGGTTACGCTGCCGGTCGAGATCGATGCCAGTCGCCGCGCCGTGGCGTATATCGAGCAGTCGGGCATGAGTTCCAAGCAGGTCAACGGTGCCAAGAAGGTGCTGACGGCAGCCGCGCTCACCTACGTGGCGGCGGCGCTCACCTCGATCGTTCAGCTGCTCTACCTGATGGCTCGCTACAACAGAAACTCCAACCGATAACAAATTGGCTTGACAGGCGCCGCGGAGATTTGTGTCCCCGCGGCGCTGTACTATGTGTTGGACTTGAATTTGCACGGGGCCGGAGCCCATGTGCACGATGACGAAAGGGGGCTGCGTGGCAGGCTGGAATCTGACCGGCACTAGCGTTTCTGCCGAGTTCGACGGATCGGACGAGCAGGAGCGCAAAGAGCTTAGCGTGAGCCAGGCGGTGGAGATCGCCGCCGGCGCGCTCGATGCCATTCCGCAGCTGAGCGTTTTGGGCGAGGTCACGGGTTTTCGTGGGCCCAATGCCCGAAGCGGCCACTGCTACTTCCAAATCAAGGACGACTCGGCGGCCGTCGACTGCATCATCTGGAAGGGCGCCTACCTTAAGCGCACCTTCGATCTGCGCGACGGCATGCAGGTAAGCTTTAAGGGCAGCTTCAATCTCTACAAGCCTACGGGTCGCATGAGCTTCGTCGCCCGCTCGTTCTCGCTGGCGGGGGAGGGTCTGCTGCGTCAACAAGTGGCGCAACTGGCCGAAAAGCTGCGTCGCGAGGGCCTGATGGACGAAGCGCGCAAGCGCCGTATTCCGGTGTTCTGCTCCCGCGTGGCGGTCGTCACCTCGCTTTCGGGTGCCGTAATCGACGACGTCAAGCGCACATTGCGTCGTCGCAACCCGCTCGTCGAGCTCGTCTGCGTGGGCGCCAAGGTTCAAGGTGAGGGTGCGCCGGCTGAGCTCATTGAGGGCTTGCGCCGCGCCGCCGCCATCACGCCGGCGCCCGACTGTATTTTGCTGGTGCGCGGCGGCGGCTCCTTTGAGGACCTCATGACCTTTAACGACGAGGAGCTTGCTCGCGCGGTGGCGGCTTGTCCTGTGCCCGTGGTGACCGGCATTGGCCATGAGCCTGATACCTCGATTTGCGACATGGTGAGCGACCGCCGCGCCTCCACGCCCACGGCGGCGGCAGAATCGGTGGCGCCGGCTATGACGGAGTTGGCCGATGTGCTCGAGGCGCGCCATCGGCGTCTGGGTGCCGCGATGGCATCGATGATTGGGTCGAATCAGGTTGATCTGGAGATGCTCGACCAGCGCGGTCGCCGCGCCTGGGATACCTATACGGCCCGCTTGGGCGATGCGCTCGATGCGGCTGCGTGCCGCCCGTGCCTCAACGACCCAACGTTTATGGTCGAGCGTCGCGAGTCTGAGCTTGCCCTGACGGCCGATCGCCTGTCGGGCGCCATAGTACGCTCGGTCGGGACATTCCGCTCCAACTTTGAGCGCCTGCCCGAGCGTCTGGTTGCAAGCACCTCGGGGCTCGATGGCAAGCGCCATGCGCTCGCGCTTGCGAGTTCCCGTCTGGAGCATCAGGGGCGCACGATGCTCAACAAGCCCGCGTCCGACCTGGGCCGTGCGGCAGCCTCGCTAGATGCCCTGTCGCCGCTCAAGGTGCTTGCCCGTGGTTATTCCATCGCGTACAGCGATGATGGGGTGGCCACGAGCGCCAAGACCTTTAAGGCCGGTGACGCCATCCGCGTGCGCATGGCAGACGGCAACGTGACGGCAACGGTCGATACGGTCGAGTAGGCCGCGTTTCATAGCGATAAACCTTTAGGAAAGGAAACAGATATGGCAGAGAAAACCCCGGTCGAGCAGCTTACGTACAAGCAGGCTTCGCAGGAGTTGGAGCTCATCATCCGCAGCTTGGAGTCGGGCGATATGGAGCTCGAGGAGTCGCTCGAGAGCTATACCCGCGGCGTCGAGCTCCTCAAGAGCCTGCGCACCCGCCTGTCCGATGCCGAGCAGAAGGTCTCGGTGCTTCTTAAGGACGTCGACGGCAACGACGTGCTCGCCGACGGCGAAGCCGCCAACACCGACGACAACCTCTCGTTCTAACCATCCCGACCAAATATAATTACCTTGGTCTGTGAGAAAGGAACCAACCATGTGCGATTGCATCTTCTGCAAAATTGCCAACCACGAGATCCCCTCGACCGTTGTCTATGAGGACGACCAGGTCATCGCCTTCGACGACCTCAATCCCCAGGCGCCGGTCCATACGCTCGTGATCCCCAAAAAGCACTACAGCGATATCGCCGATAACGTGCCGGCCGAGACCATGGGTGCAATGGCTCACGCCATCCAGGAGGTCGCTAAGGCCAAGGGCTTGGCGGACGGTTTCCGCGTCATCTCCAACAAGGGCGTCAACGCCGGCCAGACCGTCATGCACTTCCATATGCACGTCCTCGGCGGCAAAAACCTGGGCGAGAACCTCATCTGAGGGCGCACAGCCCGTCGCCTTGGCTGCCTTTGGAGTAACCTATGCAGCTTTCTCAACTCGAATACCTTCAAGCGGTAGCGAACTACGGCGGCGTGCGCAAAGCGGCTCGCGCCGTTCACGTGAGCCCACAGGCCGTTTCGTCGGCAATCAAAAAGTTGGAATCTGAGTATCAGATTGTTTTGCTCGACCGATCGGCGGGGGAGGCTGTTTTGACTCCTGCGGGCCGAGAGTTTGCGCGTCGTGCACGCGTGATCCTGGCACAAGTCGACGATCTCAAAAAGTACGCTCAATCGATGGGCGACGGCGTTTCGCCCGACGGCCACTTCCGTCTTTACGCCCCCTGTCTTCACGGGCGGGGGCGTCTTTTTTCCGAAAACTGGTACGACTCGTTTGAAAGCTCGCACCCCCAGATTCACCTTGATGTTTGGCATCAGCCAACGGCCACATGCTTTGAGTCGCTTATGCTTGGAATTTCGGACGCGGCCATCTCATTTGAGGAACCAAGGGACAGCGTCCTTTCTTCGAAATACTTGGGTGAAAAGGAGCTCAAGGTTCTTTCGTGTCCAGCGGGTCATCAATCTGTGGGCGCCATGACCATTCGCGAGCTACTGAGCGGCAGGCTCGCTGTTCCCATTAATTTGTCACCCTGTCTCAATGCGATTAACCAATGCCCTGAAGCCCAGCTCGTCAATTTTCGCTTCCGTGATGTTGAATACGGAAGCAGGGCTCAGGCTGAGTTTCTTCAAGCCGGGGGATTGATATTGAGTTTGTCTGGGTCCTCTCTCGCATCGGATGGATCAGAAGTGAGTGAGTGCTCCATTGAAGCCTCGCATGACGTGGCCTTGCCCATCTATTTTTGCTATCGACAAAATGCCTGGACCGATCGACACCAGACGGTTTTTCTGCACCTATTGCGTCATCTTGCTTCGTGAAATTAATTGGCTTCGAGACGTCAAGTGATTATTGACGCCTTGTAACACATAGCTGACAGCTTTGCCCTCATGCTTTTCCAAGATTCCGATTTAGATTGCTGGCTCTTGGAGGGCGGAGCATGAAAAACCGTACGGTTTTGCTTTATATGACGTTCGTTTTTCTGTCGAACTTCAGCACCATTTTGTATTTTCTGACGGTTTACCTTGAATTCGTCGGATTCTCGATGGTGGCGATTTCTAGCATGATGATTGCATTTCAAGTGAGCAAGTTCATCCTTGAGGTTCCTACTGGTTATATTGCTGACAGGTTTGGACGAAAGACAAGCGGTCTCGTTGGCGTCGTGGGAATGCTTGGATACTACGCCGCCCTACTTTTCACCCGTTCTCCTTTGCTTTTAATCGGCGCGTTTGCTCTCAAAGGATTTGCAGTTGCATGTGTGAGCGGATCCATAGAAGCGATCTACATTGACAGCGTCTCTCAGGACCAGCTCGTAAGACTTAATGTCGTTGAGCGATTTGTTTTCTATGCCTCTTATGCCATCTCCGCTTGCGTGGGCGGTTTCATTTCGTCTGTCGGTGCATATCTCATTGGTCTTTCGGCAGATATCATCGCAATGGTGTTGACGTTGGTTGTCGTTGTCTGCATTCCTGAGATGCGAAGAGGGGACACTGCAGCGACACCTAAGCGTGGAATTAGCCCGAAGATGATCGGTGCCGCTATTGCGCGTAACGGCATTCTTCGTTCAGCGTTCATCATGGACTGCTCTCAGGCATTTGCTTTTGTCGCCCTGGAAGACTTTTTCTCACTGTTGCTTGCGGGTCGCGGAATGAATGCCGTCGCTTCGGGTGTGATCATTGCGGTCCAGCTCCTTGCCTCGGCCTCCATGGGGCTTATTGTGCCCAGTGTGATTGCTCATGTCGACAAGGGCCGTTTTGCGCGTATTTGCGGCATCGTGCGCCTTTCCCTGACTGCTCTGTTTTTGATTCCCTTTACTCCGGTCTATTTGCTGCCCGTGTTCTATGTACTGCAGACGGTCGCTTACTCGTTATTTGCGCCAATTAAATACTCAATTTTTCAAAATGCTGTCGATTCTTCGATGCGCTGTTCACTAATTTCGGTCCAAAGCCAGATGGTGGCGGTGGGCGCTATCCTTTTCTATCTGTTCAATGCTGCGTTGAGCAGCATCGCGGGCATTCGAGTCATATTGCTTGTAGCGCTCGGGATATCTTCTTTGGTGTATATCCCCGCGCTCTTTCGTCTTACAAGTCAAAGGCCATGAGTATTTGGGCACCGATAACTTATATATCAACGCAATAAACCCGAGCGCGAGGGCGTTTGGGTTTATTATTGAAGCGTATGTAACCTGGCGGCGCCACACCGCCTGTTAGTAGGGAGACACATGAACGTTCTGGTCGTCAACGCAGGATCTTCGACGCTTAAGTATCAGGTCATCGATACCAAGTCCCACAAGGTGTCCGCAAAGGGCTCCTGCGAGCGCGTCTGCTTTACCGGCGGTACCTTCACCCACGCTGCCAACGGTTCCAAGAAGGTGACCGAGAACATCGAGTTCCCCGACCACAAGGTCGCCATCGAGGTCGTCCTGAAGGACCTCGAGGCCAACGGCGTCAAGATCGAGGGCATCGGCCACCGCATCGTTCAGGGCGGTTGGTACTTTGGCGATTCCTCCCTCGTCGACGAGGACGTTCTCGCCAAGATTCGCGAGGTCGCTCCGCTCGCCCCGCTGCACAATAACCCCGAGGCCAACGTTATCGAGTACTGTCTGGAGCAGTATCCCGACCTGCCCAACGTCACGGTCTACGACACTGCTTTCCACTTCAATATGCCCGAGGTCGCCAAGACCTACGCCCTGCCCAAGGACGTCTGCGACAAGCTGCACATCCGTAAGTACGGCGCCCACGGCACCAGCTACCGCTACATCTCCAAGAAGGTTGCCGAGATGACCAACGGCGAGGCTCGCAAGGTCGTCGTGTGCCACATCGGTTCCGGTGCTTCCCTGTGCGCCATCGAGGACGGCAAGTGCATGGACACCACCATGGGCTTGACCCCGCTCGACGGTGTCATGATGGGCACCCGCTGCGGCTCCATCGACCCTGCTACCGTGTGCTACCTGCAGCGCGAAGGCGGCTACACCTTCGACGAGGTCGACGAGATGATGAACAAGAAGTCCGGCCTTTTGGCTGTGACCGGCGGCAAGACCAACGACTGCCGCAACGTCGAGGAGCTCGCCGCCGCCGGCGACCCCGAGGCCCAGCTCGCCTTCGACATGTTCGTCTACAAGATTGCCGCCAAGGCCGCCGAGATGGCCACTTCCATGTGCGGCATGGACACCCTGGTCTTTACCGCCGGCATCGGCGAGCACGCCCCGGCCGTTCGCGCTGGCGTGGCCGACCGTCTGGCCTTTATGGGCGTCAAGATGGACCATGCCCGCAACGCCCTGCGTGGCGATGGCGCTTGGTGCCTGTCTGCCAAGGATTCCAAGGTCAAGATTTTCGTCATCCCCACGGACGAGGAGTTCATGATCGCTTCCGACGTCGAGCGCATCGTCAACAGCAAGTAATTGCAAGAGGGGAGGGGCTGGACGACCAAGTGCCGTTCAGCCCCTCTTTTGCGCTCGTTGGGCGATATGCCTGATAGCTATTTATCAAGATGTGATAACTTCTTATTAAAATGCGGTCGCCTTAAGAGGTCTGCGTCGACCGTATTGCACTGCAAAGGAGTCTCATGAACGTACTTGTTGTCAACGCCGGCAGCTCAAGCCTTAAATATCAGCTTTTGGATACCGATACCCGCGAGGTTTTCGCCAAGGGCAACTGCGAGCGTATCGGCTCGGACATGGGTATCTTTGGTCATTCCGAGAACGGTGGCGCCAAGCAGACCGAGGAGGTTCCCTTCCCCGATCATCGCTCTGCTATCGCTCGCGTGCTCGAGGAGCTCGAGAAGACCGACTTTACGATCGATGGCATTGGGCATCGTATCGTTCAAGGCGGCTGGCACTTCGATGATTCCGCAGTCGTCGACGATGAGGTCATGGCTAAGATCCTTGAGGTGGCCCCGCTCGCCCCGCTGCACAATTATGGCGAGGCCGCGGCAATCGAGTATTGCCGCGAGAAGTATCCGGAGCTGCCCAACGTCGCCGTCTTCGATACCTCGTTCCACATGACCATGCCCGAGGTCGCCTACACCTACGCGCTGCCCAAGGACGTGTGCGACAAGTACCACGTGCGAAAGTACGGTGCCCACGGTACGAGCCACCGTTACGAGTGGATGATGGCCAAGGAGATCCTGGGCTCGTGCTGCCACCGTCTGCTTTCGTGCCATCTGGGCAACGGTGCTTCGCTCGCCGCCATCGAGGACGGCGTGTGCCGCGACACCACGATGGGCCTCACGCCGCTTGATGGCCTGATGATGGGCACCCGTTGTGGTTCCATTGACCCTGCCACCGTGTGCTACCTCCAGCGCGAGGGCGGCTACAGCTATCAAGAAGTCGATGACATGATGAACAAGCAGTCCGGTCTGCTTGCCATCTCGGGTATCTCCAACGACGCCCGCGACATCCGTACGCGCGCCTCCGAGGGCGACGAGCGCTGCCTGCTCGCCTTCGACATGTTTGCCTACAAGGCCATGCAGCAGGCCGGCTCCATGATTGCTTCTATGGCGGGCGTGGATACCATCACCTTTACCGCCGGCATCGGCGAGAACGACTGGTCGATTCGTAAGGCCTTCTGCGACTGCTTTGAGTGGCTGGGCGTGCGTATCGACAACAACAAGAATCGCGAGGCCGTGGGCAACGGCCCGCAGGTCATCAGCGCCGCCGGCTCTTCCGTCACGGTCATGGTCATCCCCACCGATGAGGAATACATGATCGCCCACGACGTCGAGCGCCTAACCAGGAACAACTAGCGCATTCGTTTGCAATTGAGAGAAAGGCCTCCAGAGCAACAGCTCCGGAGGCCTTTTTACTAGCAAGCGAACGGCGGAAACCCCATCCCATTTCCCGCGCAAATACTGGGATGTAGTTTCCGGCACAACAACCGCCGAAGCCCATCGGCCTTTCAATCTCCAAAGTGATCATCATCAGCAACGCCTGCGCTCCCAGCAACGGCACCCATCCATTCAGTTTTTCAGCCCCAGCTCGTAGCCAAGCCGCCGTCCACTCCAGATACCCTGACTGCCACGTGGCGGCAGGGGCCCTACAGGGTAAAGCTCTGAAAACTTTCCGCAGGACGCATGAAACCCCCGCCGCACGAAGTGCGCAGCGGGGGTTTCATGCATGTCCGAGGACGTTTTCAGAGCTTTACCCTGTAGGGTCCCGAGGGGATATGTACGCTACTCAGCCATCTGAGCCTGGACGGCGGTGATGGCCACGACACCCACGATGTCGTCGGCAGAGCAGCCGCGCGACAGGTCGTTGACCGGCTTGGCGATGCCCTGCAGGATGGGGCCGTAGGCGTCAGCGCCGGCGAAGCGCTGGACCAGCTTGTAGCCGATGTTGCCTGCCTCGAGGTCGGGGAACACGAGCACGTTGGCCTTACCGGCGACGGAGGAGCCGGGAGCCTTGAGCTGGGCGACGGTGGGGACGATAGCGGCATCGAGCTGCAGGTCGCCGTCGATGGCGAGCTCGGGAGCCTTCTCCTTGCAGAACTTCACGGCCTCCTGGACCTTCTTGGCGACCTCGCCGCCGGCGGAGCCCATGGTGGAGTAGGAGAGCATGGCCACGTGCGGCTCAACATTGCCCATGAAGGTGGACCAGGAGTGAGCGGAGGCGATGGCGATCTCGGAGAGCTCGTCGGAGGACGGGTTGATGTTGAGGCCGCAGTCGGCAAAGATCAGCGTGCCGTCGGTGCCGAACTGCGGAGTGTCGGTGCACATAACGAAGAAGGCCGAGACCAGCTTGGTGCCCGGGGCGGTCTTAAGGATCTGCAGTGCGGGGCGCAGGGTGTCGGCGGTGGAGTGGCAGGCGCCGGAAACCAGGCCGTCGGCATCGCCCATCTTGACCATCATGGTGCCAAAGTAGGTAGCGTCCATCACCTGGGCGCGAGCCTGCTCGATGGTGACACCCTTCTTGGCGCGGAGCTCGGCAAACTTCTGCGCGTACTCCTCGTGCTTCTCGGCATTTCGCGGGTCGATGACGGTAGCGCCGGGAACGTTGATCTCGTCGGGGTTGCCCAGGATGACGATCTTTGCCAGGCCCTCCTCGATGATCTTGGTGGCTGCGACGATGGTGCGCGGATCCTCGCCCTCGGGCAGGACGATCGTCTTAAGGTCGGCCTTGGCGGCAGACTTCATACGGTTAAGGAAATCGCTCATGTTACTCCTTACAAGCGTTTCGCTAAGCTCCAGGCGCCTGACTGCACACGAATAAACCCGCTGCTAGCGGGTTTACCTTTCAATAATGTACGCCGCGGTGCTTGAGCTTTCCTTGTGTGGCAAGCTCATTATAGGACGCATTAGCGCTATAATCGCTCTGATAAATATGTCTCGAAGAATGTTCGAGAAAAGCCCAGCTAACGAGCCCGTGGCTTTTGACAAGGAGTATCGATGCAGATTACCTCAGGCCTGCCTGAAGGCTTTAACGCCGGTGCATACGACATGATTGTCGTTGGTGCCGGATATGCCGGTGCCGTTTGTGCCCGCCGTCTCGCCGAGACCATCGGCTATCGCGTTGCCGTTCTGGAGCGTCGTAGCCACATCGCGGGCAACGCTTACGACTGCGCTGATGAGGCCGGGATCCTTATCCACGAGTACGGTCCGCACATCTACCACACTTTTAACGAGCGCGTCCATAATTTCCTGTCGCGCTTTACCAAGTGGACGGACTATCAGCACAAGGTGCTCGCCAACATCAACGGTACCCTTATGCCCGTGCCCTTTAACCACGCGAGCCTCAAGCTCGCCTTTGGCGATGAGCGCGGCGAGGAGCTGTATCAGAAGCTCGTGGAGACCTTCGGCAAGGACGTCAAGGTGCCAATCATGGAGCTGCGCAAGAAGAACGACCCGGATCTTGCCGAAGTCGCCGATTACGTCTATGAGAATGTCTTTTTGCATTACACCATGAAGCAGTGGGGCCAGACGCCCGACCAGATCGACCCGTCGATCACCGGCCGCGTTCCCGTTTTTGTGGGCGACGATGACCGCTACTTCCCGCAGGCTCCCTTCCAGGGCATGCCGCAGGACGGCTATACCGCGCTGTTCGAGCACATGCTCGACCACGATCTGATTGATGTGTTCTGCGACGTGGACGCCCGCGACCTCTTCGAGATCGACGAGACCACTGTCAAGATCGACGGCAAGGTCTATGGCGGCGAGATCGTCTACACCGGTCCGCTCGACGAGCTGTTCAACCTCGACCTGGGCGCTCTGCCGTACCGTACGCTCGACATGAAGTTCGAGACGCTCGATATGGACCAGTTCCAGCCCGTGGGCACCGTCAATTACACCACGAGCGAGGATTACACGCGTATCACCGAGTTCAAGAACATGACTGGTCAGGTCCTGCCCGGCAAGACCACCATCATGAAGGAGTATTCCAAGGCCTATACGCCCGGCTCGGGTGAGACGCCCTATTACGCCATTCTGGAGCCCGAGAACCGCGAGCTCTATGAGCGCTATCTTGAGCGCGTCCAGAACCTGACGAACTTCCACCCGGTGGGTCGCCTGGCCGAGTATCGTTACTACGATATGGATGCCGTGACCAACTCCGCCCTCGATCTTTCGGATGAGATTATCGCCTGCCATGCATAAAGTCATATCATTCGGTATTCCCTCGTATAACGCCGCCAAGGACATGGACCATTGCATCACCTCCATTCTGGAGGGGAGCAATTACGCCACCGATATTGAGATCATCATCGTCGATGACGGTTCCAAGGACGAGACGGCAGCCAAGGCCGACGAGTGGGAGACACGTTATCCCGGCATCATCCGCGCGGTGCATCAGGAGAACGGCGGCCACGGCATCGCCGTCCTTTCGGGCTTGCGTGAGGCGCAAGGTACCTACTACAAGGTCGTCGACTCGGACGACTGGCTCGATGGCGCAGCCCTGTCGACTATGCTTTCGATCCTTCGAGGTTTTGAGGAGCGCGACCAGCGCGTCGACCTGTTCATCTCGAACTATGTGTACGAGAAGGTTTACGAGGGTACGCACACCGCTATTGGCTACAAGTTTGCTCTGCCGCGAAAAAAGATCTTTACCTGGGACCAGATTGGTCATTTCCGTCTGGACCAGAATCTGCTCATGCACAGCCTGTGCTATCGCACGGATGTGCTGCGCGCGTCCAATCTGCCTATGCCGCCGCACACGTTCTATGTAGACAACATCTACGCCTACGTGCCGCTGCCGCGTTGCAAGACCATGTACTACGCCGACATCGACCTCTATCGCTACTTTATCGGCCGTGAGGGCCAAAGCGTCAACGAAGCCACGATGGTCAAGCGTCTGGACCAGCAGTTCCGCGTGACGCGCATCATGATGGAGTCGTTCCATCTGTACGGCGATGTCGAGTCGTCGCGTCTGCGCTCGTACATGATGGGCTATTTCACCATGATGATGGCAATCTGCTCGGTGCTTACTAAGCTTTCCGACGAGGATTGTGCCGACGAGCGCCTGAAGACGTTGTGGAATGATCTGAAGGCCTATGACGAGCGCATGTATCGTCGTGCACGCTACGGTGTGGTTGGCTTCTTCACCAACCTGCGCGGCCGTGCCGGAGACAAAACCACACTCGGCCTATACCGTCTTGCCTCAAAGATCTTCAAATTCAACTAGTGCATAAACGCTCGGGTAACGGGGACCCCTGGTCCTTAACTTGCTACTTCGAACAGTCCTGCGCAAGACGGAGGCGCCACTGGCGCCTCCTTTGCGTGCGGAACTCGTATCAAGTTAAGGACCAGGGGTCCTCTGCTATGTCCCGCTTTATGTCAGCAAGCTGAATTTGAAGATCTTCGACGCGCGGTACACAGGGGGCTGGGCTGAAAAGACTTGGTTGGTAGGTTGCCCGGTGGGGCTTGGTTATGTTTGTCGCGAGTTCCACACGAGCCGAAGAGCACTGAATGTGCTCTTCGTGCGAGCCAGGACTGTAGAGCAGCAAACATAACCAAGCCCCACCGGGCAACCGGTCAGGTTAGGCTACTTCGCGGCGCCGGGGATGCCGTGGGAGGTTTTGGCGTTTTTTGCTCCGTTTACGATGGCGGTCTGTAGGGCCCTTACTGCGAGCATGCCCAGCAGGTCTAGGGGAACGGCGGCGCTTGCCTGGGCGCCTAGTTTGCCGCTGGCGAGGGTGTAGATGGTGTCGCCGTCGTTGGTGGTGTGCGTGGGACGGATGGCGTGTGCGTAGGCGTCTGCGGCCATCTGGGAGACCTTGGTGGCTTGTGCCTTAGTGAGTTCCACGTTGGTGACGATGCAGCTGATGGTGGTGTTGGTGCGGTCGAGCGGCATCTGCATGGATCCGGCGGCGGCAAAGGCTGCGAGTTCCATGTCGATAATCTGGTCGCTATCGGCGGCGGCGCGCATACCGGCGACCCACTCGCCGGTGAAGGGGTCGACAACGTTGCCGCAGGCGTTGACCGAAACCACGGCGCCCACCTTGATGGGGCCGAGCGCCACGGCGGCAGCGCCAAGGCCGGCCTTCATGCAGGTGGCGGGGCCCATGAGCTTACCCACGGTAGCGCCCGTGCCGGCGCCCACGTTGCCCTGCTCGAGCGTGGCGGGGGTGTTGTCGAGTGCTTCGCGCACGGCGGCGATGCCGGCCTCAATGTCGGGGCGAACGGTGGGGTTACCAAAGGCGAGGTCGAAGATACAGCTGGAGCACACGATAGGCACCTGCGTGGGGCCGACGGGAAGGCCGATGCCGCGGCTCTCAAGCTCGCGAGCGACGCCGCTTGCGGCCTCGAGGCCAAAGGCCGATCCACCCGAAAGGCAGACGGCGTGGACCTTGTCGACGGTGTTCTCGGGTCGTAGCAGGTCGGTCTCGCGCGAAGCGGGAGCACCGCCGCGAACGTCAACGCCGCCGGTGGCACCCTCGGGCGCCACGATTACGGTGCAACCGGTGCCGGCCTCCTCGTCCGTATAGTTGCCATAGCAAAAGCCATCGACATCGCAGACGTCAATGGCCTCGAGCAGTGTATCCATGTTTAACTCCTATCGGTTTTCCGCCGCGCCTTGTGCCCGGTCGGGATCCGTACGGTACGCCAAAATTGTAGGCGCCGGGGGATACCCAGCGCCAGATGCAATTACGAGAGTTTTTGAATCGCGCGCGCGACGCGGGCGATGGGTAGGCCCACCACGTTATAGAAGTCGCCCGAAATATCGTGCACGAGCATGCGTCCTCCTGTGCCCTGAATGCCGTAGGCTCCGGCTTTGTCCATGGGCTCGCCCGAGGCGACGTAGCGCTCAATCTGCTCGTCGGTGAGCTCATAGAACGTCACGTCGGTCACATCGACAAACCACAGGCTCTCGGCGGCGTGCGGGGCTGTGACGTCTCCGGCTCTAACGATGCAGACGCCGGTTGCGACCTGGTGCGTGCGCCCCGAGAGCTCGTGGAGCATGGTGCGGGCTTCGTTCTCGTTTGCCGGCTTACCCAAAATCTTGCCATCGAAGGTGACGATGGTGTCGGCCGCGATGGTCAGCTCATTGGGCTCGGCGTGCTCGGCGGCAACGGCGGCAGCCTTAGCACGAGCTAAGCGCTCGACAAGCGTAAGCGGGGCCTCGTCATCAAAAGGAGTCTCGTCGATGTCAGCGGGAATGACGCGGATGTCGTAGCCCGCTTCGCGCATCAACTCGATGCGGCGCGGTGATTGCGAAGCCAAAATCATAGCTGAATGCCCTCGGCAACCTTCTCGACGGCCTTGTCGCCGGCGAGCGTACGCAGCAGCTCAAGCGCAAAGGGGAGCGACTGGGCCATGCCGCTGGCGGTGATGATGTTGCCGTCGTGCGTGACCTTGTCGCCGGTATAGGCGCCCTCGGGGAAACTCTTCTCAAAGCCGGGGAAGCACGTGGCGTGGCGTCCCTCGAGCAGGTCAAGCTCGCCCAGGATAAACGGGGCGGCGCAGATGGCGGCAACATGCTTGGTCGCGGCGAACTCGCAGACTACGTCGCAGACGCGCTGGTCGGCGCGCAGGTTGGTGGCGCCGGGCAGGCCGCCGGGCAGCACGACGCAGTCATACTCGTCAAAGTTAATCTCGTCAAAGAGTGCGTCGCAGGTTACGGGAATCTGCAGCGAGCTTACGACCTCGCGCGTGGGCATGATCGAGACGAGCGTGGCGCGCACGCCGCCGCGACGCATGACATCGACCATGGTCAGGCATTCAATCGTTTCAAAGCCATCGGCGGCAAGAACGGCAACGCTGGGCATAAGGGTTCCTTTCATAGGCGGCATACAATTAGCCGTCTTATACCCCGAAGACCTCCGCTTGCCACGCTCGATTTCCCAATGATTTTTCTGAGCAATGATTAAGTGGCTAGTTGCGCCTAAGGTGGACGACGGTCTCGCAGTGGAAGGTTTGCGGGAATAGGTCGACTGGCGTGATCTTTACGGGGGAGAAGGTGCCTTCTTCGACAAAGCGTTTGAGATCGCGCGCCAGGGTGGCCGGGTCGCAGCTCACGTAGGCGACATCGCGAGCACTCGTGCTGGCGATAAGGTCGATCGCTTCGGGGGCGAGGCCTGCGCGCGGCGGGTCGACTACTAGGACATCGGCATCCTGGTCGGGGAACTCGCGCACCGCGTCTCCGCCAATGACGTCGACGTTATCAAGCTTGTTGATTTCCAGGTTACGGCGTAGATCGCGCACGGCGGGGCCGTAGGCCTCGACGGCAGCGACAAAGTCGCAGCGGCGGGCGAGCGGCAGGGTAAAGGTGCCGGCACCGCAGTACAGGTCCACGGCAAGCTCGTCTTCCTGCGGGTCGAGCGCTTCCATGACAAGCTCGATCAAAATCTCGGCACCCTTGGTGTTGACCTGGAAAAAAGACGGGGCAGACAAGCGCATCTGACCCTCGGCGATATTCTCGGTCCATGAGCCCTCTCCGGCGAGCATTTCGACCTTGGAGACACGGCGGGCCTTCTTTTCGCCCTTGCTCATCACGCGCACGATGCTCGTGGGATGAGCGGCGTCCGCCAGCACGCGGGAGACCTGCGAGCGCGGAAAAGAGCCTGTCGGCGTCCAGAGTGCGACCTCGAGTGCCTTGGTGCGGCGCGATGCGCGAATGCCCACGCGTTCGAGCCCCAAGTCATGGCTGCCGCTTAGATAGTTAAGTGCGCCGACGACCGATTTGAGTGCCTTCGGGAAGCGCTTATCGAACAGCGGACACATATCGATGGTCACGATTTTGCTGGGGTCGACACCGTGCATGCCAAGACGCACGCGACCGTTGACGACGGTCGGTTCGAGCTCGATTTTATTGCGGTAGCCCCAGTCGTCCTTAGTGTGGCGGATGGGCTGTATCAGCTCATCGACCTGCTCAGGAGCGAACTTGCCGATGCGCTCGAGCGTGGAGCGCAGGTTTTGCTCCTTGGCGGCGAGCTGTGCCGTGCGTGAGAGATTGCCCCACGAGCAGCCGCCGCAAATGCCCACGAAGGGGCAGGGAGGCTGAATGCGATCGGGGCTTGGCTCCAGAATCTCGGTGGTGCGGGCGCGCATGAACGACTTGCCGTCCTGTACGACCTCGGCCTCGACGGTGTCGCCTGCCACGGCGCCCTGCACAAAGACGGCCTTGCCGTTGTCGGCATGCGCCAGCCCGTCGGCGCCGTACGTCATCGATTCTATGGTGAGCTTCATATCCCTGCCTGTCATTCGCGTTGTTGTCCGCACCATGGTAGCAGGGAAAAGCGCCCCGCATCCGAGGCTTTCCTCAAATGCGGGGCGCTTCTACAAACGCCTATTTGGTCTTGCCGGTAATGAGCGTTTTAAGGCCTAGACCGATTAGGCCCAGACCCATGCGCACACGACCGGGGCGATGACGCTCGATGGCCTTGGTCGTGCCAGCGGGCTTCTTGCGATGGGCACTCGTCTCGGGCGCGGGCTTAGCTGCCTGCGGCTCGGGCTGAGGCGCAGGTGCAGGCTCGGGCTCAATGACGGTCGCCTGGACCTCTTGGACCTTGGGTGCTACCGGCTGCGGCTCGGGCTCGGGGGCAGGTTTCGCCTCAATGACGGGCTCGGGCGCGGCCTCGGCGTTGCGATAGGCACGCTCCAGTAGAGCTTCCTGCGAGTTGAAGGGTTTCTCACCCTCTGCACACTCCACGGGGACCCAGGTGCCGTCGCTCGTGAGGCTGCGGGCCTTCACGTTGTCCTGCAGCTGCATGCCCATGTACTCGTGCACCAGGGCGCGGCAGGTGGGGTCGAGCACGGGGAAGGCGATCTCCACGCGGTGCTCGGTGTTGCGCGTCATCATGTCTGCCGAGCACAGGTAAATCATGTCCGAGTCCACGCCGAAAGCATAGACGCGCGCGTGCTCCAAAAAGCGTCCGACGATGGAGCGGACATGCACGTTCTCGGTCTTGCCCGGAACACCGGGCTTGAGGCACGAGATGCCGCGGATGATCATGTCTACGCGCACGCCGGCACACGATGCCTCGGCGATCTTGTCGATAACCTCGCGGTCGGTCAGCGAGTTGAGCTTAAAGAACACGCGGGCGGGCTCGCCGGCAAGGGCGCGCTGGATCTCGCGGTCAAGCCCGCGCATGATGAGCGGCTTGAGGCCTACGGGCGCCACACCCAGGAAGCGGTAGTCGCCGCGCAGGTTGCCCAGCGACAGATTGCGGAAGAACAGGTTGGCGTCTTCACCGATGCCGGGATGGGCTGTCATGAGCATAAAGTCGCTGTAGAGTTTGGCCGTCTTCTCGTTAAAGTTGCCGGTGCCCAAAAGCGTCAGGCGCGTTAGCGCCATGCCCTCGCGATAGGTGAGCTGGCAGATCTTGGAGTGGCATTTAAAGCCCTCGGAGCCGTAGATGACGGTGCAGCCGGCCTCTTCCAGGCGCTCGGCCCACTCGATGTTGTTCTGCTCGTCAAAGCGGGCACGGAGCTCCATGAGCACCGTGACCTCTTTGCCGTTCTCGGCAGCATCGATCAGCGACTCGCACAGGCGGCTCTGCTTGGCCACGCGGTAGAGCGTGATGCGCAGCGAGATGCACTCGGGGTCGTAGGCGGCCTCGTGCACCAGATCCAGGAAGGGGTTCATGGCCTCGTAGGGATAAAAGAGCAGCTTGTCGCCCTGCAGCACCTGTTCGCGGATGGAGCGGGTCATATCGATGGTGGGGTTGGGCTGCGGCTTAAACGGCGTAAAGAGCAGCTCGTTGCGCAGGTGCTCGGGAATCTTGCCCTCAATGCCAAAGACGTAGCCCAGGTTGAGCGGGATATCGCAGGTAAAGACCGAGCGACGCGAAAGCTCGAGCGCCTTGCGGATAGTCTTGAGCGTCGCCTTCTCGAGCGACCCCGAGACCGCGAGCACTACCGGCTGCAGGCGCAGGCGCTTCTTGAGAATGCGCTTCATGTGCTGGCGGTAGTCCTCTTCCTCTTCGACGCCCTCGCCGTCCGGATCGATGTCGGCGTTGCGGGTGACGCGGATCAGCGCGCGGTCGAGTGGCTTGTAGGAGCCAAAGCAGCTGTCCAGGCAGGCGAGGATGACGTCCTCGAGCAAGATGTAGGAGTAGGTTCCGGTAGGCGAGGGGATCTCGACCACGCGGTTCATCGAGGCGGGAATCTCGATAAGGCCCAGCAGGCTCTCCTCGTCGGTGGCGCCGTCCAGACCACAGGCCAGATAGAGCGCGCCATTGCGCAGGTTGGGGAAGGGGTGGCGAGGATCGATGACCAGCGGCGAGATGACCGGTGACACGTAGGCCTGGAAGTAGCGGGTTACAAAGGTGCGCTCCTCGGGCGTAAGCGAATCGATGCGGGCGCGGTGAACGCCCAAGGTGTCGAGCTTGCCCTCGATGCTCTTAAAGATGGACTCCCAACGGGTAAGGAGCCCGGGCATTTCGGCCATGACAGCATCGACCTGTTCGGAGGCGGTCATATTGCTCTTGTTGTCGACAGGTTGTTTTTTGAGCTCCGCCAGATCGGACAGGCCGCCCACGCGCACCATAAGGAACTCGTCGAGGTTGGACTCGAAAATCGACACGAACTTTAGACGCTCGAACAGCGGAACGGTCTCATCGAAGGCTTCGTCGAGCACGCGGTTGTCAAAGCGCAGCCAGCTAAGCTCTCGGTTTTGCGTGTACGAGAAGTCGCGCGGCGGTTTGCGCAGCTTTGCGGCGGCTTGCTTCTTTTCGATTTTGCTCGGCATATGCATCTGTCCGTTCAGTCCCCACAAGGGACGGTAGCCTAACACTAATCACTATTGTCTCAATTTAGTCGACCTGTGGTACGGACGCATCGCGCGAACGGTATCTTTACCTACTTCTTACGTTGCCAAGGCATGCAACTAACTGCCCAACTCGTTTAGAAACAATCTATATCCATACTCAACTGGTGAGGATGTATGAATAAGAATGATTGCGAGCTGAATATAATCGAATCCAAATTGAATCATGGACAAACGACATATATATGCAGAAAACCGTTTTAGCTATGCAATTCCTAAACATGAAAATATTTGTGCAATCTAGCTTAATTCCTTAGAAAAAAGAACATTTACCTTTGAAAACCTGCTTTAGAGAACCGAAGTGCATCATGGGGGAATCATATGCGATATACCGTTCATCGCACTTTGCTGACCGTTCGGGGGCGAGGTGGAATTGCAGGTGGTTTTTGGATATAACTAGAGCTGTCAGCAAGCAGCGTCCCATACGGAGGGGCGCTGATACATTCGGCCAGTAAGGCCCGAAAGAAAGGTAGGAGGCCATGACGAAAGGTCTGCACGTGCCTTCCGAGATCGGCAAGCTCAGGAAGGTCTGCCTGCACCGTCCCGGCGACGAGCTCCTCAACCTGCCGCCCGACGAGCTCGAGCGACTCCTGTTC
>JAXJKV010000008.1:0-8891 GCA_036297525.1 Collinsella sp.
ACCGGGACGGGTTCAACGGCAGGCCCCGCCGACCGATTGCAAGCGGTCGGCGGGGCCATTGTGGCTCTTGACAGCGGATTGGGTCATATGAGCGAAAGCCCGCCAGAGCGAGCAAGGTGCCTTGAAGCGAGGCGGCATTGACCTTCTGGTCATGCCGCCGAAGTTGAAAGGCAGATTGCCGCCCTGGCGGGCTTGCAGCGTCAAGTGGTTACGGCGTTTGGTAAAACGCCGTAACTAAAACCCGTGGCGCTCCAGGAAGCGGAAGGCTAGGCGGATCCAGGGACGGACCGCCACCTGCTTGTCCTCGTTGTCGACCGCGGTGTTGGCGTTGCCGAGCGAAAGGCCGTGACCACCCTGGTCGAAGACGTGCATCTCGCATGCAACGCCCTCCTCGGCCATGCGCTGCGCAAACGGGTAGACCTGCGCGATCGGCGCCGTCTTGTCGTCGGACACGCCCCACACAAAGGTCGGCGGCATCTGACGCGAAACATGCGTGGTGGGGCAGATATCGGCCAAATGCTCGTCAGTTGCCTCGCCACCCGTCACCATCGACAGGTAGTCGTTGAGCAAATCGCGCCCCGTCTTGCCGCCCGTCTTGGGCACGCGCAAGTCAATGCGCGGATCGCGCGTCTGCATGTCGCGCACATAGGCAAAGTCGAGCAGCGGATAGCCCAGCACCACGGCATCGGGACGAATGTCGTCCGGACGTGCCCCGGCAAGTGCCGCGAAGGGGCCGGTCTTCCACTGCGTTGCCAGCGAGGCACAGATCATGCCGCCCGCCGAGAATCCCACGACGCACACGCGCTTAGGATCGACATGCCACTCGTCGGCGTTGGCGCGCACCGTGGCGACCATCTTGGCAAGATCTGCCTGGGGGTGCGGAAAGCTCACGTCACCCGTAGAGCTCGTGACATAGTTGAGCACAAAGGCCTGGTAACCGTGATCCAAAAATGCAAACGCCACCGGGTCCTGCTCGTGCGGAGCGATATGTGTAAACCCGCCTCCGCCGCAGATGATCACCGCGGGGCGGCGGCCATTCGGTTTATCGGGCAGCGGCTCGGCACCCAAATACGTAAACGTCGCCGGATAATCCTCGGTCGGCTCCTCGCCCCACAGCGCATGGTTCTCGACAATCATATGTGCTCCCTTCGCGCAAATTATGCGCCCTTGTTTTTCGCCTTCAAGCGTACCCCACTTGAACCCGTGGCGCAGAAACACTCCGGCAATAAGTTTCCCTTCAACTGATATATCACATAATCCCAGTTCAGAGGTATCGTTGAGCAGCGTAGAATAGGGGGCGTTGACCAAGCCGCGAAACACATATGAAACGTTTCCGGCAAACCAAACGCGCGATATGCGCCTATTTAAGTTGGAGGCAACTATGGGTCTGCTCGATTCGCTTAAGTCCACCTTCACCTCGACCGGCGAGGCGTCCGTTCCGCCCGCAGCAAGCTTCGCCACCCGCGAAGGCGTCATCTATGCCCCCGTCAACGGCGTGCTCGTCAACCTGAACGAGGTTCCCGACGAGACGATCGCCTCGGGCATGCTTGGCCAGGGCTATGGCATCGAGCCCATTACCGGCACCATCTATGCGCCCGCCAACGGCCGCATCGGCGCCACCACCGTCACCAACCACTCCATCGGCATGATTACCGAGGACGGCCTGCGCGTGTTCATCCATGTTGGCCTGGGCACCGTGGAAATGAACGGCAAGGGTTTTGCCCGCTTTGTCGAGATGGGCGATGTGGTCAAGGCAGGCCAGCCGCTCATCAGCTTCGACCGCGAGGCCATTAAGGCCGCTGGTCACGAGGACATCGTGACCGTCATCGTCTCCGAGCTCGATCGTCTTAAGAGCATCGACCATGTCGGCGAGTCTGGAACGCTTATCGGCGGCAACCCGCTCGTCAAGCTTGGCGACCCGCTGCTGGTTGCCAAGACCAAGTAGCCAGGCCCCGCGCCACACAGCCAAAAGGCACCTCGTCAAGCGCCCGCGACCATTTGGCCGCGGGCGCTTTTCGTTTGAAAAACCATCCCGCCAATGCTTTATCTGTATAGCCCAAATGAGCCGAGCTGCTAGAATATCGAACTGTATGGATAACTATCATTCAACCGTTATGGGAGGATACGTGAACCGCACCAAAATCGCGCAGCTCTATGCCGATGCCGAGTCGCTCGGCGGCCAGACCGTCACCGTCGCCGGCTGGGTCAAGTCCGTCCGCGACATGAAGAACTTTGGCTTTGTTACGCTCAACGACGGCAGCTGCTTCCGCGACCTGCAGGTCGTCATGAACCGCGAGGCACTCGACAACTACGACGAGATCGCCCATCAAAACGTCTCGGCCGCACTCATTTGCACCGGCACCGTCAAACTGACCCCCGATGCACCCCAGCCTTTCGAGCTTTCTGCCACTTCCATCGAGGTCGAGGGCACGAGCGCCCCGGATTACCCGCTGCAGAAGAAGCGCGCAACCGTCGAGTTCCTGCGCACCCAGCAGCACCTGCGCCCGCGCACCAACCTGTTCCGCGCCGTGTTCCGCATCCGCTCTGTCGCGGCTGCCGCCATCCACCGCTTCTTCCAGGAGCAGGGTTTTGTCTACGTCAACACCCCCATCATCACCACGAGTGACTGCGAGGGCGCCGGCGAGATGTTCCGCGTGACCACACTCGACCCCAAAAATCCGCCCCTCACCGAGTCCGGCGAGGTCGACTGGAGCCAGGACTTCTTTGGCAAGCATGCGAGCCTCACCGTGTCCGGCCAGCTCAATGCCGAGAACTTTGCCATGGCCTTTGGCGACGTGTACACCTTTGGCCCCACTTTCCGTGCCGAGAACTCCAACACCACGCGCCACGCCGCCGAGTTTTGGATGATCGAACCTGAGATGGCCTTTGCCGACCTTAACGACTACATGGATAACGCCGAGGCCATGCTCAAGTATGTCCTCAAGGACGTCATGGCAACCTGCCCCGACGAGCTCAATATGCTCAACAAGTTTGTGGACAAGGGTCTGCTCGAGCGCCTGGACCATGTCGCCAACTCCGACTTTGCCCGCGTTACCTACACCGAGGCCGTCGAGATCCTGGAGCAGGCAGTCGCTGCTGGCCACCAGTTTGATTACCCCGTCAGCTGGGGCATCGACTTGCAGACCGAGCACGAGCGCTTCCTGACCGAGGAGCACTTTAAGCGCCCGACCTTCGTGACCGACTACCCGGCCGAGATCAAGGCGTTCTACATGCGCATGAACGAGGACGGCAAGACCGTCGCCGCCGCCGACTGCCTGGTTCCCGGTATCGGCGAGATTATCGGCGGCTCCCAGCGCGAGGAGCGCCTGGATCTGCTCGAGGCCCGCATCAAGGACCTGGGCATGAATCCCGAGCAGTACAAGTACTACCTTGACCTGCGCCGCTACGGTTCCTGCAAGCACGCCGGCTACGGTCTGGGCTTCGAGCGCTTGGTCATGTATCTGACCGGCGTGGGCAACATCCGCGACGTCCTGCCGCACCCGCGCACCGTGGGCAACGCCGACTTCTAATCGTCGGACGCTAGCTCGCGTCGCCACACGCCAACGCTCATCGCATAAGCGTCTCTCGACATCGGTCGAGAGACGCTTTTTTTCAACAGCATCCGTCAAGCTTTTGGCAAGTTTTTGGTCAGTTGAGCAGGGCTGTTGAAAACTCGACCCACCGTTTGCCGACGACTACCGACCGCCCAGAGCGCCCTGCGCCCCTGGGAAAGCCCCACGTCCTAGGCTCCATACCGTCGCCACCCAAAACGGAAAGGACGTGGGCACGATGACCGAAGCCGCTGTTGAAACCTACGACACCACGACGAGGGGCGCCGCCTCGATGGCAGCCTATCGCGCCGTTCGCATCCTGCAACTATTAAGCGAAAACACCGGCGAGGACAAGGCCATGCTTTCCGATGAGTTGATCCGGCGCCTCGCCCATCCCGACGACCCCGCCCGCATGCCCATCTCGGCGGCGCGGCGCAGCATCTACACCGCCATCTCCGCGCTTCGCCATGCCGGATATGAGATTGAATACAAGCGCGGCGTGGGGTATCGGCTCTTGACCCGTCCACTCACCGACGAGGAGATCATCCGGCTCCACGGTATGGTCATGCGCAACCGCTCCACGCCTATCGCCATCCGCAAGAGCATGGCGCAGCACTTAGTTGCCATGGCGAGTGCCGACGTTCGCGGCTATCTCGATACACCCGAACCTGCTCCAAGCGCAGGCAGCAAGGCTACCAAGGCAACACGCACGCCCATCAAGCGCATCGACACGTGCGAGCTCGTCGAGCAGGCCATCGACCACGGAACCACGGTGAGTTTTGATATTTCGAGCGTCACGACGCGTGGCGAAACCGAAGCAGCACGGATGACACTCCGTCCCTTTGCCATCAGGCAGCGCGATGGCATCTCGTATCTGCTGGGAACGGTCTACGACGCCCGAGGCGCCGATGACACGTTGCGTACCGTAGAGATTGGCCGAATGAGAAACGTCACCACACGTCTCCTCGACGGCAAGAAGCTCTTCGCCGCCCTAGACGAGGACGACGCCTCCTCCGCCGCATAAGACCCTCCGCCGCCCATTCGACTACCCGTACCGCCCATCCGATTCTGTATTAAAAAACCCGCCAGGCTGTTGTAAAAATGGACATCAGCGCTACTATAGTTCCACTTGCACTTTGTCCCAGTGCAGTGTTTCCAGCCATTTTTATACTGGGGGTAATGATATGAAGGACATCACCATCAGCCGCAGGAGCCTTCTGGTCTCCGCCGGCCTGCTCGCGCTCGC
This sequence comes from Collinsella sp., assembly GCA_036297525.1. GTDB lineage: Bacteria > Actinomycetota > Coriobacteriia > Coriobacteriales > Coriobacteriaceae > Collinsella. The sequence goes on from JAXJKV010000008.1 coordinate 4,798, forward strand.
CCCGCTCGCCGGATGCGGCGGCAACTCTGGCTCCGGCTCTGCTGCCGCCGGTTCCGACTACACCATCGGCGTTCTGCAGCTCACCGAGCACTCCGCACTCGATGCCGCCAACGACGGCTTTGTCAAGGCCATCAAGGAGAGCGGCCTTAAGGTCAAGATCGACCAGAAGAACGCCCAGAACGACCAGTCCACGTGTAAGTCCATTGCCGACAAGTTTGTGGGCGACAACGTCAACCTGATTTATGCCATCGCCACGCCCGCCGCGCAGGCTGCCGCCGGCGCCACGGCCGATATCCCCATCGTGGGCTGCGCCATCACCGACTACGCCGCCTCCGGCCTGGTCCAGGACAACGACAAGCCCGGCACCAACGTCACGGGCGCTTCCGACCTCACCCCGGTCGCCGAGCAGCTCGAGATGATGCAGAAGGTCCTGCCCGACGTTAAAAAGGTCGGCCTGCTCTACTGCACCGCCGAGTCCAACTCCGACGTCCAGATCAAGGCCGCCAAGAAGGAGCTCGACAAGCTGGGCCTCGAGTACACTGACTTCACCGTCTCGAGCTCCAACGAGATTCAGTCCGTCGTCGAGTCTGCCGTGGGCAAGGTCGACGCGCTGTACTCCCCCACCGACAACACCATCGCCGCGGGTGCCTCGCAGGTCGGCCAGATCTGCAAGGAAAACAAGCTTCCCTTCGTGACTGGCGAGGAGGGTATGTGCATGGCCGGCGGCCTGTTTACCCTCTCCATCAACTATGAGGACCTGGGCTACGCCGCGGGCGAGATGGCCGTTAAGATCCTGAAGGGCGAGGCCAAGCCCGAGGATATGCCGATCAAGCACCTCTCGAGCAAGGACCTGGTCGTCGTCAAGAACGACGAAATGGCCGAGGCCCTGGGCATCGACCTTTCCGCCCTGGACGCGTAATGCCATACGCGGCATGCGTCTAGAGCCCGTGCTCGCGCTTTAGCCGCGTTATTCAATATCTGAGCCACAGGGGCGGGCGCTGTAGACCGGCGTCCGCCCTGCTTGTTTCAGGTAAAACAAAACGTCTGTCCGTAACTCTTCTATGCATTGTTACCGCTATTATGGTGAATCACGTGTCCACCCTATCCTAGGAGGTATGAAGCATGCTCATTGCATTGCAGGGCGCCGTTTCGCAGGGCGTCCTCTGGGGCATTATGGTGCTTGGCGTGTTTATCACGTTCCGCCTGCTCGACATTCCCGATATGACCTGCGACGGCAGCTTTGCCCTCGGCGGCTGCGTCTGCGCTGTGCTCATCGTCAATAACAACGTCGACCCGCTGTTCGCCGTGCTGGCCGGTATGTGCGCCGGCGCCATCGCGGGCGCCGTCACGGGCATTTTGACCACCGTCTTTGAGATTCCTGCGATCCTCGCCGGAATCCTCACCCAGATCAGCCTGTGGTCCATCAACCTGCGCATCATGGGCAAGTCCAATACGCCCATTCTTGCCAAAGGCACCGTGTTCTCGGCCGTCAGCAATATGACCGGTCTGCCGCAGTCCACCGTTGCCATCATCTTGGGCATCCTGCTCGCCGTGGCTATCGTTGCCATCCTGTATTGGTTCTTTGGCACCGAGATCGGCTCGGCGCTGCGAGCCACCGGCAACAACGAGTACATGATCCGCGCTCTGGGCGTCAACACCAACTCCACCAAGATGATCGCCCTCGTGCTCTCCAACGCCCTCATCGGCCTTTCGGGCGCGCTCATCTGCCAGAGCCAAAAGTATGCCGACATTGGTATGGGCACCGGTGCCATCGTTATCGGTCTTGCCGCCATTGTTATCGGCGAGGTGCTCGGCCGTCTGCTTCCCGGCGGCCTCACGCAGTTTAGCGTCCGTCTTGCCTCCGCCGTCTTTGGCTCCGTGGTGTACTTCCTTATCCGCGCCATCGTGCTGCAGTTGGGCATGGACGCCAACGACATGAAGCTGCTCTCCGCCGTGATCGTCGCCGTGGCCCTGTGCGTGCCCGTGGTTTGGGAGCGCTATAAGCTCCGCAGCTCCTACACGAAGGGGGATGAGGCAGATGCTTAAGCTCTCGCACGTCAAGAAGACCTTTAACAAGGGCACCGTCACCGAGAAGCGCGCGCTCACCGGCGTCGACCTCACCCTGAATGACGGCGACTTTGTAACCGTGATCGGCGGCAATGGCGCCGGCAAGTCCACGCTGCTCAACATGATCGCCGGCGTGTACCCGCTCGATTCGGGCGTTATTGAGCTCGACGGCACCGATATCTCGCGCCTGAGCGAGTCGCAGCGCGCCAAGTACCTGGGCCGCGTGTTTCAGGACCCCATGCGCGGTACCGCTGCCGACATGCAGATCGCCGAGAACCTGGCCCTCGCCAAGCGTCGCGGCCAGCGTCGCGGCCTTTCGTGGGGCGTTACCAAGGCCGAGAAGGACGAGTACGTTGAGCTGCTCAAGCGCCTGGACCTTGGTCTGGACACACGCCTCAACGCCAAGGTCGGCCTGCTCTCGGGCGGCCAGCGCCAGGCACTCACCCTGCTGATGGCCACGCTCACCAGGCCGCGCCTGCTGCTGCTCGACGAGCACACTGCGGCCCTCGACCCCAAGACGGCCTCTAAGGTGCTCAACCTGACCGAGGAGATCGTCGACGAGAACCACCTGACCACGCTCATGGTCACGCACAACATGAACGACGCCATCCGTCTGGGCAACCGTCTGATCATGATGCACGAGGGCCATGTGATCTACGACGTGGCGGGCGATGAGAAGAAGTCGCTCACCGTGGCCGACCTGCTGCAGAAATTCGAGGAGGTCTCGGGCGGCGAGCTCGCCAACGACCGCATGCTGCTAAGCTAAACCTACCAAAAAGGGACAGGTTTATTTTGGCAGGTTTTATCTGCGCAAACGTCAAAACCGCCGCTAAGGGACAAGCGCCCTTGCGGCGGTTTTCGCATATTATGTCGATAATCCGATATTCAACCAGACATTCTGGCTAAGGACTAAGGAAACTGCCATGAAAAGACCTCTTCCCCGTCTTGCTTGACCGCCGCACTCCTTACCGGCGTGCTCGCCGGCGCCCCAGCTTACGCCACCGCGACCGCCCCATCTCAAGTTATCGGCCCGTCCGATGTGATCGGACGGGCTTTTTGGTGGGTATCATGGTTGAATGATCATTAGGAGGTTTTCCCTACATGGAATTGTTTGAGCCGATTCTTCATTTCTTTGAGCAACGGTGGGTCCACAACATCATCTGGGCCGGCATCTTGGCAATAGGCACGGCAATCGCCACCAAAGTCGTTTCCAAGACGCTGCGCCACCTACTCAACCGCGACGATAACCCGCTTCCAGCATCGAGCATCTTCATCAACATCGCTCGCGCCGTCATCTGGATGATCGGCGGCAGCTTTATCCTCGACAACTGCTTTGGCATTAACGCAAACGCGCTCGTCGCCGCTCTTGGCGTCGGCGGCATCGCCATCTCCCTGGGCTTTCAGGACACGCTCTCAAACCTTATCGGCGGCATGCAGGTGACCTTTATGGGCATCATCAAGCCTGGCGACAACATCGAGGTCGGTGGTGTATCAGGCGTGGTCCAGGACATCACCTGGCGCCACACGACCATCGAAGATGCCTGCGGGCAGACTATCATCGTCCCCAACTCCAACATCTCCAAGAACACGCTCGTGCATTTGATGCCCTTTGGGCGCGTAGCCGTCCCCGTCGCGGTGAAAGACCCCTCAAAATGGGCTTCGCTCGACGCACTGGCAGACGAGCTGACCAGCGCCACTAAAACGGCCGTCTCGCCCATCTCGGGTTTTGACAAGGAGCCGTATGTGCTCTTTAGCGAGATCGGCGACTTTGGCATTAAGGGCAAGATCATCTTTATCGTCAGCGACGACAGCACTACTTTCACGGCAGCCGACGCCTGCATCCGCGCCATCGCCCCCATCATCGCCTAAACCACCACAAAGGGGACGGTGAACTGCCTCCCATTTCTTGGACATCGGGAAATGGGAGGTTTTCCATGAGTATAGACCTCAGGGTGAAGCACGACCTGGAGTCCAGGAGGCGGGCCGTCGAGCTCTTCGACGCCGGCGTCGGCTGCAAGCCGGCGGCC
>JAXJKV010000009.1:0-9656 GCA_036297525.1 Collinsella sp.
GAGGAGTACATAGCCCATTGGAACACGCGGCGCAGGCAGGTAAAATTGAAGGGCCTGACGCCGGAGGAGTTCCGGAACCGGGCCCTTGCGGCGTAGTCGCTATTTATTCAGTCCAAGTTTCGGGGCGCAGTTCACTGTCCCTTTGTGGTGGTTTTTGTTTTTGAGAGAGGGGCGGGGCGCTGATGGACGTCCGTACGGACGACGATATTGCCGATAGCTTTTGGTGGCAGCGCACAACGCTGACGCGCCGCACTCCTCTGTATGACGCCTGCGTGTCGGTGGGGCTGCTGGTCGCGGCGACGATTGCGGGCGCGCTGCTCGACCATCCGGGTCTCGCGCCGAGCATCATGATCGTCTATGTGTTCGCCGTTCAGCTGTGCGCATTCTTTACCTGGAGTCGCCTGTATTGCTTGCTGAGCTCGGCTGCCGCCGTGGCGCTCTACAACTTCTTGTTTGTCGACCCGCGCTACTCGCTGTCGCTTATCGACCGCGGCTATCCCGGCATGTTCTTCATCATGTTCGTGGTCTCGCTTGTGTCGAGCTCGATTGCGTTGGCCCTGCGCCGGGCCTTGGCGCAGGCTGCCGCTAGCGACCGCCGTACGCATATGGTGCTCGAGACCAACCGCATGCTGCAGCGCTGCGCCGACGAGCAGCAGATCGTTCATGCCATGGCAACGCAGCTGGCGCGTCTTTCGGGCTGTCCGGTCGTGTGGTACAGCGCCGACGCCGAGGGCGATGACCTGCTGCCACGTGCGACATACACGGCCGTGGGCGATGCCGCGCCGGTGCATGAACTGGCGCCGCAGATGCCGCCGCGGCTCTCGGCGTCCGCCTATGTGGGAACGCCGCTCGATGCCACCTATGGCGGCTCGGCGTTTTATGGCATCTACCTGACGGTTCGCACGGGCGACGGCTTCGTCCGTTCGGGCGACCCCGCCTCGGTGGTGGGCGTGCTGGCTATCGTTGCCGAGCCCGACGTGCTGACGCACGAGGAGCGGACGCTTGCCGATGCCATCGTGAGCGAAGGCGAGCTGGCGCTCGACCGCGCCCGCGCCATGGAGGCCCGCGAGGAGGCGGCGGTGCTCGCCAAAAACGAACAGCTGCGCGCCAACCTGCTGCGCTCCATCTCGCACGATCTGCGCACACCGCTTACCAGTATTTCGGGTAATGCCGACGTGCTGCTCGACCAGGGCTCGACCGGCACCGCCGTGCTCGATGCCCAGACGCGCCGCGGCCTGCTTCTATCCATTCGCTCGGATGCGCTGTGGCTCAACGCCACCGTCGAGAATCTGCTCGCCATCACCAAGCTCGAGGGCGGCGGCATGCGTCTGTCGACTACGCTCGAGTTCATGGACGATATCGTCGAGGAGGCGCTGCGCCACGTGAACCCTGCCGTGCGCGAGCACGACCTTAAGGTGGTGGCGTGCGATGAGCCGGCGCTCGTCAACGTCGATGCGCGCCTGATGGTGCAGCTGGTGGTCAATCTGGTGAACAACGCCATCACCTATACGCCCGCAGGCTCTCATATCGTGATTTCGATTGGCATCGACGATGGGCGCGTGGCGTGCTCGGTGGCCGATGACGGCCCGGGCATCGCACCCGAGGATCGCGAGCGCATCTTTGAGTCGTTCTATACCGCCAACCATGGCCTGGCCGACAGCCACCGTAGTGTGGGCCTGGGGCTTTCGCTCTGCCGCTCCATTGCGCTGGCGCATGGCGGTAGCATAGAGGTTGCCGCGGCGGACCCGCACGGCTCGGTCTTTACGATTGAGCTTCCCGTCGCCGATGTTTCGTTTGATAAGGAGTAGCGCCGTGCCGAACTCTGCCGTAAAACCGCTCATCTTGGTCGTTGAGGACGATCCCGCCGTTCGCAACCTTATCGTTGCCGCGCTCGAGACGCACGGCTTGCGCCACATGGCCGTTGAGACCGCCCATGCCGCCATCGCCGCCGCCTCATCGCAGGCACCGAGCATTGTACTGCTCGATCTGGGCCTGCCCGATATGGACGGCGTCAAGGTGGTGGAGTCGGTGCGCGCATGGTCGGGCATGCCGATCATCGTGGTCTCGGCACGCAGCGAGGATGCGGACAAGATTCGCGCGCTCGATGCCGGCGCCGACGACTATCTGACCAAGCCGTTTTCGGTCGAGGAACTGCTCGCGCGCATTCGCACGACGCTCAGGCGCCTTTCGTATGCGCAAACGGGCGGCGTTGCCTCCGAGGGCTCGTTCGATACCGGTGAGCTGCATATCGATTTTGATGCCGGCATCGCCACGATGGATGGCGAGGAACTGCATCTGACGCCGATCGAGTATAAGCTCCTGTGCCTGCTGGCGCATAACGCCGACAAGGTACTGACGCACCAGTTTATCCTGCACGAGATTTGGGGCACGGCGACCAAGAGCGACCTGGCGAGCCTGCGTGTCTTTATGGGCACGCTGCGCAAGAAGATCGAGTCCGACCCCGCGCATCCGCGCTATATACAAACGCACGTGGGTATCGGTTACCGATTGGTCACCCAAGGCTAGATCGCCAACCACCATCCCGATATGAGTTGCGGTGAAATACGGACGGAAATGGCCTATTTGGCGGCCAAACAGTCCATATTCCACCGCAACTTTGTTTATTTGCCCCTGGGTTTGCTGGCGTAGAACTTCTTCTTTTTGGGCTTGCCGGCGGGGGAGGGTTTGCCGTCGCCGCGCGGCCCTCGGTCTCCGGCCTGCGCGTGCGCGGGTACTGCCGCGCGAGGCTTGCGGGCCTCGGGGTTGCGCAGCTCCTCGACACGCTCGGCAATCTCCTCGGCGCTAAAGCCGACCTCGGCCATGGCGTCCTCAATGGGCAGGCGGCGCACGATATAGCAGTGGTGCACCTTCTGATTGCGTGCGAAATCCTCGGGGATGGTCTGTGCCGTAATGTCCTCCAGCACGACGCCCGCGCGCGCGAGCTTGCGCGTTTCGGGGCGGAAGCCGCGCAGGTTGCAGCTAAAGATGGCATGTCCGCCCTGTGCAAGCAGGCGAGATACGCCGGCCAAAAGCTCAACATGGTCGCGCTGGACATCCCAGGTGCGGCGGCCCATCTTGGACGAGTTCGAGAACGTGGGCGGGTCGACAAAGATCAAGTCCCAGCGGTTGCGCGTCTGGCGCTGGTCGCGAATCCAGGCGAGCACGTCGTCGCGCACAAAATGATGCTGCGGACCAACAAAGCCGTTCTGGCGCATATTGCGCTCGGCCCAGTCCAGGTAGGTGTTGGAAAGGTCGACTGTCACGGTTTCCTCGACGCCGCCGTCGGCCGCATAGCAGGTGGCGGTGCCGGTATAGGCGAACAGATTGAGGAAGCGGCGTGCCTGTTTGGCGTGTTCGCGCACCAGGTTGCGGGTGACGCGGTGATCCAGGAAGATGCCCACATCCAGGTAGTCGTCAAAGTTGACGGCAAAGGTGAGCCCGCCTTCTTCGATGAGCGGCAGACGCCGGCGCGCGATGTTGGCGCGCTCGTCCGATCCGCCCTTGCCGGCGCCCTGCTTGCCGTACTGCGAGCCGCCACGCGAACGCATGCGGGCCTTGGCGTGCACATGCTCGGCCGGAACATCAAGGATGCGCGGCGCGATGGCCAAGATGTCGAGCATGCGGGCCTGGGCCAGTGCGGGGTCGATGGTCTTGGGCGCGGCGTATTCGGCGATGACGAGCCAGCGGCCCGGCGTCTGCGGGCAGCCCTCGTACAGGTCGATGGCGGCGGAGTAGTCGGGTAGGTCGGCATCGTAGACGCGGTAGCAGCTCACGCCCTCGCGCTTGGCCCACTTGCGGCGCAGACGGGCATTCTTGCGCAGGCGGTTGGCGAACTGCTCGGACTCGGGGATGAGCACGGGCAGCGGCTTGCCGTCGCCCAGGTCGAGCGTGGCGGCAGGTTCGGACGTGGGGGTGTCGGCGGCTTCGCCTTGGGCATCTGCGGTCTGCCCCTCGGCATCTGCGCTGGTCGCAGCTTCGAATGCCGCGGCGGCGTGGTCGAGCGAGGGCCAGACTTCGACGGTTGCCTCCTCGTTGTTGGGCATGATGGCGATCGAACGCTCGGGCTCGGCGTGGAGCGCGCGGGCCAGCAATCCGTCGCGGGTGAGCGCGGCGACCGGTGCCGAAGCGAGCTCGGGCGCGCGGCGCAACTCGCCGACCAGCGTCATGGCGTCGTGCATGAGCGAAAGCGGGGTCTCGGTGATGTCTGCGACCACGGCGGCACCGGCGACGGCGCCCGCATGGTCCAGCACGGTGGCGGGCTTGGCGGCACAAAAGTCGACAAAACGCTTGTAGCCGGCGCACTTGGCCATGCGCTCGGCAGTCTTGCGGGCGGCGGGGTCGATGTCTACGGCCACGATGCGCGCCTGGCGCTCGCGCGCTGCCGCCTCGCGCTCGCGCGCCTCGGCAAGCAGCTGCTCCCACAGGGCGGCGTCGTGCAGCTGCCAGCCCTCAAAGCCCCAGCGCTCGCGTGCGGCGCCCGGGGCGCGGTCGGTCAGAATGTTCACGGCCTCCAGCAGCAGACCGCCGCCGGCGCACGAGGCATCGATTAGCGTGGGAAGGGCTTCATTCTCGTAATCGTCGGCCGTCAGCTCGCGCTCGCACAGTGCGGTCCAGCCGACCTGCGCCAGCACCAGGGCGGCGTAGTCGGGGCGCAACACGTGCGCGCCCTCGCCGGCACGGGTCGCCGCGGGCGGCAGGCGCTTGAACAGCGGGTCGCCCGAAAGGTCCAGGCTGATGCTCGCGCGGCGCTGACGCAGCGAAAGCAACAGGTGAACATCGGGGTCGGCGGCATCGACGTCGGCGCGACGGCCCGTGGTCTCGGCCAGACGGTCGCACAGCGCGTCTTTGGCGCGCAGGGCCGAGAAGCGCGTGTTGCGCAGCTGCTCGGTCACGCCGCGGGCGGTGATGGCGATGGTGGCGCCGGGGCGGATGATGGTCTCCCAAGCGATGTCGTAAACGCTGTCGTACAGTTCATCGGCATCCTGCGCCTCAAAGCGCCCGAGTACCACGAACACACGGCTCGCCAGGCGTGACCACAGACAGGCGCGGTAGCCTTCTTCGAGCTCGCCCTCAAACGTGGCGCGGCCCTTCAGCCGGCGAACATGCGAAAGCCCGAGGCGTTTAAGCTCATCGGCGAGTGCGGACTCAAAGCCCTCGGGGCAGCTTGCGTAAAATTCCATGGGTGACCTCTCTGGTTGCGTCGCTCCATTATATGATGGATACTTCGTTTACTCTCGCCCCCGAAAGGAACCCATATGATTGATGCGTGCCCCGATTCCGCCGTGCTCTTTTTTGACATGGACGGCACGCTGACGTCGTTCGATCCCGACAACATGACCGACAAGGACTTTTCGGCGGTTCACCCCTCGCAGGCGGTCGTCGAGGCGTTTCATCGTCTGCGCGACGCGGGACACCAGGCATTTATCTGCACGGGTCGTCCCTTGTGGCTGATTGCCGATGGCCTGCGCGCGCTGAACCCGGCGGGTGTCGTTGCCATGGCGGGAGCGACGCTCGAGGTCGAGGGCCGCGTGGTACACGAGGACTGCTTTGATGAGGACGTTATCGAGGAGCTGGCACGCCGTATGGCCGCGGCAGGGATTGAAGCCTTTTTCGAGACCAACGTGGCTACCTTTGCCCTGGAACCCGCGGGTGTTGAGCAGCCGTCTCTGATCGGCACTTCTGTGGTGCACAGCGCCGAGGAGATGCGCGTCGACGGCCGTCTGCGCGTGGGCAAGGTGTGCATCGTCGCGAGCTACCTGGCTCGCGTAGCCAACGATGACGGCTTTATCGATCGCGAGTTTGAGCTGTGCAACACCGGTGGTCAGAATCGCGAGCTGAGCCCCAAGGGCATTGACAAGGGCGTGGGCGTGGCGCGAGCGCTGGAATACCTGGGTCGCACCGGCAACGCGCGCACCTTTGGCTTTGGCGATTCCGGCAACGATCTGGGTATGCTCGCCGCTGTCGAGACGGCCGTGGCCATGGGCAACGCCATGCCCGAGGTCAAGGCGCTCGCCGACTACGTGACTGATGATGTCGCACACGACGGCACCGTCACAGCGATGCAGCATTTCGGCCTCATCTAATGAATCCCGCGTTCTGACGTTTGCCCAAACTGCGACTCTTTGCTTTTACATGCTCAATCGATTTATCAATCCAAACACTGAGGTGTTTATACCGTTCGCCGAGAAGATAAAAAACCGCAGCTCACGCCTTGATAAACGTAGGTAAAGTGTTTAGCAGTTTATCGGCCGTATGCTAACGAAAGGAATCAGGCAGATGGCAATCAAGGTGTTCGCTGACGGTGCAAACCTCGAGGGCATGCTCGACATGTACGAGAACGGCAACGTTCAGGGTTTCACGACCAACCCGTCCCTTATGAAGAAGGGCGGCGTGACGGATTACCGTGCGTTTGCCAAAGAGGTCTTGACCCACATCACCGATGTGTCCGTCTCGTTTGAGGTCTTTGCCGACGACGTCGAGACCATGGAGGTCGAGGCGCGCGAGATCGCTACCTGGGCCGAGAACGTCTACGTCAAGATTCCGTGCGTGACCACCAAGGGCGAGTCCACCGCCGAGCTGGTGCGCAAGCTTTCGGCCGACGGCATCAAGGTCAACGTCACCACCATCTTTACGCCTAAGCAGGTTGACGAGATGCTCGAGGCCGTTGACACCGAGACGCCGTCCATCATCTCGCTCTTTGCCGGCCGCATCGCCGACACCGGCGTCGACCCCATTCCGTTTATGACGGAGTCGGTCAAGAAGGCCGCCATCAAGCCCAACTGTGAGGTCCTGTGGGCGTCCACGCGCGAGCTCATCAACATTTACCAGGCAGAAGCCTGCGGTTGCCAGATCATTACGGTGCCCAACAGCATCCTGGCCAAGCGCAAGAACATCGGTCGCGACCCGTACGAGGTCTCGCTCGACACCGTCCGCGGCTTTGCCAAGGATATCGCGGCGCTCGGTTTCCATATCCTGCCGTAAGCAAGGGTACCCCCGCCTGCGCCGTGCAAAATTGAGAGTATTCAGCAAGGTAAAGGTCTTTATCAGTTAACCGAAGCATGGAACGGCCCCCGTTTTGGCTCTGACGACGCTAAAAGGGGGGGCTGTTTTTTTGCTTTTTCGCCTCTGGGAGGCATCCGGAACAGCGGAATTTGCAGAATACTCGCGATTTTGCACGTCACTACAGGGGGTACCCCTGCTTTGGCGGTTTACTTCCCCTGTACCATGGTGAGCGAGATCTTCTTGCGGTCGCGATCGACCTTTTCGACCCACACCTTGACCGTGTCACCGACGCGCACCACGTCGCTCGGGTGCTTGACAAAGCGGTTGGCCAGCTTTGAGATATGCACGAGGCCGTCCTGGTGCACGCCCACGTCGACGAAGGCGCCAAAGTCCACAACGTTGCGCACCGTGCCCTTGAGTTCCATGCCGGGCTCCAGGTCATCGATGGAAAGCGCCGAGCGGCTAAAGACCACCTCGGGCGCGTCGTCTCGCGGGTCGCGGCCGGGCTTTTTGAGCTCGTTGACGATGCCGATGAGCGTGAGGGTGCCGCAGTCCAGGTCGCTTGCCAGCGCCGAGATACTGCCCAGGCGGCGCTCGATGTCGGGCACGCCGCCGCGGCTGAGTTCACTGGCCGCCACACCGGCGCGCTCCAGGACGGATGTGGCCACCTCGTAGCTCTCGGGGTGGACGCTTGTCGCGTCGAGCGGGTTCTTGCCACCGCTGATGCGCAAAAAGCCCGCGGCGTTGAGATATGCCTTGGGTCCCAGCTTGGGGACCTTCTTAAGCTGACGGCGATCGGTAAAGGCGCCGTTTTCCTCGCGGTAGGCCACGATGTTTTTGGCCACGCTCGGCGTGATGCCCGATACGTATCCCAGTAGGCTCGCGCTCGCGGTATTCACGTCGACGCCTACGTGGTTGACGACGTCCTCCACCACGTGGCCCAGAGTGCGCGAGAGCTCGGCCTGGTCAAGGTCGTGCTGGTACTGGCCCACGCCGATAGACTGGGGCGGAATCTTGACGAGCTCTGCCAGCGGGTCTTGCAGGCGACGGCCCAGGCTCATGGCGCCACGCACGGTGACGTCCAGGTCGGGATATTCCTGGCTGGCGAGCTCGGAGGCGGAGTACACCGACGCGCCGGCTTCGTTAACGATGGTGTAGCGAAGGCTGGGCGCCTGCTCGGCAATGAACTCCGAGACGACTTCCTCGGTCTCGCGGCTGGCGGTGCCGTTGCCGATGACGATGGTGTTGACGCTGTCCTTTTTGACGAGGCGGGCGAGCTCGCGCTTGGTGCCGGCGACGTCGTGGCGCGGCTTGGTGGGATAGACCACGCCGTGGTCGAGCAGCTTGCCGGTCTCGTCCATGACGGCGACCTTGCAGCCGGTGCGGTAGCCCGGATCGAGCGCGAGCACGCGGGCGCCGCGCACGGGGCGTGCCGAGAGCAGGCCCTCGAGATTCTTGGCAAAGACGTTGATGGCCTCGGTCTGGGCGCGAACGGTGAGTTTGGCGCGGGCCTCGCGCTCCAGCGAGGGGGCCATGAGGCGCTTGTAACCGTCGGCGATGGCGGCATCGAAGACGGGCGCGAAGACGCCCTGGCGGCGGGGCCAACGGCTGCTGAGGCGCGCTGTGGCGGCAGCGCCGTCGACGTTCACGCGCACGCGAAGCTTGCCCTCGCGCTCGCCGCGGTCGATAGCCAGCACGCGGTGGTTGGGTATACGGCGCAGCGGCTCATCATAGTTGTAGTAGGGCTCGTAGGGAGTCTTTTCGGCGGGGTCGGTGGCCTCGACGACGATGTCGGCGGTGTTTTGCGTAAAGGCGCGCAGGTCGGCGACGTTCTCGGGGTCTTCGGCCACCGTCTCGGCCACGATGTCCGCCGCGCCGGCGAGCGCCTTCTCGGGCGTGTCGAAGCCGGCTTCCTCGTTGACGTAGGCCGCGGCGGTGTCGAGCGCGCTGCCCTTGGCCGAGGCCTGCATGATGATCATGTTGGCAAGCGGCTCCAGGCCTGCCTCGCGGGCCTTCTGTGCGCGGGTCATGCGCTTTTTGCGGTAGGGCTTGTAGAGGTCCTCGACACGCTGGAGCTGCGTGGCCTCGCGAATTTGCTGTTCGAGCTCGGGCGTAAGTTTGCCCTGGGCGTCGATGAGCAGAATGACGTCCTCTTTGCGCTGTTCAAGATTGCGCAGGTAGGACAGGCGCTCGTCGAGTGCGCGCAGGGCGACGTCGTCCATGCCACCCGTGGCTTCCTTGCGGTAGCGCGAGATAAAGGGGATGGTGCTGCCCTCGTCGATGAGCTTGACGGCTGCCTCGACGTTGGCGGCCTTAAGGTTGAGCTCGCGGGCGAGCTGGGCGATAAGATCCATGGGACTCCTTGCGTTTAAGGTGCGTTTGCAGCACAGGGCTACCAAGGATACCACCCGTCCCAAAAGACTGTTTTGGGGCCGCGCCACGAAAACGGCCTATCTAATACGTTTAACCCGTATGGGTCGACCATCCCCCGGTTTTCCGAAAATACGCAACCAGTCTACCTGCACTGATAATTGTCCTTGGGGGAAGCGGGCACTGCGGGGGCGCGTCAACAGCGCGCGATTTCCGCGTCGCAGCGCTACCCTGATGCTGAACGCCGGGACGATGACCCACTGACCTGCTGACGCCTCTTCGGC
>JAXJKV010000010.1:0-24940 GCA_036297525.1 Collinsella sp.
CCATGCCCTTCTTGAAGTTGAGGACCAGGTCTTCGGCGTTCATGCTGCCCCCATCATCGCGGTCTATGGGGTCAACGATATGGCACCGTGGGGACACATGTATGTCAATCCTGGTCTAACAGAGCCTTATTTTTTGGACATCATTCGAGCGCGGTCAAAGCCGGCGGCTATTTCGTTAACGGCGATGCGGCCGCTGCGGCCTCTACCTTGAGAACGGTTATTTAGACGAGGAAGATCTTCGCATTATTTTTGAGCGGTTGCTTGGCGATGCTACTTCGGAATTGAGCTATGACTGAGACATTTGGTTTGAGGCGGTTAAGGAGGTTTGGCCATGAAGATCGAAGTTGATGTAGATCAGCTGCGCGAGAGCCTGCTCGACCGCACGGGGTCCGCGGCGGGCGTGGGCTTTCCGGCCGCCATGCTCGACGTGATGGATATCGAGGACGAGTCGCCCCAAGAGCTCCTAGCCCGAGCCGAACGCGAAGGCCTCGACCTCCGAGACTTTGCCGTCGAAGACGACGCGGACGATGACTACGGCGCAGACGAGGACTGGTAGCCGCGATTGAACTTCAACCCCATCCCCTCAATAACTTGCGGTGAAATAGGGACTGTTTAGGCTGCTAGAAGGCCTATTCAGTCCCTATTTCACCGCAACCTATGGGTGGGGATGGCTACGACGCTAGCGTGGCAATGACGGCTTCGTCGCCGGCGTATATGAGGGTATTGCCGTCGGGGATGATGGTTTGGCCGTCGCGTTTGAGCATCACCACGATAAAGGGGTGCTTGCCTTGCGGCACATCGCGAAGACGCTGGCCGGCCAGGCGACCGTGGGGCGTCACGGTGACCTCACGCAGCGTAACCTCGGCACGCTCTTCAAACGTCGGCGCGGCCATCACCAGAAGGTCTCCTTCCTCGATGACGGTATCGCCGTTGGGCAGCACCGGGTGCGCACCGTCGCGCAGCACCAGGACCACGAGCATGTCGGCGACGCTGCCAATATCGGCGAGCGAGCGCCCGGCAAACGGATGGCCCGCGCCTACCTTGAGCTTAACGAACGACATGCCGTCCTCGTCGCGGTAATCGTTAAACGTGCGGCGCACGTCGCCTTCCGCGTCGATCATGTCGAGCTTTTTCGCCACTGCCGGTAGCAGCGAGCCCTGCACTACAATGCTCGACACGGCAATCACAAAGACCAGGTCAAATAGGTCGTGCCCACCGGGAACACCGACCACCACGGCAAAGAGGCTAAACACGACCGAAGCCGCGCCGCGCAGACCCGCCCAGCTTACGAGCGCGACTTGGCGAGGATTGGTCTTAAAGGGCGCCAACAGCAGGCCGACGGCGATGGGGCGGCTCACGAAGAGCATAAACGCCATGAGCGCCAGGCCCGGCAACAGCATTTGCGGCAGGCGTGCGGGCGTGACGAGCAGGCCCAATAAAAAGAAGATGGTCATCTCGGCCATCTCGGTGAGGGTATCGAAGAAGTGCGCCATCTCGACCTTGCCGGTGATGTCGCTTGCACCCAGCACAATGCCGGCCAGGTATACGGCCAAAAAGCCGTTGCCGCCCAGATAGCTCGGCAGTGCGTAGGCGACGATCGCCACAGCGAATAAAAAGATAGTCTGCGCGCCCTCGGCCGTTGCGTGTGCGCGTTCAATCAGGCGGCTGGATGTCCAGCCGATGGCAAGACCCAGCCCCGCGCCCAGGATGATCTGCTTGGCCAGCAGCACGGGAATGTCGATATTGCCGCCCGCTGCGAGGGTCGCGAGCACCGCGGTGAGCATGTAGGCGACGGGGTCGTTGGAGCCCGATTCGACCTCGAGCAGCGAGTCGGTGCCGCCCCTCAGCGACAGGTTGTGCTCGCGCAGCACGCTAAAGACGCTCGCCGCATCGGTCGACGCCACGATCGAGCCCAGCAGCAGGCCGCCGATCCAGTCGAAGCCCAGTGCGAAGTGCGCAAAGGCGCCCGTGATGCCGGCGGTGGCGATAACGCCGAGCGTGCTCAGCAGTACCGCGGGCGCGGCGACGGGCTTGGCGCGGTCGATGTTGGTGTTAAAGCCGCCGTAGAACATGATGAACAGCAGCGCCGTACTGCAGACGGTTTCGGTAAGCGCGTAGTCGCTAAAGTCGATGCGCGCCGGCCCGTTAACGCCCAGCAGCATGCCGAGCGCGATAAAGATGAGCAGGGTGGGGAAGGGGAGCTTTTTGCCGACGGGTTTGATGGTCAGGCATAAAATGATGACGAGGCCGATAAAGAGAAGTATCTGGTTCATGGGTAGTGTCCGCTCCTGGGTGGTTTGCGTGGCACGGTCAGTTGTCTGCGGTAATTTGTACCCAAAGATGGTGGGTTTATGGGGCCGAGCCGCGGGCGTTCGCATTATCGACACGAGGCGGGGGGCGCGGGCGGTGCTGGTTGGGGCGTTGGTGCTGGTGGCGCGGTGTTTTCGGGGCGTGCGGGCGGCCGCTTGTGACCGTTGGCAGCGGTGGCACTTTCCAGCTTTATTGCAACGGAGTACAATGGGTAACGTTTAAGTTCAACTTGAAGTTTTAGTCGTGGCATCGGGCTTCGGCCGTAATGCAGGGAAAGGCGTTCCATGGCGATCTATGTGACATCTGATGCTCACGGGCACGTGCGCGCGCTGGACGAGGCCCTTTCCAAGATCTCGCTGACGTCCGACGACACGCTGTATGTGCTGGGCGACATGATCGACCGCGGTCCCGATCCGGTCGGTGTCATCAACTTGGTGCGGTCGCTGCCCAACGCTCGCGTGCTTAAGGGCAACCACGAGCAGATTATGCTCGACGCGATCATTGGCCAGGACCCGCTCGATGCCGAGACCTGGGATATCAATGGCGGTTGGACCACGCGTCAGCAGCTCAACGAAATGGAATTTGAGGCATACGAGGAGCTGGTGCGCTGGGCTGCCGCCCTGCCGCTCTACGCGGTGGTCGAGACTGCCGAGCGACCGTATCTGCTGGTGCACGCCGGCATTCAGACCGAGGCGGCGCGTGCGTTTTTGCTTGAGCATGGTGTCGATTGCGGCGACGGCAGGGGAGCGGTCGATGCCGATAGCGAGCTGCTGCAGCAAATGCTCGCCGTGCAGTCGTCCGATGACTTGCTCTGGATTCGCCATGGCTATTGGGATGCCCCGACGGGACTGCTTTCTGCCGAGGGCAAGGGCCCGGTCGTGGTGAGCGGCCACACGCCCACGGTGTCGCTGGGGCGTTATTGCGAGGTTGGCGGCCTGGCGGGGCTCGATGAGGAGTCGGGTCGCGGGCAGATGGTGCGCCTGGGTGGCGAGGATACCGCCGGCGTGCCCGATCGCATCGATATCGACTGTGCGGCGGCTACCGGTTCCGAGTTCGGCCGCGTCGGGATCCTGCGCCTGGACGACGGGGCGGAGTTCTACGCAAACATTCTTCCTGGCGAATAACTTTGTTCCGCCGTTCTACCGAACGGCGGCCACGTTGACGCTGCGCAGCCCCGAAGCACCCCATCTTGTCGCTCAAACCGTCGCTCGCGTACGGAAGTACGCGTCGCTCCTCTTTCGCGCCAACCTGGGGCACTTCGAGACTGCTCGCTGTCGGTGCCAAAACATCGACGTTTCTTTTCTTCAAATTGATTCGAATTAGGCGCCGTACGGGTTGCGGTCGCGTTCGATGCGTTGGCGGATGTGGGCGTACTCGACAATCAGCAGCACCAGCAGCAGGGCCATGATAGCCAGGTAACTCACGACGGCGCCCATCAGGCCCAGCAGGTTGATCAGGATCACCGGGAGCACCACGCTCACGGCAAAGCAGATGAGGTAAATCTTGGTGACGTCGCCGGCGTGGCGCAGCACCGTGATAATGGCGTAGATAAAATCGATGGCCGCGGTTACGCCGCCGGCGACGACCATCAGCAGCGCCAACGTGCGGTAGCGCTCAAAGTTGAGGCCGTACATAAAGCTCATGAGGGGAATACCGGGGCCTGCCATAAATGCGGCGCATACGCCGGTGATGGCCACGATCAGCGCCATAACGGCAATAATAATCAAGTCAAAACGGCGGCGCTTGCGCGGGTTCGCCCAAATGCTCGACAGACGCAAAAGCTGCGGTTTATAGACAAATCCAATGCTCAGCAAAATAGCCTGCGCCGGAAAGAACAGGGCATTAAAGTACAGCTGGTATTTGTAGGCCAGCGTGCCTTCCATAACAAACTTGGGCATGCTCTCGATAAGGTTGAACAAAAAGAGCGCGCCAAAGAGCGGAGCGCACTGGACAAACAGGTGGCCAACCTCGCGCAGGCTCACGCGGCGTGATTTTTCGGTCTCGAGCAGGGCGAGCGGCGCGGTGACCAGCACGAGCGAGGCGATGGCTGTGACACCCATGGCCATGGCCGCGATGGGCATGCTGCGCGTAAGGAACAGCGCCACGCTAAAGACCGCGATGACGCCGGCGGAGCGTAGCGTTTGGCTCATGCCGGCCAGGTAGAGTTTATCGGCCTGCTGTAGGCGGCCCTCGTACACGTCCGCCACACCGTCGATCACTTTATACAGGTAGACCCCCAGGCCGATCGTGGCCATCTGCGCATCGTAGCCGCGGGCGCTGCTGTACATGAGGCCGCAGCCTAGGGCGAGCGCTCCGCAAAGCCAGCGATTGAGCTGGTAAGAGGCAAAGGACGTCTTCTCGTCGATGTCCGAGACCTGGAAATTGCGCACGCCGTAGTTGCACGCGATCATGATGAGTGTGCCGGCGACAAAGGCGATGGAGAACTTACCGGCTTCCTCGGGGCCCACAAGCTGTGTGGACACGATGGTGAGCAGCGGAAACGCGAAGCCCCACACGGCGGTGCCCAGGGTATTCCAGAGATAGTCGCGGCGGGTGGCGTGTTCCTCGTATTCGGCTTCCTGCGTGGAGAAGCCGCCGCCGTAGACAGCGCCGAGCAGGCGGTTCCACCAGGCGTTCACCATGCGGCGGACGGGGCCGGGCTCGCGATCGCCCTCGCGCCGGCGACGTGTGGCTTGGCCGCTATTGGGCCCGCCGGCGTTGCGCTGGCTCAGCTCCTGGATGCGTGCGAGCTCCTCGGCCGTGTGGGAGGCAGGGAAGAGGCCGTTCTCGATGCGTCCGCCTTGGGCCTTTGCAGTGTCGCTGCTCGCTACGGCGGGGTCGGCGGCGCCATTGCGGCGGGCGATGGCGCGGCGAATACTATCGAGAGGCGAGATGCTCAAGGCGGAGTCCTTTCTATTGCTGCGCTCTAGTATAGACACGACGGCGTTTGATCGTGTTTTTGAACAGGTTGTTCAATATTGTAGGCGGTGCCATTCAGTAGTCGGCACTTAGGGACGTTCCTTATGTGCCGACACTTTGGGAGTGTCCCTAAGTGCCGGCATCTAGGGACACTCCTTGGTTGTTGCCTGTTTAAGAGTGTCCCCAACGACTGGTCGTGTAAGAACGTCCCCAATGACTAGGCCGCTTGCCTGCGATTATTGACCGTTGGGCGGGCGCTTCGCCCTTGCCGCAAAAACGTTTTTGCATATCGGGTACAACAGGCTTTACGTGAGTAAAGTGCGCGCCGCGTCCGCGTGTCGCGTTTTTAAAGGAGGCCCCATGCCTGGTGTTACCCCTGCAGAAGTTCTGTCCAACTTTGGTATTACGCTGGTCGAAGATCCCGCCGAGAATCAGCCCCGCCTGCTGGTCGATCTACCCGCCGCGGAGCTCGTCGAGTACGCTATCCGCCGCGAAGAAGGTCGCATGGCATCCAACGGCGCGCTGGTGATCGAGACGGGGGAGCGCACCGGCCGTTCCCCCAATGACCGCTTTATCGTCGACACCCCCGATGTTCACGACAAGATCGCCTGGGGCGCCGTCAACCGCCCGCTTTCGATCGAGAGCTACGAGACCATCAAGGCCGGTATTGTCGACTACCTCAACGAGCGCGACGTGTTCGTCACCCGCGGCATGGCCGGCACCGACCGCAACCATACGCGTCGCCTGCTCGTCGCCTGCGAGCGTGCCAGCCAGGCGCTGTTCATTAAGCAAATGCTCGCCCGTCCGCTCGCCCGCGAAATCGCGCGCACCGGCGAGCCGGACTTCTGCGTGCTCGCCGCGCCGGGCTACCAGTGCGATCCCGCCATTAAGGGCCTCAACTCCAGCGCCGCCGTGGTCATTAACTTCCAGGAGCGCGTGATTCTGGTTGCCGGCACCGGTTACTCCGGCGAAATCAAAAAGTCCATCTTCAGCGTCATGAATTACCTACTGCCCGTCGAGGACGACGTGCTACCCATGCACTGCTCGGCCAGCATGGATCCCGTCACGCACGAGACGGCCGTGTTCTTTGGCCTTTCCGGCACGGGCAAGACCACGCTTTCGGCCAACCCCATGCGCCTGCTGATCGGCGACGACGAGCACGGCTGGTCCGACATGGGCATCTTCAACATCGAGGGAGGCTGCTATGCCAAGTGCGAGGGCCTGGACGCGTTCCATGAGCCCGAGATCTTCAACGCCGTCCGCTTTGGCGCCATCTGCGAAAACGTGGTGCTCGATGAGAATCGCAAGCCTAACTATGATGATGTCTCGACCACGCACAACACGCGCGTGGCCTATCCCGTCGAGCATATCCCCAACGCGTGGACCAAGGGTATGGGCACCACCCCGAGCGTCGTGCTGTTTTTGACCTGCGATGCCTTTGGCGTGTTGCCGCCTATCTCGCGCCTGACGGCCGATGCCGCCATGTATCACTTTGTGACGGGCTTCACCGCCAAGATCCCCGGCACCGAGGTCGGCGTCACCGAGCCCACGCCCACGTTCTCCTCGCTGTTTGGCGAGCCGTTTATGCCGCTCGATCCCATGGTCTATGCCAAGATGCTCGGCGAGCGTATCGCCGACGGACGCACCCGCGTCTATCTGGTCAACACCGGCTGGATTGGTGGCGGTTATGGCGTGGGCCATCGAATCGAGCTTGCATACACGCGCGCCCTGGTGGCCCGCGCCCTCGACGGTACCATCGAGGACAGCGAGTTCGTGCACGACGATATCTTTAACGTCGACATTCCCACCACGTGCCACGGTGTGCCCGACGGCATCCTGGTGCCGCGCCAGTACTGGCAGAGCACCGCGCGCTACGACGAGGCTGCGCACAACCTGGCGGTGATGTTTGAGGAGAACTTCGAGAAGAAGTACTCGCACCTGCCCGAGTCCGTCAAAGCCGCCGGCCCGCACGCCCAGGTGTCCGCCGAGGCCCGTCATCGCGGCCGCGGGTTGCTGGGACTCCGCCGCTAGCGCCGCCTTAGACCCAAAACCACCATAAAGGGGACAGGCACCTTTGTGGTGGTTTTGCTCGCGCGGATGACTCAGGTTACAGTACGCCTGACATATCGTCCCCTTCTCCGGATGGGGACAGCGCAAGCGCTCTTGTGGCGGCACCGTAGGACTTTGAAGGTGGCCGTCGTAAGGGCGCTTTTTGTTTGGGTGCCCTCGCTCGGGCGCGAATCGTGAAGGGAGCACGTATGAAGAGCTTTATTGCCGAGGATTCATTTTGGGAGCTGTTTCCTCAGGCGGCGGTCGGTGTTGTGGTCGTGGAGGGTATGAAGCCCGCGGCCCAAATACCTCAAGAGGATGTGGACGCGATAGCGGCGCTGCTCGACCGTGCCAATATCGATGCGGAGCGTCATCTGACCAGCGATACAATCAGCGAGAACGCACCGGTCAAGGCATGGCGCGAGGCCTATCGTCTGTTCAAGACCAAAAAGGGCGCGCGCTGTTCAATCGAGAACCTGCTCAAGCGCGTGCTCAAGGGCAAGCCGGTGGGCCACATTACGCCCGCGGTGGATATCTATAACACGGTGTCGCTGTCCTATGCACTGCCCGTGGGAGGCGAGGATCTGCATGCGATTGAGGGGGACCTTCGCTTGAAGGTGACCGACGGCGGGGATGCGTTCCTGCCGCTTGGCGAGGAAGCGGACGACCCGACGCTGCCCGGCGAGCTCGCCTACATTGACGATGCGGGCGCCGTGTGCCGCTGCTGGAACTGGCGCGACGGCGTTCGAACGGCTCTATCCGACGATTCGGCCGACGCGTTTTTGGCGATTGAGTGCGTAGAGCCCGAGCGTATGGGGGACTGTCAGGCCGCCATCGATCGCTTAGCCGAGCTGCTTGAGCGCTATCTGGGGGCGACGGTTGTCGTTAAGACGCTTGTGACCCGCGACAATCCCCGCGTGGAGCTGTAGCAACTTCTGCAAATCATACTCGCCGGTCAAAACCACCACAAAGGTGCCTGTCCCCTTTGTGGTGGTTTTTATGTTGATGGGTTAACAAATAGGGCGTGCAGGGCTGGCGGTCGTTAAGTACGGCTAAGATGTTTACCCGTTAGCATTATGCAAGCGAAAGGCGGTCGTCTCCCATGCAACAGAGCGACGAGACACGTTTCGAGGACTTTGTCGGACTGATCAGCGGACTCTACAAGGAGATCCAGCGCATTAAGACATCTGAGGGCGCAAGGCTGGGCCTTAAGGGCTCCGATATCATGTGCCTGTACTATCTTGAGCGCAGCAAGGACGGTCTGACTGGTGCCGACCTCGCCCGCATGGCTGGTGTGACCCGCGCTGCCGTCTCGCGCACGCTGGCGCATCTGGAGGAGGGCGGCTACGTCGAAGTTGACGATTCGGGCGATGCCGCCGTTAAGTATCGCGCCCCGGTTCGCCTGACCACGTTGGGCGGCGAGAGCATGAACGAGGCCGATTGCATTATTCGTGAAGTGCTCGACACCACCGGTAAGGCCATGGGCGTGGAGCAGCGCGAGCAGATGTATGCATCGCTGCGTACGATTCTCAACACCTTGCGCGAGCTGTAGGGCCACCAAGGCATTTGCTTCCCATTAACAACTGCATCGTCCCGTTTGAGCGCGTATACCGTGCCGGGGCATTGCTGTCAAAATTCCCTGCGCGGGACCTGCGCAAGAAAGGATTCGTTATGTCCGTTCGCATTATTACCGATTCCGCAAGCGATATGTCGCCGGCCGAGCATCCGGCACTGGCCGTTTTGCCGCTGTCCGTCACCTTTGGAACCGATGTGTTCATGGATGGCATCGACATCGATCACCAGCGCTTTTACGAGATGCTCGTGGAGCGCGATGAGCTGCCCAAGACCGGTCAGGTTAACCCGTACGCGTTTTCGCAGGCTATCGCCGAGGTTCGCGAAGCCGGCGATGAGGCTGTGATTATTACCGTGGGCGCTAAGCTGTCGGGCACCAATCAGAGCGCCCGTGCCGCACTAGCCGAGGCGCCGGGCGGCGATGTGTACGTGGTTGATAGCAACAACGTCACCCTGGGTGAACGCATTCTGGTCGAGTATGCGCTGCGCTTGGTGGACGAGGGCCGTAGCGCGGCCCAGATCGCGGCGGCGGTCGAGGCCGTGCGCGACCGCGTGGTGGTTATTGGCCTGCTCGAGACGCTGGAGTACCTGGTGCGCGGCGGTCGCCTGTCTGCTGCTGCCGGCGCCGTGGGTACGCTGCTCAACGTAAAGCCCGTGGTAGCTGCCGAGGACGGTCTGATTGTGCAGCTGGGAAAGGCGCGCGGTTCCAAGAACGGCCGCAACCTGCTGAACCAAAAGGTCGAAAAGGCGGGCGGCATCGACTTTTCCATGCCGCTGGCGCTCGGCTATACGGGCCTTTCGGATGCGGTGCTCAAGAAGTATATCGAGGACAGCGCGGCACTGTGGGCTGGCCACACCGAGGGCGAGCTGCCCGTTCACACCATCGGTGCCACCATCGGTACCCACGTAGGCCCCGGTGCCGTAGCCGTAGCCTTCTTCCATCCCGCCAACTAACCAACCTGCCAACAAATGATCCCTTGGGGACGGAGGAAAACGGATCATCGACCGCACGGAGGCCGTGAATGATCCGTTTTCCTCCGTCCCCAAGGGATCATTTCTTTATGCTGTTAATGCGGAGAAGGGAGCGAGCGATGGCGTCTGAGGGCTTTTTTGAGCAGGTGTATGAGGTGGTCGAGCAGATCCCCGAGGGGATGGTCGCCACGTACGGTCAGGTGGCGCTGCTCGCCGGTCGCGCGCGAAGTGCACGCTATGTGGGGTATGCGCTGCATAGCAACCCACGCCCTGGTCAAATTCCCTGTCATCGCGTGGTGTTTGCCGACGGCCGTATCTGTGAGGGCTTTGCCTTTGGCGGTCCCGATGCTCAGCGCGAGCTCTTAATGGGGGAGGGCGTGGCGTTTACCGATTCCATGCACGTCGACTTGGCCGCCTGTCGCTGGCCAGCAGGGTTCTAGCGGCTCTACTGTGGCCAAAACCGCCACAAAGGTGCCTGTCCCCTTTGCGGCGGTTTTCCGTTGTAGGTTTACCGGGGCTAACTTATGGAGAAGCTATGGCGGCTCATATTGATGCTGCAAAGTAAACCACGGTGAACTATATTTTATTCAACAACGGAGCGGGCAATAGGCGATGAAAAAGCCTGCCCTGTTGAGTTTGATTCGCATCCCTCCCCTCTGTGCGATTCAACGGTGTACTTCGGGAACGGGCCCGCTGGCAACTGACTGCCGGCGGGCCCGTTCCCGTTTCGGGGAGAAATCTAATCTCACCGTCTATGTTGTGCGAAAGCGCTTTGCCTAGTACACCATGCCCATGGCGTCCTGAACCTCGGCCAGAGTCTGCTCGGCGATCTCGTTGGCGCGACGATTGCCCTCGTGCAGCACGTCCTTGACGTAATCCAGGTCGTTCTCGTAGCGCTGGCGACGCTCACGGATCGGGGCGAAGTACTCGTTGACGGCCTCGGTCACGTACTTCTTGAGCTGGCCGGAGCCGCCCATGCCGATCTCCTCGGCAATCTCGACCTCGGAACGACCGGTGCAGATGGCGGCGGTCGAAAGCAGGCCGGACACGCCGGGGCGGTTCTCGGGATCAAACGTGATCATGCGCTCGGAGTCGGTCTGGCTCTTCTTGATGCGCTTGGCCGTCTCCTCGGCGGTCATCGAGATGTTGATGGCGTTGCCGTAGCTCTTGCTCATCTTGCGACCGTCCAGGCCGGGCAGCAGCGGGGTCTCGGACAGCAGTGCGTCGACCTCGGGGAACACCTTGCCGTAGCGGTTGTTAAAGCGGCGGGCGATGGTGCGGGTGAGCTCGATGTGCGGCAGCTGGTCGCGGCCGACGGGCACCACATTGCCCTTGCAGAACAGGATGTCGCAGGCCTGGTGCACCGGGTAGGTGAGCAGAAGGCCGGTAAGCTCGTGGCCCGAGGCCTCCATCTCGGCCTTGACGGTGGGGTTGCGCGCCAGCTCGGCCTCGGACACCAGCGACAGGAACGGCAGCATGAGCTGGTTGGCGGCGGGCACGGCGGAGTGCGCGTAGATCATGGTCTTGTCGGGGTCGATACCGCAGGCAAGGTAGTCCATGACCATGTTGTACACGTTGTCCTGGATGTGCTCGGTGGTGTCGCGGTCGGTGATGACCTGGTAGTCGGCGATGAGCACGTTGGTCTTGGCGCCCATGTTCTGCAGCTCAACGCGGCCCTTGAGGGTGCCAAAGTAGTGGCCCAGGTGCAGGCGGCCGGTGGGGCGGTCGCCGGTAAGCATGGTGAACTTCTCGGGCGTTTTGGCCAGGCCCTCGCGAATGGCGTTGCTCTTTTGCAACGCGACTTCGTAGCTGTTCTCGTTTGGCATGATTGCTCCTAACGTATGTTCATGGGTCAAGATGATAACGCGTTTATTGAAGGGGCGGGTCGTAAGTAGGCGAGGGGCGGGAGAGGGGCGGCTTGTGCGATGGGTGCGGCGCGGCTGCGCTTGGCCAGCGGCGCCTGGGCGCACCCTCGGCAGCTTATCCTAGAGCTTGTGGTGGCGCTCTTCTTTACGTTCCTCGGCTGCTTGCTCCTCCTGCTTAAAAGCGGGGTCGTCGGGGGTTACCAGCTCGTCCTCATGCGTGCGCTTGTTGTAATGGTGACGCAGCACGGGCTCAAACAGGTGCAGGTGCTTGGCGACGGCCGCCGAGCCAATGGCGAGCACGGTAAAGATGAGCACGCGCATGGGGACCTCGACCTGATTGATGGCGGCGGCGCCGGCCGAAAGCATAATGCACCAGGCGTAGATGAGCAGTACGGCCTGCTTTTGGTTGTAGCCCTCTTGAATGAGGTGGTGGTGGATGTGGCCCTTGTCGGCCTGCCCGATGCTAATGTGGGCGCGCTTACGGCGCACGATGGCGCTAAACGTATCGATGATGGGCACGCCGGCCACGATGAGCGGGATGATGAGCGAGGTGAGCGCGGCGGTGCGGCTCACGTTGAGCAGCGAGATGGAGCCCAGCGCAAAGCCCAGAAGCAGCGACCCCGAGTCGCCCAAAAAGATGCTCGCGGGGTTGAAGTTATAGCGCAAGAAGGCGAGGCACGAGCCAAAGAGCGCGATGGAGAGCGCGGCGGCGTCGATGCGGCCCGAGAGCACCGCGACCGAAAACATGGTGAACGACGCGATACCGCAGATACCCGTGGCCAGACCGTCGAGGCCGTCGATAAGGTTGATGATGTTGGTGAACGCCACCAGGTAGACCACAGTGATGGGGTAGGCGAGCCAGCCGAGCATGATCTCGCCGGGAGCAAACGGGTTGACGATGACGCCGATGCGCAGGCCGCCCACGCAGGCGATGAGCGCGGCGAGGACCTGGCCAGCGAGCTTTTGCTTAGGCTTGAGCTGGAAGACGTCGTCGATCGCGCCGGTCGCAAAGATGACGGTAAAAGAAAGCGCAAGTATGGGGTAGCTGATGTGCAGACGGGGGTGGGGCACCAAAGCGGGCGGCCAGCCCAGGTACCAGGTGCCTAGGATCTGCACGATGCAGGCGACGACGAGGCCCAAAAAGACTGCCGTGCCACCCATGCGCGGGATGGGTTTAGTGTTGATGCGGCGCTTGGAAGGATAGTCGACGGCGTCGAGCTTGATTGCCAGGCGCTTGACCAGGGGCACCGCAAGGAAGGTCGTGATAAAAGCCGCGACCGCCACGCAAAGGTACGGTATGAAGCTCGTGGGGGAAGCCATGAATCGATAAACCGCCAAGCGTCGAAGGAAAAGGTCAAAGGATGCCATGCCGCAAAGGGTATAGCTGACCCATGATACTCGACCAAGGAGGGTGTAAGGAATTGCACGGGGCGATAATCACGTGCTTACCAGATATTGGGGGTTATGGTGGGGCTCTGCCTGGTGCCTTTTGGGGATCTTGGCGGGATTTGCAATGGCGAGTTTCGGCAAAAGAAAACCACCCCCCACGTTACGAAAATGAACCCACCTAAAACAGGTGGGTGCCCTCATCGACTGTTCCAGCGTCCTTAACAACGAAGGATACCTGTACTAGGTACGACTGTGTGGGCTCCCTAAATAAACGCGACGGTTCACCCAGTTGCTCCGCGGGGGGCGGAATACCTACATCATAAAGCGGCACTTTGTGGATTCCAGTCTTGACATTACAAAAATCGTGTCGGACGATTACGGCGCCTTGGGGCCCGAGCCGTCTGTGCGGTTGGTCCCTTTACGTTTGAGCTGCTGAATCGTTGTTTTGGAGCATGTTTTTATGCCGACGTCGTTGACCGAACTTTTTTCGCCCGCCTGCCATTTGTGTCCGCGCCGTTGCGGTGCGGCGCGCGATGAGGGCGCGCACGGCGTATGCGGTGCTAACGACACGCTCAAGGTGGCCCGTGCGGCGCTTCATATGTGGGAGGAGCCGCCCATCTCGGGCGAGGCCGGTTCGGGCACGATCTTCTTTAGCGGCTGCTCGCTCAAATGCGTCTATTGCCAGAACCACGAGATCTCGACGGGCAATTTTGGGCTTGAGATTTCGCCCGAGCGTCTGGTCGAGATTATGTTGGAGCTGCAGGACCAGGGTGCGAACAATATTAACCTGGTGACGGCGACACACTACGCGCATCTGCTGCCGGCTGCGATTGCCGCGGCACGGGCGCGCGGGCTGGTCATCCCAATCGTCTACAACACAAGCGGTTATGAGCGCGCGAGTGCCGTGGCGGCGCTCGGCGATCTGGTCGATGTGTGGCTTACCGACTTTAAGTATGCCGATGCGGCGCTTGCGCAGTCGCTCTCTCATATTCAGGACTATCCGCGTGTGGCCGTGTCGGGCTTAGCGCAAATGGCGCGCGAGATTGAGCGCCGCGGGGGAGAGCTGGTGGACGAGGACGGGCTCATGAAGCGCGGCATGATCGTGCGCCATCTGGTACTGCCGGGACATGCAGACGATTCGTGTCGCGTGCTGGACCTGGTGTGGCAGACGGTGGGCGATGTGCCGATCTCGGTCATGAACCAGTACACGCCCAATGCGCTCATGCGCGAGCAGGGCGGCGACCTGGCGCGTGCTGTGACGCGCGAGGAGTACGAGCAGGTACTCGACCATGCCGATGACATGGGTTTTACGACGATGTTCTGGCAAGAGGGCGGCGCAGTAGACGAGAGCTTTACCCCGGCCTTCGACACCACCGGCGTCCTCACCAGCGCAAAGTAGCGCGTTCGCCGATGATTTTTCTGGGACGGGGATTAAAAAATCATTCGGTTCACAATGATTTTTTAATCCCCGTCCCAGAAAAATCATCGGGAGGATCGCTTGCTCGAAAGGTAGTCAAAATATCCCCGTCCCAAAAAGACTGGGTATTGGGCGTTGACAGTTGGCGAGCCGTAGGTAAAATAACAACTTGTCCTGGGGACGTAGCTCAGTTGGGAGAGCGCTGCCGTCGCATGGCAGAGGCCGAGGGTTCGACTCCCTTCGTCTCCACCCTTGGATTTGATAAGCCGCTGACATTGTGTCGGCGGCTTTTTTTAAAAAGAAAGGGCGGTACTATGGCCGAGCTTGAGTCCCAACCATTGTCCGACGAGGAGCGCGCCGAGTTGGAAGAGCTCCGCGCCGAGAAGGCCCGCCGCGAGGCTCAGGAAGAGGCTCGTCGCGAGCGTGAGGAGCTGGCTGCCCTGCGTGCCGAGCGCGCAAAGGCCGAGGAAGCCGCCACGAGGGCCGCATCCGAGCGCAGGCCCGCGCCCGCGCCCAAGCCCGCCACTGCGAAGCCTGCGCCTGCCACACCCAAACCTCAACCTAAAAAGGTGGCTCATCCCAAGCCCGCCGAGCCCAAGCCGAGTCGTGACGAGATGACCTTTGCCCAGCGCATGGTCACCTCCAAGGAGCCTACGGGCGAGAATGAGATCCCCGGCATGGCTCCGGCTCAAAAAATCATCATCGTGCTCGCCCTCATCGCGTTTATTGTCTTTATGGTCTACACGATCACGGGCAGCATGGGCCTGCGCTAACCTGTTCGCGCCGGGCTCCATGCCCGCACGTCCGCCTCGTCCAACCATCACCTTCTGCACCACTCATCCGAAAGGTCGCCCCATGGCTTTGACCGATATCTCTCATCCCACCGACATTGCAATGCTCACCGATCTGTACGAGCTCACTATGGCCCAGGGCCTGTGGGAGAGCGGCAAGGCCAATGAGCAGGGTTGTTTTACCGCGTTTTACCGCGACCATCCCTTTGGTAGCGCCTACGCCGTCATGTGCGGTACCGCCGAGCTGCCCGAGCTTGTCGAGAACCTGCGCTTTACGCCCGAGGACATCGACTACCTCGCCTCGCTCCAGGCCCCGGCCGGCGGCGCGATGTTCAAGCCTGGATTCCTCGACTACCTGCGCGATTTTCGTGCGCATGTAAACATCGACGCCGTCCCCGAGGGCGAGCTCGTCTTTCCGCGTGAGCCCATGGTGCGCGTCACCGGCCCCGCGCTGGAGTGCCAGCTGCTCGAGACGGCGCTGCTCAACATCGTCGGCTTCCAGACGCTTGTCGCCACCAAGACGGCGCGCGTGGTGCTGGCGGCGGACGGCCGTCCCGTGGCCGAGTTTGGCCTGCGCCGCGCCCAGGGTCCCGATGGCGGTCTGGCCGTCGCCCGCGCAAGCTATGTGGCCGGCTGCTCGTCCACGTCTAACGTGCTTGCCGGGCGCCGTTACGGCATCCCTGTCTTTGGCACACACGCGCACAGCTGGGTGATGAGCTTTGATTCCGAGCTCGAGGCCTTCCGTGCCTTTGCCAAGTCGAGCCCCAAGAACTGTACGCTGCTCATCGACACCTACGACGTGCGCGAGGGCTGCGAGCATGCCATTACGGTTGCCAAGGAGATGGAGGCGGTGGGCGAGCGTCTGTCGGCCATTCGCATCGACTCGGGCGACCTCGCTAAACTCTCCAAGTATGTGCGCGGCCGTTTTGATGCCGAGGGCCTGCCCTATGTGGGGATCTCGGTTTCCAACGATCTGGACGAGTACACGATTCAGTCGCTGCTCGACCAGGGCGCGCCCATCGATAGCTTTGGCGTGGGTACCAAGCTCTCGACCTGCTATGACCAGCCGGCGCTGGGCGGCGTGTACAAGCTTTCCGCCCGCCGTGCGAGCGAGACGGACCCGTGGACGCCGGTGGTTAAGCTCTCCGAGCAGCCCTACAAGCGCACGATCCCGGGCGTGCAGCGCGTGCGCCGCTATTACGACGGCTTTGGCGGCCCGATCTGCGACATGATCTATGACGAGGACCATCTGGCGGGGGAGGGCGCCGCGCGCGGCAATACTCTCGTGGCCGTGAACGATGCCGCGCTGGTGACCGACGTGTCCGAGCTCGAGTATCGCGAGCTGCTGGCGCCGATCGTGCGCGATGGCAGCGCCGTTGCCCCGCGCGAGAGCATTGAGGACGCACGCGAGCGTTGCACCTGGGCACTGGACCATCTTGATCCGGTCTACAAGCGCTTTCTGTACCCGCAGACCTATGTGGTGGGCATGGAGCAGGGCCTGGCACAGGTGCGCGACGAGCTCGTGCGCAAGAACATGGCCGCGGCTTCGGCCTTCCCCTGGGCAAAATGATCCCTTGGGAATGATCCCTTGGGGACGGAGGAAAACGGATCAGTTGGCCTTGCGGCTCCCCCGGTGATCCGCATGCGACGGAGGAAAACGGATCATTTTCTCGCCCGCCTGCTTAACATTCGATTGGTTTGACGTATGACGACTTCTTATAAAACGATGGTGGTAAAGATCGGTTCGTCCACGGTGGTGGGTGCCGATGGCAAGGTCAACCGCGCCTTTATCGGCGGGCTTGCCGATCAGGCCGCAGCCCTGCGCAAACTCGGCTGGCGCCTGGTCGTGGTGAGCTCGGGCGCTATCGCCTGCGGCTATCCCGTGTTGGGCTTCGACCGCAAGCCGGTCGGCGACCTGCCGAGCCTGCAGGCCTGCGCCTCGGCCGGTCAGTGTATCATCTCGTCGGCCTACGACGAGGAGTTTCATGCGCGCGACCTTCTCACCTCGCTCGTGCTGCTCACGCGCCACGATACGGCCCGCCGCACGTCCTACCTGCACGCACGCGACGCCCTGCTGCGCCTGGTGGAGCTTGGCGTGGTGCCGGTTGTCAACGAGAACGATACCGTTACCGTCGATGAGATCAAGTTTGGCGACAACGACACGCTGGCGGCGCTTGTAAGCTGCCTGGTTTCTGCCGATCTGTGCGTGACGCTCTCGGACATCGATGGCCTCTATACCGCCAATCCGCATGAGGACCCCACGGCCGAGTTTGTTCCGGTCGTGCATAAGATTGATGCCAAGATCATCGCCTCGGCGGGCGATTCTTCTACATCAGTGGGCACGGGCGGCATGATTACCAAGATCCGCGCGAGTCGCATTCTGATGACGGCGGGCATTCAGAGCGTGATCTGCTCGGGCGAGGAGCCCGATGCGCTCGTGCGCCTCGCTCGCGGCGAGAGTGTGGGCACGCTGTTCGATCCGCCGGCGGAGCGTCTGGACATTGCGCCCCGCAAGCTGTGGATCGCGCTGGGCGACAAGGCGCATGGCTCGGTGACGGTCGATGACGGCGCCGCGAAGGCGCTGGTCAGCCGTGGCTCGTCCTTGCTCGCGGTGGGTATTCGCGAGGTCGATGGTCAGTTTGCCGAGGGTGATGTACTCGACGTGTGCGACCCGAGCGGTATGGTTGTCGCGCGTGGTATTGCCGAGGCCGATTCGGACGTGCTGGAGCTTGCAGCCGGACGCCGCCAGGACCAGATTGCCGGCAACCGCCTGCTGGCAGACCTGGCCGAGAAGCCCGCGATTCATCGAGATAATTTGATCGTCTTCGCCTAACCAATTGACGCTGCAAACGCCCCTAAGCGGCAATCTGACGTTCAATCGTCGGGCATGACCAAAAGGTCAATGCCCTCCTCTTTCACGTCACCTTGCTCGCTTAGGGGCGTTTTCGCTTTCCGACCTCTACCTGCGGCATTGTTGTTGCCGGCACTTATTCTGCACTAGGGGACGCTCTTTTTGTGCCGGTAGACGGGGACACTCCTTTGCTAGAAGATCTGACGCAGGTCTCCGCGGTTGAGGGCTTCGTCGAAGAGGTGCTTGAACACCACGCTGCCGTGCAGGCCGTCGTGCTCAAACTCGTTGGTCACCCAGGCGTGCGAGTTGCCCACGTGGCTGAGCGTGTCGAGCTGCAGGCCCGAATCGACGTACATGTCGTCGAAGTACACCGCGGCCTGGAGTGGCACCTCGTTGCATGCTAGGCGCTGCGGGTCGTAGATCTTGTCCCAGCTGGTGTCTTCCATCAGCAGGTCCATGGCGGGCTTGAAGGGCTTGAGCTCAGGCATCTGCTCAAACATCCACGGGAACATGGCCTCGCCGGTAAACATGAGCGGGCGCGCGAGCGTGTCGAACTCGGCACGATGGACCTTCTCCTCTGCGGCCGCCCAGCGAATCGGCATGGTGTCGCCGTCGGCGTAGATGAACTCCTGCAGCGTCCAGTACAGCGGGTTTGTACGCGTGTTGGTGCGCTCGAAGGCGCGCATCAAAAAGCTGTCGGATACCGAGGAGCCGCAGCTCAGCGTACCGTCGCCATCAACAAACGCGTGGTCGATAATCCAGTGCATGCGCTCAAAGCTTGGCTTCATGCCAAAGTCGCTGCCCATGAGCTGCAGGCGCTCGATCGTCATCGGCGAGCCGTCGGGCAACGCGGGCTTTTGCTCCTCGAGGGCATCTGCCAGGGCCGCCACGCGCTCGACGTCTGCGGGGTAGCGGTCGTAATACTGCTGCGTCTTGGCTGCCATGCGCGGGAAGGTGTGCGCATAGACCTCGCTGGCACTTGCCGGTACATGCGGAATGCCGCCGCAGGTAAAGCTTGCCGCCACGCCCTCGGGGAAGAGCGACAGATAGCTCAACGTCAAAAAGCCGCCGTAGCTCTGCCCGAGTGTGACCCAGGGCTTGCCGCCAAAGCCCACCAGGCGCAGGTACTCAAAATCGCGCACGATGGAGCTGGCGAGGTGGCGCTTGAGGAAGTCCGCCTGCGTGCGGGCCGCATCGGCTCCTGCTGCCTCGGCGCGATCGCCCAGAGCCGCGATCGTACGCCCGTCTACGCAGCTGCTGCGCCCGGTACCGCGCTGGTCGGGCAGCACGACGCGGAAATGCTTGACGGCCTCCTCGATCCAGCCATCGCTTGTGGGCGACAGCGGACGCGGGCTCTCGCCGCCGGGGCCGCCCTGCAAAAAGAGGAGGAGCGGCAAGTCGTCGTTAATGCGGTCGGGCGCGCAAACCACGCGGTAGAAGAGCTTGATGCTTTCGGGTGCGCCGGCGATGGGCGCCGGCATGGCGCCGCGGCGCATGGTACTGCCGACGGCCAAAAGCATGGGCTCCAGGCCGCGCCAGTCGAGGGGGACGTCGATGCTGTGGTCCTCGACGTAGAGGCCGGGGACGTGGTACGAAGTGATGAGCGCCATGTGATGCTTCCATTCGTTGCGGTGTTTCGGATTGACCAATTCTACCGCCGTCTGCGAGGATGCGTGCAAATCGGCTACCATGGTTGGCAAACATCTAAGAGAAAGGGCCGTTCATGTCGGTCGATATAGCCACCTACGTTCACGATCTTGCCGTTAAGGCCAAGGCCGCTTCGGGCGCGCTTGCCACGGCGAGCGATGTCCAGCGCCAGGAGGCCGTGCGCGCCATGGCCGTGGCGCTGCGCGACGGCGTCGATTCCATCATTGCCGCCAACGAGCTCGATATGTCCGCCGCGCGTGATGCGGGCACCTCGGCGGGGCTTCTCGACCGTCTGCTGCTGACGCCCGAGCGCGTTGAGGGCATGGCCGCCGGCCTGGAGAAGCTCGCTGAGCTGCCCGATCCTGTCGGCCGCGTACTAGACCACCGCGTGCTTGCAAGCGGTGTGGACCTGACCCGCGTGAGCGTGCCGCTGGGCCTGGTCGCCATGGTGTATGAGGCGCGTCCCAACGTGACGGCCGATGCTGCGGGCATCTGCATCCGCACTGGCAACGCCTGCATTCTGCGCGGCGGTTCGCTGGCCTATCACTCGTGCGCCATGATCGCCGAGCTGCTGGCCGATGCGCTCGAGGCCAAGGGCTTCCCGCGCGAGGCCGTGTCGATGATCGAGTCCACCGACCGCGAGGCCACTGGCGAGCTCATGAAGCTTCGCGGCATCGTCGATGTGCTCATTCCACGTGGCGGCGCGGGCCTGATCCAGCGCTGCGTGCGCGAGTCGCTCGTGCCGGTGATCGAGACGGGTACGGGCAACTGCCACATCTACGTGCATGAATCCGCCGACTTTGATAAGGCACTCAACATTATCGTTAATGCCAAGACCCAGCGCGTAGGCGTGTGCAATGCCGCCGAGTCGCTGCTGGTCGATCGTGCTGTGGCCGATGCGTTTTTGCCTGCGGTCGTGGCCGTGCTGCATGACCACGGCGTGTTCATTCACGGCGACGAGGCAACCTGCGCCGCATGCGCCGATGCCGGGCTTGCCGAGGGTGATGACTACGTCGCCGCGACTGAGGAGGACTGGGGTCGCGAGTACCTGGCTCTCGAGATGAGCGTGAAGGTCGTGGCAAACGAGGACGAGGCCATCGCACACATCAACCGCTACGGCACGATGCACTCCGAGGCCATCGTTGCCGAGGACACGGATGCTTGCGAGCGCTTCCTGGATGCGGTCGATGCCTCGGCCGTGTACGCCAACGCCAGCACGCGCTTCACCGACGGCGGCGAGTTTGGCCTGGGTGCCGAGATCGGCATCTCGACCCAAAAGCTCCACGCCCGCGGCCCCTTCGCCGCCGAGGCCCTCACCACCTACAAATACAAGCTCCGCGGCACCGGCCAGGTCCGCCCCTAACGCCCGTGCAAACAAAAACCACCACAAAGGTGCCTGTCCCCTTTGTGGTGGTTTTAGGTGGCGTGGGCGGTTAGGCCTGGAAGGTATCGCGGTCGGGGGCGAAGGACTGCATGGCCGCGATGGTGCGGTCAAAGAGCTCGGGGAGCTCCCAGCCCAACATCTCGGCGCCCTGCGAAATCACGTCGCGCGAGCAGCCGGCGGCAAAGCGCTTGTCCTTGAACTTCTTCTTGAGCGACTTGGTCGTAAAGTCCATAACGCTCTTGCTCGGGCGCATGATGACTGCAGCGCCGATCAGGCCGGTGAGCTCATCGCAGGCAAACAGGATCTTTTCCATCTGCAGCTCGGGCTTGGGCAGCGAGGTATTGAAGTCGGACGTGTGCGTCTGGATGGCGCGAATGAGCTCGGGAGACGCACCTTCACCCTCAAGAATCTCGGCAGCATAGATGGTGTGGTTCATGGGGTCGTCCTCATGCTCCTCCCAATCCAGGTCGTGCAGCAGACCGACGATGCCCCAAAACTCCTCGTTCTCGGGGTCGAACTCGCGCGCAAAGTAGCGCATAGTGCCCTCGACCGTCTCGCCGTGGATGATGTGGAACGGATCTTTGTTGTGCTCGTTGAGCAGTTCGAACGCACGGTCGCGGGTGATTCCGGCGGTAAGCGGCTCTGCCATAAGAGACTCCTTGTGCTCGTGGGTATCGATAAGAATGAATACTACTAGAACAAGAAAACCACCACAAAGGTGCCTGTCCCCTTTGTGGTGGTTTTTGGCGCGGATGGGTTAGTTGAGGGCGGCTTGGGCTAGGCGAGCTTCGGCGTCCTCCTCGGTGACGCCCAGGGCCACGGCGAACTCCTCGATGGAGCGGCGCTTGGCTTCCTTGAGTACGCGCATGTAGTAGGAGCTGGGCTTTTTATCTGCTTCCTCGGCCTGGCGAATACGGTGCATCATGGTTTTTGCCACGCGAACCGTCTCGGGCGCGCCCAGCTTGAGCTGCTGCTTAAAGTGCGTCTCCTCAAGTGAGCTGTTGCGCTCGGTAAAGGTGTCGCACTCCAGCTCGTCATAGTGGCTCAGCAGGTGCTCGGCATCTTGCTGCGAGATGGCGGCGTGCAAACGGTCGGCCTGCGCCACGGGGTACATGAGGATCGTCTGCGCATGTCCCTGCTTGGTCTCGAGCAGTAGCATGGGCTGCGGTGTATCGTCCCTAAAACCGACGACGGTGCAGACTCCCTGACCCGGATGAATGACGTGTTGACCGATTGAGAACATGCTACCTCCAACTTATACGAATTTACGTATCTCTAGAATAACACGCTGACGTGCGCAAACCCTTACTTTATGCAGGAAAAGCACACAACTCTGATAGGTAAGAGTATTCGATAACAGGCGCAGCTCATTCACACCTTTATGCATTTTCAACGCCTGCATAATCTGCAGGCAGACCGGCATCTTTGAGTGACTCCATACAAGCTGTAGTCATTTTTGTGCATATGCAATATCTATTAGCTTTACCCTGCGACAGTGCCCGTCGCTTGTGATAGAGTGCTACAAACTCTGGCTTTTGCCCTACGAGTGACCAAGAGCTCGGGGGCTTTAACACAAGGAGGATCTATGCCCGAGAAGATTGAAGAGCTGGTACGCGCTGCTCTTGCTGCGGCCCAGGAGGCCGGCGACCTTTCCGCATTTGAACTTGACGATTGCGCTATCGAGCGACCGGCTGACACTTCTCATGGCGAGTGGACCTCCACCATGGCCCTGAAGTCCGCCAAGCTGGCTCACTGCGCCCCGCGCAAGATCGCCGAGGCCGTCGTTGCCCATATGCCCGAGGACCCCGCAATCGAGAAGGTCGAGATCGCCGGCCCTGGCTTCATCAACTTCTACCTCTCCGTTGCCGTCAAGAACGCCATCTTTGGCGAGGCCCGCGAGAAGGGTATGGATTTCGCTAAGTCCAACGTCGGTGGCGGCCTGAAGACCCAGGTCGAGTTCGTCTCCGCCAACCCCGTCGGCCCCATGCACATCGGCCATGGCCGCTGGGCCGCTCTGGGCGACTCTCTTTGCCGTGTTATGGACCACGCCGGTTACGTCATCCAGCGTGAGTTCTACATCAACGACCACGGCTCTCAGATGAACACCTTCGGCAACTCCATCAGCACGCGCTATATGCAGCTTGCCGACATCATCGCCAAGCAGGGCGTGGATATCGACGAGGCTCACAAGCTGCTGATCGCCGACCGCGACGCCTTTGTTGCCGACGAGAACGACGAGCACCCCGAGACCCATCCGTATCAGGACAACTTTGCCGAGACTCTGGGCAAGGACTCCTACGGCGGTGACTACATCATCGACGAGGCCGCCGAGTTCTGGCGCACCGACGGTGATAAGTGGGTCAACGCTGATCCGCAGGAGCGCATGGAGAGCTTCCGCGAGCGCGGCTATGTAAAGATGGTCGACAACATGCGCGACCTTTGCCATGCCGTTAACTGTGACTTCGATCGTTGGTTCTCCGAGCGCTCGCTGTATGTGAAGGACACCGAGGGCGAGACCGCCGGCACCTCCGCCGTCGACCGCGCCTTTGAGAAGCTCGACAAGATGGGCTACCTCTACACCAAGGACGGCGCCCTGTGGTTCCGTTCCACCGATCTGGGCGACGACAAGGACCGCGTTCTGATCAAGTCCGATGGCGAGTACACCTACTTCGCCTCCGACGTTGCCTATCACTGGGATAAGTTCCAGCGCGTCGACCACGTCATCGACATCTGGGGCGCCGACCACCACGGCTACATCGAGCGCGTCCGCTGCGTCTGCGACGCTCTTGGCTATCCCGGCAAGTTCGAGGTTCTGCTGGGCCAGCTCGTCAACCTGCTGCGCAACGGCAAGCCCGTCCGTATGTCCAAGCGCAAGGGCACCATGGTGACCCTGCAGGAGCTCGTCGACGAGGTCGGCTCCGATGCCGCTCGCTACACGCTCATCTCCAAGAGCTCCAACCAGATGGTCGACTTCGATATTGAGGCCGTTAAGAAACGCGACAACTCCAACCCGGTGTACTACGTGCAGTACGCTCACGCCCGTGTGTGCTCCATCCTGCGCCGTGCCGCTGACGTTACGCCCGAGCAGGCTGACGAGATGGGCATGAAGGCCGTCGCCGCCAAGGCCATCGGTGAGAACGTCGATTACTCGCTGCTGACCGACCCGACCGAGCTCGCCCTTTCGCGTAAGCTCAACGAGCTCACCGACCTCATCGCCAGCTGCGCTCGCGACCGCGCCCCGTTCCGTCTGACGCACTTTGCTGAGGAACTCGCCGGCGACTTCCACAGCTTCTACGCTGCCTGCCAGGTTCTGCCGAGCGAGGGCCGTCCCGTCGACCCCGAGCTTTCGCGTGCCCGTCTGGCCGCTTGCGACGCCGTCCGCGTGACGCTCGCCCTGGTGCTCACCCTTGTTGGCGTTTCCGCGCCCGAGCAGATGTAATCTGCGAGTCATTTGACCGTACAGACTTGGTTTAACTAAGCCTTGAAAGCCCGATCTCCCACGGAGGTCGGGCTTTTTGCAAACGCCGGCGTATTGACGAATTTGGGGCTGCTGGAAATACGAAACTATGCCGGTTTACTACGATGAATTGAGAAATGCCAACCACGCCGGCTTTTCGCTAAAAAGTGCAAGCCGTCTACCTGCACTGATAATTGTCCTTGGGGGAAGCGGGCACTGCGGGGGCGCGTCAACAGCGCGCGATTTCCGCGTCGCAGCGCTACCCTGATGCTGAACGCCGGGACGATGACCCACTGACCTGCTGACGCCTCTTCGGC
>JAXJKV010000011.1:0-30206 GCA_036297525.1 Collinsella sp.
ACCTCGTGTACTATCGTGAGGAGCGGATCAAGAAGTCCCTCGGGTGGCTGAGCCCGATGGAGTACCGCAGGAAGCTTGGATACGCCTAGGCGCGGTCCAAGAAATCGTCCGCACCCCCTTTTAAGGGTGGTTCTGATTGGGCGTCGTCCCGTTCGTTTTTTGGCGCGGTTCCCTACATTCCTCACTGGCTCCGGCAAAAAATGGGGATAGAGTAGGACAAACGCGTCGAATACGAACGGCGGGGGAGAGCGGGCAAGTGCGTCCGCGTGGGAGAGGTTGCCGTCCATGTTGGAGCTCAAAGGTATTTGCAAAAGGTACGTCACACAGTCGTTTACGCAGGTGGCGCTCGATAACGTGAGCCTGGCTTTTCGCGATAACGAGTTCGTGGCCATTCTGGGTCCCTCGGGCTCGGGCAAAACCACAATGCTCAACGTTATCGGTGGGCTGGACCACTTTGATTCCGGTGACCTGTTGATTGACGGTATTTCGACCAAGGACTTCCGTGACCGCGATTGGGATGCCTATCGCAACAACCGCATCGGCTTTGTGTTCCAAAGCTATAACCTCATTCCGCATCAGACCATTTTGGAAAACGTGGAGCTGGCGCTCACGCTCACGGGCGTGGGGCATGCCGAGCGCCGCCAGCGTGCGCGCGAGGCGTTGGAGAAAGTCGGCTTGGGCGAGCACGTTAACAAGCGCCCGAGCCAGCTATCGGGCGGACAGATGCAGCGCGTGGCCATCGCCCGCGCCCTGATTAACGATCCCGAGATTGTGCTGGCAGACGAGCCGACCGGCGCCTTGGATTCCACAACGTCCGTGCAGGTCATGGACTTGCTCAAGGACGTGGCGCGCGACCGTCTGGTTATTATGGTCACGCACAATCCCGAGCTGGCGTACCAATACGCCACGCGCATCGTCAACCTGGCGGACGGCAAGATCACCGACGATTCCGATCCTTTCGATGTCGCTGACGCCACGCGCCGCGAGGCAAAGCCTACGCGCAAAACCTCGATGAGCTTTGTGACGGCGCTGGGGCTTTCTGCCCGCAACCTCATGACCAAAAAAGGCCGCACGGCCATGACTGCTTTTGCGGGCTCGATTGGCATTATCGGCATCGCGGCGATTCTGGCGCTGTCCAACGGCGTAAACGGCTACATCAAAAAGGTCGAGGAGGATACGCTCTCGAGCTACCCGCTCACCATTTCCAAGCAGGATTACGACCTGTCGTCCATGATGGGCGGACAGGGGGCCACGGATGACGAGGCGTCCAACGGCGAGGATTCGTCCGACGACGGTACCGACGGCAAGGCTCAGGGAACCGATAAGATTCCCGTGGTCACGGCCGTAAAGGATATGTTTGCGAGCGTTAAGTCCAACGACATGACAAGCTTTAAGGCATGGCTTGACGACGGCGGCGATGGTATCGACAAAGAGGTCAACGCCATCCAGTATGGCTACGGTGTATCGCCGGTTGTCTATCGTGCCGGCAAGGGCGATGAGAAGCCTGTCCGGCTGGTGCCCAACGCCATGACCGAGGCCATGAGCGGAGGCGCGAGCTCGGCGGCAACGGTGAGCATGGAATCCATGGGAACCTCGGTCTTTAACGAGATGATTGAAGACCAGAGCCTGCTCGACAGCCAGTACGATGTCGTCGCCGGTCATTGGCCCACGACCGCAAACGAAGCCGTGATGGTGCTTTCGAGCCGCGGTACGGTGGGCGACTATACGCTCTACAGCATCGGTGCGCTGGATATCGATGAGCTCAACGATCTGGTAAACAGTGCCATGACGGCCGACGGTAAGATCGAGACGCCCGAGACCGGCGCCGACTTTACCTATGATGATGCGTTGTCCACGACGTTTAAGGTGCTGTCGCCGGCCGATGCCTATCGCAAAAACGAAGAGACCGGCATGTGGACCGACATGTCTGACGACGCCGACTTTATGGCTGCCAAGGTTGCCGACGGTATTGACGTGCACATTGTGGGCGTGGTGCGACCTAACGAGACAGCCAACGCGAGTGCGTTGTCTCCGGGCATTGCCTATACGCATGCGCTGACTCGCCAGCTTATGGAGCGCGCCGCCGATTTGCAGATTGTGCAGGAGCAACTCGACCACCCCGAGACGGATGTCTTTACGGGCAAAACCTTCGACGAACTGCAAGGCGAGGCCAAGCAAGGCGTGGATCTGGGCAGCATGTTCAGTGTGGACGAGGCGGCGCTCAAGAGCGCGTTCTCGTTCGATACGTCTGCACTTTCGGGTGCGGCCGGCGGTATGGACCTTTCTGGCATCGATCTGTCGGGGCTGGACATTGACCTTTCGGGCGTTGGCAAGGACATCGACTTCAGCGACATCATGGCAAAAGCGCCAACCCCAGATTTCTCGGGTATCTTTGACGGTCTGGAACTCACGCCCGAGCAAATGCAGCAGGTGGGAACACTAGCCAACCAGCTGTTTGAGGGCTTTTTGCAGTCTGATCAGTTTAAGGCACTGTCGCCCGAAGATCTTAAGGACGCGTCAAAGCTCTCTGCCGCATTCTCGACGTATCTTGAGAGTGATACGGCAGCCCAGCAAATCCTGGCTCAGCTCAAGGCGCTCGGCGGCGATGCCCTGGCCGAGCGCCTGCAACAGGCAATGACCGACTATGTGCAAAAGCAGCTGGCTCCATATCTGCAGCAGGCTCTGGATCAGGTGATAAAGTCGATCAGCGACCAGATTGTGGCGACGGTGTCAGATCAGCTCAAGGCGGGCGCGGCAGGGCTTATGGACCAGATGGCGACGCAGATGTCTTCGAGTTTTGCTAACCTGGCGAGCGCCATGCGCGTGGATGCGAGTGCCTTTGCTCATGCCATCCACTTCAACATGGACGCCGAGGACCTGAGTTCGCTCATGATGAGCTATGCGAAGGCGTCGAAGCTCACCTACGACAACAATCTGACCACGTTGGGCTATGCGGACGAGGCAGACCCCATCTCGGTCAAGATTTTCCCGCGCGACTTTGAGGCCAAGGAGCGCGTGCTCGATCACATCGACGCGTACAACAAGCAGGTTAAAGCCTCTGGCCACGATGAACAGGCAATCTCATACACCGACTACATGGGCATCATCATGGGTTCGGTGACCGACATCGTGAACACCATCAGCTTGGTGCTCATCGCATTCGTGAGTATCAGCCTGGTGGTGAGTTCCATCATGATCGGCATCATCACCTACATCAGCGTGCTGGAGCGCAAAAAGGAGATTGGCATCCTGCGCGCGATCGGCGCGTCGAAGCGCAACGTGGCCAACGTATTCAATGCCGAGACCTTTATTGAGGGGCTTATCGCCGGTGTCTTTGCCATTGTCGTCGTGGTGGCCGTGAGCTTCCCGGTTAATGCCTGGGCGCTTGCTGCCAAACAGGTGCCCAATCTGATGAGCCTGCCCGTGCAGGATGCGCTGGTGCTCATCGCGATTTCGGTGCTGCTAACGGTCGTCGCCGGTTTGCTACCGGCCCGCAGTGCATCCAAAAAAGATCCCGTAGAGGCCCTGCGCTCCGAATAATGTGACAAAGGGACAGCCCCTTTGTCACATTGAGCGGCTTGTAAATCGAGGTCTAATACTTTTTCAAGAAGTGAACGACCGTTTTTGGACCCCCGAAGCATCGACATTTTCAGACGTCAAAACCGCAGGATTTGGCTGACAAAACCGCAGGAAATTGCATCTCAAAAGTGTCGATGCTTCGGGGGTCCGTTTTTACTCGTTCACTTCTTGAAAAAGTATTAGACCTCGAGATATAGACGATGTTTGCGAGCGGCAATTAGAGCGTAAGCCTTCAGTTCTTCTTTGCAGAGAGCATGAGCCTAATTTCCGGATGGGTGTATTCGTCGAATTCTTCTGCGGCTTCGGTGTCAAAGGTGTAGTACGACTTGATAGATTCGTCCTCCGTCTTGATGCTGATTTCTTCATATAGGGATCCAGCTAAAAATGTCTGTTTAAATTCATCCGACAGGCTGCATGGCGCGAGGAGGTCCGGTGTGGCAACGGAAATGTCCAACCCGTTGAGCGGGGCGCAGAGTGTCGCGATATCCTGCTCGGCGCGGGCGAGGTTGTCTGCGAGGCTTGCCTCGGGGTCGATCTGACTGGTGTAATCGACATCCGTGAGCATGCCGTCTGCATCAAAAGAAAGGTAGACATAGGCTGCTTGAGCGCCGAGGTCATTATCGCGTAGATAGCCGATAATGCGGTAGCCGTAGTCGTGATACGACTCGTATGGGTCGTCTGCCGCAACGCGTTCGCACACGGGCTCCAAGGCATCTTGCGCGATGGCGAGCTGCTCGGCGGCTGCAGCCTTTCTTGCCTGAAGCTCGTTATTTCCCTGGACAAACTGCGGGATGTAGACGCCAAGCAGCATAATGGCGGGCACCACCGCGAGAGCTATGATCTGTTTCTTGACGCTTGGAATCGTCACACCGTATGCGTTTGCCATGGCCTCGGCATTGCTCGAGGTTTCGGCTAGCACGTCTGCCGCCGTGGCGACTGCCCCTACGGCGCCGGCGACCTCCGCGGCGCCGCCCAGGTTGCGCGCGAGATCGTTATCACTGTTCTTGAGCAGGCGGCCGGCAGCTTGCGTGGCGAGCACACCGGCGACCTCCGCGGAACGGTCTTTGTTGGTCTGGGCCACCGCAAGCCTGCTCTGCAGCTCCTTCCACTGTTTGCCCTGCATTCCAAAGCGCGGCGCAAGAGCGCAATAGCAAAAGATGGCGAGTTCGATTGCGGTGAGTGCGATGGCGGTATATATGCCCGCGGGTTGGAATTCCTTTTGGTGGAACGCGATATCGTTGATCATTTGGAGCGGCAGCATGAGCAGACATGTTACGAACGACATGACGAGTGCGGTCGCTGCGATCTTGGGGTACGTGCAGTACCGCTGGATGCGTTTCTTTTCTTGTTCGGTGAGCTGCTGCATGGGGCCTCGACTCTCATCGTTTTTCGGGGGCGATGTGCACACGCTCTTGAGTATAGATGAGTGGAGGGTGTCTGTTGCTCAAACGTAGTGGTCAACAACGCATTGCTGGTGATCGTTTGATCATGAGCGTCATTTTTTGGAGCATAAAACCGATGCCAAGGGGCAAGTGACGAGCGAGGGAACTGCTGTGGGGCGGCCCTACTTGCTGTTTGTGGGCG
This sequence comes from Collinsella sp., assembly GCA_036297525.1. Lineage (GTDB taxonomy): Bacteria > Actinomycetota > Coriobacteriia > Coriobacteriales > Coriobacteriaceae > Collinsella. The sequence continues at coordinate 5,164 of JAXJKV010000011.1, forward strand.
CCGTTCATCTTCGTTGCACAGGGACGGTCGGAGGGCTGGTTGGCGTCAAGTAACCGCCTCCGCCTTGTGGGGCGCCTCGAGGACAAGGCATAATGCATGTGACAAAGGGACAGTCCCTTTGTCACATTGATCTGAGAGTAGATGTTGATGATTCTATCGTTGGCCCCTATGGAGGGGATTACCGGGCATGTGTTCCGTCGTGTGCATGCGGAGTGCTTCGGCGCGCTCGATTGTTATTACACGCCGTTTTTGCCGCCGCCGCTGGTGGGAAACCGCTTTGGCGGCAAGGCGTTTAAGGAGATCGATCCTGCTAATAACCAGGGGCTCAACGTAGTGCCTCAGCTGATGTCCAAGAACGCGGACGAGTTTGTGTGGGCGGCACAGGTGCTCGCCGACATGGGCTATCGCGAGGTCAATCTCAACCTTGGCTGCCCCTCGGGTACGGTTGTTGCCAAGGGCAAGGGCTCGGGTTTCTTGCGCAATCTCGACGAGCTCGAGGTGTTCTTGAGCGATGTGTGCGAGCGCTCGCCGTTGCCGGTATCGGTAAAAACCAGGCTGGGGCTGGAGAGCGACGACGAATACGAGCGCGTACTCGATCTGTATTGCCGCATGCCGTTGGCAGAGCTCATTGTGCATCCGCGCGTGCAGAAGGACCGCTATACGGGCTCGCCGCGCAAGGAGTTTTATGGCGAGACGCTGGAGCGTGCCCCGTTCCCGGTCGCCTACAACGGCGATATTTTTGATCTTGAGGATATGGACGCGCTGGTGGAGGCCTATCCCGGGACACGCCATGTGATGTTGGGGCGTGGCCTGCTCGCGAACCCCGCGCTGGCTCGCATGGTCAAGGGCGGCCCTGCTGCAACGGCTGCTGAGCTGCAGCGCTTCCACGACACGCTGTTTGCGGCATATGCAGAAGAGATTGGCGGCAATGCGGTCTTCCGCATGAAGGAGTGGTGGTTCTACGCCAAGTGCGCTTTCGCTGATTCCGCTACCGTCCACAAGATCGTACGCAAGACCAAAAAGGTCGACGAATACCGCGCTGCCGTCGAGCGCGTCTTTCGCGAGCAGCCTCTTGCACCCATAGCCCGCTTCCACGGCTAGTTAGTCGTTGGGGACGGTCTTTAACGACTAGTCATTTAAGAACGTCCCCGATGACTACCCACAAATAGTTGTACACCAGCATCCAAAGATGTCGAAAAATGTCGACTTTGGATGCTGGTGTACATGTTTGGGCCGTATGGGGTGGGGCCTTGGACGGACGGGATGCACGTACTAGAGCAGGTTCTTCTGTACCCATGCGATGATGTCGCTCGATTCGTAGAGTGGCTTGCCGTCGATGAACAGGCAGGGAACCTGGCGCTTTCCGCCGACGGCGATGAGTGCCTGTTCGGCTTCAGCGTCGGTTGAGATATTGCGCTCGGGAATGGTCACGCCGTTATCGGCCAAAAAGTGCTTGACCTTTATGCAATACGGGCAACCGGTCATAACGTACAGCGCGAGCTCGTGATCAGTAGCCATAGGTCTCCAATCGGTTGAGGTTTTGATTGAAATACCCAAAGCCGCCGCGGTCTATGCGCACGCCAACGACGACTCGATGGCCTGGACCAGAAACGCTGTGGCGCCGGTGCCGCACGGCTTGTCGTAGTAGTCGATGAAGCGCTGGTCGGCGAGGTAGCCGCGGGCGAGCCCCAGGTATGCCTCGTCTTGGGGCTCGTGTCCCCAGTTGAGAGCAATCCAGCGACGATGCATCGCGACAAGCTTGCGGGCCTCGTTGCTCTCTGGGTCGCCGTCGCCCATGGCAATCGAGAGTTGACCCAGAATAGCGCGTTCAAGTTCTTTCATGTCGTTCCATGTTTGAGGATCCATGTCCAGCAGCGCTTCGTTTGCCGCATCGATAGTCTCATCGCCATAGCGCTTCCGCGCCTCGGCACCGTAGCGTTCCTCGTTTTCCTGCACGGTGCGCCAGCGTTCCAGTTGCGGCAGCACGGCGCCCATGAGCGAGACGGCTTCGTCGAGCGACATGCCGGTGTTTTGCGCCAGGCGCGGGGCACAGCCCTCGATCATTGCCTCCATCGTGGTCTCGTAGGTGTACTTGCCATGGTCGTAGCACCACTTGCAGTAATGATCGGTCGCGGTGCCCGCAGCATCGGTGCCGCAGTCGTCGGGCGTGAGTATCATGCCGCAGCTCTGGCAATAGTGCTCGGGCATTTCGAGCAGGTGGGACAGCGGCTCGCCGGTCACGGCGGCAATGAGCTTCATCATGTCGATGCCCGGTGTGACCTCGCCGCGTTCCCAACGGCTGACGGCTTGGCGTGTGACGAAGAGCTTGGCGGCGAGCTGCTCCTGGGTAAGGTGATGGGCGCGACGGACAGCGATGAGCTTTTCTGCAAAGGCCATAGCGGCTCCTTTCTGCTGGTTGATGGCTTAAGCATACGCAGCGGCCGGCTCTCTTCCAAGCAACCGTTGGTTGCACGACGGGGGACCGCAGCAAAGAATTGCGCGCTGCGCCCCACACCTCCATGCCGTACAATGACCGGCATGGAACCTATCGCACACATACATACCGACCTGCCGCAGAAGTTCGGCATTCCGCGCAACAGCTTTTTGGCGCCTGATCTGCAGGGACACATCGTTTTTGAGCCGGAATTTGCCTCCAATGCAGCAGTTGAGGGCCTGGACTCCTTCTCTCACCTATGGTTGCTGTGGCGCTTCGAAAACGGAACGCCCGGCGGTACAGCTAAGGACATAGCTGCCGATGCCAAGGCGCAGGACAAGGCCGGTACCAACGCAAAATGGTCGAAAACCGTGCGCCCGCCGCGTCTGGGTGGAGCCAAGCGCGTGGGCGTGTTTGCCACGCGCAGTCCGTTTCGCCCTAATCCCATCGGGCTCACCTGCGTCAAGCTCGATCGTGTCGAGCTTACCGACGATGGTCCCATCATCCATGTGCTGGGGGCCGACTTGCGCGACGGCACGCCCATCTACGACATTAAGCCCTATATTCCGTTTGCGGATTGCCACCCGGATGCGACCGGCGGCTGGATTGAGGATGCTCCGTGGCAAGAGCTCGATGTTGAGTTTCCGCAAACACTGCGGGATATGGTCCCGCCCGCAAAGCTCCCCGGCTTGGTCGAGGTTCTTCGCCAAGATCCGCGCCGCGCGGGCAGCAAGCACGAGCCAAACCGCGTCTATCATCTGGCCTTCGCCGGGCTCGATATATCGTTTACGGTCGACGGAGCCCAGCTAACGGTAACCGCCATCAACGACGCGCAAGACTAACCGGCCATCTTTCCGTATCCGTCAAAAACAACGCCAAACCCCATGCCAAAATCGCCCACACTGGTGGACAATAACGCCTACCAAAACAATCAACTTTGCACGGGAGCTCAGCATGAAATACGACTTTAGCTCGCTTATCGACCGCCACGGCATGGACTCCATCGCCGTTGACTCTTGGGGTGAGATCCCCGGCATGGCTCCGAACGCACCCGACGAGGGTTTCGACCGCATTCCCATGTGGGTGGCCGACATGAATTTTGCCACGGTGCCCACGGTCCAGGAACACATCATCCAGCGTGCTCAGCACCCTATGTTTGGCTACTTTGATCCTCGCGCCGAATACTTCGACCGCACCATCGAGTGGCAGAGCCGCCGCAACGGCGTTGAGGGCCTGCTCCCTGAGCACATTGGCTACGAGAACGGCGTGCTGGGCGGTGTCGTGTCGACGCTGCGCGCGTATGTACAGCCGGGCGATGCGGTGCTGGTCCACAGCCCCACCTACATCGGCTTTACCAAGTCTATCGAGGCCGCGGGCTATCGCATTGTCCATAGCCCGCTTAAGCTCGACGACCAGGGCGTGTGGCGCATGGACTTTGAGGACATGGAGTATAAGCTCGCCCAAAACCACATCCATGCCGCGGTATTCTGCTCGCCGCACAATCCTTGCGGCCGCGTGTGGGAGCGCGATGAGATCGAACACGCCATGGACATCTATCGCCAGTACGATTGCGTGGTGATCTCGGACGAGATTTGGTCCGACATTATCCGTCCCGGACACAAGCACATTCCGACGCAGTCGGTGAGCGAGGACGCCCGCATGCGCACGGTTGCCCTTTACGCGCCCAGCAAGACCTTCAACCTGGCGGGCCTCGTCGGCAGCTACCACATCATCTACAACGAGACGCTGCGCGACCGCGTTTGCGCCGTGTCCAACAAGACCCACTACAACGAGATGAACGTCCTCTCGATGCACGCGCTCATCGGCGCCTACCAGCCACAGGGGTACGAGTGGGTGGATGAGCTTAACGAGGTCATCAAGGGCAACGTCGACTACTTCTGCGATTACGTGGACGAGCATTTTGAGGGCGTGTCCTATTCACGTCCGCAGGGCACGTACATGGTGTTTCTGGACTGCACCGAGTGGTGCCGCGAGCATGGCCGCGATATTCAGTGGTTGCTCGACGAGGGGGCGCGCGTGGGCGTGGGGTATCAGGACGGCCGCCCGTTCCACGGACCCTGCCACATTCGCGTGAACCTGGCACTGCCGCTTTCGCGCGTAAAGGAAGCGTGCGACCGCTTGGATCGTTACGTTTTTAATGCACGGTAAGAATGCGCTGCATGCGGGGCCTTCTGCCGGGGCGACTGGAAGGCCCCACATGGTAAGGCGTCTGTAACCATTGGGCGTTCGAATGGTTTCATTTGCTATTATTTTTAACCATTTCAGTCTGTAAACAGGATCGTCTGGAGCTCGATGAAAAGACCTCGCCGCTCGGTTGCCATATCGTTGTTTGTTGCGCTTGCAGTGGCAAGCTCCTTTGTCGTAGCGATAGCCGGTTGTTCCGGGCCGAATGGCAGAGTCTCGACGTCTGCATCAGAAGGTCTGGACGCCTCGTAAGCCAAAGACGACGACCTCAAGACACTCAACGTCGGAAGCGACCTTTATCCACCGTTTGTGTATGCCGACGAGTACGGCGATATCGTTGGCCTGGATGTCGAGATATTGACCGAGGCTTTGGCCCGCATTGGTTACAAGCCAAAGTACCAGCTGATCGATTGGGAAAAGAAGAAAGAGCTACTGGCGAGCGGCGAGCTCGATTGCGTCATGGGTAGCTTTAGCATGACGGGTAGAGAAAAAGAGTATCGTTGGGCCGGCCCGTACCTTGCGAGCCGCCAGGTGGTCGCCGTCGATCCCCAGAGCGATATCTACACGCTTGCCGATCTTGAGGATAAGGTCGTGGCAGTCCAGTCCACCACCAAGCCCGAGGGCATTTTGCTCAATCGTACAAATGAAAACGTTCCGCAAATCAAAGAGCTCTACTGCTTTTCGGACCGCTCATACCTGAACCCGGCGCTCGTCGAGGGTCTGGTCGACGCCATCGCCGCGCATGAGTCCTCGCTGCTTACCTACGAAAAAGACTATGGCGTAACGTATCGCATTTTGGGTGAGCCGCTGCTAGAGGTTGGTTTGGGCACCGCTTTCGATATCAACGATACGCGCGACATCGACGTTAAGCTCACTCATGCCTACCAAGAAATGCTTGCCGATGGCACCATGGAACGTCTGGTGTCAAAGTACTTTGATGACCCTTCGCCATTTTTGAATATGGAGGGCCTGTCATGATCGATGCGCTCGACCAGGCCGCTCAGGAGCGGGGCAATCGTTCGGCAGGGGTATGGCTCCTTGTCGCTCTGCTGGGGATAGCGCTCTCGGTTGCTGCCGGCATGATGAGCTACGGTTACATGACGGCCCAAGCCGAGCAGCGCTTTGCCGACGTTGTCGATTACGTGGCGACGCAGAGCCTTTCCTACGATGCATTCAACAGCGCCTATACGACCAAAAACCTGATTCGCGTTATGGAGATCGCCGGAGAGGCTGCCCGCGATATGGAGCGCGACGGTTCGGTGGATAGCGCCATGCTGGAGCAATATGCCGACCAGTTCAACGTGAGCGCGCCGATCGTGACGGACGCATCGGGCAATTTGGTGTCCGAGTCCTCGACGGGCGATGTGGGCTACGAGTCGCTCGCTGCGTATCTCAAAGAATCACCCGTGCTGGAGGTGGCAACTCATCCGCTTAAGTCCTATACCGCCCGCATCACGCTTGCGGATGATTCGGTCGCAGACATTGGCTGCGTGACTCGGCAGGATGGCGAGGGCATCGTTATCGCGGTAAGGCATCAGAGCGCGAAGGCGGTTGCAAGCAATACACTCAAACTGCAGAGCTTGCTTGATGGCTATGAAACCATCGATAGCGGCAATATCGTGATCGAAAGCGACGGCAAGGTCGTTGCGACCAATGCCGTTGAACCCACCGTATTGGGCGTATTCGATCTGCCTGCGACGGACGTCTTCATTGTCGACGGTATTAAGGATCGATGCCTGGCTGGTAAGGTCAGATTGGTTAACGCCGACGGCGAGTGGTATTTGGGCACATTTGGAAAAGCGCACAAATTCTATGTGTACACCTATGCCTCGGCGCGGCGTTACTTTGAGGTTGTCGCGGCTGTTGCTGCCGGCGTGCTGGCGCTCTACAGCGGTGTTATAGCCGTTGTTGTGACGGTGCGTCGCCGCGCTGATCGCCGACGTTTGACGGACTTGCTGCAGCAGGAGCGCGACTATGGCGACAAGCTGGCAAAGGCGGCGCGTGAGGCCTCGTCCGCCAACTCGGCAAAGACGGAGTTTCTGCGTCGCATGAGCCACGATCTGCGCACGCCCATCAACGGCATTCGCGGCATGGTCGAGGTTGGCGATGCCAATGCGGACGATTTGCAAAAGCAGACCGAGTGCCGCTCAAAGATCTGGACGGCGTCGGGACTGCTGCTCGACCTTGCCAACGAGGCACTCGATATGAGTCGCCTGGAGAGCGGCCAGGTCGACCTGAACCTCGTACCCACAAATTTGGTGGCACTCAACTGTGAAGTGCGCGATATTCTGGAGCGCCAGGCCGAGGAGCGTCTGGTGACAATTATCTGCGACCAGCAGACGCTTGATCATCCCTATGCACGGGTGAGCGTGACGCACCTCAAGCGCTTGTTGCTCAATATTGCCGGCAATGCCGTCAAGTACAACCGCCAGGGCGGCTATGTTCGCCTGGTGTGCCGCGAGGTGGAACCTGTAGATGGCGTCCCCGTCTATGAATACACGATCGCCGACAACGGTATTGGCATGAGCGAGGAGTTCCAGCAGCACCTCTACGAGCCGTTTTGCCGCGAGGAGCAACAGGTGGAAGGCGCCTCATCGGGAACTGGCCTGGGCGCGCCTATCGCAAAACAGTTGGTCGAGCTTATGGGCGGAACCATGAGCTTTACGAGCGTCTTGGGGCAGGGGACGACGTTTACCATCCGTCTGCCGTTCGAGAAATGCAAACGCTCCGAGATTCCTCAGGCAGTTCGCGCGGATGCGGGCGATGACGATGCGCTCCAGGGCTTGCGCGTTTTGCTCGTAGAGGATAACGATTTGAATGCCGAGATCGCGCAGTTTACGCTCAGCCGTGCCGGTGCCGTCGTGACGCATGCTAAGGATGGCGAGTCTGCCGTTGAGGCGTTTGCCGCGAGCGCACCGCACGAGTACGACGTGGTGTTGATGGACATCATGATGCCTGGCATCGATGGCCTTGAGGCCACGCGTCAGATTCGAGCGCTCGATCGCGAGGATGCCGCGACCACGCCGATTATCGCCGTGAGTGCCAACGCCTTTGCCGACGACCGCAGGCTTTCGTGCGAGGCGGGCATGGACGCGCACCTGAGTAAACCCGTGAGCTCGCAAGAGCTCGTCGAGGCACTAGCGCACATTGCCGCCGACGCTTCATAAGCATATGGCCCGGTTCCAAGGTTGGTTGGAACCGGGCCATATTGCTATTTGCGAGACCTGCTGAGGGGCTTACTTTTCTTGAATCTGCTTACCGCAGAGATGCTCAATCGTAATCTCGTAGAGCTGGACGCCCTTGATGTCTTTGGCGATTTCCTCTTCGACTTCCTCGGCAGAAGGGTAGTACTTAAGGGCGAGCTGGCGGACTTTGTCCTCGATAAACGCGGGGGTGTCATTCGCCAGGCGACAACGGCCAAAGACCACGGTACTCATAACGTAGGGAGCCCAGTCACCGTCCTTGTACCACTCGTTGCCGTAAACGGTAAAGCAGATCTTGTCGTCGCGCTTGAGTGCGTCGACCTTGTGGCCAGCCTTGGCGCCATGGAAATAAATCTTGTCGTGCTCGGCGTCAAAGAAGTAGTTGACGGGAATGGCGTACGGGTAGCCATCGTCGCCGTTGACGGCAAAGACGCCGCGCTTGCAGGTGGCGAGCAGTTCGCGCGCTTCCTCGTCGGTGATGGCGCGTTTCTTTCGACGTAAGGGCCTAAACATCGTTGGCTTCCTTTCTGGTCGTGCGTGGTTGCTGCAAAAAACTATAGCGAAACGGATCCGTTTTTCTTGATGCGGGCGAGTATGTTTTTGAGCTTGTTAAAGTCGAGCGGTTTGGACAGATGGGCGTTCATGCCGGCATCGTGTGCCGCCTTGGCGTCCTCGGCAAAGGCATTGGCGGTGAGCGCGATGATGGGGATATCGGCTGCATCGACCTTCTCGCTCAGACGAATCGTGCGGGTTGCCTCATAGCCGTCCATGCCCGGCATCATAATGTCCATCAGGATCGCATCGAAGCTGCCGGCGGGATGCGACAGGTACAGATCGACGACCTCGTTGCCGTTGGCGGCGCGGGTGACCACGACGCCCTCGGATTCTAGCAGCGTCTGGGCAATCTCGGCATTCAATTCGTTGTCTTCGGCGAGCAGCACGTTCATGTCGGCGAGCGAGCAGTCGGGCGCACTCTCAACCGTATTCGCCCGCGCCTGGGGATTCTCGTCGATATCGAGCGGAATCTCCACGTAGAACGAGGTGCCCACATGGAGCTCACTGGTGACTTCGATGGTGCCGCCCATCAGTTCAATAAGCGACTTGACGATTGGCATGCCCATGCCGGTTCCTTGGAACTTGCTGCGCGCATCGTCACCTTCTTGGGCAAACGGCTCATAGATATGCTTTAAAAACTTGGGAGTCATGCCAATGCCGGTATCCGAAACGCTAAAGCAAAAGAGCGCGCGCCCGTTATCGAGTGGCTTGGTCTTTGAACTAAAGGTGACGGAGCCGCCGTGCTTGTTGTACTTAATGCTGTTGTCTAACAGGTTGATCATGATCTGTCGGATATGGGTGGGACTGCCGATCATGTATGGCCCCGTGGCGTACGGCAGACTATTGTCCTGCATGGTGATGCCGTTACTGGTCGCGCGGAGCTTGCACAGAACCAGCGTATTGTCACAGAGCTCTTTGAGGTTAAAAGGCGCATGCTCCAGTGTTAGCTTGCGGTCTTCGATTTTGCCCATCTCGAGGATGTCGTTGATCAGCGAGAGCAGGTGATTGGCGGCAACGCGCGCCTTGGCACGGCTCTCGCGGGCGACCTTGATATCGCCTTCCTTCAATTCCTCGATCTCGATAAGGCCCAGGATACCGTTGAGCGGCGTACGGATGTCGTGGCTCATGCGCGTGAGGAATGCCGTCTTAGCGGCGTTGGCAGCGTCGGCTTTTTTGCGCTCGGTTCGAGCGCGCGCGAGCGCCCAGATGAGCAGCACGATGCCGACCGATAACATACCGATGAGGGTAGCGGCAATGGCGGTGCGGTTGCGAAAAAGGAATTGAAGCGTGTCTGATTCCTGGGTCGTGTACGACGTGGAGGAGTAATTGCTTGCGGAGAGCGATTCTCCGGCATTGATGATGCCCTTGTTGATGATTCCCAGCAGCTCGGGCTTTCCGCGCGAAATCCAGCACGAGAGCTCACAGGTGTCAGGGAGCTCGACCGTCTCGTAGTCCTTGAGATCATGACGGTCGCCGATAGTTTTTACACGTGAACTGGGAGCGAGGATGCAGCGCGCCGTTCCCTTCCTGAGAGCGTCGAACACTTCATTGTCGGATTGGTATTCGGTCACGGTCGCTGTGGGGAACAGATTTTCAAGTGCATTTTTGTTGACAAATGATGATTTGGTACAGGCGATGTTCTGAAGGTCTTTGTTCAGGTCGCTGCCGGTGTGGATGGCGGTGAGGGATATGGTCCCCAACGATACCGACTGCGCAACGCCTGTTTGCTCGGCAAACCAGTAATCTCGGTATACCGGCAGCGCAACGTCTATGCTTCCCTTTGACAGGGCCTTTGACATCATCTTGTAGCTATCAAAGGCGACGGTTTTGACCGTAATGCCAAATTTATCGTGCAGCGTCGTCGCAAGCGATGCGAGCGAGCCTTCCATTTTGCCGTCTTCGTCTTCGTTGCAGTAGGGGAGTTTGCCCGTAATGTAGCCGAGCGTGATGGTGTTGTCATTTGCTTTGAGCCAGGAACGTTCGGGGCCGTTGAGCGATGATGAACCGCTGTTTTGGGCCGAGTAGTTAGATTTGACTTCGTCGATATAGCGTGGGTTGACGCGGGCGATTGCCGACATGGCGGCATTGATGTCGTCCATCAGGTCGGAGCGGCTTTTGGGGACGGCAAAAAAGTAGTCGCTCGAACCAATGTAGAACATGGGGGAGGCGCTGGGCGACGAGGTCGTGTCGTTCATGATGATGGCATCGACCTCGTTGTTTGCGAGCGCGTCAAAGAGGGCACCGCCAGTGTCGATTTCTTTATAGGTGCAGGTAATGCCTTCGTTGGCGAGCCACTGCTGGCCAACGAAGGTTTGCATAACGCCGGGGTTGCAGCCGATGGTAAGGCCTTGGAGCGCTCGGGGGTCACCCTTGGCCAGATCGTCGCGATCGGGCTTGGCGTAGATGAAGTAGCGCTCGGTGCCCTCGGGGTTCGAGGAAAAGAGCAGCTTTTGGGCGCGTTCCTCGGAGTAGGAGATGTTGGGCATGAGGTCGATCTCGCCCGCCTCGAGCATGTCCATAAGTTCGGTGAAGGTGCCGGAGACGTATTCGTACCGCCAGCCGGGCGTGTAGTACGACAGAGTCTGGAGGTACTCGTAACCCCATCCCGAGAGACGCTCGCCGGGGGTGCCGTCCTGGAAGCCCTCGTTGTTGACGAGCCAGCCGACGCGGACCGTTTTGACTGGCTGACTAGAGTCATCGGCAAAAGCTTGAACAGGCGCGATTGAACTCAGCACGGCAAGCGCGGCAAGCACAATGGTCAGGGCGCGACATATAACTGAACGAAGGGCAGTGGCAGCTCTCACATGCAATCCTAACGAATCGAGACATTACCGCATAAGGATACCAGCTCAGCCTGCCCAGTTGGCAGCTGTACCGCTAAACGCTCCCGCCCGGCAGCTGGGGACAGTCCCTTTCTGCCGGCACAAAAGGAACGTCCCTGGCTGCCGGTTGTGGGACAATACCGGGCGAACGTGATTGAGCGTCTGGGAAAAGGGGTCGCGATGAACAAGTTGAGGACGCTTGCCGATGTGCTGCGACAGGCTGGCTTTGCGCGCATCACGGGTCTGTTTCTTATCTTTTACCTGCTGTGCTCGACGGCTGTCTGGCTGTCCGAGCCTACGACTCTCACCTTTGGCGATGGACTTTGGTTTAGCTTCGAGACGGTCTCGACCATCGGCTTTGGCGACATTCCGGCCGAAACACCGGTTGCCCGCGCTATTACCGTCGTCTTGAGCGTTATTAGCATCTTCTACATCGCCATGCTCACGGGCGTGGCGGTGAACTACTGCAATACGCTCATCAAGATGCGTCAAAAGGACACCATGGCGCGCTTTATGGACGATCTTGAGCATTTGGAAGAGCTCGATCGCGACCAGCTCGCCGATCTGTCGCGCCGCGTGCGCGAATATCGGCGCCGCCAACGCTAGAGCGGGCGCCGCGCGTCACAATGAGGGGGACTGAATATGAATATCACCGTGTATCTGGGTGCCAGCGTCGGCAATGACCCGGCGTTTCTGCCCGCGGTGCAGGAGCTGGGCAACTGGATTGGCGCCAACGGCCAGGCGCTCGTGTACGGTGGGTCCAAGTCGGGACTGATGGGCGCCCTCGCCGATAGCGTACTCGAGGCAGGTGGACACGTGACGGGTGTTGAGCCGAGCTTTTTTATAGAGGCCGAATTTCAACACGACGGCATTGACGACCTCATCGTGACGAGTGATATGGCCGAGCGCAAAGCCAAGATGATTGAGCTCGGCGATGCGTTCATCGCCTTTCCCGGTGGCACGGGCACGCTCGAGGAGATTGCCGAGGTCATGTCCGCGGTGTCATTGGGGCACCTGAGCGCTCCGTGCATCCTGTATAACCTGGACGGTTACTACAACGACCTCAAGGCGCTGCTCGGGCACATGATTGATAAAGGGCTTTCGAGCCCGAGACGCCAGCACGGCATCTACTTTGCCGACGATTTGCGCGAGATTGTCTCGATTATCAACGGATGAGTCTTGAGCCTGTCCCGCTATGGCTCCCAATGGTGCCGTTTGCGGCGCAGACGGTTGGCTCGTTCGGGCAACGCTCGCTCTACAATAAAACATAACTATGTCGACTTTGACCGCGGGAGGACCCGATGGATAACCTTGCCAAACCCACAAACCGCGCGCTGTTTTTAGTTAGCGTTGCTGTGACCGGTGCGTTCGCAGGTGCCGCGGTCTGGCTGTTCTTTTTTGCGATGGAGCACGGTATCGACTATCTGTGGACCGAGATTCCGCACGCGCTGGGCGTCGCTTCGCCCGAGCTCGCCAGCGGCCCGTTTGGCTTTTTGCCGTACCCGTTTTTTGTCTGCCTGCTGGGCGGCCTATTAATCGGTCTGTACGAAAAGATGACAGGCGCCAAGACCGATGACCTCAACCAGGTGATGGCTAAGGTTAAGCAAGACGGGCGCTACCCGTACGACAATCTGGGCAAGCTTTCGCTCGCGGCGTTGCTGCCGCTGCTGTTTGGCGGCAGCATTGGACCGGAGGCCGGTCTGACCGGTGTTATCGCGGGTCTGTGCAGCTGGGTCGGCGACCGTATGCGTTGCTTTGGCGCCGAGTTTAGGGAGCTCACGCTGCTGGGCACCCAGGCTGCCCTGACGGCGCTCTTTACCGCGCCCGTCTTTGGCTTTGTAGCACCGCTTGCCGGTAGCGCCGACGGCCAGGGCGAAGACGCCGACGATGAGTCCACGTCCGGCGAGATCACCATCAAGCTACCCAAGGTGCAAAAGACCGTGGTCTATGGCATCGCGATTGCCGGCGGTCTGGGCACCTACCTGCTGCTTGGCCAGCTTGTGGGCGGCGGCATGGGCATGCCCAGGTTCGAGTCCGCCGAGGTGGGCAACCTGGAACTTGCCTGGCTCATTCCGCTGGCGTTGGTCGGCACCGTTTGCGGCTGGCTGTACTTTGTCTCCGAGCACGCAAGCGAGGCGCTGTCTCATGCAATAGGGGAGCGTCCTGTCGTCAAAGCCATGCTGGCCGGTCTGGCGCTCGCCATCTGCGGCACGGTCCTGCCCTACACCATGTTTGCCGGCGAGACCCAGGCCGACGTGCTCATGGAAACCTACCTGACCATTCCCGCCGGCGTGCTTATCGCGACCGGTCTTGTCAAAGCCATGCTGACCCCCGCCCTCATCAACCTGGGCTGGCGCGGCGGCCACTTCTTCCCGGTTATCTTCTCGGGCGTAAGCCTGGGCTATGGCCTTGCTATCCTCACCGGCGCAGATCCGGTCTTTTGCGTCGCCGTCTGCACGGCATCGACGATGGGTGCGGTCATGCGCCAGCCGGTCATGGTCGTGGGCCTGCTGCTCATGTGCTTCCCACTCAAAGGTATCGTCTGCATGATCATCGCCGCCGTTATCGCTTCCGGCATTCCGCTGCCCAAGCCGCTGCGCAAGTAGCGCGGTGGCGCACGCCGAGGACATGCCATTTGTCACGGATTTGCGGGGGGGGCGATCGCGTCCTTCGTGGATTGAGACTCGCGTGGCTACAGATCGCGTACTCGATAAACCTTGGTGCTGACGGTGCAGCTGATTACGCATAGCGCGAGGGCAAGTGCGGCGATGCCTGCACACAGGCAGCCAAGAACGGCAGGATCGGGATTCGCCCCGGCAATCGACATGAGCCAGTTGCTGATGGGGTTGGAGGAACTCAACGTTGCCATGGTAAGGCACCCGAGCATGGCAAACAGGCCGACGGATAGGCGCAGCGCCTCCATGTGTCCAAATCGAAAGAACAGCGGTTGTGCCAAGAACACCATCATGAGGGAAATGAGCATCGAGGCTGCCGAGGCGATTGCGATTTCAAAGACCGTCTGTCCCGTCGAAGGAATGCCCGCGCTGTTGAAGAGCGGGATGGCGACGATACTCAAAAGCGTAGCTGCACATGCCATGACGGCGGAGAAGACAATAACGCTCAGGTAGCGTGCACAAATAATGTCTTTGCGCGAGAAGGGCAGCGTTGCCCGATAGCGCTCCCAGCCATTTTGATTGTCGAAGCCGGCCAGCGAGCTCATGACCATGATGGGCGACATGGCACTGACCGCGCAGGCGCCAGCGCTCATGCCGGAATCGCCATCCGACGCGTTGGCAAGAGTCAGCACGACGAAGATAAACAGGCCGACGCCCGCGATGCTCGGGATGAGCGTGCGAACGATGGCGAGTTCGGACATAAAGGCGCGTTTCATTTCGAAGCCCCTTTCAGCATGAGGCGCAGATAGTCATCAATGGTTGCCCGATCGCAGGGAATCTCGGGGAAGGCCTCGAGTGTTTCGCGACGGTTGGGTACGAGTACGTCCACGCTGTAGGCATGGCGGGCGGCGCGGGCACCTTCGACGCAAGCCATAAGCTCGGCGGCCTGTGCTTGGGTGCAGTGGGCGATGCCGGCTCGGTCGGTAATGTCCTCGCGCGGCAGGTCAAACACAATCGAGCCGTTATCGATGCAGATGACGCGGTCGGCAGCGCGATCGAGGTCGGACGTAATGTGGCTCGAGAGCAGCACGCTGTGCAGGCCGTCGGAAACAAAGGCGAGCAGCTCATCAAGCAGCTCCTCGCGTGCCATGGGATCGAGGCCCGCGGTGGCTTCGTCCAAAACGAGCAGCTTGGCCTTGTGGCTGAGTGCGCAGGCAAGCTGCAGTTTCATGCCCATGCCGCGGGAGAGGTCCTTGACCTTTGTCTTGGGATCGAGGCCAAATCGGTTGATGAATCGGGCGAACGTTTCGCGGTCCCACGTGGGGTACGCTGGGCCTACGAGCGACTCGATCTGGCCCACCTTGAGCGTGGAGGGGAAGGGGCACGTGTCCAGGACAAGACCGATGTGGGAACGCAGGCAGCGCTGCGCCTCACCGGGTGCGTCGGCGCCACAGTGCTGCTCAAACAGGTGTACCTCGCCGGCATCGAGTTTGATAAGCCCAAGCGCGGCTCGAATCGTCGTTGTTTTGCCGGCACCGTTGGCACCCACAAAGCCGACGATCTGGCCAGGCTCCACGGCAAGCGTGACGTCGCGCAGCGAAAAACGGTCACTCACATGGCGTGAGATGCCTTTGAGTTCTAAAAGGTTTTGCATGGTATAGCCTTTCTTGCAGATGGCTACTGCATGGTTTCGGGGGCTACCAGGTCGAGCATCTCGTGCAGCTTGTCGCGCGTGACGCCCAGTGCCTCGGCTTGGCTTGCCGCTTTCGCGAGCAGCTCTTCGATATGGCAGAGCTGGTTTTCACGCAAGAGCTCTTGGTTGCCGTCGGCGACAAAACAGCCCTTGCCTTGCACGGTGCAGATAAACCCGAGCTGCTCCAGGTCGGCGTAGGCGCGCTTGGTGGTGATGACGCTCACGCCAAGATCGCTCGCGAGTGCACGGATGCTGGGGAGTTTGGCTCCCGCAGCGAGCGTGCCCGATAGAATCTGAGCTTTGACTTGCGAAGCTATTTGCTCGTAGATGGGCTTGTCGCTCGAATTGGATAGGATAATGTCCACAGCGGCTCCTTAGCTGATGGGCTACACGTGTATATAACCGGTAAGCACAGTATATATACACTATGCACAGTTATGCAAGAGGCAAATACGGATTGTTCGCTCGTTCATTCATCTCAATCTGTAACAACTGGAGAAGATTTTGGCTGCTAGATGTTATGGATCGAGACATTGGCCACCCGTCTATCCTTATATCTCAATCTGTAACAGATGGACCCGTTTTGAGTGGCTGGATGTTACAGATCGAGATCTTTCTGGGACGTCCACCTGTTTGTCTAAATCTGTAACAGGTAGAGGTTCAAAAACCGTCTAGATGTTACAGATCGAGACAAACTGCTGCGGAGTGCCGCCATCGACTGCTACCCAGGCCCCAACTGATGAATTTGTCCTGATAGGCGCCCTATGGCGGGATTTCGCGGCTACAATAGTGCGGTTACAACGACGTAATGCACTCAATGCAAGAAAGGATCCGCATGGCAAGCCTGTCGGATGAAATCTCGTCGCGCCGCACATTCGCGATCATCAGCCACCCGGACGCCGGTAAGACCACGCTTACCGAGAAGCTGCTGCTCTATACCGGCAGCATCCAGACTGCCGGCTCGGTCAAGGGCAAGAGCTCGGCCAAGCATGCCGTCTCGGACTGGATGGACATCGAGAAGGAGCGCGGTATTTCCGTTACCTCCTCGGTGCTGCAGTTCACCTACAACGGCGCCTGCGTCAACATCCTCGATACCCCCGGCCACCAGGACTTCTCGGAGGATACCTACCGTACCCTTATGGCCGCCGACGCCGCTGTCATGGTCATCGACGGCGCTAAGGGCGTCGAGGCCCAGACCAAGAAGCTCTTTAAGGTCTGCACGCTGCGTCACATTCCCATCTTCACCTTTGTGAACAAGCTCGACCACGAGGCTCGCGATCCGTTTGAGCTTATGGAAGAGATCGAGAATGTTCTGGGCATCAACACCTATCCCATGAACTGGCCGATCGGCAGCGGCCGCAATTTCCGCGGTGTGTTCGATCGTCAGACCCGTCGCGTTATCGCCTTTGAGGGCGACGGTCACGCCAACGCCACCAAGAAGGTCGCCGAGGTCGAGGCTGAGCTGGGCGACCCCTCCATGGACGAGCTTATTGGCGAAGAGAACCATAAGAACCTGATGGACGACATCGAGCTGCTCGATGGCGCCGGCGACGAGCTCGACTTGGATGCCGTGGCCTGCGGCAAGCTGAGCCCGGCGTTCTTTGGCTCGGCGCTCACCAACTTTGGCGTGGAGCCCTTCCTCAAGGAGTTCCTGCGTCTGGCCCCGACGCCGCGCGCCTATACCGATACGCTCACCGGCGAGCCGGTCGATCCCTGCCGCGACGACTTTAGCGGCTTTGTGTTTAAGATCCAGGCCAATATGGACAAGAACCACCGAGACCGCATCGCCTTTGTGCGCATTTGCTCGGGCAAGTTCGAGCGTGGCATGGATGCCTTCCACATGCAGGGCAACCGTAAACTCAAGCTGGCCACGGGCACGTCGATGATGGCCGATGACCGCGCCATCGTGGACGAGGCGTACGCGGGCGATATCGTGGGCCTGTTCGACCCGGGTATCTTTAGCATCGGTGACACCGTGTGCTCCGGCAAGCGCCACGTGCAGTATCCGCAGATCCCGACGTTTGCCCCCGAGATGTTCGCTCGCATTACGCAGGTCGACACGCTCAAGCGCAAGCAGTTCGTCAAGGGTATGGAGGAGCTTGCCCAAGAGGGTGCCATCCAAATCTTCCGCGAGCTGGGTGCCGGCATGGAGAGCGTCATCGTGG
The DNA here is from genome assembly GCA_036297525.1 of Collinsella sp. GTDB lineage: Bacteria > Actinomycetota > Coriobacteriia > Coriobacteriales > Coriobacteriaceae > Collinsella. The sequence goes on from JAXJKV010000011.1 coordinate 22,856, forward strand.
GCGTGGTCGGCGTGCTGCAGTTTGAGGTGCTCGAGCGCCGTCTCAAGGCCGAGTACCGTGTTGAGGTTCGTCGCCAGCCGCTGCCCTATACGGACATCCGCTGGATCCAGAACGACCCCGACACCATCGATATCCCGGGCCTTTCGCTCACGCGCGACACGCTGCGCGTCGAGGACATGCGCGGCGGCAAGCTGCTGCTGTTCACGAGCCCGTGGAACGTGGATTGGGCAACCGACCACAACCCCGACCTTATCCTGTCGGAGTTTGGCAACGTAGCCTTTTAACGCATCGGCGCGGTGGTCCTGCGGGGCTGCCGCGCCGTTTGCTTGCCTGATGCCGTGTGAGCGGCTATCATACCACCGTCGTCTCAAGACCGGGGCGTCCGAGCAGTTCGGGTCCGATATCCTGCTCGTTAAACCTAAAACCAAAGGAGTACATAATGATCAAGAAGGTCATGGAGGACTACAAAGTCCTGTTGCGGAGCATTCCCGCGGCAACGGTTTCGCTGTTTTTCGTGAGTGTCATCATGATGAACCTGCTGGCCAACAAAGAGCTTATCAGCCTGCCGTATCTGGCGCTCGACTGCGGCTTTGTGGTGAGCTGGGTCTCGTTTTTGTGTCAGGATATGATCTGCAAGCGCTTTGGCGCCAAGGCATCCATCAAAATCTCTATCCTTGCGCTGCTGGTCAACCTGGCCGTGAGCCTGTGCTTTTGGGCATGCTCGCTCACGCCCGGCATGTGGGGCGCCTACTACGACACGGGCATGATCGAGGTCAATACTGCCCTTAACGCCACCATCGGTGGCACCTGGTACGTGGTGCTGGGCTCTTCGCTTGCCATGCTCGTTTCTGCCGTGGTTAACTCCACGCTCAACCAGTCGCTCGGCCGTATGCTCAAAAAGAATAACTTTGCGAGCTTTGCCTTCCGCTCCTATGTGTCCACGGGCGTTGGCCAGTTTATCGACAACCTGGTCTTTGCCATTGTGGTGAGCCACACGTTCTTTGGTTGGACCTGGGTGCAGGTCCTTATGTGCTCGCTGACCGGCGCTGTCGCCGAGCTGCTGTGCGAGGTCTTCCTGAGCCCCGTGGGCTACAAGGTCGTGCGCGGCTGGGAGCGCGAGAATGTGGGTTCCGAGTACCTCGAGCGCCACGCAACCGCCTAAGGAGCAAGTATGCGGGTTTTGATCACGGGTGCTTCGGGCGGTATCGGAGCCGCGTGCGTGCAGCGCTTTTTGGACGAGGGCCACGAGGTAGCTGGCTTTGATCTGCTGCCGGCGGCGATCGAACACGAGCGCTACCGCCATCTGATCGTTGATGTCCGCGAGCCGGACTCGTTTCCAAGCGACCTTGAACCCCAAGTGATCGTGAACGTTGCCGGTACGCAGGATTCGGCCGACGATATCGCCGCCAACCTGTGTGGCACCATCAATGTGACCGAGCGCTACGCTTTTGTGGGGGAGGGGCTTGTCGCCAAGCCGGCGCCCGCTATCAAATCCGTGGTCAATGTGGGGTCGGCGAGTGGGCATACGGGGTCGGAGTTTCCCGCCTATGCCGCCAGCAAGGGCGGCGTTATCGCCTACACCAAGAACCTTGCAAACCGCCTGGCACCGCAGGCCATCGCCAACAGTGTGGACCCGGGCGGCGTTATCACGCCGCTCAACCGTTGCGTGATGGAAGACGAGCACCTGTGGAATCAGATTATGGAGCTCACGCCGCTTAAACGTTGGGCCACCGCCCAAGAGATCGCCGAGTGGATCTACTTTGTGGGCGTGACCAACCGGTTTATGACCGGACAGAGCCTGCTCATTGACGGTGGCGAGGCCGGCCGCACACAATTTATTTGGCCCGAATAGGAAACGCGCCCGATGGAAAGCCGTCGGGCGCGTTTTTGATGTATCGATTTTTAGCCGATGCAAGTCCAGTTGACGGGGGTCGAGCCGTGCTGTTCGAGTAGCCGATTGGCGGCAGAGAAGGGGCGCGACCCCATAAAAGCGGGGAGTTCTGCCGTGGCACGGTTGGCCGAAAGCGGCGAGGGGTGCGTAGAGGCTAGGCAGAACTTGCCGGTTGCCTTGCCCGCGCCGGTAGCGGCGAGCTTGCCTTCGACCATCTGCTGGGCAAAGCGACCCCATGCCAAAAAGACTACCGGTTGGGGCAGCTGACAGCAGCGCTCGATAACGTAGTCGGTGAGCGTGCTCCAGCCCAGCTTAGCGTGAGAGTTCGCGGCATGTTCGCGCACGGTGAGCGTAGTGTTGAGGAGCAGGACGCCCTGTTGTGCCCATGGGGTTAGGTCTCCCGTGACGGGAATGGGACAACCCAGATCGGCTTTGAGTTCCTTGTAAATGTTGCGCAGGCTCGGCGGCAACTTGGTTTGCGTCGCGGGGACCGAGAACGACAGCCCCATTGCCTGGTTGGGTCCGTGATAGGGGTCTTGACCCAAGATGACAACCTTGACCTGGTCGGCCGGCGTGTAGGCGAGGGCATTGAGGATGTCGTCTTGTGCCGGGTAGATAGTCTGCTCGGCACGCAAAAGGGCGATGCGCTCGAGCAGCTGGTTCGTAGTGTCACGTACCGGCTGCGGTGCATCGCCCAACCAAGTTGCTATGTTGCGGTCGCGGGTCGCGGCGTCCATGGGGCTCCTTTACGTCAGATGCTCTGTTGGCATCTATTGTAAAGGCGCACCGGTTGCCTTTATGCCGCGGCTGTATGAAGAGCGGGGTCTACGAGACGTGCTCGGGCGCCCCCGCCATGCGAGCCTGTCCATGTGCGCGGAGGCGCGGAAGCTCGACGGTTGCCACCATGACGCCGGTGAGGATGAGGGCGGCGCCAAAGAAGGCGATGGGGCTCAGGACCTCGCCAACCAAGAAGAACGAAAAGACGGCGGAGCAGACCGGCTCGAGCGAGAAGGCGAAGCCAGTGGTCTCGGCGGGCACGTGGGGCTGCACGAGTGTCTGGGTGATAAAGCCGTAGGCAGAGCAGATGAGCGCGAGGGCAACGACGACCACGATCTCGCTGGGCGTACTGGGAAGTGTGAAACCGCCAAAGACGCATGCGGCAATGCCCGAGAACAGGCCGCCAAAGCCCAGCTGCCAAACGCCCAGGGACAGAGGATCGACTTCTTCGACAAAGCGCTTGGCCACGATAATGTGTCCGGCGTAGACAAAGGCGGAGAGCAGCATGATGAGCGCGCCCGGGTTCAGGCTGGTGAAGTCGGCGCCCGAGAGCAGCAGCATGCCGCAGGTGACGATGGCGGTGCCGACGAGCACTTTGCGCTCGGGGGCGCGGCGCAGCAGGGCGGCGTTGGCAAACGGCACGATCACGACCGTCAGGCTCTGCAAAAAGCCGGCGGTGGAGGCGGAGGTGAGGCTGGAGCCCAGGCACATGCAGGTGAGCTCGGTTGCCATAATGGCGCCGATGATGGCGGCACGGACCATAAGGTCGCGGTTGATGCGCAACGCGCGCTTGTGGAAGAGCAGCAGGCAGGCCACAAAGGCGATGATGCAGCGTAGCGCGACGATGCTCGTGGCGTTCATGCTGTCCATGCCGATCTTCATAAGGGGGTACGAAAAGCCCCATGCGACGGGAACGGAAAATGAGAGCGCGATTGCTTTTTTGCGATCCATGGGACTCCTTTTGTTACAGAACGGTTTCGTAAAAAGGATTCTGCTCCCAGATTTGGATGTAGTAAAGCGAATGTATCTTCAGTATGATTAAGAAATGCTAAAGTAGGCGCGAAAAGCGCTGACAAAACGTTTTACGGCTGCATTGATGTGGAGGCACGATGGCATCGCGGTATCAGATTGTTTGTATGGTGGTCGATCGCGGCAGTCTTAAGGGCGCGGCGGACGAGCTGGGCTATACGCAAAGCGCGGTGAGCCAGGCCGTCAAGGCGCTCGAGTGTGAGCTGGGCACCACGCTTATCGAGCGCGGTAAGCAGGGTGTGTTGCTTACGCGCGATGGCAAACAGTACCTGCCGTATTTGCGACAGATTGTGACTGCCGAGGCTGAGCTCGAGGGCAAGCGCCAGGAACTGCTGGGGCTTTCGTCGACTGATATTCGCATTGCGACGTTTACCAACGTGAGCCGAACCGTGTTGCCGCGCGTGATCCGCGACTTTGGTGCGCTGCACCCGGGCGTACGCTTTACCCTCAAGCAGGGCGATTACACGCGCAACGCTCAATGGGTGCACGATGGCGTGGTTGATTTTTGCTTTACGGCGCGCGGATTTACCGCTGGGCTCGAGAAGCGCGTGGTCTATCACGACGAGTTGGTGGCATTGCTGCCGGCCGCGCATCCGCTGGCGGCAAAGGAAAAGGTGACGCTCGCCGACCTGGCGTCCGAGCCGTTTGTGCTGCTGGATGAGGGCGAACAGAGCCTGGTGCTCGATGCATTCGCGGCGCATGGGCTGTCGCCGCACGTGACGAGCGAGGTCACCGATGACTACACCATCATGGCGATGGTGGAGGAGGGCCTAGGCGTGAGCATGCTCTACCGTCGTACTGTGGAGGGCATGCGAGCCGATATTCGTGTGCGGCCCATCGTGCACGCCCCCTCGCGCGACGTAGTGGCAGCCTGGCGCAGCTGGGATACCATGCCTATCGCCACGAGGCGTTTTATCGACTATATGAGCTCGCATATTGTCAATTAATGACTGGTGTGGCGTTGAGTGTGGTGTTTAGCGGGCTGTCGCTTTGGCTTGGGTGGCGCGATAGGTGCGTGCCGGGTGGCAAAGTAGTACCGCCACGACCATAAAGAACGCCGTGGTGCCCAGGCTGATGGGGTAGACCATCATGATGTTCGCAAAGGTGCGGAAGTGCGGGAACACGCAGAAAACCCAATAGAAGCGGATGCCGCAGACGCAGATCATGGTGATGAGGGCGGGCGTGAGCGAGATGCCAAAGCCGCGCAGGTAACCTGACATGTTTTCGTAGAACATGCTAAAGGCGTACGCCGGGAAGATCGAGCACACACGGATATAGCCGATCGAGACGATGTTGGGGTCGCTGTTGAACAGCGACAAAATCTCGCGCCCCAGGCCGACAATAACGATGATCGTGGTGAGTGCGACGATACCGCCTTCGACCAGGCAGACCTTGAGCGTTTTGGTGCAGCGGTCGATCTGGCGGGCACCGTGGTTTTGTCCCACAAAGGTGGTGCAAGCTTGGCTAAAGCTGTTGAGCAGGTTGTAACACACATACTCCAGGCTCATGGCGGCGCTCGATGCCGCCATGACCTCGGTGCCCAGGCTGTTGATGGCGGATTGGATGATGATGTTGGCGACGGCAAAGACGGCGCTTTGGATGCCGGCGGGTAGGCCGATCTTGACGATGCGCTTGAGGGCGACGGGGTCGATAGCCAGGTCGCGCGGGGTGACGCGGACGACGGAGTCGGTCTTGAGCAGGCGGATAAAGAGCGTGGCGGCGCTGACGGTGTAGGCGATAGCGGTGGCGATGGCGACGCCCGCGACGCCCCAGTGGAGTACGGGGACAAAAATGAGATCCAGGCCAATGTTGAGGACGGTGGACACGGCAAGCGCCTGCAGCGGCATGCGGGTGATGCCGACGGAGCGGAAGATCGCGGCCTCAAAGTTGTAGAGCAAGATCGAGGGCATGCTGAGCAAAAAGACGCGCAGATAGAGTGAGGCGAGCGGCATGGTCTCGGCGGGAACGTTGAGCGCGGCGAGCATGGGCTCGGCAAAGATCTCGCCCAGTGCGATGACGACAAAGCCCACGAGCGCCATTAAAATCGAGGTATGGACGGCGCGTTTGACCATGTTCTGATCGTTGCGGCCGATAGCGTTGGCGATGACCACGTTGGAGCCAAGCGACATGCCAATAAACAGGTTGAGCATAAGACTGGTAAGCGGAACATTGGAGCCGACCGCCGCCATGGCGAGGGTTCCCTGGTCGCCCGAGAAGTTACCGATGATGACCGTGGCGATGAGGTTCGACAGCTGCTCCAAGATGCTCGTGGCGGCCACGGGGAAGGCGAACAGGGGAATATTGCGCCACAGCGAGCCGGTGGTCATATCGATGTGCTTAGATGCGGTATCAGCCATACGCTCTCAATCTCTAACATGCTATTTCGTGCTTATTTGCGCAGATGATGATACTCCTAATCGCCTAGTCATTGGGTGTTCCTATAGTTTTGTCAACCGTCGGGGCTACTCCCGGTAGGGCACCCGGTCGCGCATCACGGCGTATATCGCCCTGAGCCGCTTCCTCGCGACGGCCTTGAGCGCCCGCCCGTGCCCCATGCCCCGCGCCCTGCAGGCCCGGTAGTACTCGCCGTAGCGCCCCGAGGACCTCACCAGGCTGTTGCACGAGAAGATCAGCAGGGACTTGAGCCTCGCGTCGCCGCGCCTGGACGCCCTGACCGACCTCACCGACGTGCCGGAGCTCCTCACCCTCGGGGCTATGCCGCAGTACGAGGCCAGGTGGTCGTGGTCCGGGAACCTCCCGATGTCGACCGACACCGCGAGCTGCGCCGCGGTCCTCGGGCCGATGCCGGGCACGGTGAGCAGGCACGCGTAGGTCTCGTCGCCCTCGAGCAGCGCCGCCGTCTCGGCCTCGAGGGCCCCGGCCTCGTCGAGGGCCTCCGATATCCGGGCGGCCAGGAACCTGACCTGCCTGTTCTCGGCCTCGACGAGCGCCGGCGGGGGCGCGGTGGAGGCGGCCGCGGCCTCCCCGGCGGCCTCGGCCCGCGGGCCCTCGGCCCCGGAGCGGGCGATCCCCCACGCCCCGCCGAACCCGGCGAGCAGCTCCAGCCACCGCCGGTCCGACAGGTCGACCGCGGCCTCGAGGGCCGGGCAGGACTCGAGCAGCACCGCGCGCAGGCGGTTCTTGTCCCTGGTCGCGCAGGCGACGACGTGGTCGCGCTGCGACGAGAGGGCGCGGGCGGCCTCGAGGGCCTCGCCGCGGCCCGGGACCCCCGACAGGGAGTCCGGCACGCCCAGGGCGGTCCGCGCGATCACCGCGGCGTCGCGCTCGTCGGTCTTGGCCTCGCCGGCGAACAGGCCCGCGGCGCGGCTGGCGGCGAGGCCGGGCAGGTAGGCGACCCCGAGCCCCGCGGCGCGGGCCCGCCTCACGGCGAGGGACCCTATGTTGCGGAACTGGTCGACGACGACGAGCGTGCCGGCGGGCGCGGAGGCGAACGGCGCGTCGAGCTCGGCCTCCCTGTTGCGGACGGGGGCGCTGTCCAGCACCTCCCCGTCGCGGTCGATCAGGCAGGCCCAGTGCGACGACTTGCCGACGTCCAGGCCGAGCACGGCCGCGGGTCTGGTGGATGGCGCTTTCACGGTGGTATCCTTCCGGTAGTCGTTCGACCGGATGGCCTCCCCCTCGGCACTCACATTA
>JAXJKV010000012.1:0-25934 GCA_036297525.1 Collinsella sp.
CGCCGGCTTGCAGCCGACGCCGGCGTCGAAGAGCTCGACGGCCCGCCTCCTGGACTCCAGGTCGTGCTTCACCCTGAGGTCTATACTCATGGAAAACCTCCCATTTCCCGATGTCCAAGAAATGGGAGGCAGTTCACAGGCCCCTTTGTGGTGGTTTTGGCCTTAGCCCGTCCCCTGCTGCTAGACCGTGATGACGTTGTCCATTGCCCGGTACTTGGCGGGGACCTCGCCTGCGGTAATAATCGTTGCGTCGCGGAAGTCCGCGAACTTGACGGGCGCCACCATGCCAAATTTACTGGCGTCCGAGATTACGAAGCGTTTGGCGGTATGGCGCATCGAGATACGCTTGACCTGTGCTTCCTCGATATCCGGTGTGGTGAGGCCTTGCTCGGCCGCGATGCCGTTGGATCCCCAAAAGCCGCAGTTGAAGTTATAGCGGTCCAGGGTTGCCAAGGCATCGGGGCCAACGAGCGCCTCGGTCTCGGGTTTGAGCTCGCCGCCCAGCACCACGGTACGCATGCCGCGCAAAGCAAGGTGCTGAGCATGGAGCACGGAATCGGTCACATAGGTGACGCCGTCGAGACGCGGAAGATGCTCGATGAGCTTGAGGGTCGTTGAGCCCGAATCGATATACACAAAGCTATCGGGCTCCACCAGGGCCGCGGCACGAGCACAGATGCGCTCCTTGTCATCGTTATGGAGATCACTGCGTTCGCTGATCGTCAAGTCGCGCGTCACGTGCGCGCGCTCCAGACTCGTCGCACCTCCGTGCACCTTGGCGATACGGTGCGCGCGGTCGAGCGTTTGCAAGTCACGGCGAATGGTGGACGGTGTCACGCCCAGGGCCTCGGCAAGTTCCGGCACGGTAACCGAGCCGGCCTGCTGCACCATCGACACGATCGCATTGAGCCTATCTTCCGCAAGCATCGCTTACTCCTCCTCGGGGTACACGACTCCCCAATCGGCGCGGAGCTTGGTCATAAGCTCCATAACATCAGAAGCATAATCCAGCAGCTCGCGCTTGGAGTCGTCGCCGGCAACGGCCTTCTCAAGATCGGCCATCTCATAGCAAAGGGCGTAAGCTTCGGTGCCGGCGTGGACCTCCTCGCGGTGGCCGTCCACAGTCCACACGATGGTCGCGTGATCGGCGCGCGGATACTCGTTGACCTCGATATAGCACTTGTCGAAGCTGATGACCGAGCGCTTGGGCTGCTTGGAGTGGAGCGTGAGGCTCACAACACCCAGCTGCTGCTCGGCGTTACGGCAGACAATGCCGCCCGCAACGTCGACACCGGTCTCACAGGTGTTGCCCAGCGAGACAACCTCAGCGGGCTGGCTCGCCATAAAGAGGCGCATAACGGAGAGCGCATACACGCCAATGTCGAGCATGGCGCCACCGGCAAGGCTACGGTTGTAGAAGCGGTTGGTCAGGTCGCCGTACTCCTTATAGCTGCCAAAGTTGAGCTGAGCGAGATTCATGCGGCCGAACTCGCCGACATCCATGCGACGACGCAGCTCCTGATACAAGGGCATGTGAAGCACCGTGGTGGCGTCCATAAGGACCACGTTGTGCTCGTCGGCAATGGCGCGGGCCTCGTCAAGCTCGGCGGAATTGAGGGTAATGGCCTTCTCGCAGAGCACGTGCTTGCCAGCTGCCAGAGCGGCTCGCAGATAGGTGATATGCGTGTTGTGCGGCGTGGTGATATAGACTGCGTCAATGTCCGGATCGGCGTAGAGATCCTCGACCGTGCCATAGACCTTCTCAACGCCATACTGCTCTGCAAAAGCCTGAGCCTTGGACAGCGTGCGGTTGGCAACGCCCGCGAGCTTTCGGCCGGCAAGGGCGAGAGACTGAGCCATCTGGTTGGCGATAACGCCACACCCAATTACAGCCCAACGAAGCTCGGGAGCCGTAAAGATGTCGTTTGGGAACGGCTGATTCTGGACCGAGGCAAACGCCGCCTTTGCGGCTGCCTCGGCGTCGAGCGGAGCCTGTTTGGAATCTGCCATGATGTGCCTCCTGAGTCATCGGAAGTCCTTCATTTCTAACAAACCTATAGTCGCACAATTGCGCGCGTATCTGCTCGTGTTTGCGTATTTATTTGCTTATCGGTCATTATTTAGCCATAGTTGGCAGATGTTTGCGCGGCTATGTGCATTGTCGCGCAAGGCTATGCGCGTAAATGCGCATGCGACGATCCTTGTGAAACATAAAGGGGCGGAACACCAAAGCCCTAAAAGACAGACCCAGCTGTATTACTTCACCCCTCTGGGGGCATCAGACATCAAAGGATCGTCCCAAACTGCCGGCACATAGAGACTGTCCCCCCCCCAACGACTGGTCATTTAAGTCTGTCCCCAATGAATGGTCGTCCCCAGGTGCCGGCATTTCAACGGCCACTCATTTAAGTCTGTCCCCAATGAGTAGGGATAGAAAAAGGCCCGGGTGCCGTGGGGCATCCGGGCCTTTGCTAGCAACTTGATGTTGCGGGCAGCTTAGAACTTGTGGCCGCACTTCTTGCAGACGCGCAGCTTGTTCTTGCCGTCCTTCTCGTGACCGACGCGGGTAACCTTACCGCACTCGGGGCAAACGAGATTGACGTTGGAGGCGTCGATAGGAGCCTCCTGCGAAACGATGCCGCCCTGCTGGTTGGCAGCGTTGGGCTTGACGGCCTTCTTGACGACCGAAACGCCCTCGACAACGACCTTGTTCTCGGCGGGGAGAGCACGCAGGACAACGCCCTGCTTGCCGCGATCCTTACCAGAGAGAACCTGGACCTTATCGCCCTTCTTGATATACATATATCTCCCCTAACTACAGGGTCTCGGGAGCGAGCGAGACGATCTTCATGTACTTCTTGTCACGAAGCTCGCGAGCGACGGGCCCGAAGATACGGGTGCCGACGGGCGAACCATCGTTGTTGATGACAACGCAGGCGTTCTCATCAAAGCGAATGTAGGAGCCATCCTTGCGGCGGATCTCCTTAACGGTGCGAACGACGACGCAACGGACAACGTCCTTCTTCTTGACGTTGGCGCCAGGGGTAGCCTCCTGGACAGCACCGATGAACACATCGCCGATGCCTGCATAACGACGCTTGGAACCGCCAAGCACCTTGATGCAGCGAATCTTGCGAGCGCCGGAGTTGTCGGCGACGTTCAGCATGGTTTGCATCTGAATCATGGTAGATGTTCCTCCGAACTAAGAACCGAAGAGAGGTGCGCTGCCTTTATACGGCCTGTGGTATGCAAGCCAGGCATACGCACATCTTCGGAAACGTACAAGTCGTAAGAGCGACTGCTTATTTAGCGCGCTCGACGACCTCGATGAGGCGCCAACGCTTCATCTTGGACATAGGACGGGTCTCCATAACGCGGACGGTGTCGCCCACGCCAGCCGTGCACTCCTCGTCGTGAGCGTGCAGCTTCTTGGAGCTGGTCATCATCTTGCCGTACTTGGGGTGACGCTTGCGCTCGGTGATGGTGACAACAATGGTCTTGGCACCGGAGACGGAGGTAACGACACCCGTACGGACCTTACGCGAGTTACGCGAATCAGTCATGTTCTCTCCTTAGGTCCTACTCGGCGACAGCGGACTTCTCCGCTGCGATCTCGCGGGCGCGCTGCTCCGTGAGGACGCGAGCGATGTCCTTCTTCACGGTGTTGACGCGAGCGGTGTTGTCCAGCTGGCTGGTAGCCATCTGGAAACGAAGGTTAAAGAGCTCGGCGCGCATTTCCTTCAGCTTCTCAACGAGCTGAGCGTCCGAGAGCTCACGAATCTCTGCGGGCTTCATTAGTTCTCCTCCTTGGCGGCGGCGGCGTCCTCAGCAGCCCACTTGGCCTCGAGAGCGGCCTCCTCAGCCATCTCCTTCTCGATGCGCTGCTCAGCGTTCTTGGCAGCAACAATCTTGGTCTTGATGGGGAGCTTGTGCTGCGCAAGACGCAGAGCCTCGCGAGCGACCTCCTCGGGAACACCCTTGACCTCGAACATGATGCGGCCGGGCTTGACGACGGCCACCCACTCCTCGGGGTTACCCTTACCAGAACCCATGCGAGTCTCGGCAGGCTTCTTGGTGATGGGCTTATCGGGGAAGATCGTGATGTAGACACGACCGCCACGCTTCATGTAGCGGGTCATGGCAATACGAGCGGCCTCGATCTGACGGTTGGTGATCCAATGGGCCTCGAGAGCCTGGATACCAAACTCGCCGAAATGCAGCTCGGTATTACCCTTGGCCTGGCCCTTCATGGAGCCACGCTGCACCTTGCGGTGAAGAATACGCTTAGGGGCAAGCACTACTGACCCCTCCTCTCGGAGTTACGACGACGAGGACGGGAAGAGCCCTCGAGTGCAGGGTTGGGAACAGGCTGGCCCGGGAGCTTCTCGCCCAGGTAAATCCAGACCTTCACGCCGCAAGCGCCCATGGTGGTGCTGGCGACAGCCGTGCCGTAGTCGATCTTGGCACGGAGGGTGTGCAGAGGCACGCGACCCTCGCGGTACCACTCACGACGGCCCATCTCGGCACCGCCGAGACGACCGGAGCACTGGATACGGATGCCCTTAGCGCCGGCCTTGCGGGCGGACTGGACAGCCTTGCGCATAGCGCGACGGAAGGCAACGCGGCCCTCGAGCTGCTCGGCGATAGACTGAGCAACGAGGTTGGCGTCGAGCTCGGGGCGCTTGATCTCGACAACGTCGACGGAGAGCTGGCCCTTGGAGACGCCAGCGACCTTCTCGAGCTCGGTGCGGAGGGTATCGATCTCGGCACCCTTCTTACCGATGACAACGCCGGGGCGAGCGGTGAGGATAATGACCTTCACCTTGTCGCCAGCGCGCTCGATCTCGACGCGGGAGACAGCTGCGCGGGAAAGACGCTTCTCGAGGTACTTGCGGATCTCGAGATCGTTACCGAGGGTCTTAGCGTAATCCTTCTCTGCGAACCAGCGGGAGCGCCAGTTCTCGGTGATGCCAAGACGGAAGCCGGTGGGGTAGACTTTCTGACCCATACAGCTTTACGCCTCCTTTCGAGGAGCAACGACGACGGTGATGTGGGAAGTACGCTTCAGAATGCGAGAAGCGGAACCCTTGGCGCGGGGACGGATGCGCTTAAGCGTCGGACCCTCGTCAACATAGGCAGCGGCGACAACCAGGTTGTCGGCACGCAGACCGTTGTTGTTCTCGGCGTTCGCAACGGCGGAACGGAGAACCTTCTCGACATCCACGGCGACGGCGCGGTCGCAGAAGTGGAGGATGTCGAAGGCCTGAGCGACAGGCTTGCGGCGGATCAGATCGACCACCAGGCGGGCCTTGCTGGGGGAAACACGCACGTACTTAGCGACGGCGCGAACCTCGGTGGCCTCAGTTTCAATAGACTTAGTTGCCATTTACGGTTAACCCCCTATTTGGCCTTGTGGCCACGGAACGTACGAGTCGGCGCGAACTCGCCGAGCTTGTGACCAACCATGGACTCGGTAACATACACGGGCACATGCTTGCGGCCGTCGTGGACGGCGATGGTGTGACCAACCATCTCGGGGAAGATGGTGGACGCGCGGGACCAGGTCTTCACGACGTCCTTCTTGCCAGCCTCGTTCATCGCGGTGATACGCGAGAGAAGGCGAGTCTCCACGAACGGGCCCTTTTTGAGACTTCTGCTCATAAGTGCTTTCTCCTAAAACTCGGTATCCGAAATTACTTCTTACGGCGACGAATGATGTGCTGGTTCGAGACCTTCTTCTTCTTGCGCGTACGAAGGCCCTTCGTCGGCTTACCCCAGGGGGTAACAGAGGGACGACCAGAGGTGTGGTTCTTGCCCTCGCCACCGCCGTGCGGGTGGTCGACAGGGTTCATGACGGTACCGCGGACGGTCGGGCGCACGTTCATGTGACGCTTACGGCCGGCCTTGCCGATGACGATGTTGGAGTGATCGGCGTTGCCGACCTCACCGACGGTGGCGCGGCAGGTAACGAGGATGCGGCGCATCTCGGAGGAAGGCATACGGACGATAGCGTACTTGCCCTCCTTACCCATCAGCTGGCAGGAGTTACCGGCGGAACGGGCGATAGCAGCGCCCTTGCCCGGCTGGAACTCGACGGCGTGGATGAGCGTACCGACGGGGATGTCGGCGAGGGGCAGAGCGTTGCCCGGCTTGATGTCGGCGTCAGAACCGGACATGACGGTCTGACCGACCTCGAGGCCCTTGGGGGCCAGGATGTAGCGCTTCTCACCGTCAGCGTAGTGCAGCAGAGCGATGCGAGCGGAACGGTTCGGATCGTACTCGATCGTGGCAACCTTGGCGGGCACGCCGTCCTTGTTGCGCTTGAAGTCGATCACGCGGTAACGACGCTTCACGCCGCCGCCCTGGTGGCGGGTGGTGATGCGGCCGTTGTTGTTACGACCGGCCTTCTTGGGCAGGGGCTCGAGAAGAGACTTCTCGGGCTTGGTGCAGGTGATCTCGGAGAAGTCGGAGATCGTCTGCCAACGCCTACCAGCGGAGGTCGGCTTAAGGTGCTTTACAGCCATTACAATCCCTTTCAATAGGAATCCGTTAGCCATCGCAGACAGGGATTCGAGGTTCTGCCTCGGGTGCGATGACACCGGACGTATACACGGCTCCGGGCGTGTCCATTTTATACGCCCAAAACCTTGAGCTCTCGCCTCCCCTATTTGGGAGGCATGAGCTCACTCAACAGCAGCGAGTCTTAGGCCTGGTTGCCAAAGACCTCGATGGTGTCGCCCTCGGCCAGCGTGACGATGGCCTTCTTCCAAGAACGGGTCTTGCCGGCGACATAGCGCACGCGCTTGGTCTTGGGCTTGACCGTCAGGGTGTTCACGCGAACGACCTTGACGCCGAAGATCTCCTCGACAGCGTCCTTGATCTGATACTTGTTAGCATCCTTGGCGACCTCGAACGTGTACTTGTTCTGCTCCATGCCGGAGAAGGAACGCTCGGACACGATCGGACGGATGATGATCTCGTGGGCGGTCATTTAAGCAAGCACCTCCCCGAAGTGAGCGGCGATGTCGGCGGGCATCAGCACGGCGTTGTTGTTGACGAGATCGTAGGTGTTGGCCTCGTCGGCAGTGATGATGAACGTCTTGGGAATGTTGCGGAACGACAGGTAGGCGTTGACGTCCTCATCGCGAACGATGATGGTCAGACGCTTGCCCTCAAGGCCGAGAGCCTTGAGCATGGCAACGGCAGCCTTGGTGGAAGGCTTCTCGAAGCCGTAGTCGTCGACGAGCACGAGCTCGCCATCGGCCAGCTTGGCGGACAGCGCGGAGCGCATAGCCAGCTTGACCTCCTTGTTGTTCATACGCTTAGCGTAGGAACGGGGCTTGGGGGCGAAGACAACGCCACCGTGACGCCACTGGGCAGCACGGATGGAACCCTGGCGGGCACGGCCGGTGCCCTTCTGACGCCAAGGCTTCTTGCCGCCACCGGAAACCTCAGAGCGGCCCTTAGCGGACTGGGTGCCCTGACGCCAAGAGGCCATCTGGCACTTGACGATGTGGTGCATAACGTGGATGTTCGGCTCGATGCCGTACACCTCAGCGGCGAGCTCGGCCTCGGCGACCTTCTTGCCCTCGCTGTTCTTTACTTCAAACTTTGCCATTTAAGTGTTCTCCTTGGTATGACGCTGGGCTAAATGGGCTGGGCCCTTAGGCCATACGGATGGCGACGAGACCATTCTTGGCACCCGGGACAGCGCCCTTGACCAAGATGAGGTTCTGCTCGGCATCGATGCGGACAACGGAAAGGTTCTTGACGGTAACGCGCTCGTTACCCATGTGACCGGCCATCTTGACGCCCTTGAGGACGCGCGCAGGATAGGCGCACTGACCGATAGAACCGGGGTGACGCTGGAAGTGAGAACCATGCGTCATAGGACCGCGGCGCTGACCCCAGCGCTTGATGCGACCCTGGAAGCCCTTACCCTTGGAGGTACCGATGACGTCGACCTTCTCGACATCAGCGAAATCAGCGACGGTGACGACCTCGCCGACCTTGTGCTCCTCGCCGTTCTCGACGCGGACCTCACGAAGGAAACGGACAGGCTCGACGCCAGCCTTAGCGAAGTGACCAGCCATGGGCTTGTTCACGTTCTTGGCCTTGATGTCGCCGAAACCGATCTGGACGGCGTCATAGCCGTCGGTTGCCTGAGTTTTAACCTGCGAGACAGCGCAGGGGCCAGCCTGGATGACCGTGACGGGAACGACGTTGTCGTCCTCGTCCCAAACCTGGGTCATGCCAATCTTGCGGCCGAGAATCATGCTGATCAAGATATGATCCCAACTCTCGCGTGGTCTTGGGACAATGCGTACACCACCGAGCGTACGCCCCTAGAGGACCACTACTTACACGACGTGCTCCCCAGTCTTGTATTGCGCCCAGACTACCTGACAACCCTATTAAGCAGGCATTTTGTCCAGCCAGAATACTCCCCTGGTTTCACACAGCTGTTTAGTATACACGGCTGCGGGCGTATCCATCGAGATTCATATTTCACTCACATTGTTTACGCAGGTAAAGTGCGTGGAGTCGCCTGGGCTTGGCAGAGGGGCGGCGAAATATATTAAGTTTGCTGCTCTACAGTCCTGCGCAAGACGGAAAGCACATTAAGTGCTTTCCTTTGCGTGCGGAACTCGCGACAAACTTAATATATTTCGCCGCCCCTCTGCCAAGCTCGGGAGACGACACGTTGATGTCTGCTTAACTCTGCTCGCTCAGCTAATTACTTTGTTGGGGGTCCACTATTTGCTGAAGGGTGAACTTACACTGCATTGGCTCGCCTTCTGCTTGCGGCTTTTCCTCGTCAAAATCGAAGATCATGATGGCGCAGTTGGGGAGTTTTGCTGGGAGCTCGAAGCCCTCTGGGGCTGCAGCCTTGATGAATTGGCGGCTGGCGCTGCCGTGGCTTACTGCTAGGAGGGTTTCGATGCCCTCGGAGCCCATGAGATTGGTGAGGGCGCCTACCATGCGTTCTTGCAGTGCGCGGCTTCCTTCTCCTCCGAAGGGGACCAGATCCTCGCCCGGATCCCAAACGTCGGTGGGTAGCGCGTCGTGGGGACCTTCTTCGAAGGCACCGTAGCTGCGCTCGATGATGCCTTCGCAGGGCTCGACTGCTGCATCCGGACCGAGGAGTTCGCATGCGACGAGACTTGCCGTGTCCATGGCTCGGCCTAAGGGTGATGAGACTACTTTGTCGGGGACGACGCCATGGACCTTGAGCCATGCGGCGGCTGTCTGTGCCTGTTGACGACCCAAATTGGTGAGCGGTGAATCGCAGCGACCCTGGACGAGCTTTTTGACGTTGAATTCCGTCTGGCCGTGGCGGAGCAGATACAGCTTCTTCATAGTCTCCCCTTCTGTATAACTTGCTTTGCCGGCACAGCCCTACTCGTGGGTATGCCCTACGTAGTCTTCGTCGATCGTAATCTTGGCAATCGACTTGGGATATTCCGATTCGACCCGTTGTGCCAGCGTGTGCTTTAAGTCTTCGGCACTCATCTGCAGGTCCGAGGGTCGCACGCAGTCAAAGATCACATTGGTGTGCGTGGGGCCCGGCACGCAACGCAAATCGTGAATCGAAAGGCGTCTATCGATCTCCTGGGCCATAGCGTTGATGCACAGGCGCATGCTCGCCACATTTGAATCGTCGGTCACGATGGGATCGTAATGAAGCGTGACGATCATGCCGTCCTCGTCCCTAAACGACTGCTCGATATTATCGAGCGTGTCGTGACTTTCCAGCGGGCTGGCCTCGGCCGCCATCTCGGCATGCGCACTTGCAAACTTCCTGCCCGGGCCGTAGTCGTGAACCATCAAATCGTGAACGCCCAAAACGCCGGGGTAGCTCATGATCTTGTCTCGGATGTGCTTGACCAGCTTGGGATCGGGTGCCTGGCCCAAAAGGGGGCTCACCGTATCTTGGATAAGCTCAAAGCCGCTCCAGCCAATATAGGCGCCAACGGCAAGGCCGACCCAAGCATCAAGATTGACATGCGTCACCTGGGAAACAATCGCGCACGCCAGCACAGCGCCCGTGGCCAGGACATCGTTCTTTGAGTCCTGAGCCGTCGCATGCAGCGTATCGGACTCAATACGGTCACCGAGCTTTTGGTTGAGGGCCGCCATCCAGAGCTTTACGACCATCGAAAGCACTAGAACCGTCACCAGGGCAAGCGAGAACTCGACAGGTTCGGGGTGGATGACGCGCTCAACCGAGGACTTGATAAGCTCAAGGCCGATCAGCAGCACGAGCGCCGCCACGACCAGACCCGAGAGATACTCGTAGCGACCGTGACCGTAAGGATGCTCGGGGTCGGCCGGCTTGCTCGCCAGCTTAAAGCCCAGCACGCTCACGATATTCGAGCTGGCATCGGACAGGTTGTTCATGGCATCCGCCACGATCGAAACCGATCCCGAAACCACGCCAATTGCGCCCTTCGCAGCACATAGTGCCACATTGGCGAGAATACACACAACGCCCGTCAACGTGCCCACGCGCGCACGGTCGCCCTGCGCACGCTTAACAATCCACTCGACCATCTACATCCGCCCCCACGGTACTACCTATATATCTATTGCTCAAACGGATTGTAGTGTAGCCACTTTGTCCCCCAGATACAAAAAAGGCCGCAACCCACACGGGCCACGGCCTTGGAATATGGCAAAGGAATCGTCCTTGTGTCGCACAGGTTTACGCGCTTACTTCGGCCACGCTCTTCGAGGTTTCGGGTGAATCGGCTCCGTCCCCCGTCGCTCGCCCCTTCGTCGGCACCACGCCAAAGCAGTAGCTCAGCGCCGCAGACGCCGCAAATGCCGTGCCGCCGGCAACGCAGCACCACAGCAGGTTCGAAATACCGCCCGTGGCAAAGCCAATGACCATGAGGACATTCGTCATGCCGATGGTATAGGCCGTAACGTGGCCTACGGCTGCAACAAGGCCTCCGACGGCGCCGCCAATGGCCATGCACGTCAGGCACCTGCCATATTTAAAACCGCAGCCGTACAGCGCCGGCTCGCTTACGCCGCCAAGCACGCCCGAGATTGAATAGCCCAGCATGAGCGCCTTCTCATCCTTATCCGCAACGCGGAGCGACGCACCAAAGGGCATGCCCCAAACGGCGAACGTCGCCATTGTCGCGGCAATGAGAATGCACGAATCCGTTCCCACGCTCATAAACTGCGCGTACGCAAGCGATAGGACAACGTTGCTGACGCCCGCAATCTTAAGAAACTCCCAACCCGCGGCAAGCCCCATGAGCGTGAGCAGCGACACGATGCCACCGGAATTGCCAAGCATAAACATAAGTTGGCCCAACAGCATGCCCAGATAGCTGCCCGCCGGCGCCGTAATACACAGCGAAACCGGAACCATAACGAGCATGGTCGCAAACGGAACGAACGAAAACGCCACGGCCTGAGGGATAACGCGCTGAAAGAAACACTCCACTCGCCATAGCACGGGCACCGAGATGAGAACCGGAATAACAGTCGTCGTGTAATCGTTGACCGGCGCGGGAAACAGACCATACACGGAAGTCATCGATGCCGCCGTCGTCGATGCGACATCGACGAGCTTAAGCAGATCGGGCGCAATCAATACGCCGCCCAGCATCATGCCCAGCTGCTCCGAGCAACCGAGCTGGCGGGCGGCCGCCCAACCAAGATAAATGGGCAAAAAGTAGTAGCCGGCGTTATAGAGCCAACTGTAGAACAGGCGATAGATATCGGAATCTGCAGACCACAGACCCAGCATGCCTTCGCCCATAATGACGGCGACGGTGCGAAACAACGCCGCGCAGACAATAAACGGCAGCGCCGACATCATGCTTTTGGACAGATAGTCCACCACGGCCATGGCGTTTGATGAGACCGTCGTTGTAAACGAGGTGTTAGAAACTTGTGACATGGAACGCCTTTCCCAATGTGACATGCGAACTGTCCCTTTGTCACATCGTGCGGTACTGACCGATTGCGCGGTACTTTTCGTAGCGGAGGTTTGTGAGGGTCGCGTCGTCGAGCCGCCCAAGCGTATCGAAGGCATCAAATGCCGAGGACATGACGGCACCGGCGATCTCCTCATGTGACAGGCCCCTATCGTCGACAATGCCGTCGATGATGCCGAGCGCCAACAGGTCGGGAGCCGTGAGCTTAAGCGCCTCGGCGGCCTCATTCGCGCGCTCGGTATCCTTCCACAGGATCGACGCACAGGCCTCAGGGCTCACGACCGAATAGGCCGAGCTCGAGAGCATCAGGATGCGGTCGGCCACGGACAGCGCCAGCGCGCCACCAGAGCCGCCCTCGCCTGTCACCACCGAGACAATCGGCGTCTTAAGGCCGCTCATCTCCATGAGGTTCTGGGCAATCGCCTCACCCTGGCCGCGTTCCTCGGCACCGATGCCGCAAAACGCGCCCGAAGTATCGACCAGGCACAGAACCGGTCGACCAAACTTTTCGGCCTGGCGCATCAGGCGACGCGCTTTGCGGTAGCCCTCGGGATGTGCCATACCAAAGTTGCGACGCATGCGCTCTTTGGTCGTGGTGCCGCGCTCGATGGCGATGACCGTTACGGGGCGTCCGTCTTTCCAGCCAATGCCAGCCACCACAGCAGCGTCGTCGCCAAAGTAGCGGTCGCCGTGCAGCTCCACAAATCCATCCAGGCCCAGCGAGATCATCTCGCCTGCCGTGGCGCGATCTGCCGAGCGGGTCTGCTTGACAATCTCGAGCGCGGTTTTTGGTGCGGCCGAGCGCTTGAACAAGTGTCCCAGCTTTTTGCCGCGGCGACCCGTATGCACGATCTCATGCGGTGCCCCCAGGCCGGGCGCGTGCCCTTCGTGCAGCGCCAGCAGCTCGCCTACCGTGAGCGCAATCTCGCCACGCGGAACAACGGCATCGCAAAAGCCGTGCTCCAGCAAAAACTCGGAGCGCTGGAATCCCTTGGGCAGGCGCTTGTGCATGTTCTGCTCGATCACGCGCGGGCCGGCAAATGCCGTCAGGGCATCGGGCTCGGCCAGGATAATATCGCCCTCCATGGCAAAGCTCGCGGTTACGCCTCCGGTCGTGGGGTCAGTGAGCACCGTGATATACAGGCCGCCCGCCTCGCTATGGCGCCTAACCGCCGCAGAAATCTTGGCCATCTGCATGAGCGAGGTCACGCCCTCCTGCATGCGGGCGCCACCCGATACGGTAAAGCCAACGACCGGCAGTCCCAGCTCGGTCGCACGCTCAAATGTGCGGCAGATCTTCTCGCCCACCACGGAACCCATCGAGCCCATCATAAAGTTGGCGTCCATAAAGAAGAGCGCCGTATCGCAACCGCAGATTTTGCCCTTGCCGCACACAACGGCATCGCGCTCGCCCGAACGTTCGCTCACGCTCTTGAGCTTGTCGGCATAGCCGGGAAACGAAAGGAAGTCCTCCGGCGCCAGACTGGCATCCCATTCCTCAAACGTGCCCTCGTCAATCGTCATGTGCATGCGGTCGCGCCCGCTCACGCGAAAGTGTTTGCCGCAACGAGGGCAGACCTCGAGGTTGTCGTGCAGGCGCGCCTCATCGATCACGCGGCGGCACTCCGGGCACTTGATAAACACGTGGCGCGCGGGAAACTCGGCGCACGACTCGGTCATCGGTCCCTCGAGGACGTTGACCGTCTTCGCTTTTCTATTCATCAGCATAGAGATGCCCCATTAGATCGGTGTGATACATGCCCGACAAGAACTCGTCGTTTGCCAGCACGTCGAGCTGAAGCTCGCTGTTTTCGCTCACGCCCTCAATCACGAGCTCGCCCAGGGCCGAGCGCATCTTGCGAATGGCGCCGTCACGCGTGGGCGCACACACGATGAGCTTGCCGAGCATGGAGTCGTAGTACGGCGGAACTTTCGCACCGGCAAACATGGCGGAATCCCAGCGCACGCGCGGACCACCCGGCACACGCAACGCGGTGACCGTTCCGCATGACGGCAGAAAGTCTGGCGTTTCGGCATTGATGCGGCACTCCATAGCATGGTTGCGGACCGGCATGTCCTCCTGCTCAAAGGGCAGAGGCTGGCCGGCTGCCACGCGCAGCTGCCACTTGACCAAGTCGGTATCGGTCACAAACTCCGTAACCGGATGCTCCACCTGCAAGCGCGTGTTCATTTCCATAAAGTAGAAATTGCCGTCGTCCGAATACAGGAACTCGATGGTACCGGCTCCTTCGTAGCCGACGGCACGAGCCAGGTCACGCGCTGCCTTGTGCATGCGAGCACGAATGTCGTCGTGTCCGTCGAGGCACGGCGCGGGGCTCTCCTCGATTAGCTTTTGGTTGCGCCGCTGCACCGAGCACTCGCGCTCGCCGAGCGAAAACACATGGCCCTGCTTATCGGCCATAATCTGTACCTCAACGTGATGCGCCGGCGCGACGAACTTCTCCATGTAGCACTCGCCGTCGCCAAAAACGGCCTCGCCCTCGGCGCGTGCTTCAATAAAGGCCTTTGCCGCATCTTCCACGCGCTCGACCTTACGAATACCGCGACCGCCGCCGCCCGCACGCGCCTTAATAAGCACGGGGCAGCCAATGCGCTCAGCCTCGGCCGTTGCCTCCTCGGGACTTTTGAGCAAATCGCAGCCCGGCACGATGGGCACGCCCGCCGCGGCAGCCGTTCGACGTGCGGCGTCCTTGTCGCCCATGCTGTCGATCACCTTGGCCGAAGGACCAACAAACGCCAGGCCATACTTGTCGCAGTCGCGCACGAAGCTCGCCTTCTCGGAGAAAAAGCCATAGCCGGGATGAATTGCCTTAGCTCCCGACTTCACGGCACAGGTGAGCACAGCATCGTCGTTGAGGTAGCTCTCGGCAAGACGCGGGCCGCCGATGCAATACGCCTCGTCGGCAAGCTGCACGTGCAGCGCGTCCGCATCGGCCGTGGAGTAGACGGCGACGGTCTTGATGCCCATATCGCGGCACGCGCGGATAACACGGACCGCGACTTCGCCGCGGTTGGCGATGAGCACTTTGTCGAACATGAAGCCTTCCTTAACTTTCGTGCATGAGTGCAAAAGACATATCGGCGCGGCAGCAAACCTCACCGTTGACGCTCGCAGTACCCGTCGCAAAGCGGAACGGCCCGCGCGCACGCGTGATGGAGCACACCAGATCAACCGTGTCGCCCGGGCGCACCGGACGCTTAAAGCGCACCTTGTCCAGACTCGTGTAGAACGGCGTCGCGCCGCGCGCCTCCTCATCGCCCATCAGCAGCACGCAACAGTTTTGGGCGAGCATCTCGCACTGAATCACGCCGGGGACCACCGGGTTTCCCGGAAAATGCCCCTGCAAAAAGTACTCGTCGCCCGTGATCGTGATCTTGCCGTGGGCCTCGTCGCCCACCAGCTCGGCCTCGTCGAGCAAAAGCATCGGTTCGCGATGCGGCAACAGTTCCTTAAGCTCTTCTTTGTTCATGGATATCACCTATCCGATCCTCATGAGGCAGCTGCCAAACTCCACGAGGTCGCCGTCGGCCACGCAGATCTCGAGCACCTCGCCGTCTGCCTCTGCCGTTACCTCGTTGAGAACCTTCATGGCCTCGATGATGCAGAGCGTCTCGCCGGCCTTGACCTTAGAGCCCACGTGCACAAACGGCTCGTCGCCCGGCGCCGGGGCAGCATAGAAAACGCCGACCATGGGAGCGGTCACCTCGGTGCCCTTGGGCTCTGGTGCGGCGGCAGGTGTCTGCGCGGCGGGCTCCGGTGCGGCAGGCGCGACTGTGGGAGCTGCAACTGGAGCGGCCATAGCGCTCGGCATGGGCATGGGCACGGCAACCGGCTGTGCGGCGCTCGCGCGCTCGAGTTCGACCGCGGTGCCATCGGGCTCCTCAACGCGCACGCGCGTGAGGCCGCGGTCCTCCATCACATCGGCTATCTCGGCAAGTCTTTTGGAATCCATGCTCTAGCTCCTCGTATATCTACGCAGCGCGATGGCGGCGTTGTGCCCGCCAAAGCCTAGGTTGGTCGAAAGCGCCCAGGTAAGGTCGGCGCGAACTGCGCGATTGGGCGTGTAGTCAAGATCGCAGGCGGGATCGGGCGTGCGGTAGTTAATGGTCGGCGGCACCACGCCCTGCTCGAGCGCCATGGCGCAGGCCATGACCTCGATGGCGCCCGTGGCACCGATCATGTGGCCGGTCATCGACTTAGTCGACGAGACGTGCGCGGCGCGCGCCGCGTCCTCGCCGAGCGCACGCTTAATGCCCGCCGTCTCGGACGAATCGTTGAGCTTGGTCGATGTGCCGTGGGCATTGATGTAGAGACCCTCGGAAGGCTTGACGTCGCCCTCGGTCACCGCCAGCGATATCGCGCGGGCAATGCCGGCAGCCTCGGGATCAGGACTCGTGATGTGATAGGCATCATCGGTGTTGCCGTAGCCCACGACCTCGGCATAAATGTGCGCACCGCGCGCCTGCGCATGTTCCATGCTCTCGAGCACGAGCACGCAGGCGCCCTCGCCCATCACAAAGCCGTCGCGGTCTGCATCGAACGGACGGCAGGCCGTCGCGGGATCGGGGTTGGTGGTCAATGCGCGGCAGGACGTAAAGCCCGCAACGGCATCGGGGATAATGGCCGCCTCGGCGCCGCCCGCGAGGATCGCGTCGGCATAGCCGTGCTTGATGGCGCGGAACGCCTCGCCCACCGCATGGGCCGAGGTTGCGCACGCGGTCACCACGGGCAGGGTCGGGCCCTTTGCCTTGTGGCGGATTGCGATATTGCCCGATGCCATGTTGGGGATCATCATCGCGATCATATAGGGCGATGCGCGGCGGGGCCCACGTTCGGCAATCGTATGGACGTTGTCGACGAGCGTCGTCATGCCGCCCACGCCCGAGCCCACGTAGACGCCCAGGCGCTCGCGATCGATGGCGCCTTCGACATCAAAGCCCGCATCGTGCATGGCTTCGTCCGAAGCCGCCATCGCAAACTGAACGCAGGGGTCCAGATGCTTGGCGTCACGCTTGCCAAAGTACTCGTTGCCGTCAAAGCCCTTGACCTCGGCCGCCACCTTGACGGCAAATGCATCGGTATCGAAGTGCGTAATCGGGCCGATGCCGCACGTGCCAGCGCACATTGCCGCCCAGGTGGCAAGCGCGGTGTTGCCGAGCGGCGATACGGCACCTATGCCGGTGATTGCAACTCTCTGTTCCATCATGGTCTCCTCATCCAAGCCGTTCTTCGGCCCTGATTTCTACATCGCCATTCCGCCGTCAACGCGTACAACCTCGCCCGTAATGTAGGAAGCCGCATCGCTCGCCAAAAAGCGCACCACGCCGGCCACTTCCTCGGGGCGCGCCATGCGCTTAAGGGGAATCTGCTCCTCGGTTGCCGCACGAACCTTTTCCGAAAGCTTTGCCGTCATATCTGTCTCGACAAACCCGGGGGCGACCGCGTTCACTCGTACACCGCGGGGCGCAAGCTCGCGCGCCACCGCCTTGGTCAGGCCGATCACGCCCGCCTTGGAGGCAGCGTAGTTGGCCTGCCCGGCATTGCCCATCAGGCCCACAACCGAGCTCATGTTGACGACGCAGCCGCCGCGCTGGCGCATAAAGGTCTTGGTGAGCGCGCGCGTCGTGTTAAACGTTCCTTTAAGGTTGACATCGAGCACGCGATCGAAGGCGTCATCGCCCATGCGCATGAGCAGGCCATCGCGGGTGATGCCAGCGTTGTTGACGAGCGCCCAAATGGAGTCAAAGTCGTTGAGGACCGCTTCCACGCACGCGTTGACGGCAGCGGGGTCGGCCACGTCGCATTGATATGAGCGCGCCGTGGCGCCAGCCGCCTCGCAGGCGTCGCACGTCTCGCGCGCCGCATCGACGCTGCCGGCATAGACGACGGCGATATCGTAGCCATCCTCCGCCAGACCGATAGCGCAGGCGCGGCCGATACCCCGCGAGCCGCCCGTGACCAGTGCCACGCGACGTGAGTCGTTGCGCTCGAGCGCGCCATTGTTCAAGTTGCCCATGTCATTCCTTTCGGGTTACAGCCCTGTGGACTATGCGAGCTCGTCGGCAATAGCTGCGACCTGCTCGGCCGTCTCGCACGAATACACGCGAACGTCGCTCAGCGTACGCTTGACCAGGCCGGACAGCGTTTTGCCGGGGCCGACCTCAATAAATGTGTCGATGCCTTGATCCTGCAGAGCATGCAGCGTATCGACCCAGCGTACGGCATGGCTCACCTGATTGGCCAAGACATCCGATGCCGTCTGGGGATCCGCCGGATAGGGCGCCGCTGTCATATTTGCCAAAACAGGAATGAGCAACGGGGACGGCGCGTGACCGGCCTCAATATATGCGGCAAGGCCACAGGTCGCCTCGGCCATATAGGGGCTATGAAATGCACCCGACACCGCGACCTTCATGGCGCGGCCGCCAGCCTCTTTTACTAGGACGTCGAGCTCCTGCAGCGCCTCGGGCGCTCCGGCCACAACCGTCTGCTGTGGGCTGTTGTAGTTGACTGGCCAGCAGTCCTCGCCGGCCTGTTTTGCCAGGCCCTCGACTTGCGCCGCATCGAGCTTGATGACGGCGCGCATGCCGCCCGGATGGCGCTCGGCAGCCGCGGCCATCAGCGCCGCGCGCTCGCACACGAGCTCAAAGCCCGCTCGCGTATCGAACGCCCCCGCAAAGGTGAGCGCGGCGACCTCGCCCAGCGAGAATCCCGCACAGGCGGCAGGTACCACGCCGCGCTCACGCAGGGCGGCAGCCGCTGCCAGGTCGTGCACGAACACGCAAGGCTGCGTGTTCTCGGTCTGCGAGAGCTCCTCCTTGGAGGCGCTCCGGCACTGCTCGCTCGTCCCCGGGCGCACCTCATCGGCAATGGCGAACACCTCGGCAGCCGCCGGCGATGTCTCGATCAAGTCGACGCCCATCGCGGGGTGCTGGGCACCCTGGCCGGCAAACAAAAACGCTACGCCACCCATGCGCACGCACCCTTCAGGACGTGCTCGGCGCCATCGACCAGGTCGTCAACGATTTCGCGTGCGCTCTGGCGCTCGTTGACCATGCCGGCAATCTGTCCACACAAAAACGAACCCTCTTCGTAGTTGCCGTCCTTGGCGGCCTTACGCAGCGCACCGGTTCCCATAGCACCGAGCTCCTCGGCACTCGCGCCGGAACCCTCGCTCTTGGCATAGGCGTTGGTGAAGGGGCTCTTGAGGGCGCGCACTGGATGTCCCGTCGAGCGACCGGTCGCACGCGTCGAAGTGTCGTTGGCCTTCAGGACCATCTCTTTGTACTGCTCCGAGACGGTGCACTCGTCTGCGACCAGAAAGCGCGTACCCACTTGCACGCCTTCGGCGCCCAGCATAAAGGCGGCCGCCACGCCGCGGCCGTCGGCAATACCGCCGGCGGCCACAACGGGAATGTCGACCGCATCGACGACCTGCGGCACCAGTGCCATCGTCGAGGTCTCGCCAATATGGCCGCCCGATTCGGTACCCTCGGCAACAACCGCCGTGGCCCCGCGACGCGCCACGAGACGCGCCAGCGCCACCGAGGCAACGACCGGGATGACCTTGATGCCCGCCTCGTTCCACGCCTTCATGTACTTGGCGGGATTGCCGGCGCCCGTCACGACGACCGGCACTCGCTCGTCAATCACGACCTGCGCGACCTCGTCGGCAAACGGGCTCATGAGCATGACGTTGACGCCAAAGGGCTTATCCGTCTTGGCGCGCAGCTCATGAATCTGGTCGCGAAGCCAGTTGGCGTCGGCGTTCATGGCCGCGATGATGCCTAAGCCACCCGCCTCGGACACTGCGGACGCCAGCGAGGCATCGGCAATCCAGGCCATACCGCCCTGGAACACGGGCTTTTCGATGCCGAGCAGATCGCAGAGAGGAGTCTTGAGCATCTCTACTTCTCCAATGCCGCCTCGACCGTATCGGCGAACTCGCCGACCGTCTTGGGGTTCTCCTCGGTATCGAGCTGGATGCCAAACTCGTCCTCGACGGCGACGAGGATCTCGACGGTGCCCAGGCTGTCGAGACCAATCTCCTCGAGCGTGGACTCGGGCTTCATCTCGACATCGTCAAGACCGGCGGTCTCGCGGATAACGTCGCAAACGCGCTCGAAGGTCTTCTGATCTGCCATGGTAGTTCTCCTTTGTTTGTGCCCTAGGGGCGTTTTTTCCTATGTGCAACTACTTCCAACGAAGCAGATAGCCACCTATATCCAGGCCGGCGCCAAATCCAACGAGGGCGATGGTGTCGCCCGCATTCAGTGCGTCGGTGCGTGCCAGACGGTCAAGCGCAAAGGGAATGCAGGCGCTCGAAATGTTGCCGGTCTCGCGCAGCGTTCGAACCACGCGCTCATCTGGCACGCCGAGGCGCTTGACCGCCTGACTCAGGATTCGTTCGTTAGCCTGATGGAATACAAAATGGTCGATGTCTTCGACCGAAATGCCCGCATCGCCCGCAAGCTTATGGACCGTGTCGCAGATGGCGTTGACGCCGAACTTGAACACGCGGCGGCCATTCATGGACAGCACGCTCTTGCTATCTGCGGAAGCCTTAAACGGCGAGGTGCCGACCAGACCGGGAACGTGTAACGTCTCGACGTCGGGCGCCGTCGAAAGCTCAACGGCAAGGGGGCTGTCTCCCCCAGCCCCAATCACTGCGGCGCCTGCCCCATCGCCAAAGAGCACGCAGGTGGCGCGGTCGGTCCAGTCGAGCGCGCGCGTCATCTGCTCAGCAGCAACGATAAGCACGCGCTCGGCACGACCGCGCTCGATATAGCCCTCGGCGACATCGAGCGCAAACACGAAGCCGGCACAGGCCGCCGAGACATCGAAGGCAGGGCACGCCGCTCCTAGTCGCTCAGCAACGGCACACGCCTCAGCGGGAACAAGGTGGTCACCCGTCGTCGTCGAGCAGACGATCAGATCCAGCTGGCTCGCGTCGATTCCGGACACCTGGAGTGCCCGCTCGCTCGCCGCTACGGCAAGGTCGTCAAGTGACTCGGTGGTACAGACGTGGCGGCTCTTGATACCTGTGCGGGTAAAAATCCACTCATCCGAGGTATCGAGGAACTCAGACAGCTCGTCATTGGAAACACTGCGCTCAGGAAGCGCCGAGCCTGTTCCAAGAATCGTGAAACCCATCACTAGCCTCCTTTGAGTTGTTGACGTGTTTACATCGACCAAGAGAGGATAGCGCATTTTAGTCGTTGTTGACGTGTTAACATTAAATTGTCCAAATGCGACAAAGGCTTCACATTGTGTCTATCTCTCGACACCATTACGCGATTGCCTTATTAACTTAGGAGGTAGCAACCGTTATGGATGCCAAATTAACGATAGTCGACGTAACCGGATCGACCAACGATGACCTGCTCGAAGCAGGAAAACAGGGAGCGCCGCACGGCACAGGACTTGCCGCCCGGGCTCAAACAGCAGGACGCGGCCGGCGCGGGCACAAGTGGGACTCAACCGTCGGCAACTTATTGCTTTCGATTGTCCTGCGCCCATGCGTTAATCCTGCAAAGTTCTCTGGTCTTGCCGCCGTCAGCGGCCTAGCGGTGCTTGAAGCACTCGAAAAGCAGGGTCTTGCAAACGAGATTCGCCTTAAATGGCCCAACGACCTTGTCGCGCGAGGACGCAAGCTCGGCGGCATTCTGGTCGAGGCCGCACGCGATAACGAAGGCAAGCCCTTCGCCGTCTGCGGCATTGGCGTCAACGTAAACTACACGCCCCAAGAGGTACCCGATGGCGGTCTGGCGGCAATTGGCCTCTCGGACCTTAACGAGAGCGTTCCCACCGTCAACATGCTCCTCGATGAGGTCTATCACGCAGTTATAGACGCTGTAGATGCGTGGGCAGAGCGTCTTAACGCCATGGAAGAAGACGGCGGACCGCTCGCGCCCGTCCACGGCGAATATGTCACTCACCTCAATTGGATTGGGGAGCACGTTATCGCCCGTTCCCCTGCCGGCGACGAGCTGGCACGCGGCATCTTTAAAACCGTCGATGGCTTTGGTCGCGCGTGTATCGAAACGGAAGGCGGTTTGCGATCCTTCCATTTTGAGGAGGCATCGCTGCGTCCCGCGAGCGAATAGGGCGCCACAGCCAGCCGCTCGGCAGCCTTATCCGGCGGTCCAATCCCATCATGCTAAACAAAAGGGCCCCGCTACCGTAACGGCAGCGGGGCCCTTTAAGCTATGAGCGATATCGCTTAGAGCTTGATGTCGATGTCGACGCCAGCGGGGAGGTCGAGACGCATGAGCGAATCAACGGTGCCCGAGGTGGGGTCGAGGATGTCGATGAGGCGCTTGTGAGTGCGCATCTCGAACTGCTCACGGGAGTCCTTGTTCACGTGCGGCGAGCGGATAACCGTGTACAGGTTGCGCTCGGTGGGCAGGGGGACAGGACCGGAAACGCGAGCGCCGGTCTTCTGAGCGGTCTCGACGATGAGCTTCGCGGACTGATCGACGACCTCGTGATCATAGCCCTTGAGGCGAATGCGGATCTTCTGGGTAGCCAACTTAAACCTCCAAAGAGTGCGAGAGATGTTCTCGCGGATTACGTAACAGGGAGCTCGAACTTAGGCGTTCTTGCTCATGACCTCGTCCACGATGGACTTGGGCGCGGGCTCATAAGAGTCGAACTGCATCGTGTAGGATGCACGGCCCTGGGTCTGGGAGCGAAGGTCGGTAGCGTAACCGAACATCTCGCCCAGCGGCACCTTGGCACGGATGAGCTTGCTGTTCTTGCGATCCTCCATGCCCTCGATCTTGCCGCGGCGACCGGAGAGGTTGCCCATAACGTCGCCCATGTACTGCTCGGGGGTCTCGACCTCGACAGCCATGATCGGCTCGAGCAGCTGCGGATCGGACTTCTTGAGGGCGTCCTTGATAGCCATGGAACCGGCGATCTTGAAGGCGGCCTCAGAGGAGTCGACCTCGTGGTAAGAACCGTCGAACAGGGTGACCTTAACGTCGAGGACCGGGAAGCCGGCGATAACACCGGTGTTCAGGGCCTCCTGGATGCCCTTGTCGATGGACGGGATGTACTCCTTAGGCACGACGCCGCCGACGATAGCGTTGACGAACTCGTAGCCGAAGCCCTCCTCCATCTTCTCGAGCTTGATGACGGCGTGACCGTACTGACCGCGACCGCCGGACTGACGGACGAACTTGCCCTCAGCCTTCTCGACGTCGTGACCAGCGGTCTCGCGGTAGGCAAC
Organism: Collinsella sp.; assembly: GCA_036297525.1. GTDB lineage: Bacteria > Actinomycetota > Coriobacteriia > Coriobacteriales > Coriobacteriaceae > Collinsella. Next base: position 23,213 of record JAXJKV010000012.1, read on the forward strand.
CTGGGGCTTACCAACGTTAGCGTCAACCTTGAACTCGCGGAGCAGACGGTCGACGATGATCTCGAGGTGCAGCTCGCCCATGCCGGCGATGATGGTCTGGCCGGTCTCGTGGTTGGTGGACACCTGGAAGGTCGGGTCCTCCTCGGCGAGCTTGGTCAGAGCCAGGGACATCTTGTCCTGCTCGGCCTTGGTCTTGGGCTCGATGGCAACGTCGATAACGGGCTTAGCGAACTCGATCTTCTCGAGGACGATCTCCTTGCCCTCGGCGCACAGGGTGTCACCGGTGGTGGAGTTCTTGAAGCCGACGCAAGCGACGATGTCGCCGGCGGCAGCGTCGTCACGGTCGATACGCTCGGCGGCGTTCATCTCGAGGATGCGGCCGAGGCGCTCGCGCTGACCGTTGGAAGCGTTGACCACGTAGGAGCCGGACTCGGCGCGGCCGGAGTAAACGCGGACGTAGGTGAGCTTACCGACGAACGGGTCGGTCATGATCTTGAAGACCAGGCCGGAGAAAGGCTCATCGAAGGAAGGATGACGCTGGATCTCCTCGCCGGTATCCGGATCGGTACCGGTGACGGCCTCAACGTCGAGCGGGCTGGGCAGGTAGTCGACGACAGCGTCGAGCAGCTCCTGAACGCCCTTGTTCTTGTAGGCGGAGCCCACGAAGACGAGGTTGAGCTCGTTGGCCAGAACGCCCTTACGCAGGGCAGCCTTGAGCTCCTCGACGGTGAAGTCCTCCTCCATGAGGATCTTCTCCATGAGCTCGTCGTCAAAGCTGGCAGCAGCGTCGAGGAGCTCCTCGCGCTTGGTGGCAGCGATGTCAGCAAACTCAGCCGGGATCTCGTCCATCGGCTCGGGGTAGGTCATGCCCTTGTCGTCGGCCTTGAAGTCCCATGCGGTCATGGTGACGAGGTCGATGACGCCCCAGAAGTTGTCCTCGGCGCCCATCGGGACCTGAGCGGCCACGGCGTTGGCGTCGAGACGATCCTTCATGGTCTCGATAGCGTTGAAGAAGTCTGCGCCCACGCGGTCATACTTGTTGATGAAGGCGATGCGGGGGACGTTGAAGGTAGAAGCCTGACGCCAAACGGTCTCAGACTGGGGCTGAACGCCGGCAACGGCGTCGAAGACGGCGACAGCGCCATCGAGGACGCGCAGGCAGCGCTCGACCTCGGCGGTGAAGTCAACGTGGCCCGGGGTGTCGATGATCTGGATGCGGTAGTCCTTACCGTCCTTGTTCCAGAAGCACGTGGTAGCAGCGGAGGTAATGGTTACGCCGCGCTCCTGCTCCTGAACCATCCAGTCCATGGTGGCAGCGCCCTCATGGACCTCACCGATCTTGTGGGTCTTACCGGTGTAGTAAAGAATACGCTCGGTCGTGGTGGTCTTACCGGCATCGATGTGGGCCATGATGCCGATGTTACGGGTATCGGAAAGCTTGTACTTAGGCTTAGCCATGTTAGTTCCTTACCTTAACTTACCAACGATAGTGAGAGAACGCGCGGTTGGCCTCGGCCATCTTGAAGACGTCCTCACGCTTCTTGACGGAAGCGCCCAGGCCGTTGGAAGCGTCGAGAATCTCGTTGGCGAGACGCTCGGCCATGGTCTTCTCCTTGCGAGCGCGGGAGAAGTTGACGATCCAGCGGATACCCAGAGCGGTGGAACGACGGGAGTTGACCTCCATCGGGACCTGATAGGTAGCGCCACCGACACGCTTGGGCTTAACCTCGAGCGTGGGCTTGACGTTGTCCATAGCCTTCTTGAAGGTAGCGAGAGCGTCGCCACCCTCGGACTTCTCGGCAACGATCTCGAAAGCGGTGTAAACGATGCGCTCAGCGGTGGCCTTCTTGCCGTCAAGAAGGACCTTGTTGATGAGCTGAGTCACCAGGCGGTTGTTGTAAACGGCGTCAGGCTGAACCTCACGACGATTAGCTGCTGCACGACGCGGCATGTGAAATCTCCTTAAGTGTCTACCGTGCGGCGCTTAGGCGGCACACGGCGAAAGTATCAAAACGTTATCTGGCTTATTTAGCCTTGGGGCGCTTAGCACCGTACTTGGAACGGGCCTGCATACGGTTCTGGACCGGAGCAGCGTCGTAGGCGCCACGGATGACGTGATAACGGACACCAGGGAGGTCACGGACACGACCGCCGCGGACGAGCACGATGGAGTGCTCCTGCAGGTTGTGGCCCTCACCCGGGATGTAAGCAGTAACTTCGATGCCGTTGACAAGGCGAACACGGGCAACCTTACGAAGAGCCGAGTTCGGCTTCTTGGGGCTCGTGGTGAAGACGCGGGTGCACACGCCGCGCTTCTGGGAGTTGTGCTGCAGAGCAGCGTTCTTGGACTTCTTGGGCACGGAACGACGGCCCTGGCGAACCAGCTGGTTAATAGTAGGCAAAGCGTACTCCTTCTCGAATGATTCCAGCTTTCTGTAAAGTGCAACGGCTTGAATCGAGGGGTCAGCATCCCCCTACGAAACACGCAGTTCGATAGGATACGTGGCGTTAGCTGTGCCGTCAACAGACCACGCCGCCGGGCGTATCCCAAAATTGGCACATTTCCGCAAAGCCTACACAAAAGGAATCCCCTTCTGTGCGCGTGGGCGGATTCCCGGTCCGGGCGGCCCGCTGTTTAAGTTTGCTGCTCTACAGTCCTGCGCAAGACGGAAAGCACATTAAGTGCTTTCCTTTGCGTGCGGAACTCGCGACAAACTTAAAC
>JAXJKV010000013.1:0-14898 GCA_036297525.1 Collinsella sp.
AACCACCCGCTACGCGGGTGGAGACAAACGGCTTTACAAAGCCACCCCTCCGGCCGATATTGGCGATTGTTCAGGCCGTCAAGAATTCGAGTCGAAGGGGTGGTCGCCATGGCCCAGAAGGCCTACAGCCTTTCCCACACGAAGTGGATGTGCAAGTACCACATCGTGTTCACGCCGAAGTATAGGCGCAAAGTGATCTACAGCCAAATCAGGAGCGACATAGGGGAGATCCTCAGGAAGCTGTGCGAGTACAAGGGGATCGAGATAATCGAGGGGCACCTGATGCCCGACCACGTGCACGTGCTGCTGGCGATCCCGCCGAAGTACAGCGTCGCGAGCGTCATGGGCTACCTGAAGGGGAAGAGCTCGCTGATGATATTCGACAGGCACGCCAACCTCAAGTACAAGTTCGGCAACAGGAAGTTCTGGGCGGAGGGCTACTACGTGTCCACCGTCGGCCTGAACGAGGCGACGATCGCCAAGTACATCAGGGAGCAGGAGTCCCACGACATCGCGCTGGACAAGCTGAGCGTGAAGGAGTACGAGGACCCCTTCAAGAGGGGGTGATGCTGCCGGTTCGACCGGCGCGCCACGGGTCAAGATGCACTAGGCCTGGACGAAGTCCGGGCCCGCGCCTTTAGACGCGAGCCCGGGGCCCGTGGGTTATACCCTAAGAGCAAACCACCCTTTTTAAGGGTGGTTCTGATTCCCGGGGATGCGGAACTCCCGCCGCCCAAGTGCCTTGGACGGTGGGAGCAGGATAAGGGCGCACTACGGGCGTCCGGGATTTTGCGGCGCAACTCGGCGGGCCGAGTTCGTTTCCGCTGGTAGCGTTGCCGGTCAAGCCGGAAAGGCGACGGCGGCCCTCCGTCATACGCGCCCCGAGCGCCGTATGACGGAGGGCCGTTTGCGCGGGCAGGGCCGTATGACGCGTCAGAACCCGTCGGGCGCCGCGGACACCTTGCGCTTCCTGCCGCCGGACGGCGACCCCTTGGGCTTTTTCGGCTTCTCCGGGATACGCCAGACCGGTGCCGGGGCGTCGTTGCGGACCTCCCCCTCGAGCGCCCGCGCGAGCAGCGCGCCCTCGGCCTCCGGCGACGTCATGCCCAGCAGCGGCCCCAAGAACGTCTCGGTGATGTCGCGGCTGGCGAGCGCCATCGGTCCCTCCGCGTCGATCACGAGCGCGCCGTTCTCGCGCGCGCTCCAGGCCATGAGCTCCGACGGGGTGATCAGCGGACGGCGCGCCACGGAGAACGACTTGCCGGACGAGGAGCTCTGCGTCCCCTTGGTGGAGCTCTGCCCGGTCGTCTTGACACTGTAGTCGCCGAGTCGCTTGCTGATCTCCTCCGCCTCGCCGACGGACTCTACCGAGAGGACGACCTGGGTGCCGAGCAGCGCCAGCAGCGCGTCCGACTCTGCCCTGGAGTAGCCGCACCGGGCCTCGAGCAGGCGGGTGTTCTGGAGCACGAAGACGACGTGCAGGCCGATGCTGCGGACCTCCGCGAGATCGCCGAGGAGGCGGGGGATCTTGGGGATCCCGGACCCCTCGTCGATGGCGAGCAGGGTCTCGGCCGGCAGCCTGCCGCCCGACAGGCGCGCGGTCTCGCGCAGCGCCGACAGCGCCTGGGAGAAGATGCACGAGACGAGCGCGCCGCGGTCCCCTCGGTCCGTCGCGCTGGCGATGTAGAGGATGGTGGGCTTGCGCCCGACCGATGCGAGGTCGACCTCGCCGTCCCAGAGCATTCGGCTGACGTCGTCGTCGCAGAAGGACATGAGGTAGTTGCGCGCGGTGGAGACGAGGGCCTCCCCTCCGCCGCCGTTCGACGAGGCGACGAGGAGGAACTGGCGCGCCGGGTTTCCCGCCGGCAGGTCCGCGGCGAGCTCCTCCAGCGACTTCACGGCGCTCTTCCCGTCGCGGGGTTCCAGGAGCGCGAGCACGGTCGAGAGGTTCCGCGCGCCGTCGGGGATCCGCTCGTCCGTTATCGTGAGCAGGCAGAGGCCGGTCAGCAGGTTGCGGCTGGCGTCCGTGAAGAACCTCTGGCCAGAGGAGAAGGCATCGGGCACGATGGCGGACGACAGCTCGCGGAGCTCGGCCACGGCACCGGCGAGGCCCTCGGTCCCGAGTGCCGCGATAGCGCGGTCGAGGGGGTTGAACCTCGCCGACTTGACGGGCTCGTCGAGCCGAATGGCGACGACCTCCATCCCGGCCCTCCTGGCGAGCGGCTCGGTCCATGCGCGGATCTCGGACTTCGGGTCGTGGACGATGACGGAGGTCGGGATCCCGTGGGCGTTGCGGTCGATCGCGGCGGCCACGCTGACGGCAAGAGACCTTCTCGTCTTGCCTGCGCCGCTGCCCGCCCTTATGAGACAGTGGATGGCCGGGACCATCGCGATCCCGCCGCCGACGCAGCCGGCCGCAACGAGTCCCCTCGCGGCCTCCTTCCCGTCCCACGGCGGGCAGCGCCTTGCGACCCTGGACGGCCTCGACTCGAGCCAGGCGTCCCCGTGCGTGCGCGTGGGCGCGCGGTCGCCGGCGAACGTCCCGTCGTGGAGCCTCAGCCACGAACGTGCCCACGAGACGAGGCCGAGGACCATGATGGTGACTGCGACGGCTGCGACCGCGGCCAGCAGCCCGCCCACTTTCCCGGTTGCCAACGTGTCGGCGAGCGTATCCAACGGGTTGCGGAGGACGGTGTCGGGCTCGGCCCCCGGGTCGCCAACCTGCAAGTGCAACAGGGTGGAGAGGTCGGAGGCGAGCGATGCCATCCACCAGCTCGCATAATCCCACGCGCTGACGGTCGCGATGGCGGCGACGACGGCGACTATACCGTGGGCCGCCAGCGTGTCGGCGAGCTCCCTCCTCATGTTGCGGTTGAAGGATTTGGGCTTCATCTTCTCATTGTCCTTTCTATCCTGTTCGCAATCTTCACGGTCGGGGCACTCGACGGCCCGGTGCCGCCGGATGCCAGGATCCGCAGGGCCGAGGCGATGAGCCGCAGGACCCTCTCTCCGGCCTCGTCCCCCATGTCGCGGCCACCGGCGTCCCGCGTGGCCTCCCTTGCGATGAAGGCCGTCATCGCGGCCGCGCGTCCGAGGGCCGGGCCGGCCGACGGCACCTGCCGGAAGATCCGCTCCGCCGTGGGGCACCCCTTTAAGTCGTTGCGTTCGATCGACTGGCCGCGGGCGACCTTTCGGCCGATTGCCTCAAGGCGCCTTTTCGGGATACAGGCCCGGGCCTCGGTGGCGAGGCCGGCCTCTCGCCGCCTCTCCGTCGCCGGGCCGGTTCCGGGCGTGGCGCGTCGCATCGGCGTCTGCTCGCGCGCCGGCGCCCTGTCGGGGACCATGACGCGCAGGGCGGCGTTCTCGCAGCGGAGGCCGAAGTCGTCGGCGGCCCTGCGAACATAGACGTCCCGCGCCTCCCCGGTCAGGCACTTGAGGTCGGCGCACCTCTCGACGGCCTTCCTGTGGCGGTCCAGTGCGCCGCCGAGTGCGGGGGAGTCGGAGGCCGCCCGGTCGAGGGCCTCCCTCAGCGCGGCGGAGGTCTCCGGGTGGAACCGCCTGAGGTGCGCGGCCTCGATTCTGCCGTCGCGTGGCAACTCGATGTCAAGGCGGCTCCGGTCGATGCGGGCGACGGCGTCCAGCGCCGCCTCCCTCGCGAGGTCGCGCTCGATGTAGGCCTCCCGCAGCAGCGGTGCCATGGCCTTCGAGGAGATCTCGAGCCGCGCCGCCTCCATCTTCCCCTTGGGCAGCAGGGAGTCCCAGTCGCCCTCACGGTCGACCGTGAGGATGTGGACGTGGTGGCTCGTGTCGTTGATGTGCATCGCCGCGTAGAACTCCACGCGGCTCTCGGGCACACCGGTCATCTCGGAGAAGAGCCTCGGCCACTCGGAGCGCACCAGCGCCTGCCAGGCGTCCAGGCGGTCGAGTCCGGCACCTGGGGCCATTTCGTTCGGGACCGTGACGATGGTGGTGAGCACGGCGCCGCCGTTTTGGGCGATGGCGCGCCTCGCCTCCGCCACGGCGACCGGGCCGTCCGCGCCCCAGAGGCCGCCGGTCGAGCCGGTCCTGTTCGCGGCGTAGGCGGCCAGGCCGTCCACGCCGAGCCTCCTGCCGTCGGCCTCGCTGACCTCGATGACGACGCCGCGGCGGGTGCCGGCGTATGCCGCCAGGCCCGCGGCGGTCGCCCTCGCGGACGCCGCCGCGCGGACGACGGAGTGGTTGACGATGACGGGCGGGCTAGCCATCGGCGCGCTCGCGCGCGTGGAGCTTCACCTCGTCGATGCGGCCGAGTCCGGCGCGGCTGAGCTCGCCGGCCTGCGCGAGGTAGTTCTTCCAGATGTCCGCGACGGGGACGTCGTCGAGCGAGGCGTAGGAGGCCTTGAGGACGTCGGCCGACATGAGGCCGGCCATGATGGCGGCGGTCATGGGGCGCGAGAGGACCGCGGCGATGCGGTCCTCGGTGGCGTCGAGCTTGCGCTCGATGTCGAGCGCGGCGACGTCCATGCGCGCGTCGACGACGCCGCGGATGAAGCCCGCGACCTCGTTGCCGTAGAGGTCGAGCTCCTCTGCGGCGAGCGCCGAGCGCAGGAGCGAGCGGATCTCGTCGCTGACGTTGGACTTGTTGAGTTCGGCCCGAGTCTTGAGGGCGGCATAGAGCTTGGAATCGAGCTTCACGCTGACTGTTTTAGTTCCGACCATAGGGCCTCCTTATAATAAAGAGGGGCCTCTCGGACCCCATGTAATGGTCGTTTTTAATTGATGTTGGTTGACGGGCATTCGGTTCGGTCGATAGTGACTCCGATATAGCTGAGCACGCTGTCGCGGTTGATTCGCCACAACTTGCCGCATTTCACGGCTTTGAATGTCCCGTTCTGGCAGAGACGGTAGACGGAGCGGTCGCTGATACCGAGCAGGTGCGCGACCGGCAGCGGATCGACGATATCCGGCATACTGCGGAAGTCGTCGACCCCGATACGCTTTTCTTTGACTTTCATTTTGGCCTCCTTTCTGGAATTTGCCGTGTTCTTTCATTTCGCAGTCTGACACGACGCTACCGGCATTCGTCAAAGTACGGGCATGGCGGACACTATGGACCAAAAAGGCGTTGAAAAGCCGAGATAACAAGAAGAGGCCCGGTTAAAGCCGGGCCTCCGAGTCACGGCTGTTTCCCTCCTTGTTATGAAGCAAGTTACTCTTTATATAAGCGTCCAAGAGTTCTCATGGCCGATGCGGTGGCTTTTGGATCGGCGCTGGCGTATCTGTCGAGTGTCATTGACGCCTTCGAGTGCCCCATGAGGCTTGCGAGGGTTCTCGGATCGATTCCGTTGGAGACGGCGTACGTTGCGAAGCTGTGCCTGAGGTCGTGGAAGGTGACGGTGTTCTTGTTCAAGACGCCATGGAGCTTCAAGGCTTTTGCCAAGGCCCGCCAAGCGTCGTTGATCCTGGGCGGTTTCAAGAAGGAACCGTCCGGAAAGCCGAGGACAAACAGTTCGTCGCTGAACTCAACGCCCAGATTCGCGCATTCGGACTTCATGTCGGCCTCGCGCTTCGCAAGGTCTTTCGGGCAGTTGGGGATAGCGCGCCGGCTGCTAATGCTCTTGGGGCCCTTGATATAGAACTCGTTATCTGTGTGCCCAATCGCGGCCTCGACTCGGATCGTTGCGGATTTAAAGTTCACGTTTTTCCATTTCAGGGCGCAGAGCTCGCCGCGCCGCAATCCCGTGTAGAGCGCTATCTTGGCTGCAAGCATCGCTGGGATATCTATGGAGGCGTTCAGAGTGTTCAAGACCCTGGTTCGCTCTTTGGTTGTAAGCGAATTCGGTAGACCGTAGTTCACGTCTTCGTTTTTGGGGACTTTTGCCCAAGAGGCCACGTTTTCGTCAATCCATTTCTTTCGCATTCCATATTTGAGCGAGCCTCGTAACAACCGTAGGGAGTTGCAGGCGGTGGACCGTGCGTGGGTTGAGGCGATCGCTGTTATCCATTCCTGAACATCCTCTTCCGTAAGGTCTTCCAATGGGACATCACCGAGATACGGTTCGATATTCCGGCGGAGCATGCCGTGGTATCCGGTCGCCGTGGAGCGCGCGACGTCCGCGCACTCGATATTGATATAGCATGTCACGAGCTTTGAAACGGTGATACCAAGCCCCTTGGGTTCAGCTGCTTCTGCGGTGGCCTTCTCATTGAGAGATGCGCGGATGGATTCGGCCTCGAGCATGGCGGCATCGCGATGCTTATGGCTTCTGCCTTTATCGCGCCCTCGATGTTCCAAGAGCTGAGTCTTCTTATGCCAGATGCCGTTCTCCAAATAGGGGAACTGTGCGCGCCAGCGATCGTCCTTAAACTTATATATAGACGAGGTGGTATATTTCTCTTCCATTGTCCCTCCGTGTGCAATCGCGTGTGCAATGAGTGTGCAATTTGACTGTTTCGGAGACGTCTCAAGTGAGACTATAAGCGGAAAACGAAAGAAAAAGGCGAGGTTACGGTCGCTATAGTCGCAGATGGACGCTATTAACCAGAATGGAATGCGATGTAATCAGTGGGTTGCAGGTTCGATTCCTGTCACTGGCTCCATGAGAGTTTCGGGCTCTGTTTCCTTGTGGGACAGGGCCCGTTTCTATTTATGTCGATAAGTCAGCGTGTTTGGCGCCAACCAAGCTTCAGGTTTGTCTCGATCCGTAACACGAGTGGGCTGAAGACCCTCCTTATAGTTACAGATCGAAACATTGCCAAGGGAAGGCCGATAACATCTCGATCCGTAACACGAAGAGGCTGAAAACCGTTCTTACTGTTACAGAATGAGACGTAAGCGGGGGTTTCTGCGAAACATCTCGATCTGTAACAGATAGGGGAGGAATAACCCTCTTACTGTTACAGGTCGAGACATAGGCCGGGGCGAGGTTGGTCATCGTCATCGAGCGTGGATTATCGGACACACGAGCGTGGAAAATCTTCCGCCTAGTGAATGAGCGTGGATAATCTGCCACTTTGGATTCGATGGCACGGCAAAGTGGGAGATTATCCACGCTCGATTTCAAACGGAAGAAAATCCACGCTCGATTTTGCCTGGGAAGAGCAATCTTCTGTCTGGGCAGCCCCGATCTCGACCTATATATAGGTGCAAATAAGCTGGTATCGAAGGTCGATGCTGCAGATGTACTCCACCGTGACAAAGTGTTCCCTCGTGAAATGTCACAAGCGTAGCCAAATCCACCGTCCTTCATATCCAAACTCAACAAAACCGCAGGTCACAGCTATATAGATACGCCCGGCACCGTGTATCTAGAGGTTTTCGTTGACAGCCCCCAAGGTTGCATCGTATTATCTTTTTCGTTCGCGGGGGCGGCGGTCCAAAAGACCAAAGGACCTGCGGATACTTGAACGATTGGGAGTTTGCCCGAGTGGTTAATGGGGACGGGCTGTAAACCCGTTGGCTCTGCCTACATAGGTTCGAATCCTATAGCTCCCACCCGTCAAGTGCCTGTATAGCTCAGTCGGTAGAGCACTTCGTTGGTAACGAAGAGGTCACCAGTTCAAGTCTGGTTGCAGGCTCCATCCGGCGGTGTAGCTCAGTTGGTTAGAGCACACGGTTCATACCCGTGGCGTCACTGGTTCGAATCCAGTCACCGCTACCATAGGTAACACGGTGGCTTCTCAATAGTATGTTGAGAGGCCACTATGGTATAAAGGCAAAGTCCCGTCCGGGGACGACCTGTTTAGAGGAGGGCTTTATGGCCAAAGAGAAGTTTGAGCGCACTAAGCCGCATGTTAACATCGGCACCATTGGTCACGTCGACCACGGCAAGACCACGCTGACCGCTGCCATCACCAAGGTTCTCTCCGAGACCGAGGGCTGCAAGGCTGACTTCACTGCGTTCGAGAACATCGACAAGGCTCCCGAGGAGCGCGAGCGCGGCATTACGATTTCCGTCTCCCACGTTGAGTACGAGACCGCTGCCCGTCACTACGCTCACGTTGACTGCCCGGGCCACGCTGACTACGTCAAGAACATGATCTCCGGCGCTGCTCAGATGGACGGCGCTATCCTGGTCATCGCTGCTACCGACGGCCCCATGGCTCAGACCCGCGAGCACATCCTGCTCGCCCGTCAGGTCGGCGTTCCCTACATCGTCGTCTTCCTGAACAAGTGCGACATGGTCGACGATGACGAGCTCATCGACCTCGTCGAGATGGAGACCCGTGAGCTCCTCTCCGAGTACGATTTCCCCGGCGACGACATCCCCGTCATCCGTGGCTCCGCTCTGGGCGCTCTCGAGGGCGACGCCAAGTGGATGGACGCCATTCGCGAGCTCATGAAGGCCGTCGACGAGTACATCCCGACGCCTGCTCGTAACAACGACCTCCCGTTCCTGATGGCCGTTGAGGACGTTATGACCATCTCCGGCCGTGGTACCGTTGCTACTGGCCGTGTCGAGCGCGGTGAGCTCAAGCTCAACGAGCCCGTCGAGATCGTCGGCATCAAGGATACCCAGAACACTGTCGTTACCGGTATCGAGATGTTCCGTAAGTCCATGGACTTCTGCGAGGCTGGCGACAACGTCGGTCTGCTGCTCCGCGGCATCAAGCGTGAGGACATCGAGCGCGGCCAGGTTCTCTGCAAGCCCGGTTCGGTTACCCCGCACACCAAGTTCACCGGCGAGATCTACGTTCTGACCAAGGAGGAGGGCGGCCGTCACACCCCGTTCTTCGATGGTTATCGTCCTCAGTTCTACTTCCGTACCACCGACGTTACCGGTACGGTCAAGCTCCCCGAGGGCACCGAGATGGCTATGCCTGGTGACCACATCACCATCGAGGGCGACCTCATCCACCCGATCGCCATGGAGGAGGGCCTGCGCTTCGCTATCCGCGAGGGTGGCCACACCGTCGGTTCGGGCATCGTCTCCACGATCATTGAGTAAATTAGCTCTTTGATATAGCTGACTTAGAGAACCCGGCACTTATATGGGTGCCGGGTTCTTTTCTGCAATGGATATTGAGCCGTTGCTGGTGTCGAGAGGGTCGATAATGGTCCTGGATGCACCGTCGATTAGCTCTCGATGGCTTCATTGATGTGTTCCAAATATGAATGGATCCACCGAGAACCAATTGACTCGAGGTTTTCATTGACAGCACTTACGTGGAGCTGATAAAGTAACAACTCGTGCCCGTACGGGGCGGAAATGAAAGGTTCAGGATACATGCGTACTCTAGTTACTCTTGCGTGCACTGAGTGCAAGCGCCGCAACTATACGACCACCAAGAACAAGTCGACCATGCCTGATCGTATGGAGATCAAGAAGTATTGCCCCTGGTGCCGTCACCACACGCTGCACAAAGAGACTCGCTAGTCTCTAGTCACATACGCCAGTAGTTCAATTGGTAGAGCATCGGTCTCCAAAACCGAGTGTTGAGGGTTCGAGTCCTTCCTGGCGTGCCAGTCATTATTCCGTAAGCTCCCACTTGGGGGCTTACGGTTTACTCATGTATAAGCGCATTGCGCGGAGGTAACCCAAATGGCCAACAAGAAGAACAAGAAGAAGGCTCAGCAGCCGACACCTGCCAACAAAGCTGCCGCCAACTCCAAGGTTGAGGCCAAGAAGGCCGTTGCCAAGAAGAACGAGAAGGCTGCGAAGTCCAAGAAGAACGAGAAGCCTGGTTTCTTCGCCCGCACCAAGAAGTATTTCGCTTCGGTCAAGTCCGAGATGAAGCGTGTCACGTGGCCCGATAAGAAGGAGCTCGTGAACTACTCGGTTGTTGTTTGCGCTTCTCTGATCGTCGTCGGCGTCGTCATCGCTCTGCTCGATGCTGGCTTTGGCGAGGCTCTTGCTCTGTTCTCTGGATTGAGGGGCTAAACCATGTCTAAGCGTTGGTACGTCGTTCACACTTACTCTGGATACGAGAACCGCGTTAAGTCCGATCTCGAGCATCGCATCGAGACTATGGGCATGCAGGACCGTATCTTTGATATCGAGATTCCTATGGAGCGCGTCACCGAGATTAAAGAGGGTGGCAAGCGTGAGACCAAGGATTCCAAGATCTTCCCGGGTTATGTCCTGGTCCGCATGGAGATGGATGACGATGCTTGGACGTGTGTTCGTAACACGCCTGGCGTCACCGGTTTCCTAGGCGGCAACGGCAAGCCCGCTCCGCTTTCCCGCGACGAGTACAACAAGATGACTCGTCGTCCCGGTAAGGGCGATTCGCCCAAGCGCACCTCGGTTGATATTGAGGTCGGTACGTCCGTCCGCGTCACCGATGGCCCGCTTACCGACTTTGATGGCAAGGTCTCCGAGGTTAACACCGAGGCTGGCAAGCTCAAGGTCACGCTGATGATCTTTGGCCGCGAGACGCCGGTCGAGCTCGACTTTAACCAGGTCGCTGTCATCGCTTAAGTTTTCGTCCGTTCGCGCGAGCGTGCTTCTTCTGTGACTGCTCATCTCAGGAGTGCTTCTAACACGTGCGTGCTTACGATATAGCAAGTACTTCACACTCGTGATTCGAAAGGAATGACCATGGCTGAGAAGAAGGTTGCCAACGTCATTAAGCTCCAGATTCCTGCTGGTGCAGCTAACCCCGCTCCTCCCGTCGGCCCCGCCCTGGGCGCTGCTGGCGTGAACATCATGCAGTTCTGCCAGGCCTTTAACGCCGAGACGCAGGACAAGAAGGGCGACATCATCCCCGTTGAGATCTCTGTCTACGAGGATAAGTCCTTCTCCTTCATCACCAAGACCCCGCCGGCGGCTCACCTCATCAAGAAGGAGCTGAACCTCAAGTCTGGTTCCGCTAAGCCCCAGGCCGACAAGGTTGGTCAGCTCTCCCAGGAGCAGCTCACCAAGATCGCCGAGATCAAGATGCCGGACCTCAATGCCAACGACATTGACGCCGCCAAGAAGATCATCGCCGGTACCGCCCGTTCCATGGGCGTCACCATCGCTGAGTAGCGATTTCTTATGGTAACGACGGGTGCTCCGACCGGGGCGCCCGTTAAATGTGTGCAATAGGGCACACGATACGATGTGGGAGGGCTCACGCCCGTTTAACCACAGGAGGTAATGCACATGGCTAAGCATGGTAAGAGCTATAACGCCGCTGCCGAGAAGATCGACCGCGCCACGCTCTACACCCCCCTTCAGGCTGCCAAGCTCATCAAGGTGCTCGACACCGCCAAGTTCGACGAGACCGTCGAGGCTCACTTCCGTCTGGGCATCGATACTCGTAAGGCTGACCAGAACATCCGTGGTTCCATCTCCCTGCCCCACGGCACCGGCAAGACCGTTCGTGTTGCCGTCTTCGCCGAGGGCGAGAAGGCCCGTGAGGCTGAGGCTGCCGGCGCCGACATCATCGGTTCCGACGAGCTCGTCGCCCAGATTCAGAAGGGCGAGATCAACTTCGACGCCGCTATCGCTACGCCGAACATGATGGCCAAGGTTGGCCGCATCGGTAAGATCCTTGGTCCCCGTGGCCTCATGCCGAACCCCAAGCTCGGCACCGTGACCATGGACGTCGCCAAGATGGTCTCCGAGCTCAAGGCTGGCCGCGTTGAGTACCGCGCCGACCGCTACGGCATCTGCCACGTGCCCCTGGGCAAGAAGTCCTTCTCTGAGCAGCAGCTCGTCGAGAACTACGCTGCCCTGTACACCGAGATTCTGCGCGTCAAGCCCTCTTCTGCTAAGGGCAAGTACGTCAAGTCCATCTCCGTGTCTTCCACCATGGGCCCTGGCGTCAAGGTCGATCCCGCTGTCCAGCGTGACTTCCTGGCTGAGTAACTGCTAGTTACTGCCTGAGTACAGCAAGCATTGCTAAAGAAACCCGGTTCCGCCTTGTGCAGGACCGGGTTTCTTGCTATCTCGGGTCAAAACCACCACAAAGGGGACAGGCACCTTTGTGGTGGTTTTGGCACTTTGGCGTCAATGTTATGGCATCGCAGCGAGCCGGTTCCAAGTGCCCCAGGTCGCCCCGAAAGAGGAGCGACGCGTACTTTGGTACGCGAGCGACGGTTTGAGGGGCGAGATGGGGTGCTTGGGGCCGGCGCAGCGTCAAGCCTTAAAGGTGGTTACCAGGGCGTTCTTGCGGTTGAGGACTCGATGGCATCGTGGCGTTTGAGCTCGCGGCGCATGGTTTGCGAATTGAGCCAGGCTGCCTGCCAGCCACGGATGGGGTAGCGCGTCTGATCGAGCTCAAACTGCGTATAGCCGCAGGCGTTGATGATCGTCGTTCCACACACATGCTGCCGCTCGCGCTGAAAATCGTAGCCGTAGCTTTGGTGTACATGCCCGTGCACCATGTAGTCGGGATTCCAGGATTCGAGCGCTGTGTTAAAGCATTCAAATCCTCGATGTGGCAGATCGTCCAGATCGCCCATGCCGGCGGCGGGCGCATGGGTCAGCAGGATGTCGCAGCCGCCGACCATCCTCACTTTGCGTGACAGCTTGCGCACGCGCTTGGCCATCTCGCGCTCGGTGTACATGTTGGCGCCATCTCGGTAGCGCATGGAGCCGCCAAGCCCCGCAATGCGGACGCCGCGATACACGTAAACGGAGTCTTCGATACAGATACAGCCGCCTGGTGCATGACGCGCGTAGCGGTCATCGTGATTGCCGCGAACGTAGATGAGCGGTTTGTTGATGACGGTGACCAAAAACTCAAGATAATCCGGGTCCAGATCGCCAGCGGACAAAATCAGGTCGACACCCTCAAAGCGTTCCTTGCGAAAGCACTCCCATAGGCATCGTTCTTCGGTATCGGCTATGGCAAGGATTTTCATAGGGCGTGGACCTTCGGCTCATCGTTGGGCTGCGGAATGGTGCCCACCACGTTGTCGGCCAACCAGTCCATCTCGACGATTTGAGTGCTCGGCAGTGGGGGAAAGCCCTCGATCTGCACCACGCCGTCTTGGCTATGGAGCTCGCCGCCAAATGGATTGATGGAGCCCTCGACGATGCCATTGCGGAGTAGCTGAACAAGCTTGCGCGTCTGATAGGGCAGGCCCGGAGCGTAGCGAATATCGATAACGCCCGAGCTCATGCCATACCAGTAGTTGACGGCGCGGACCCGGCTGTCGTCACTGGTCTCGTCCCAGGTGCCATGCAGCAGACTTCGCACGATAAGCTCGTAATATCGGCCCCAGTTCCACACCGGCATGGCAATGCCGGCAACCTTGCCATCGATCAGGCGGTGAAGTCCGTAGGCCGTGGGATCTTCGAGCGACTTTGACATGTCGGCGCCGGTCATGACGCTCACGCCTTCGCGGCACATGGCCTCGGCAAGGCCACCGGCAGGCACATCGCCCCAGGTCAGGATAATTTGCGCACGGGGGTCGAGCAGCGAGGCGCCAATCGCAAAGGCATTGATTTCGCTGAGTGCGCCCGAGGCAAAGACCGACGCGTGGTAACCGATGCGGTGGTTGTCCGCCATGCTGGCGGCAAGGGCGCCCAGGAGGAACTTGGCCTCGTACATCTTGCCAAAGTACGAACGGACGCTTTGATGGGGAAGACCGATAGAGCAGTTGAGGAACCGAACCCGGGGATACTCAACGGCAGCCCTGAGCGTGTATTCCATCAGGCGGTGCGAGGTCGAGAAGATGACGTTTGCTCCATGTTTGACAGCCGTTTCCACGGCGGCGTAGAACGCGTCCGGATCATGGCAGTCCTCGAACGCCTCGGTGCGCACGATACCGCCAAAGTGCTCATCGAGATACTGACGCCCTTGGTCGTGCAGGCTGTCCCAGCTCGACGTCGCACAGGGGAACTCATGGATAAAGGCGATGCGCAGGGGGTTGGCCGCCGAATAGACGGTCTTGCCCATAAAGAAGCTGAGCACGCCGGAGGTGGACTTGGCGGGCGACTCCTCCTCATCGACGCTCGGTGCTTCGACAAGATCTACCTTGTCCTCGTTATTTTTGCCGGCAATGACCAGCTCGCGCCAGATCTTGCACAGGCGGTTTACGACGATATCCGTCGGTGTATCCAGCAGGCGGTCCTGGTTGTACACATTGAGGTAGACGAGCATGGCGTCGGCGGGCGTAATGTCCAGGTGGTCGCCGCCCGCGCGAAGGTAGGCGCGCTTAAAGAGTAAGAAGGTGTGGCGCAGGTAGTCGACCTTTTTCTGCGGCCATTTTTCGATAAGGTCCTGACCGAGCATCTTGGCGAGCGTCTCGTAGCTTCCCTCGCGTGAGAACTCGATCTCGTATAGGGGGCAGACGCGCCAAAACGCGCAGAACTCACCGTACAGGCGGCTTTCGACGGAATCCCATGTGCCGGGGTAGAGACGGGTGACCTTGGCCGAAACCGTCGGGGCGTCCAGGAATTTGAGGACACTGACGCGCTTGTTGCCCTCTTGGACGTAAAACCGATGCATGAACTCGGTGACGATGACGGGATCGCGATAGCCCTCGGTCACCTGGATGTCGTAGAGGTTGGACCACTTGCGGGCGAACTCGGTGCTAAACGGCAGCAAGGGCATAAAGTTGCATGAAAAGGCGGACTGACGGCCTTTAGTAACCGTACCGACGACCATTTCGAGCGGAATGTCCCTTAGGCCGACGCTCTCTCGCTGACCTAAGGGGAGCTGGGCGACCAAGCTATCGAGGTCCGTGAGGTACGGATGCTCGCTTTGACTAATGGCGCGTCGACGTCCTTGCTCGCCGCGCTTGCGTGCTTGACGATAGGCCTCTTCCATGGTGTCTACTCCCTTAGTCGTTTAAACAACGATATGAACCATGGTACCACGATGCGAAACCACCACAAAGGTGCCCGTTGAACTGCGCCCCGAAACTTGGACTGAATAAATAGCGACTACGCCGCAAGGGCCCGGTTCCGGAACTCCTCCGGCGTCAGGCCCTTCAATTTTACCTGCCTGCGCCGCGTGTTCCAATGGGCTATGTACTCCTCC
>JAXJKV010000014.1:0-15222 GCA_036297525.1 Collinsella sp.
GCTGAGGTTCGCCATGCCCTTCTTGAAGTTGAGGACCAGGTCTTCGGCGTTCATGCTGCCCCCATCATCGCGGTCTATGGGGTCAACGATATGGCACCGTGGGGACACATGTATGTCAATCCTGGTCTAACAGAGCCTTTTTTAATCCCCGTCCCAGAATAATCATTCCAAAAAGACTACTTTGCGAAAAAGCGCACGCCAAAGGACGTATCCTCGCAGGCAACAATGCGACGGTCGCGCAAAATGGTCCGCACGTAATACCAATCGCCCACACAGCCCGACAAGTGCAGACCAGCCGCCAAGTAGCACAGCAGCGGATAGCCCGAAAACGCAAACCCCAGGGCAAGCGTTGTCGTCACAACAACCGTCGGTGCCAGGCAAACCGCCACGTACCGCCGGCGCGAATACACAACGCCTTCGGCGCAGGCATAGATTATCGCTGTCTCGCGATTCGCCCCAAAGGTCACCTTCGCGCCCGCAGGCGCCAGCAGCTTAAAAAACACACCGTGCACCAGCTCGTGCACGGCGAACGACGCCATTGAGATCGCAGCCAAGCCGACTATCCAGCCCACGACCGTGGTCCAGCCGCCCGCGGCAGCCGCATCCAGGTCCGCGGGTCCGCCCAGCAGCATAAACACCGGCACCAGGCACACGGCAAACACGCCGACTACGACCATCCCCCACACGAAGCAAGCGTGCAGAAAATCCTCGTCCTCAAACGCATGTATGTTGGAAATCTCATTCATAGCATCTTAGGATAGCGCCCCTGCCACGCACCCGCCCGCATGTGCGATAATGTCGAACGATATGCACGAATTGACCACCGCGCCGCCGAGTCCCGCGCCCGGCCGCGCCCTCACCATATGCGAAGGAGTCCCATGGCATCCAAATACTCCATGAACGACCGTCCCAGCTGGCCTCGCCGCGCCATCGTTACCGCCGGCGAGCCCTACGGCAACAAGGGCCTTCACTTTGGCCACGTTGGCGGCGTCTTTGTCCCTGCCGACTTCTTCGCCCGCTTCCTGCGCGACCGCCTGGGCCGTGAGAACGTCATCTTCACCTCGGGCACCGACTGCTATGGCTCGCCCATCATGGAGAGCTACCGCAAGCTCAAGGAGAACGAGGGCTACGACAAGTCCATTAGCGAGTATGTCGAGTCCAATCACTCCCGCCAGGCCGCGACCCTCAACAACTACAACATCAGCTGTGACATCTACGGCGGCTCGGGCCTTGAGCCGGCGGCCCAGATCCACAACGAGGTGACCGCCGAGATTATCAAGCGCCTGCACGAGCAGGGCACCATCTCCAAGCGCTCCACGCTGCAGTTCTACGATGCCAAGGCCGGCACGTTCCTCAACGGCCGTCAGGTAATCGGCCGCTGCCCCATCCAGGGCTGCAAGTCCGAGAAGGCCTATGCCGACGAGTGCGACCTGGGTCACCAGTTTGAGCCCGAGGAGCTCATCGCGCCCAAGAGCCAGCTCACCGGCGAGGTGCCCGAGCTGCGCCCGGTCGACAACCTCTACTTTGACCTGCCGGCCTACCTCGACTTTATGAAGACCTATACCGCCAAGCTCGCCCAGAACCCGCAGGTTCGCTCCGTGGTCTCCAAGACCATGGAGGAGTGGCTGCTGCCGGCCCAGCTCTACATCCAGAACAAGTTCCGCGAGGCCTTCGATGCCGTCGAGGATCAGCTTCCTGAGCACACCGTGCTGGAGCCCGAGGGCAACAAGAGCAGCTTTACCGTCACCTTCCCAAGCTGGAAGGAGCGCGACGATGCCCACGCTGTGCTCGCCAACGGCGGCGTGCGCTTCCGCAGCGGCAAGGCGCTCGTGCCCTTCCGCATCACCGGCAACATCGACTGGGGCGTTCCGGTACCCGAGGTCGATGGCGTCTCCGACGTCACCTGCTGGTGCTGGCCCGAGAGCCTGTGGGCGCCCATCAGCTATACGCGTACCGTGCTCGCGCGCGATGCCAAGGCCGCCGGCGTGACCGAGGGCGTCGCCGCCCAGGATGCTGCCCTCATGGGCGAGCCCGCTGCCGACTCCACGCAGGTGCCCGCACCCACCTACCAGCACAGCTCGCTCGACTGGCGCGACTGGTGGTGCTCTGACGACGCTCAGATTTACCAGTTTATCGGTCAGGACAACATCTATTTCTACTGCATTGCGCAGACCGCCATGTGGGAGGCCCTGGGCTGGGACCTCACGCAGAGCACCGTCAGCGCCTGCTACCACCTGCTCTACATGGGCAAAAAGGCCAGCTCGTCCTCGCAGACGCCTCCCCCGCCGGCAGACGACCTGCTCAACCACTACACCTGCGAGCAGATGCGCGCGCATTGGCTGTCGCTCGGCCTATCCGAGAAGCCGGTAAGCTTTAGTCCCAAGGCATACGACATGCGCGTGACCGGCAAGGACAAGGACGGCAACGAGGTGCGCGCCTGCGACGACAAGCGCGTTATCGACCCGGCCCTTAAGGAGAGCGCGCTGCTGACCGGCGTGTTCAACCGCCTGGCCCGCAGCTGCTTCTACGGCGTCGCCGTCAAGGAGGGCGACGAGAGCCCCTATCGCAACGGTTGTATTCCCGCCGGCGCAGCCTCCGCCCCTGTGGTCGAAGCCGCCCAGCAGGCAGCCCTCGCCTTTGAGCAGGCCATGTACAAGTTCGAGACGCACCGCGCGCTTGCCGTGTGCGACGACTACCTGCGCGCCGCCAACAAGCGCTGGAGCGATGCCTCCAAGGCCGCCAACAAGCTCGAGGGCGAGCCGGCCAATGCCGCGATGACGCAGGCCCTCGTCGACGCCTTTACCGAGCTGCGCGTGGCAACCGTCCTGATGCACGGTATTGTGCCGGCCGGCTGCGAGCTCATCTGCGAGTACTTCGACGTCGATCCGGTCGCCTTCTTTAGCTGGGATAACATCTTTGCCTCCACGGACGAGTTCGTGGAGAGCCTGGGCGAGAAGCCCGGTGAGCACCGCGTGAAGCCGTTGCCCCCGCGCTTCGACTTCTTCGGCAAGCACGAGAGCCAGTACTAAAACACGCCAGCAGCGGCGTGCCCGGAAAGTAGTCAATTTGGGACGGGAAGGAAAGACGGATGTCCAAGCCGCGTCGTCGTAAGCAGAAAAAGCAGGTTAAGCCCGAGCTCAAGCTCAGGCAGTTTGCCGCTACCGAGCTTTCCGACCAGCTTGCCGCCCTTCCCTGCGCCGCCGACCTGCCGCGCTTTATGGTAGACACGGTCGCCGGCGCCTATGCGCCCGCCGATGCTCACCTCATGATCGAGGGCTTCGGTGCCGCAGCCGCACGCCCGGTCACGCTGCGCGCCAACACGCTCAAGGCGACCGCCGAGGACATCGCTGCGGCGCTCAATGCAGCCGGCATCGCCCACAACCCCGTCGCCTGGTACCCAGACGCCTTTATCCTGCCCGAGGCCCAGGTTTCCGATCTGTGGGACCTCGACATCTACCGCGACGGCAAGATCTACCTGCAGAGCCTGTCATCCATGATGCCGCCGTTGGTCCTGGGCGCCCAGGCAGGCGAGGACATCCTGGACATGTGCGCAGCCCCTGGCGGCAAGACGACGCAGATCGCCGCCCTCACGCAGGGACAGGCACACCTCACCGCCTGTGAGATGAACATCCCCCGCGCCGAGAAGCTCGAATCAAACCTCCATCGCCAGGGTGCCAAAAACGTGCCCGTCATGCGCATCGACGCACGCGAGCTCGACGAGTTCTTCCGCTTCGACCGCATCCTGCTCGACGCCCCCTGCACCGGCACGGGCACCGTCATCAGCGGCAACGAGAAAAGCCTGCGCGGCCTGACCGAGCAGTTGCTGAGCAAGTGCGCCCGCTCGCAGCGCGCGCTTCTGGACCGCGCCATGGGTGCCCTCAAGCCGGGCGGCACGCTCGTCTATTCCACTTGTTCGATCATGCCGCAGGAAAACGAGGACGCCCTGCAAGAGGCCCTCGACAAGCATATGGACTGCGAGCTCATCCCCCTTGACGGCACGCCGAGCGAAAGCGAAGCACGCCGCGCCCAGGAAGCCGGCGAGGAGCCGCGCGTCGAGTCCAACGCTCTGACCGAGGCCATTGCCGCGGGTCAGGTATCGGCCATCGCCAACGGCCTGCCCGGCACGCTCACCATTCCGCCTAGCCGCGACTTTGAGGGCTTCTACATTGCCCTGATTCGAAAACGCAGCTAGCGCACGGATCCAAAACTCAACAAGCTATCTCTGTGCGCGTTTGCCCTGCTGGTCGCGATGCTGTTTAAGCATCGCGCGCTCCTTGCGTTCGGCCCTTTTGCCCTTAATGGCCGTGACCACAAAGTAGATGACCGCGGCGGCAACGATTGCGGCCACACACAGGCCAATCGAGCCAAACATTGCTGTCAATTCCATACCGCGTCACCTCTCTTTTAAACGGGACTTTCAAGATAGCACCTCGATCCCCGCCACCACAGCTCCTTCACGTTCGCCTGCCCCTCGGTCTAACGGATGGCGCGGCGGGGAAAAATCAACTCGTCAAACGATTTAGCATTCGCAATTCCGGCTGCATCGTGCCGGCCGTCGTCACACAGAATCGAGTCTCCATGGACACCCTCAACGACCTAAACGAGCGCGTCGACGCCTTTGTCGGCACCAGCTCCTTCGACACGCCTGCCGCGGCAAACGACCACGCTCCCATCGATGTGCCCGCCGAGGTTCACGAGGACATCGTCGCCTCGGTCGATTTTTCCGAGGTCGAGCTCGCAGACGAGTTCGCCGAGCCCCAGGTAGCCGTGACCCCCAACGGACTGCTCCCCATGGAGCCGTTGCCCATCGACGGGCGTTTGCGCAAGGCGGCCCTTCGCATGCCCGATGAGATCGAGGAGGCCAGCGGCTTTACGCTCTTCGGCCGTCGCATCAAATCGCTCATCTACACCACCGACGTTGCTGTCATCCGCAACTCCAATGCCGATGCCGTCTTTGCCGTTTACCCCTTCACGCCCCAGCCGGCCATTACACAGGCGCTGCTGACCGTCGCCGAGTGCCCGGTCTTTGTAGGCGTGGGCGGCGGAACTACGACTGGTAAGCGCTCCGTGCAGATGGCAGCCGTCTCCGAGATGCAGGGCGCGGCGGGCTGCGTGGTCAACTCCCCCGCCACTGCCGAGATGGTCGAGCACATCACCAACATCGCCGACATCCCCGTCATCGCCACGGTCGTTCGCTGCGACGACGATGCTCACGCCAAGGTGCGCGCCGGAGCCAAGATTCTCAACATCGCCGCCGGCAAGAACACGCCCCAGGTCCTACGCGAGCTGCGCGAGCACTATCCCAACCTGCCGCTCATCGCGCCGGGCGGCAAGACGCCCGAGAGCATCCGTGAGACCATCGCCGCCGGCGCCAACGCCATCATCTGGACGCCGCCTTCGGCCCAGCAGTTACAGACCGACATGATGCAGCGTTATCGCAAGATGAAGGAAGACGCCACACCTGTCATCTCGCGCGACGATGTGCCCATTATCGACCAGGTCGCCGCCGCCGAGGTCAGCCAGGTCGAGAACATGAATCCTGACGTGCCGATTCCCGACGAAGTCATCGAGCGCGTCGCTTCGATCCACGAGCGCGTCGAGGAGCATCGCGCCAATCGCGGCCTCAAGCCGTCACTGCACGGCTTTTTCTTCCGCGGAAAGAAACGCTAGCCGCAACAGCAAGGCCCGCCCCACAAACGTGAGACGGGCCGTTTTCGTTTGAGCAATCATGCAGCGACGTGATGGGGCAAATTAATCCACGCGCTTGTCGCCCATAAAGAAGAGCGCCACCGTACCAGGTCCGGTATGCGAGCCAATCAGAGTACCGATGTCATTGATCTCAATCTTGCCTTTAAGCTGCGGAACCTGTTCCTCAATCAGCGCCGCAACTGCCTCGGTATCCTCGCGGCACGCCGAGTGCGACATGATGCACTTACCCGAATAATCCGCACCGTCCAGCACGTGTGCCATCATGGTCTTAGCCATCTCGGAAATCGCGCGCTTCTTAGTGCGAATCTTCTCACGTGGCGACAGCTTACCTTCGCAATCGACCGTCATAAGCGGGCAAATCTTGAGCGCCGTGCCGATGATCGCGCTCGCGGCCGAAATGCGACCGCCGCGCAGGTAGCTCGACAGATCGGTCGAGAAGAACCAGTGGTGCAGGTTGAGTTTATGCTCCTCAATCCAAGCGGCCGTCTCGTCGAGTGAAGCCCCGCTATCGCGCACGTCGGCGGCATATTCCAGCAACAGACCAAAGCCCGAAGACGCCCCCAGCGAATCGATGACGCGCACCTTGCCGCCCTGGGGATAGCGATCCGCGAGCATCTGCGCCGCGACGCAGGCCGATCCATACGTGCCCGAAATACCCGACGACAACGTCAGGTGCAGCACGTCTTTACCCTCGGCAACAAACGGCTCCCAAAACTCCTCGTACTCGCCCACGCTCACCTGAGACGTCTTGGGCATGGCGCCCGCGGCAATCTGGGCAAAAAACTCGTCCGGCGTAATCGACTGATACAGATCGTCCGTATAGACAACATCGTCGATCTCGTAATGAAAATACGCGACGGGAATATTGCACGATTCAAAGAACTCACGGGTTCGGTCGGCGGCGGATTCACAGGTCAGGACAAAATCACTCATATGAGGCTCCTTACTCATTGCTGCGCAAATTATCGCACAGTGAGCCTACATGCGGTACATATGTCCACTATTTACCAAATCGAACCAAATATAGTGAACATCTTTACCACCATCGTCTCCACCGGCCCCACGCATAAATATCTGAGAAAACACCCTCTGTCGTCTCCACCCAACCGCCATATCTACCTCAACTAAATCGATTTACCAAACCGTTCAGCCGACAATTCAGCCGCTGGCGCAAAATCGAAACAAAAGCGGCGCATACTGGTAAACGTTTGACGCTGTTTATCAGTTTTACCAGCCCCATCGGAAGGTGTTTCATGGTCGCATTCGATCGCAACCCGCAAGACTTCAAGTATCTGCGCCTGCTTTCGAGACAGTTCCCCACCGAACAATCCGCGTTTACCGAGATCATCAATCTCTCGGCCATCCTCAACCTGCCCAAAGGCACCGAGCATTTTATGAGCGACGTGCATGGTGAGTACGAAGCCTTTATGCACATCCTCAACAACTGCTCGGGCGTCGTGCGCGAACATGTCGACGAGATCTTTGGCGACACGCTCTCCTTTGACGAAAAGGGCGAGCTGTGTACGCTCATCTACTACCCGCGCGAGAAGATCGACCTGGTCCGCAGCCGGCGCGAGGACTCGCCAACCTGGTACAAGACGATGCTTGACCAGCTCATCATGGTCGCTCGCTCACTTTCAAGCCGCTACACGCGCTCCAAGGTGCGTAAGGCCATCCCGCGCGACTACGCCTACATCATCGACGAGTTGTTGCACACGCACCCGGACGAGAACAACTATCGCGTGCGCTATCACGAGCGCATCGTGGAGTCCATCCTGGAGACCGCCAGCGCCGACGACTTTATCGAGTCGCTCGCCTCGCTCATCAAGCGCCTGGCCGTCGACCACCTGCACCTGGTGGGCGACATCTTCGACCGCGGCGGCGGCGCGGCCAAGATTATGGACCGTCTGCTCACCTACCATTCACTCGACATCCAGTGGGGCAACCACGACTTGCTGTGGATGGGCGCTGCGGCCGGTGAGCCCGCCTGCATCGCCACGGTGTTGCGCAACAACCTACGCTACGACAACTACGAGATCCTGGAGAACGACTACGGCATCTCGCTGCGTGAGCTTGTCGCCTTTGCCGATGCCACCTACACCGCCGGTGAGTCCATCACCCCGCTGATCAAGGCCATCAACGTGCTGCTCTTTAAGCTCGAGGGCCAGATTATCCAGCGCCACCCCGAGTTCGATATGACCGACCGCCTGTTACTCGACAAGATCGACCACGACACCGGCACGGTCACGCTTGTCGACGGCAGCGTGTGGCCGCTCACGACCAACGACTTCCCCACCGTCGACCCGGCGGACCCCTACACGCTCACGTCTCAGGAGCAGCACATCATCGACAAGCTCGTGTCAGAGTTTGTCACCGCCGATCACCTGCATCGCCATATCGATTTCCTCTATTCCCACGGCTCGATTTACAAGGTCGCCAACGGCAACCTGCTCTTCCACGGCTGCGTTCCGCTCAACGAAGACGGCACCTTTAGCAGCATGAACTGCCTGGGCACCTGGCACGCCGGCCGCGATTATCTCGATTTTTGCGACCACATCGCCCGCCGCGCGTGGCGCGTGGGCGACCGCGATGCCCTCGACTGGATGTGGTACCTGTGGATTGGCTTCAATTCACCCGCCAGCGGACGCCTGGTGCGTACCTTTGAGCGCGCCTATATCGCCGATAAGAGCACCTGGGTCGAGCCGATGGACCCGTACTTTACGCTTACCAAGTCGCCCTCGGTCTGCGATGATATCATGCGCGAGTTTGGCGTCGCGCCCATGGCATGCTCGCCGACCGGCCACATCATCAACGGCCACACGCCCGTTAAAACCACCAAGGGCGAGCAGCCCATCCGCGCCGAGGGCAAGCTGCTGGTCATCGATGGCGGCTTCTGCCGCGCTTACCATCCCAAGACGGGCATCGCCGGCTATACGCTCATCTCGAGCTCGCGCGGCTGCCGCCTCAAGTCGCACCGGGCCTTTACGACGGTTGCCGAGGCACTCACGCGCAACGTGGACATCGAAAGCGAGACCAACCGTTTTGACCAAGCGGACCGTCGCCGCATGGTGAGCGACACCGATACTGGCGCCAAGATCCGCAGCCAAATCCAAGACCTGCGTCAGCTGCTCGATGCATATAGAAACGGTGCTATCGAGGAGCGCGCCTAGCACCACCCGCGGGGATTGGCTAAACTTGCTGAGTTTGTCATCCCCGCGGCGCTTCGGCGCCAGCTTAAGGCAGGTACCATGCAAAAGCTCCTTGCGCAGATCATGAAATTTGGCGTCGTCGGTGTCATTGCCACGGTTATCGACTTTGGCATTATGAATCTGCTCCACTACGGTCTGGGCCTCAACATCCTAATCGCCAACACCAGCGGCTTTATCATCTCACTCATCTTTAACTACCTCGCAAGCATGAAGTACGTGTTTGCGCACAAGGAAGGCATGAGCCGCCGCCGCGAGTTCATCATCTTTGTCGTGCTGTCCGTGATCGGTTTGGTGCTCAACGACGGCATCGTGCTGGCGCTCAACGCCGGCCTGGGACTCGAGGCCAATATCGCCAAGATCTGCGCCACCGCGCTTGTCATGGTCTACAACTTTGTGACTCGAAAAATCTTCCTGGAGGGCGACGAGACAAAATAGCTCGAAACCCCTGCAGCATTACGGCGCCCACGGACGACGCGCACTCAGCGCAGTATCGTCCGTGGGTGTCGCTCGTTTACGGGCAAATATTTTACGTTTGCGGATTAGCTCTTGAAAATTTGGCGAGTTCATATAGTTATTGGCAAAGACCTTACGTTTCCCTTGTAAAAGCTCTAAAGTATCCTCTGCTCGATTCATCAACGCATTGGATGTGATTACGTGCGCAAGGCGCTGGCACAACCTCATACCAAGCAGTTCCTCAAGTTTGCTGTCGTGGGTCTTATCTCCTTTGGCATCGACTGGGGCATGCTCATTGCGCTCGTCGAGCTGTTCCACCTCGACTTTTTGATGAGCACCACGGTTTCGTTTATCACGTCCGTCGTGGTCAACTACTGGCTCAGCATGAAGTACGTGTTCGACCACCGCGAAGGCATGAGCCGCAAGCGTGAGTTCACGATCTTCACCATCCTGTCGGTGATTGGCCTGGGCCTCAACGACCTGTATATGTTTGTGGGCGTCACGTTTTTGAGCATCGGCTACCAAGCCATGAAGGCCATCGCCACGTTCCTCGTCACCTGGTACAACTACTTCAGCCGCCGCTTCTTCCTCGAGGGCGCACGGTCATAGTCGATTCACTATTTGCTTGAATGTATAACCGGTTGGAATTCCCATTCCAACCGGTTTTTTGTTTGCCGAGAGACCCGGCGACCCAGTCCCATTCGCACGAAAAACGGGCGGCCCGGATGTTTGTCCGAACCGCCCGTCTGGCGCGCTATGTCGAGGCCTCTAGCCCGTTACGTAATACCAAACGACGTTGTCGCCATTGGAGAGAACGTAGTTACTGCAGGCCGTCATGGGCGTTGTGCCGTTGACGGAGTACATCCAGCCGCTCGTGCCGCCGTACTGTTTCTCGGCCAAACCACCAATCGCAGAAACATACGTGCCGTACGATGAGCCGTGTGCGTTGACAGAAAGGCCCAGCGCGCACAGGGCATCGTAAACGGTGGCGCCTTCGTTAAAGGTAAAGGTGCCGCCAGAGGACACGGGATTGCCCACAGCGCTCGATGTGACCGAAACCGTCACCGTAACGTAGTTGGACTCCTGTGAGCCGCTTTGGCTGCCCGAGGAGGCGTTTCCACCATTAGAGGATGAGGCTCCATCAGACGACTGGCCACCGCCCGAAGAAGCACCGCCAGACGCATTGGAAGTATCACCGGCTCCCGTATTTTGGGCAGCGGATTTATCGCCAGACTTCTTGCCGCCCCGGTCCTCGGACTTCTTGCTATCCGAGTTTTTGTCCGATTCCTTGTTTGAAGACTCGGAATCCTTGGAACTGGCCTCGCCCGAAGTCGTAGTCGTAGTCGAGCCAAACCCCTTGGTGTCCTTGGCGACGACGCTCTCCCCCGTCACGGTCTGAACGATCCAGTCAATGGACCAGGCGCCGCTCTCGGAAGGATGGACGAAGCCCAGCGAGACGACGATCAGAATGGTGCACGCGGCAGCAAGAACGCCAAGGAGCGCCTTGCGACGAGAGGCGGACGCCGCCGAAGCGGCGCCCTGTTGCTTTGCATCGTCGAACTGAATGAACGAGGAATCTGGTTGCTTGGGGTCAGCGTCCTTGGATTTATTGGACACAACCCTCACCTACCGACGTTTGGTGAACACGAACACGCCGACGATGGCGAGACCGATGACGCCGGCGGCAACGCCAACAATGGCGAGCGGGTTGGTGCCAGTCTCCTGCTCGGAAGCACTAGAGGACTTCTTAGCAGTGGTCGTAGAAGCAGCACCCGTATCGGACTTGGAATCGGACTTCTTGTCGGACTTCTTGTCGGACTTGCTGTCCTTCTTGTCAGACTTCTTCTCGTCCTTCTTATCGGACTTATCGGAGTCCTTCTTGTCGGACCTGTTGTCCTTGGTCTCGGTCTTGGTCGACACCGTCGTCTTGGTCGTCGGCTTATGACCCGGGGCGACAGCGCCGCCCTTCGAGCCGGAGCCGGAATCCGTGCCAGTGCCAGTGCCAGAACCAGTACCGGTACCAGAACCGCCGCCGCCATTCGAACCAGCGCCGCCATTACCGCCAGGGTTAACGGCATTCTTGGTCCACTTGGCATACAGCGTCAGATCGGCCGTCACCGGCGTGCTAAAGTCATACGCCTGCGTGCAAGCCTCATCGGTATACCAACCGCCGAAAGTGTAGCCATCGCGCGTCGGATCGGCCGGCTTGACCAGCTTGCCATCGGCCGTAGCAACAAACTTAGTGTCGCAAGCAGACCCGCCGTTGGAGTTAAAGGCAACCGTCCAAGACTCGACAGCTCCAAGTTTAAACAGCGTGCCCGAATCATTAATGTAGTAGAGATTGCCAGAAGCATCGGCAATGACCGGAGAGTCACAGTACTGGTAATGGCCAGCCGCATCATAAATCTGCGTCGCCTCTGCATCGCCGAGCGTATAGCGATACACGCCACCACCAGCAGAGTAGTTGACGTAATCCTTGCTATCCGCGCTGTTAACGGTGAAGTACACATAGGTCTTGCCGCCCTGAACACTCACCAGCGGAGTAGCAGCAATACCGTTGAGGCCAGCCGGCAGCGCCTTGCCGTCGGCAGCAGCGACCATCGTGGTCTTACCCGTCTTCAGGTTATAGAGAACCAGAGCAGAGCCAGTAGCCGTCTGTCCGCCGACAATCAGATTGTCACCAGACACCGCAGGGGCGCTCAGATTATTCGTAAGGCCCAGATCAACCGTCTTCTGTTCACTCAGCACGCCCTTCGCCGAAAGCGAAATCACATGGAGCTTTCCGTCGTGCGTCATCTGATAGAAGGTCGAGCCATTGGACGGATCGGCAATGCAATCGGCATTTGCGACAGCGCCGAGCTTCATGGTCGAAACGACATCGCCCGTCGTCTTATCAATGCACTTAAGCGTACCCGCGCTCGTAGGAACGATGGCATACTTATCCGTCAAAGCCGCACCAGTCCAGTAATAGCCCTCGGCAGGGTCGATGTTCTGCCAAGAAACTTCGCCCGTGGCAATCTTAATGCGCGCAAAGGAGCCGTTGCCGTAGGTCGCATTGTAATTCTCGTCATACGAAATATCGACCGAGCCTACATAGACGTACTCGCCGTCCGAAACGACGGTGCAGGAGCTCTGCGTCAAGTCCGTCAAACCAGGCGTCAGCCACTTGCAGATCAGCTTGTCTGCAGTAATCGCCTGGACCGCACCGCCGTTGAGCGGAACGATGATAAGGCCATTGGTATAGATCGGACGAGAGGTATAGCTCACCTTGGAGGCAAGCGGCGCAGAGGCAACCTTTTTGCCCGTGGACGAATCGATCTTAATGAGCTCGTTCTCGGTCGCGATGTACACAAAGCCGTTAGCAATGACAGGCTCGCTGCAGTTGGCATACTGCTGACCAGACTCGGCCTTCCAATCGAAGGCCCACTTAAGACCGGCGGCCTGCGCAGGCGTCTTGGCATCCGTTACGGTCGAACCGTTGCCACTGTTGCCGTAGCCGGCCCACTCGGCATCCCAATCAGGAGTCGTCGCACCCGGGTCCACGACAATCTTGTCGGGATCGGGCATGGCCGAATCGTCGGTGGTATAGGCAAGTGTGACCTTATCGCCGCTCTTGAGCGTAATCTGATTAGCGCAGAGTAAGGAGGGCTCTCCATTGATATACAGGTGCCAATATTTGTTGGTCGCACCATCATAGCCGTACGTCTCGTCTTCGAATGGCGAGTTGATGGAATTGAGGAACCAGTACTCACCACTCTGGGAGCCGTTGTACGTAACGCCCTTGGCCTTCAGAACCGTCTCAATAAGGTTCTGGGCAGTAGAGCCTTCGGGCAGAGAAACGTTGCTTGCCGAGCCCCAGCGAGCATTGTTGCCGTTGACATCGGGACCGATAACATCGACAGACCCAAGAACCTGGCCAGGAAGGGCATCGGCGTCAGCACCATACATAAAGGTGACGGCATCGCCCTCATGGAGCTCGTAGGCACCGGCGCCAACGTCGGCGAACTTGCCATTTACGTAGAAGCGCCAATAGCTATTGGTCGCAGCATCCCAGCCATAGGACTTACCATCGAACGGCGAATAAATGCCGTTGAGGAACCAGCCCCAAGACGATTCGCTAGCATCGAGCTTAAGGCCGGTCTGCTCAAGGAGATCCTTGGCAGTGGAGCCTGCCTTGAGACTCGTCTGGCCCGTCGAAGCCCAAACCTGCTGCTTGCCGTCCTTGTCCTTACCGAGAACCTGAACAGAAGCATGGACAGAATCGGAGGGCAGCTGGTCGCCCCAGCCACCGTAGAACCACGTAACGGTATCGCCGGCATGGATGGTGACATTGTCCGCCGTATAGTCACTCGACTTGCCGTTGATGAACAGCTGCCAATAGGTCGAATAATCTTGGGGCGTACCCAGCTCAACACCGTTGTACTTAAGGCTCAGAATGAAGGAGCCCGCAGCAACGGCGTCAATGTCGTTCGCCTCGAGTGCGACCTTCGTAAGATCAAGCGCGCTCGAGCCGGACGTCACCACATACTGCGCGTTATCGACCCAAGCCTGAGTCTTGCCCTGGGCATCGCGACCAATGACGGTCACATTTGCGGCAACCTGGTCCTTAACGACAGGGGACGCGCTACCAGCCGTATAGGCAAACTCAACCTTCTGCCCCTGGGTGAGCTTAACGCTGCTCGCGCCAACCGAGGAAGACGCACCGTCGACGAACAGCTGCCAGAAGGCATAAGTCGTCGGATCGAAGGCAAGCGTACGGCCATCGCTCGGGGATGTGATGCTTTTGAGGTAGAAACCGTATGCCGTGTTCGGATCGTAGTCTGCCTTGAAGCCCGTCTTCTGCTGCAGCTTAACGAAGGCATCCGCAGCCGTCGCGCCCTCGTCGAGCTTGAGCTGCGTGGGTGCCACCCAGGTCTGAGCCTTGCCGTCGGCATCGGTGCCGATAATCGAGAACGAGACCTCGACTTGCTTCTTGGCGACATCGCCGGTTTCTGTCGGGTTCTCCGTCTGGACGGCAGTCGCGGCGGCAGATCCTGCTTGGCCAGCGGATGCCGTCGAAGACTGCTCGCTCGTAGCAGGGCTCTCCCCCGTCGCCGAGCCTTCGTCGCCAGTTGCTGCCTCTGTTGTGGCGGCACTAGCTGCAGGCGCGCCCTCGGAATCCGAGACCTCGGTGCCGCTCTGCTCGGCGGTACCGCCCGCAAGCGCTGCGTCCTCGCCCGGCGTCGCAGCCTGAGCCACAGCCTCGGCAATGCCCTCGGCGCCCTCGGCCCACAGTTGAGCCGGCGTGGTGCCAAAGGCCATCGCGAAGGCCAGGAATGCCACCAGGCCGCGCTTGGCTACACCGCGTGCAATCGCGCCACGACGATGCAACGAGGCGCGCTCACGCTCGTCCTCAAACATATCCATTTGTCCCCCATTGTCTGTACTTGGAGCGTTGCCTTGAGGCTGCCCCACGTCATCGCGCATGTTGCGCTCGAGTTCCCCCATCGGGGTCCCCTTCCCTCCAGAGCCCTATGCACACCGGCGGCATACGCCGCGGCAACGTGCAAGATGGGAGGCGATCCGACTTAACCTTAACGGCTCGGGCACGTCGTCCGATCTGCGACGCGAGCATCCCGAGCCAAGAGGAATTACGGTTACTGGTACAGCCGGGGACTTGCACCCCGATTCTCCCAAACGCGCAGGAAAACCGCGCATTCGTGCGTCTCCGGGTGACGCATAATTTCTTTCGCAAATTGACAACCGCATAGCGGAACACGGCCCGCGCCCCGTCATATGATTTCTAGCGACTAAACAACAAATCACCGACGAAGGGGGCACGGGCCGTGTCTGCGAACATCGTATCAGTCGA
>JAXJKV010000015.1:0-4079 GCA_036297525.1 Collinsella sp.
CGGTCGATCAGGCAGGCCCAGTGCGACGACTTGCCGACGTCCAGGCCGAGCACGGCCGCGGGTCTGGTGGATGGCGCTTTCACGGTGGTATCCTTCCGGTAGTCGTTCGACCGGATGGCCTCCCCCTCGGCACTCACATTAACAGCCGCGGCACCTGCCCGGCACTTTCCTATCAGCCGTCGGGGGCGGCGCGCCCCGCGCCGGCAGCACCCAACGGGCCCTCTCGGGGCAGGGACGTGCGGCCGTGCGCGGGCGCCCGGTCGGCGGCCCGTTCTGGGCGCGCCTCAATCGTAGCCCGAGACGGTCCCGGGCTGACAATTTCGACTGTAATGGACGTTCTTAAACGACTAGTCGTTGGGGACACTCTTTGGCGCCGACCAAAAGGAGTGTCCCTAAGTGACGCAAGAGTGTCCCTTTTGACTAGTCGTTTAAGAACGTCCCCAATGACTAGGTGGGGAAGGCGTGCGACAATGGTGGGCGTTGTGTTGTTCGCGCTAAGGAGTTGCCATGTTGTTGTGTCCCGTTTGCCATGAACCGTTGGTGGATGACGAACGCGGTGCTGCATGCGCGGGCGGACACCGGTTTGACCGTGCTCGCGAGGGCTATCTATATCTGCTGCGCTCGTCCAAGAGCGGCGACTCCATGGGCGATCCCAAGTCGCAGGCACGCAGCCGTCGCGACTTTCTGAACCGCGGTTACTATGCGCCGTTGCGCGATGCGATGGTCGAGCTGATGCGTAAGCAGACGTCTGGGCGTGCTGCGTCTACGAACGGTCCCATGACGCTGCTCGACATTTGCTGCGGCGAGGGCTACTACACCAGTGCCATGGGCGCGGTGCCGGGCGTGGATGCTTACGGCTTCGACCTTGGTAAAGAGATGGTGCGCTTGGCCGCCAAGCGCGGTGATGCGACCTATTTCGTGGCCAACATGAAGGACATCCCCGTGGCCGATGACGCTTTCGATATGGTGACCGAGCTCTTCGCTCCCTTTAACGAGCGTGAGTTTGCCCGCGTGCTGGCGCCAGAGGGCTCGCTCTACACCGTGGTGCCGGGCGCTCGTCATCTGTTTGGGCTCAAGGAAGTGCTCTACGACACGCCGTACCTTAACGATGAGAAGCTGCCGAAGACCACCGAGCTCGAGTTGGTCGGAACGCAGCGGGTGTCTTCGAATATTACGCTTCAGACCCAGGCGGACATCGAGGCGGTGTTCCAGATGACGCCGTACTACTACCGCACGCGCCCTGCCGACAAAGAACGCCTGGCAAACCTCGACACCCTTCAAACCGACATCGACTTCATCATCGCCGAGTACCGCCACAGCTAACAACCTGCCAAAAAGGACAGGTTCATTTTGGTAGGTTTTATCTGGGAAAACGCAAAGGGCCGACCGCGTTAATGCGCGATCGGCCCTTTTTAGTTGCTTGGCTGCAGATGTTATGAGAAGCGGGCGCTTACAGGCGGTCCTTGTTCTCGGCCTTAACGGCGTGTGCCTGCTGAACAAAGAACAGGTCGTAGACCACGATGACAAAGGCGACGATATTGACGGAGCTGCCGCCGAGCGCGGGAAGCGTGAGCACGGCCTGCGCAATCGTGGCGATTGCGGCAACGATGCCGAGCTTAAACGCGCCATCCACCTGCGAAGGCTTGTTGGCACCCTTGATACCGGCGACGCCTGCGGCAAGGTCGACGAGGCCCTTAACAATCACCACAACAGCGGCGAGCGTGGCGTTCGATCCGTAAGCTGATCCAAAATTGCCGGTAACAATGCCGGCAATTCCGATGACGAGGCTGGCGATGCCCAGAACAAAATAAATCAGGGCAAGGATTTTGAGTGTCTTGCGAGCAGCGCTCATAGCTGGTCCTTTCGATGCGGGCGCGGAGAATCTGTCGCGCCCAGGTTACGGCACATATCGTGAAGCACATTGTAGTTCAACGGGACGATGCATGCGTTTGAAAGCGTCTCTTGCCTGTACGGTCCAACCTTTCAAAAAGGAAAGCTGGACGTAAGCCAAATCGATGGCAGCTCATGTGCGGCGCTGCGATGATGAGGCCGTAACAAGGAGCTGGTCTCAAGGAGGAGTCATGATGTACGGAGCAGAGCAAGTACGAGAGCCGCGGTCGCTGGGAAGGCGCATGAGCGATTCTGTGATCGCTGCCGTGTGCACGGGGTTGATGGCGGTGCTTTGCATTGGGATGCTGTGGGCCATGTCGCATGTGGGACAATAGCGGACGGTTGGGTGCTGGCATAAACGGCGCCCCGCGTATTCGTTTGTTTATTAAGGAGTGTCCATGGGCGTCGTCGATCCCTTTTCTGTTGCTCGGGCCGCGGGGCTCGAGCTCGTGCGGAAGTCCGAGGGCCTCACGCTCACCGACGGCATGATGGAGTTGCGTGCCGATTTTACCCGCATGCATCCGCGGCTCAAGCAGGGCCGTCTGCAGCAAGAGCTGTTGGTAAAGGCTGCGCGCGCAAAAGGCATTGAGTGCCCATGGGCGATTGATGCCACGGCAGGCTTTGGCGAGGATTCGCTGCTGCTGGCGGCAGCGGGCTTTACCGTCGATCTGTATGAGCAGGATTGCGTGATTGCGGCGCTCCTCAAGGATGCCTTGGATCGCGCGGCAGATGATCCGGCGCTTGCGACAGCCGTGGCGCGCATGCGCTTACATGCGGGCGAGGACAGCATTGCCGGCCTTCGCCATACAGCTGAGCTGATCGGGCAGAGCGAGCTCACCGCTCCCGACGTGGTGTATCTGGACCCCATGTTTCCCGGGCGCACCAAGAGCGCGGCGGTTAAAAAGAAGTTCCAACTCTTGCATCATCTGGAACGGCCGTGCGCCGATGAGGAGACGCTGGTCGAAGCTGCGCTTGCGGTGCATCCGCGCAAGGTGGTTATCAAGCGACCGGTGAAGGGGCCACTGCTTGCCGGCGTTAAGCCGAGCTATCAACTTGCGGGCAAGGCCGTTCGCTACGATGTTTTGGTGCCGCCGCGCCCGTAGCTTGCGTGCGATGGTTGGCGCTCCGTCAGTGCCGTGCCGATGTGGGGTCTATTTCCAAGGGTGCGACGTCAGGTGCCAGCCGCCGCAGTATTCGCATTTGTAGCAGGCTAAGCCGCGCCGCCCGCGGTTTTCGCAGTCGGCCATAACTGCTTCGGCCTCGGCGCGCGTGTCGTAACGGTTTTTGCGTTCGCACGACTTGTAGCGCCAGGCTTCATCGCGCTCGGCGTTCAGGGCGTCGCGGCGCTCGTCTTCGCGCGCAAACAGGTCGCTCATATCGCCGCCCGTGGCAGCGCCCAAAAACTCGCTTTTGGCTTTTGACCAAGCGGCTCGCTTTTTGCTCCCCATCTGCTTCGTGCCCCTCTCCAAACGCTGGTATCATTGCCCAATCAAAGTGATACCAATAAACGTGAGGCCGCCGCGTGATGATCAGAAAAACCCTCGATACCGACATTCCCGCCGTCATGGCTATCTACGACGCTGCCCGCGCCTTTATGCGCGCGCATGGCAACGCCACGCAATGGCCCGAGGGCACGCCTTCTGCCGAGCAGCTGGCTGCCGATATCGCCGCCGGTGGCAGCTATGTGTGCGAAGTCGACGGTCGCGCGGTAGCGACGTTTGCCTTTTTACCGGGCCCGGACGAGTGCTATGACGTAATTGAGGACGGGCAATGGCGCAGTGACACTTCGTATGCTGTGCTGCACCGTGTGGCGTCCGACGGCACCGTACACGGTATCGCGGCTGCGATGTTTGCCTTTGCCAAAGAGCGTGCCGATCACCTGCGTATCGACACGCATCAGGACAACCTGCCCATGCAGGGTGCCAGTATTAAGGCGGGGTTTGAGCGCGCCGGCGTCGTGTATGTGTCGGACGGTACACCGCGTGTTGCGTTCGACTGGCTGCGCGAGGCATAAAGGCCGAGTCACATACCAGCGTTTCACCGAAATGAAAAGGCTCTGTTAGACCAGGATTGACATACATGTGTCCCCACGGTGCCATATCGTTGACCCCATAGACCGCGATGATGGGGGCAGCATGAACGCCGAAGACCTGGTCCTCAACTTCAAGAAGGGCATGGCGAACCTCAGC
>JAXJKV010000016.1:0-18686 GCA_036297525.1 Collinsella sp.
GCTGAGGTTCGCCATGCCCTTCTTGAAGTTGAGGACCAGGTCTTCGGCGTTCATGCTGCCCCCATCATCGCGGTCTATGGGGTCAACGATATGGCACCGTGGGGACACATGTATGTCAATCCTGGTCTAACAGAGCCATTATTTTTCGTTCTGTTCGGAAAGAGCTCCTTGCCGGAGCCCCATGGATAGCGAACGGCTTTATCGAGCGTGCGCGTTCTCGTAGGCGCCTTTGATTTCTTCCGGCAAATTGTCGGGAATCAGCGCCTCCAGCCTATCCTCGCTGCCATCTTGAATCGCCTGCTCGTAGTACCAGCATTTGAACTTCAACATGTCCAGGGCACGGTTCATCTTCGCGATCTCCGACTCCATGTGGGCCTTCCGCTCCTCGAACATAGCCTTGCGCTTGGGGTAGGTCGATGGCCCCTCTGCGCACCATTCCATGAACAGACGGATGTCCTTGATCTCCATTCCCGCCTTCTTCAGGCATTCGATGACCCGAAGCGCTTCGAGTTCCGTATCGCCGAATCGGCGAATGCCGGACGTCCGCTCCAGCCCCGGGAACAATCCCTGCTTGTCGTAGTACCGCAGCGTTGAGGCGGGCAGACCGAACATCTCCGCCACCTGTCCGATTGTGTACATGGTCCCTCCGGACAAATCTAGAATTTACTCCTTGACCTAAAGTTAGGTTTAGGTATTACGTTTATTTTCGTTAATACAAATCGGGAGCGCAAGGGATTTTCGCCAAAGGCGCACGCTTGCCGGAACGGTATTCGCCGGCGGCTTGAACGGCGTGGGCGAAATCGGCGGGCATCCCGCTCTTGAGCAGGCGCGACGAATGGGCACAGGAGTCTAGGCGCGGCTTAGCCGGACGGAAGCAGTTTTGCATTCAAAACCATCGACAGGAGGAAATCGATCATGGCAATCAAACAGACAGCGGGCAGAGATGCCCTGGGGGACTTTGCTCCCAAATTCGCACAGCTCAATGACGATGTACTGTTCGGCGAGGTGTGGAGCCGAGAAGACAGGCTTTCCCTTCGAGACCGCAGCGTGGTGACGGTGGTTGCCTTGATGGCACAGGGGCTGACGGACTCTTCGTTCCAATATCATCTGATGTCTGCAAAGAACAACGGCGTGACCAGGGCGGAGATAGCGGAAATCCTTACGCACGCGGCGTTTTACGCAGGCTGGCCCAAGGCATGGGCGGCCTTTCGCATGGCGAAGGAGGTCTGGGCGGATAGCGATGCCGCCGATGCAAGAACCAAGCATCAAAACGAGATGGCCTTTCCCATCGGTGCCCCCAACGACGCATTTGCGAAGTACTTTATCGGGCAAAGCTACCTCGCGCCCCTTTCCACCGAGCAGGTCGGCATTTACAACGTTACGTTCGAGCCAGGCTGCTGCAACAACTGGCACACCCATCACGCCAAAAGTGGCGGCGGGCAGATTCTCGTCTGCGTGGCTGGCCGAGGGTTTTACCAGGAATGGGGCAAACCGGCACAGGAGCTGTGCCCCGGCGATGTAGTAAATATTCCCGCAGGCGTAAAGCACTGGCACGGTGCGGCGCCCGACAGCTGGTTCTCCCATCTCGCGGTGGAGGTTCCGGGCGAGGAGGCCTCCAACGAGTGGTTGGAGCCCGTGGACGACGAGCAATACCTTAAAGCGACTGACAAGGAGGCTTAAACATGGAACAGTTGAATCTGACGCAGGAATGGGACAAGGTATTCCCCAAAAGCGATAAGGTTGAGCACAGCAAGGCGACCTTCCACAACTGATACGGCATCACGCTGGCGGCCGACGTCTACGTGCCAAAGAACGCGGAGGGCAAGCTGCCTGCCATCGCCGTCAGCGGTCCGTTTGGCGCGGTGAGGGAGCAAACGTCCGGCCTTTATGCGCAGAAAATGGCGGAGCTGGGCTTTTTCGCGATTGCCTTCGACCCGTCCTATACCGGCGAGAGCGGCGGTGTGCCCCGCTATGTAGCATCGCCGGACATCAACACCGAGGATTTCTGCGCAGCGGTGGATTTCCTCTCCGTGCAGAATAACGTTGACACGGAGCGCATCGGCATCATCGGCATCTGCGGTTGGGGCGGTATGGCAGTCAATGCGGCGGCCATCGACACCCGCATCAAAGCTACCGCGGCTATGACGATGTACGACATGACCCGCGTGACCGCCAATGGCTATTTTGACGCCGAGGATTCTGAGCAGGCACGCTTCGAAAAGCGGAAAGCGCTGAATGTACAGCGCACCGAGGATTATAAAAACGGCAGTTACGCGCTGGCGGGCGGCGTGGTCGATCCGCTGCCGGAGGACGCGCCGCAGTTTGTGGCGGACTATTACGCCTACTACAAGACTCCGCGAGGCTACCATCCCCGCAGCCTTGGCTCCAATGGCGGCTGGAATGTGACGTCCTCGCTGTCGTTTTTGAATATGGCGATTTTGCAATATAGCAGCGAAATCCGCTCTGCTGTGTTGCTGGTGCATGGCGAGAAGGCGCGCTCCCGCTATTTCAGCGAAACCGCGTACAGCAAACTGACCGGGGACAACAAGGAGCTGCTTATTATCCCTGGTGCCAGCCACACCGACCTTTACGATCAGATGGACGTCATTCCGTTTGGAAAGCTGAAAGCGTTCTTTGAGGAGTATTTGAAATAAGGCGTGCCTTGATTCAATGCCAAGTCTCCAGCAACGATTCTTCTAAAGAGTGGGAGTAGCTGAAACGAGGCGATTGAATAACTCCATACGTTTTGGTTAAAACAAAAAATATGCCGCGCGCCTGCGGCATGAAGGAGGGAGATTACTATGAATATCGTTGTATTGAGTGGTAGCCCGCGCAAGGGCGCCAATACCGACACCATGGTCGAGACGTTTGCCGAGACCGCGCGTGAGGGCGGCCATGCGGTTGAGGTCGTCCGCGTTGCCAGCAAAAAGATCGCTGGTTGTCTGGGATGCCAGTACTGCTTTGCCCATGAGGGCACCTGCGTGCAAAAGGACGACATGGCCAAGGTGATCGAGTCGCTGAAAGACGCCGACATGGTTGTCTTCGCTTCGCCTATCTACTGGTTTGATATCACTGCGCAGGAGAAAGCCGCCATCGACCGCCTGTACGCCTTCGGTGCTACAGGCTTCCCGTTCGCCAAGACGGCCCTTTTGCTCGATAGCCACAGCGCGGGCGTCTATGATGCGGCGATCGCTATGTACAAGTCAACCTGCGCGTACTGCAAGTGGGAGGACCAGGGCATTGTCACCATTAGCGGCATGACCGAGCGCGACAGCATGGCATCGTCGCCTAAGTTGGAAGAGGTGCGAGAGCTCGCTCGCAAGCTCGCCTAAGGACAAGAGGAACGCATGGCAATCGGTGTTGGTGGAAATGCTTGCAATCCTTATCAAGAGGAATGCTGATTGCCATGCGTTGATGCTTCCGCGGACAATTCCGGCGTGCTAAAACGCCTTCTCGTTCAAGAATTCCCTGAACGCGGGAATGTCAAAGCCAACGAGACCACGCCCGCGCTCTCCGATGACGCCGTCCTCGAGGAGACGGCGTTTATATTGGCTTGCATAGTTGCCGGCAACGCCCAAGCGTTTGGCTATCTCCGAGACCCTGCTGGGGCCAGAGTCGGGCAGCATCGCGAGCAAAAACTCAATGTCTTTATCGGAAAGCTCCCGATAGGTCGTTTCGAGAGAAGCCCGATGCCATGCTTCTCGAGTTGCCTGAAGATGCCATTCATGCACGTGCGCCAGTCGCCCTGAGTCTCCTGAGCATATGTCCAATCGATGCCGACTGGCCCAATCTGAACGCCGCTTATGCACGCGCGAGGCTGTGAGAGGTAGTTATCTGCCGCCTCTTCGGTTCGCTCGATAATATCTTCGAGCATGCCTGGCATGGCGGAGACATTTGCTGCGATCCATAGTGGCCCCTTTGCAGGTTTTGCTAACTTTTGCAACTTTTGCTAAATTTTGCAAGTTTTGCTAATGGCTTAACATGCCTTGTGCCGTGGGATTGCAGGAGTGAAAAACGGGGATTCCTATTATTCCGACTACGTTACAGCGAGCGGGGCCCGGAGCGCGATGTTGCTGCGCTCCGGGCCCCGCTGCTTTGTAAACCTATGACGGTTTGGCCACCGTTGTTTTAGTCAAACAAACTCGGCATGTCGTTTTCTTTCATGAGGGCACCGGCTGAGGGGAGGCTCTGCGCGGTGAACTTCTCGGCCGAGACGCCGGCGCCAAGGATCTCCTCGGTTGTGCCGACGGTGGTGACCGAGCGGCCCTTCTTGGCGGTAAAGGCCTGGACGCCCTGCGTGTTGGTAGTCGTCTTGGTCTTGAGCAACGACGTGTTGAAGTTCATCAAACGATAGTCGCTCGAGACCAGCGCGATGTCGCGATCTTCCTTGAGCACTTGGGCATACAGCAGCTTGCTGCCGCCGTAGATGGCGTTCTTGAGGCGCTTGCGGTTGGTCTTGGTGACGTATCCAGAAAGCGCGACGCGCACCACGCGGCCGTTCTCAAAGACGAACAGCACGTCGGCCTTGTAGTCCTCGGGGTCGATGACCCAGATGACACTCTCGTCGGGTTCCATCTCAAGATCGGTCGGCAGGTACGAGCCCAGCTGGGCCGACTTGGTGTCCTCAAATGCCGCAACCTTGCACTTGTACACCTGGCTCTTGTTGGTAAACACGAGCAGCTCGTGCGTGTTGGAGGACGAGAACTCGATAAAGGGTTTGTCGCCGTCCTTGTACTTGAGCGTGGTCGCCTTTTTGAGTACGCGGTCCGTCATCTTCTTAAGGTAGCCATCGCGCGAGAGCATGATGGTGACCGGGTACTCCTCGACCTCGGGCTCCAAGCTTACTTCGATAACCTCATGGGGCTCGATCCTGCCCGTGCGGCGCGGCATCACATACTTCTTGTTGACCGCGGCCAGCTCGTCGCTGATGACCTTCTTGATGTTCTCCTCGCTGGAGAGAATCTCCTCAAGCTCGGCAATCTCGCCCTCAAGCTTAGCGATGTCCTTGGTGCGGTTGAGGATGTACTCCTCGTTGATGTTGCGGAGCTTGAGCTCGGCAACAAACTCGGCCTGGGTCTCGTCGATGTCGAAGCCGCGCATAAGGTTGGGCACGACCTCGGCCTCGAGCTTGGTGCCACGGATGATGGCGATCGCCTTGTCGATGTCGAGCAGGATCGCCTCGAGGCCGTGCAGCAGGTGCAGGCGCTCGGACTTTTTTCCCAGGTCAAAGTTAATGCGGCGACGCGTGGACTCAATACGCCACTTGACCCACTCGTGCAGGATCTGACGCACGCCCATAACGCGAGGGTAACCATCGACCAACACGTTGAAGTTGCACGAGAACGAATCCTGCAGCGTGGTCGAGCGATAGAGCTTGGCCATAAGCTTGTCGGGGTCGACGCCGCGCTTAAGGTCGATGGCGATGCGCAAACCCGAGAGGTCGGTTTCGTCGCGGATGTCTGCGATCTCCTTGACCTTGCCCTCCTTGGAGAGTTTGACGATGCGCTCGATGATGACATCGGTCTTGGTGGTGTAGGGGATCTCGTAGACCTCGATGATGCGCTCTTCGGGAATCCAACGCCAGCGGGAGCGAATCTGGAAGCTACCCAGTCCGGTCTCGACAATCTTTTCCATCTCCTCGCGGCGGTAGATGATCTCGCCGCCGGTCGAGAAGTCGGGCATGGGCATATACTCAAGCAGGTCGCAGTCGGGATCCTGCAGGTAGTGCATGGTGGCGGTGCAGACCTCGTTGAGGTTGAAACCGCAGATGTCGGACGCCATGGCGACGCCGATGCCCTTATTGGCCGAGACGAGGATGTTCGGGAACGTGGTGGGCAGCAGGCGCGGCTCCTTCATGGCGCCATCGTAGCTGTCGACGAAGTCGACCGGGTCCTTGTCGATGTCCTTGAAGATCTCGGCGCTGATGGGGGAGAGCTTGGCCTCGGTATAACGCGAGGCGGCGTAGCTCAGGTCGCCCGAATAGTACTTGCCAAAGTTGCCCTTCGACTCAACGAACGGTGCGAGCAACGCCTCGTTGCCGGTTGCCAGACGCACCATCGTCTCGTAGATCGCGGCATCGCCGTGCGGGTTGAGCTTCATGGTCTGGCCCACGATGTTGGCGCTCTTCTGGCGCTCGCCCTTGAGCAGACCCATCTTGTACATGGTGTAGAGCAGCTTGCGGTGCGAGGGCTTAAAGCCGTCGATCTCGGGGAACGCACGCGAGACGTTGACGCTCATGGCGTAGGGCATGTAGTTGACCTCGAGCGTCTGCGTGATCGGCTGATCGGTGACCTCGGAGTGCAGGCCGATGACGTTCTCGGCGTTAACCTGCTTTTTCTTTGGCTGGTTCTTCGTCTTCTTCTTTGCCACGATATCCTCTTGAACTTCTTATGGGCCGTCGTTATCGATTTGCTGCTACTGCAGGTCCAGCTGGTCGAGATACTCCTTGCCGTGCTCGGCGATATGACGCTTGCGGCCGGCCTCGTCGTTGCCCAGCAGCAGGTTGAACATGGATTCCATCTTGGCCACGTCCTCGGGCTCCACCTTGATGAGGCGGCGCGTCTCGGGGTTCATGGTGGTGAGCCACATCATGTCCGGATCGTTCTCACCAAGACCCTTGGAGCGGTTGATGGAGCACTTTTGGTCGCCGATTTCTTTGAGGATGCCGTTCTTTTCGAACTCGGTGTAGGCAAAGTAGGTCTTTTCTTTGCAATTGATCTCGTAGAGCGGCGACTCGGCGATATACACGTAACCCTCGTCGATGAGCGTGGGTACCAGGCGATAGAGCATGGTGAGCACAAGCGTGCGGATGTGGTAACCGTCGACGTCGGCGTCTGTACAAATGATGACCTTGTTCCAGTTGAGGTTGTCCAGGTCAAAGGCGCCGAGGTTCTTGATGCGCTTGTCTTTGATCTCCACGCCGCAGCCCAGCACGCGCATGAGGTCCATGATGATGTCGGACTTAAAGATGCGCGGATAGTCTTCCTTTAGGCAGTTGAGGATCTTACCGCGGACGGGCATAACACCCTGGAACTCGGCATCGCGCGAGGTGCGGATGGCGCCCGCCGCCGAGTCGCCCTCCACGATGTAGACTTCGCGGCGGGTCTTGTCCTTGGAGCGGCAGTCGATGAACTTCTGCACGCGGTTGGCCATGTCGGTCTTCTGCTGCAGGTTGGTCTTGATGCTCTGGCGGGTCTTCTCGGCGTTCTCGCGCGAGCGCTTGTTGATGAGCACCTGCTCCATGATCTTGTTGGCGGCGTCTTTGTTCTCGATCAGGTAGGTCGCCAGGCGCTCCTTGAAGAACGCCGTCATGGCCTGCTGGATGAAGCGGTTGTTGATGGCCTTCTTGGTCTGGTTCTCGTAGGAGGTCTGGGTGGAGAAGCAGTTGGTCACCAGCACCAGGCAGTCCTGGACATCCTGCCATTTGATGGAGCTCTCGTTCTTGTTGTACTTGCCCTGGCCCTTGATGTAGGCGTCGATCGCGCTGGTCAGCGCGCTGCGGGCCGCCTTCTCGGGTGAGCCGCCGTTCTCGAGCCACGAGGAGTTGTGGTAGTACTCCTGCATCTGGAAGGTGCGCGAGAAGCACAGGCACGCCGTGATCTTGACGTTGTAATCGGGCAGGTCCTCGCGGTCGCGACCACGGCGATCGGCCTCGATAAAGAAGGGCTCGGTGAGGTAGTCGGTACCGACCTTCTCGAGCACGTAGTCTTCGATGCCCTTGGGATAGCAAAAGTCCTCTTCGGAAAACTCGCCGTCGTCGCCCTCGATGCGCAGGCGGAAGGTCACGTTGGCGTTGACCACGGCCTGGCGGCGCATGGTCTCGCGATACCAATCGTGGGGGATGCTGATGGAGGTAAAGACTTCGAGATCGGGGCGCCACTTGATGGTGGTGCCGGTGCGGTTCTCGTCGCTGGGCTCAATCTCGAGTGCCTTCTTCTTGGCGCCGACAACCTTGCCCTTCTTAAAGTGCAGGGAGT
Organism: Collinsella sp.; assembly: GCA_036297525.1. Taxonomy (GTDB): domain Bacteria; phylum Actinomycetota; class Coriobacteriia; order Coriobacteriales; family Coriobacteriaceae; genus Collinsella. The sequence continues at coordinate 7,977 of JAXJKV010000016.1, forward strand.
ACTTGTTGCCGTCGCGCCAAACCGTGACGTCCATGTACTCGGAGGCGTACTGGGTCGCGCACGAGCCTAGGCCGTTGGTACCGAGCGAGAAGTCGTAGTCGCCGCCCTGGTTGTTGTTGTATTTGCCGCCGGCGTAGAGCTCGCAGAAGACGAGCTCCCAGTTAAAGCGCTTCTCGGAAGGGTTCCAGTCGAGCGGGCAGCCACGGCCATTGTCCTCTACCTGGATAGAGCCATCGCGAAAGGCGGTAAGGGTGATGAGCTTGCCGTAGCCCTGGCGCGCCTCGTCAACGGCGTTGGACAGGATCTCGAAGGCAGCATGCGCGCAGCCATCGAGTCCGTCCGAGCCAAAGATGACGGCGGGGCGCAGGCGTACGCGCTCCTCGTCCTTGAGCTGGCGGATACTGTCGTTACCATAGTTTGCGGTGTTTTTTGCCATACTCGCTCTCTCGGTGCTCCCTTGCTGCGTTTAAGTCATATAGATAGTCAAGGTAGCATAGCCCAGCCCACAGGCGATTCCAACCAACACGAAATCCATCGAACAATCGTTCGGAGTTCGATGGAGATTTGTTTACTCGGACAAAACCGAGTCGGTTTTGTCCGAGCAAGTTTGAAGACGGCCGAATGTGTCTTGCTGCGTTTGCGGTTGGATACGCTGTCGAAGACGTGTCGTGCGGATTGTTGGCGAAAAGACGCCGTGCCAAGCTCGAGGCAGAACTCGACTCCACTGACGATATCTAATGCGTAATGCGCTGGCTCTGGGTATCCAGAACCAGCCCATTTGGTGTTCGATGAGCCGAGTCGGCGTTTCTCGCAAAGGTAACTGAGAGCTAGTGAGGCTTATCAGAATTGACCTCATCGGCGGTGTCGTTTTCGAGCGCCGTGCGGCGGGCACTGTAGGCGACAAGGCCGGCACCAGCTGCGGCGAGTGCTGCAGCGGCTGCCGTAAGGGGAGCGTTGACGTCGCCCGTGCCCGCAAGCGCGCCCGCTTTTCCGGAACGCTTGTTATTGCTGTGGTCCTTGCCACTGCTGGAGCTGCTTCCGCCGGAGCCGCCGCCCTTGTCAGTACCGCCGCCACTTGAGCCGCTACCGCCGTCCGCCGTCATCGGTGCATCGTGAAGTCCTGTCGTATCCGCGCTGTCGTATACGCCGACCTGAACTTCTGAGCGTTCGCATGCCGCGTCGGGCACATGGAGCTCGTGCAGTACGGCACCCAGCGCCGAGTTTGCGCCCGGTCGAATTTCCTCGAGCGTTACGGGATCGAGTGCCACCAGGTCACGCGCCTTCGCATACAGCGTTACGCGTTTGCCCACTTCGTCGCTCCAACTCTCGGGGATGGCGAAGCTCATACGGAACTGTGCCGTGCAACCCGGTGCCAGCACGGCGTTGCCGTTGTCGGCTACCAGCGGGTGCGTTGCAAAACGCGTCCCCAGCGTCTCGAGCGCGTACTTCACGTGCGCCATGTCGTTGGCCGAAGTATCCTCGGCAAGCTCTGGATCGTAGATCGAAGCCATGCGCGCGTTCGCTCCGAATCCGATGGATGCGCTGGAGAACGGCTGGCTGGAGCCCTCTCGGTACAGATCGATCGTGCCGGCGGTCAGCAGGGTGTTACCGTCGTTTCGCACCGTGACCATGAAGGATTCGCCTGCTGCTCCGGGCACCACCGCGCCCGGGGTAGCGACCGCGCCCGTCGGAGTGGCACACGCCACCAAAGGCACTTCGATGCCGTGCAGCTCTGCCTCGCTCTTCTCCGCGCTCACAATGTGCGTGGCGAGCGCGGAGAGCATGCCTCCCGACGTCAAAAATGTCGTTATCTGATCGACGGGATGGTCCAGCTCGCACATCACGAACGGCTCCGTGAACAGATCGCCTGCCAAGGTGCTGGCGAAGATGCGGAAGTGCTTGCCCATCACTGCTACCGGGTTGCCTTCTTCGTCGTAGGTTTGTCCCACCTTGCCATCGGTGTTCTCTACATAGAGCACGCACCTGCCGTTGTTGCTTACGCTAAACGATGCCGGGCCACAGCCTGCGGCACCCACAGGCTGCGTTGCAAATGCCGATGCGTCTCGCGTCCAAGTGATATGCTGCAGTTGTTCGTTGACGGTTGCCAAAAAGCCCGAATGTTGTGGCCACGGCACCGCACGGGGTACCGTGGCGTCTGGTGGCATAACGCCCCAGCCTGCAATGGACTGGCCGATCACGGCGTACGATGCGCAGCCGCAACCGTCTGCAGTCTCGTACGCAACGGGCACCACCATTTTGCCGTTGATATTCTCGGGCTCGCCCAGCTCGATACTCGACGGTGCTTGTGGAAAGCGGAGAACTTGGCGGAACGTCAGGCTGTCGCCCGAAACGTCCGACCACAGGGTAAAGCACTCCAGCGCAACCTCAGCCTCGCTGCCGAGCGCCTTTTCTGCGGTGCTTCCACGGCGGTGGAGATAGGCACCCGACAGGCGTCCGTCGACCAGCGTCTTGCCCACCGTGATGCGCGGGCACTGCAGGCAATGGTGGCCATCCTCCTGAAGGCGGCCGCGCGAGATGCTGCGCCACGACGTGTGCGATATCACGCGAACTTCGCTATTACTTATGCGCAGGCGCACAACGGACAGTATGCCGGATGTGCTCGCCGCATCGAAAAGGGTGTTGTCGCCGGCGGGGCGCTCGCCCGAGACCAGCAGCACGTAGGCGTCCTGGTTTCCTCTTCCGTCCGTATATTCCACCACGTCGAAGTCGTAATCGTATATGCCGTCGCGTTCCACGTCGCCCTCGCCAAAGCCAAGGGGGAAGTCCACGGGCGTGGGGGCAGACCACGTGCCGTTTGCCTTTGTGTGTACCACCAGGCGCGAGCGGCCATTGTCGCCGTAGCGCACCGAGGCGATACGGAACAGGCATTCTACGCCGGCAATCATTGCCAACTTCATGTGAGCTTCGCTGAGCACGCCAGTAAACAGCACGTTGTCGCTCGAGGGCTTGATGCCGCCACGCTCGTCCTCCGATACGCCGGCAGAATTGGCGTTGGGGTCCGCAACGGCGTTCGTCGCCTGCCCGATATAGGTGTACTCGTACATCGGCGCGGCGTTTTCGCCGTTCTCTATCAGTGCATGGACGAAATGCTCGATCTGTCCCGTGTCGTCGCTTTCTGCATCTGCCTCGAGCTCAATGCGCGTGACCGCTTGATCCCAATCGCGCACGACAGACGCGACGTTTACAGCAGTGGCCTTAACCTCGGCGCGTGCGAGCAGCTCGGCGTTGGTGACGATGGTGGCCGATGCGATAAATTGCGGCACGCCGCCCGCCTTGATGTTGTCGGGCGTGCCGAAGCGGGCATCCAACGTGTAAGGCGTATCCCCACCCAATGCGAGCTCAGAGCGCTGGAGCACATACTGGTTGCCATTGTTCACCGACATATTCCACGAATCGAGGAGTGTGGGCCACGACCCCGACCAAGCCTTGGTGGTCCACTTGAACATTACGAACTGGAGTATCACATCGACATCGACGTCTGCACCTACGCGCAGTCGCGGAAGCTGGTGTCCATCTGCCTTCTCGTACCCAATGAACAGCGTGAGGGACGCGGCGCCGCGTACGGCAGACGAAGCGACGCCTGCAACGCCGGCGCCAAAGGTGACGGCAAGCCCGATCTGGATGGTGAACGAGCCCGAGGTGTTTGAATAGTCGAGCGAAATGTTTTTAAAAAACGCCGCGCCGCTGCCGTGCGTGTGGGCACCCACGGCGAGCGCCAGCTTCGCCAGCACCCAGGGGTTGACGTTTAGGAAAAACGGCACCGGTCCTAGGGTAAACTGCTCGGTCCAATTGAGGTCGGTTCTTACTTGAAAGAGTGCCTTAATATTGCCGTATGCGGGGTCGTTGTTGTTGCCCCAGGTTTTGCCCACCCAATCGTAGGCGAGCGAGCCGTACAGCTGTGTGGCGATATCCATCGTGAACAGCAGCGTGCAATGGTGGCGAAGGAGCTTAGTGTTTCTTGGATCGGTTCCCGAACCGGCACTCATACTCTTGTACTGATTCCACTTCCCCTCCATTTCGTCGAGGTAGCGGTTTGCCTGCTTGGCGCCCGACTCGCGCGGTGACTTCTTCCAGTACTCCGGATCCGGATTGCCCGAATCGTTCATGTAGCCGACCGGTTTGTATCCTCCGCCAAACAGCACGTACCCGGCAAAAGAGAAATCGAACAGAATGGGGAACGAGGGCATCCAGCAGGTGAACTTGTTGCCGCCGATGCCGGGAAACGCCGCGGGGAAATCAAACGGAGTGATCTCTTGGTCCATGGTGGTGGGAATGATGGTGGTCGAGCCCGACTCCGCCTTTGCGGCCGGCGCGGTGACAACGGCCATAGGGGATGAGAGCGTGTAGGTTTTGCCCTGATAGTCGAGGACAAAGCGCAGCTTGCATCCTTCTTCCAGAAGGCCCGATGCCGCGTCGAGAAACGTGTCTTCGAGCGTGAACGTCGCCAGATTATCCGCGCCCGATGCGCCGGCCTTGACTTGGCCAATCTGTGTGACGGTTTCGGGCGAGCTGCCCGTGGCGGGCATTACCTTGTTGATGTGCAGCGTTGCCTGTCCACCCTGTGGCAGATGTGCCTGCACGGTAAAGGCGTGCGTGTCGGGTTGGTCGTTTCCGGCGTCGTCCTTCGGCAATGCCATAAACGTAGCGTCGGCGTACTGGATGTCCCATTCGTCGAATGTGAGCTGGCGGAAGTACGGCTCGCCGTCGGAAAGCGGACGCGTGGGCGCGGTTATGGCGGTGCCACCCTGGATACGCGCGAGGGGAATCTCGACATCGCGGTAGCCTGCCATGCTAATGGAGATGCCGCCGTTAAAGTCGTACGCGTCGAGAAGCGTTGCCTCGTCCACGTAGCCTTCCGAAAGCGGTGCGATCTCAAAGATGGCCGTGCCTTCGTCATCGGTCGTGGCGGTGAGCTGCTTGCCTGCGGCATAGCGCGATGTGAGCGTGACCTGGGCACCCGTGATGGGCGTATTCTTGTTGGCGACGTCGACCACGACCACACCGAACATGGTGCGCGAGAGAACGAGCACCCTGAAGGGGTCTTTTTCGTCGGCATAGGCTTTGGTGGGCGCGAACGGCAATATGAAGGCGTTTGCGCTTCCCGGCACGCGCGGCAACATAATGCTCGCCAGCGAGGACGCTCCGGCAACAAGTAGCGAACGGCGATCAAGCATCTTTGGCTCCCATCCCGCAGGTATCGGTGGAAATAATCCAATTTTGCGAGAAGGTGCCCCGTGACGGTAGTGCCGTTCGATGGCCAAAATGTCCAATTTGAGCGCGCGAAAGCGCCGGGCCCCCGGAGCGCTTTCGATACAACGGGCAGTCTGGCCGCTAGCGCAACATGTGGGCAACCAGCTCGGCGCGAGTTCCGATACCAAGCTTGGCATACACTCCGGATAGGCGGTTTTTGACGGTGCCCGGCGATACTCCCATATGGCGTGCGATTTCGGCGTTGGTCCACCCACGACAGGCGAGCATGGCCATGGTGAATTCCGTGGTCGTTAGATCGTCGGCCACGTCCTCGCCCGAATCGGGGTTGTGGATGCGCCGCCAGCCGTAGCTGAATCGATACGTGATCTCGATGATGCGCGCGAAATCGTCAGGGTATTGCGTTTTTAGGCACGCCTCGATGAGTCCCTGTAAAAGACCGTGGTGCTCGCCAATGAGCTCAATAAGGCCGTCGGGACGCGCAATGTTCCAAGCAACTCCGAAGTGTGCCTTTGCGGCGTCGATGTCCTTGAGGCTCATGCATGCCATGGAGGCTGCCAGGTGCAGGAACAGTTCCGAGATCGGATAGCTTCCCTGTTTCATGATCAGGGCATTTTCCGCCATGCCTAGGCTGCGGCCGTATTCGCCGCGCAGATACAAGGCGTGCGCCATCACGTAGCTGGCGAACAGGCGCAGGCCTTCGGGTAGATGCGCCGCAAGCGGATAAAACTCTTCGGCAGAATACGGGGAAGGCAAGTGTAGCAGGACGCTTGCGGCCGAGGCGAACAGGATGTGCATGGCGTGGTCGGCGAGCGATTCCTCGTCAGTTGGCGTATCGAGGATGCCCGCAAGACAGCGGCGGGCGTCGGCGATACGGTTGAGCGACAGACTGGCGTATCCGCAGATAAAGCATGCGGAATAGCGCAGTGCGGGATCGGTGGCGTCAAGATAGGGGCGCGCCGTCTTGGCAGCGAGGGCGGCCTGTCCGCGAAAGTACAGCGCTTCTGCCGTGGCAATGGCGCGCGAATTGGGGTCGGAAATGCCTGCAACCGCAGCGTCAATCTGCCCCGGCACAAAGGCGGTGCACATCAACGGCATGGGAACGCATGGGTAGCCATCGCAGTCCATCTTCCATCTCCCAACAGCTGGCAACAATAGCAGCAATTGTACTCCTGTTGCTCGGGACCCCTTTCGTTTTACTGTTCGGTTAACGCTGCGGATCGTTTTGGAAGGCTTACGAGCATGGTGGTCCCGTTCTCGGAACTTGTTTCGACCTCTACCGTGCCACCGTGAAGCGCTGCAATCTCCCAAACGAGCGCTAGTCCGAGTCCTGCGCCGCCGTATGCCCTGCTGCGGGATTTATCCAGGCGAAAGAACGGTTGGAAGATGCTCTCACGGTACTGCTTGGGTATTCCCGGGCCCTGGTCCTCGACTCGCAGGAACACGTGGCTGTTGTTGTCGCAGATGGAGACGTTGACAGTCGAGCCGGGGCGGCTGTAACGGATGGCGTTTTCGACCAGATTAAACACCAGCCGATAGAGGAGCGTGTCGCTCCCGATTACTAAAGCGTCTCCAGCACAATTGAGGGCTATGCCCTTATTTTCGGCAAGTGGCGCAAGGTCGGTGAGGACCTCTTCGGACAAGGGACCAAGTTCCACATCGTCCTCGCAAGGAACGCTGCGGAGCTCACTCATCTCGAGCAATACCTTGGCCATTCGAGACATGCGCTCGGTTTGTTCTTGTAGCAGGCCGAGCAGCTCGGCTGTTTCGGGTTGCAAACCGGAGTGCTCGGAGATGAATAGTTCAATCTGTGCTTGCATAAGGGCGAGCGGGGTGCGCAGCTCGTGTGCGGCGTTGCCGGTAAACTGACGCTGTGCAGAGAACCCTTCGCCAAGACGGGCGATCATGTCGTTGAAAGAGGCGCTGCATCGTTGTAGCTCGGTGGGCACATCTTCACTGAGTCTGATTTCGCTTAGGTTGTCAGGCTGCACGCGTTCTACCTGGGCTGCAAAAGCCCGTAGCGGTTTGAGCGTACGGCCGCTCACAAAGTATGCCAGCGCGCCGCCAAGGAGTGTGACTCCGGCCGTGATGTACCAGGTTGTCGTGCTAAAAGACTCCTGTGCGTCGTTTACGACGATCGTGACCTTGTCATCGGGGGTCGCTTTCGTTGGGTCGAATGCCTGGGGCGAATCTTCGCCGGTTGCGTTAAGGGCCGAGATGTCACTGCCGATGGCATCCATGTAGCGCATGCCCGTATAGCCGACCAGGCAGTTCGTCAGCACGCACGCCGCACACGTCAGCAGCGCCGTCATGATCGTTATGCGCCATTGCAGCGAAAGCCTTTTCATTCGCTATCCTCCATAACGTAGCCCTCTCCAATCCGATTGCGAATCGGGTCGTATCCCAAAGCGCTGCGCAACTTTTTTCGGAGCGACGAGATGTGAACGCGGGTTGCGTTGCTAAAGCTGTTCACGCTGCTATCCCAAACGTGCTCGATAAGCTCCTCTTGACTTATCGGACGCCCCTGATTAAGCATCAGGTATTCCAAGATTCCCGTTTCCTTGCGTGTAAGAGATAGAGCCTCTCTGTCCACGGAAGCGATGCGCGCCTTGGTGTCAAAGCGGAGCTTTCCGCAGGCTAAAACTATGTCGCTTTGTGTAAAGCGTCTGAGGGTAAGGCTGCGAATTCTTGCCGCAAGCTCGTCCAGATGAAACGGCTTGGTGAGGTAATCGTTGGCCCCGGCATCGAGTCCGGCGACTTTATCGGATACTTCGCCACGTGCGGACAGAATCAGTACCTTGGTCTCGCAGTCAGTTTTCCTAAGTTCCCTGAGTACGGTCATGCCGTCGATACGGGGAAGGTTGAGGTCGAGTACCACGAGGTCGAAGGCCTCAACGTCCAGTAGGTCGAGCGCCTCCTGTCCGTCGTGACAGCAGTCGACGCTGTACGCCAAGTTTCGCAAGCTGCGCGCGATTGCGTCACACAGCGCCTGCTCGTCCTCGACGATCAAAATACGCATAACAGTCTCCTTGCACATTTCAAATCGCGCTTAACACGGATTTTATAGCCGATATGGTCCAATGGTCGCGTAACGAAAGGAGTGGTCAGGTTGTTCAAAGCGGTAAAACCCGTGGTACAGGTCGCTTTGTTGATCGTCGGAATTGCCATGGTGTGCTTTGGCGTTATGCGTGGCGAGGCGGATGCCGTGCTGGCCAAGGCGATTAGGCTGTGCTTGGAGTGTATCGGAATTGGATAAAAGAGAAAACACTGCGTCGCATGTTTTGGCCCGATTTCGCGGATTCATTCAGGCGGCGGCAACACTTATTACCAACATTCACCTGCCAAACTTTGCCAAAGGCGGCATCTATCAGGGCGCGGGAAAAACGGTCTGCGTACCTGGACTTAATTGCTATTCGTGTCCCGCGGCATCGGGTGCGTGCCCCATCGGGTCGTTCCAGTCGGTGGTAGGTTCATCCAGGTTCAACTTTTCTTACTATGTTACCGGTACGCTCATTTTGCTCGGCGTGCTGCTGGGACGCTTTGTATGCGGCTTTCTGTGCCCGTTTGGCTGGCTTCAGGAGCTGCTTCACAAGATTCCCGGCAAAAAGTTCTCCACGAAAAAGATTAAGCCGCTCACGTACATCAAGTACGTCGTGCTGCTGTTTGCCGTGGTACTGCTGCCCGTCTTGGTGGTTAACGACGTGGGCATGGGCGACCCGTTCTTTTGCAAATACGTCTGTCCGCAGGGCGTGCTCGAGGGCGCCATTCCTCTGGCCATTGCCAATGCTGGCATTCGATCTGCGTTGGGACATCTCTTTACTTGGAAACTTGTCGTTCTCATTGCCGTGGTAGTGCTGAGCGTTTTGTTCTACCGCCCCTTCTGCAAATGGATTTGTCCACTCGGCGCATTCTATGCGCTCATGAATAAGGTATCCCTACTGGGGATCCGGGTCGATGCATGCAAATGTGTCTCGTGCGGCAAGTGCTCAAAGGTTTGTCAGATGGACGTTGATGTGGTCCGCGCGCCCAATCATGCCGAATGCATCCGGTGCGGAAAGTGCATCGGGGCCTGTCCCGTCGATGCCATCAGCTATCGCTACGGCCTGGATGTGTCGGCGGAAAAGCTCCCCTTGACCGCCGATAAAAAGTAAACAAGCTTCGACAAAACGGAGGAATGACCATGAAGCTTTCTAAAATTGCGGCCCTGTTTATGGTGCCGGTGCTGGCCTTGTGTCTTGTGGCGTGTTCGTCACCCGGTGGCAATGCGAGCGAATCTGCGGGCTCCGATCCTAAGATCGCAGAACTCACTGCGCAGAAGCCGACCAATGCCGACGAGGCCGCCGAGCTGTATGCAAAACTCATGCAAAAGGAGAATGATATCTTTTCGAGTGATAACGCGCTGTGGGAAAAGGTATTCAATGCGGCAAATAAAGACTCGGCAATGATTGAGGACGGCAGCAATTACGGCGATTTCCTGCTCAAGACCATCGACGGCGCCAAGGATGAGTTTACGGCGGATGAGCTCAAGACGCTCAAGGCCGGTGCACAGCAGATCAAGGAGATCGAGGACAAGCTCGAGAGCCTGGAGAAGGAGTTCCCCGGCTGTGGAAGCACGCCGAGTGCAGGCGAGAGCGTCGACGCTTCGACCGCTGGCATGACGGCTGGTGCCAATGCTTCGAGCGAGGCGACGAAGTTCCCCAGCTTTACGGGCAAGGACCTGGATGGCAACGACGTGAACAGCGACGAGCTGTTCTCTAAGAACAAGGTCACCGTCATGAACTTCTGGTTCACTACTTGCAAGCCGTGCGTGGGCGAGCTGGGCGATCTTGAGAAGCTGAATCAGGAGCTTGCCGAGAAGGGCGGCCAGGTCGTGGGCGTCAATTCCTTTACGCTCGATGGCAACAAGGGCGAGATCGCAGATGCCAAGGACGTGCTGAGCAAGAAGGGCGTGACATATAAGAACATCTGGTTCAAGTCGGATAGCGAGGCCGGTAAGTTTACGTCAAATTTGTTCTCGTTCCCGACAACGTATGTCATCGATCAGAATGGCAACATCGTAGGGGATCCAATCGTGGGAGCCATCAGCTCCGCTGAGCAGCGCGCAGCGCTCGACAAGCTTATCGACCAGGCGATTGCGAATAGCGAGCAGTAGAAAACGCGTAAAGCATGGCGAGGATCGCGCGCCGCTGTGCGGAGTAGTCCGCTGCCTTTCAAGATAATCTCCACCATACAGAGGTCCCGCTCGGGACCTCTTCTTTTTCAAGACTTTAGTCTGCTGGCCGCGCAGCGGCCAGCTTTGAACCACCCGCTACGCGGGTGGAGACAAACGGCTTTACAAAGCCACCCCTCCGACCGATATTGACGATTGTTCAGGCCGTCAAGAATTCGAGTCGAAGGGGTGGTCGCCATGGCCCAGAAGGCCTACAGCCTTTCCCACACGAAGTGGATGTGCAAGTACCACATCGTGTTCACGCCGAAGTA
>JAXJKV010000017.1:0-51801 GCA_036297525.1 Collinsella sp.
CCCGGATGCGACACTGAAGTAAGTGTCCATCCTCGCAGTATCCGGTTCTCAAGGTGCACGCCCCGCGGCTCATCCGGTTCGACCGGGCCGCGCGGCAAGGAGATATATTGCCAGACCGGAGGGGCCCCGTGGGCGGGAATCTGGGCGTACACATTTCCTACACATCTTGGAATCCGACTAACGTTTGCCAGCCGTTACCTACCGCTCGCCGAGCATCTCTTTATATAAGGCAGTCTCATGGTTAAAGCGGATACGTCCCCCTAGCTAAAGCACAGCCAGCATCGAGCAACTCATCACGTTCTTCCACCGAGAACCCCTCGGCGTAGACGCGCACCACTGGTTCGGTCCCGCTAGGACGAACCAGCAGCCACGTGTCATCCTCGAATGCCAGACGCAAGCCGTCCATATGACTAACGTTTTGCGGCACCTTGCCACAAATCGACTTGGGGTTTACGCCCGGCAGCAGGGTTCGTAACGTTTCGGCATCTTCGGCCTCAAGGCGCAAATCCCGTCGACCGTAACTCGTCTTACCAAAACTGTCCTCGAGTTGGTCGACCAGAACGCCCAAAGGCGCGTCCGTCTTTGCCATAAGCTCACACAGAATCAGACAGGCGAGGATTCCATCGCGCTCGGGCATATGCGCGGCGATGCCGATACCACCGGCTTCTTCACCGCCTATGAGGACGCCGCCCTTCTTCATCTCCGCCGCTATATATTTGAAACCGACTGGTTTGACGGTCACGCGGCAGCCAAGCGCCTCGGCAATGCGACGCACGAGCGTCGAGCATGAAAGATTGACGACGACGCGCCCCTCCAAATTACGAAATTGAACCAAGTCGCCCAAAACGAGCGCCATGATCTGATGCGGATGTATATATCTGCCGCGCTCGTCAACCGCACCGATACGGTCGGCGTCGCCGTCGGTCACCAGGCCAGCGCAAGCTCCGTCATCGATAACCGTGCGCTCGCAAGCGTCCACCCAAGGCTCAACGGGGTCGGGGCAGATATCTTCTTGGTCAGACGCCTGCCCGGCGTGAATCTCGTGCACCTCAACGCCAAGCTCGCGCAGCAAGTCGGCTAGATAGCCCTGGGCTGCGCCGCCCATGGGATCGACAACCACGCGCAAGTGCGCGGCGCGGATGGCTTCGGCATCGACAAACGATGCCACCGCCTGCATATAGTCAGGAATGATATCCGCGGTGCGATATTGCTCCTCGATCCCCATTGGCTCGGGAGCCATGGTCTCTTCGAGCTCTTCGATGACATCCTGGTTGGCGGTTGAGCCGTCACCCATGCGAATCTTGAGGCACAGATAACCCTGCGGATGATGGGACCCCGTCACCATGAGCGCGCCGCACGCCTCACCGTCATAAGCCGCCGCCCACGTAAGGGCAGGGGTCGGGACAGGTCGCGAAGCGAGCACGGCGTCTAGCCCGTGCGCTGCTAGCACACCCGCCGCAAGCTCAGCGAACTCGCGCGCCAGGGGCCGGGTGTCGAACCCTATATATACCGTTTTGCCCGGATTGGTCTTTTGCCACAACTCGCCGACGGCATCGGCGATACGGGCAACGTTATCGGCAGTGAAGTCCTCATCGACGCGAGCGCGCCAACCGTCAGTTCCAAAATGAATTATCGCGCACACGCGCAGACACCTCACAGTGTTTGGATCATGGTACGCGTGAGGTATACCCGCAACACGCACTCGGCAACCTGCTGACACCAGCATTCACCATTTGGGCAAATGCCGCCGAGGACATGCAAGCAATAAAAAAAACCGCCCCGTATGGAGCGGTTTTGCCCTTTATATATCGAGCGCCTCGGCCATCGCTGCCGTAGTGATTGCCGTGGTTCCACAGCAACTGCCCACCATTGCGGCACCGGCATGTCTCCATTCGATGCATGCGCGCGCGAAAGCTTCGGGGTTCTCGTGCCATACGGGGCCATCCTGAGTCTGGACCGGATCGCCTACGTTGGGACGCACCGTGACGGGAGTAGTCGCCGATGCAACCATCCTGGGCACCGCCGCGTTCGCGGCCGCAAGCGAACAGCAATTAACACCAACCGAGTTTGCGCCGTGTTTTTCGGCGTACAAAACGGCTGCCTCGATGTTGAGGCCATCGCCCAACAGGTCGCCTTTATCGTCAACGACAAAACTCACCAGAACAGGCATGCCGTCGGCGGCATCTCGAGCGCCGGCAAGCATGGGCTGCAGATTACGGATAGACGTCACCGTCTCGATCAGCAGACCGTCAACACCAGCATTGAGCAAGGCATGCGCCTGTTCGCGCGCAACGCCTCGGATTTCACGATACTCGGCAGAGTCCTCAGCAAACCACTCAATACCGATCGGGCCCATCGAGCCCAGCAGCAGCTGAGGATGCGCCTGGCGGGCATCGTCGACGGCCCCGCGATTGACCTCCGCCACGGACGGCGCAATCTGGTCGTGCTTGAGGGCATAGCTCGATGCCTGAAAGGTGTTGGTAATGAGCACCTGCGCGCCGGCGGCGACATACAAGCGATGGATACGAGAAACGGTCTGCGGCTCTGCCAGATTCCAAAACGCCGGTGGAATGTCGGCGGCATCGTACTCACTCAACAGAACACTGCCCATGGGGCCCTGCGCCAACAAGGTCTCGCTCGACAAGCGGCGCGTAAGTTCCTCGGCACCAAAGCGGTTGTAATAACTCGTATCCATATATATCCCGCTATTCCTCGACGCTGATTCCCTGCTTTTCGAGATAGGCGAGCCAGCGGCTCATCGTGTCCTCGGATAGCGCATGCTCCATCATGCAGGCCTCGGAATCGGCTCGCTCAAATTCGACACCGAGCTCCTGAACCAAAAACGTGCGGATGAGGCGATGACGGTACCAGATAGCCGTGCCAACCTCGCGACCGCGATCGGTCAGGATTACCTTGCCGTAGTGCGATTGCTCGACAAGCTCGGATGCCTTGAGCGCCGAAACCGCTTTATTGACCGATGCCTTGGAGACGCCAAGGCGCTGCGCGATGTCGACCGATCGCACGCCGTTGGTTTCCCCCTCTTCGCTTTCAATGCGAACCATGCACTCCAAGTAGTCTTCGTTCGCCACCGTCAGATGTAGTTCGCGCGAGCTATTTGTCGTATCCATGATCTTCCGTCCCTTCTGCATTCAATGGCTGATTCTACCCCATCCAAGCGTCGTGGTATGCCGTGGCATACCGTGCTAGAGTTCTTGTTGCACACGACGACCAAGATTGGAGCGGTCTTTATGGAAAACACCACCACGAGCCCCGATGTCCTCGAACGCTTTTTGCGCTACGTCCAGATCAACACGCAGTCCGAGGATGCAAACTGCGACCAGGTACCCTCGAGCGCCGTTCAGTTTGACCTTGCCAACGTGCTGGCTGAAGAGCTGCGCGAGCTTGGTGCGGAAGATGCCCACGTGACCGAGCACGCCTATGTCTGCGCGCATATCCCCGCAAGTGCGGGCGCTGAGGACAAGCCCGCCCTGGGCCTGATCGCCCATCTCGACACCACCGAAGTTGCACCGGGCGCCGGCGTGAAGCCGCACATCGTACACTACGAAGGCGGCGACCTGGTCTGCGGCACGGTTGACGGTAAGCCCGTTGCCATGAGTACCGCCAAGCTTCCCGCCCTGAATGACCTCGCGGGTGAGGACCTGGTCTGCAGCGATGGCACCACGCTGCTGGGCGCGGACGACAAGGCAGGCGTCGCCGAGATCATGTCGCTTGTCGCGCGTATCGCTCAGGACCCTTCTCTGCCCCATCCCGCACTCGGCATTTGCTTCTGCCCTGACGAGGAGATCGGCCACGGAGCCGAGCTGTTGGATATCGATACCTTTGGCTGCAAGTACGCCTACACGGTCGACGGCGGCCCCATCGGCGAGCTGGAGTGGGAGTGCTTTAACGCCGCCGAGGCGACCGTCCGCTTTGAGGGCCAGTCCATCCACCCGGGCGACGCTAAGGGCCGTATGGTCAACGCAGGCAATCTGTTCTGTGACTTCAACGCGTTGCTCCCCTACGTGCAGCGCCCGGAGTATACGGAAGGCTACGAGGGCTTTTATCACCTTGAGGGTGTATCTGCGACCGTCGATCACGCCACAGCGCGCTATATCGTCCGCGACCATGACGCCGCCAAGTTCCAGCAGAAACTCGACCTTGTTGATGCCGCCGCCTCGATGCTCAACCAGCGTCTGGGTGAGGAGCGCGTGACGGTCGAGATTAAGCAGCAGTATCGAAATATGGCCGAGATCGTTCGTGACTATCCCGAGCTTATTGATGTTGCCAAGGAAGCCTACCTTGCCTGCGGCGTTGAGCCCCAAGTGCTGCCGATTCGCGGCGGCACCGACGGCGCTCAGCTGTCGTTCCGCGGTCTGCCCTGCCCCAACCTTTCCACCGGCGGCTATTGCTACCACGGCGTCAACGAGTTCGTCCCGGTCAGTTCGCTCGTCAAGATGACCGACGTGCTCCAGGAGCTCGTCGCCCGCTTTGCATAAGGAACTCGAACAATCTAGGTAAGCAAAACCGCCCCGTCCTCAAAACCGAGAACGGGGCGGTTTTTGGTGCAAGGGGAGTAGTCAGCACCGCAGGTTGAGCCAACGTCAGCGAGCGACGTCCAAGGCGAACAAGTTGGCATGAAAAAGGCAGGGCATTGACCTTCTGGTCATGTCCTGCCTTTTGAATGACAAATTGTCGCCTTGAGCGGCGCGCAGCGTCGAGCCGTTACGGCGTTTGGTAAAACGCCGTAACTTAGTAGTTGGCTTCGTAGCCGTTGCCGTCGCCGGTGGGCTCTTCGTAGTAGTCCGAATCGCTCGAATCGCTTGAGTCATCGGAATCGTCAGAGCTGACCGATGAGGTTGCGGTACCGTTTGCGTAGTCGTCAGACGTGTTGTTGTTCAGGTCGCCGATCGTAGAGCTGGAACCGTCGGAAAGACCCATGGTGTTGGGACCCTTGGGATCCTTGCCGGCATCGACGCGCTCCATCATTTCCTTGAGCTCGTCCTCGTAGACAAAGACGTAGCTCACACCGTCGATCATGGTGCTGTCGTCGGCATACGAGGGCAGGTTGGCCGAGTAGATGCCGTCGACATCCATACCGCGCATGGCATTGACCGTAGCCACGATATCCTGAACGCTCATATCGGTCACGAGCATATCGGACAGCGAATTAACCAGGCCAAAGATCTTCGTGGCATCGAAGCTATTGAGAATCTGGTTGGCAAGGGCGCCAAGCACCTGACGCTGGTGGCGCATGCGCGTGTAGTCGCCGTCGGCATAGGTGTAGCGGCAGCGGGCATAGGTAAGGGCGGTGGCGCCGTCCATATGCTGCTGACCAGCGGTAATCTTAATATCCAGGTGCTCGGGGTCGTCAACATCATCGGTTGCGTTAATGTCGATACCGCCAACCGAATCAATCAGCGCCTGCATACCGTCGAAGCTGACCTCGGCATAGTGGGAAATCTGAACACCGCACAGCTCGTTGACCGCCTCGACCATGGCCTCGGCGCCGCCAACGGTATGGCAGGCGTTGATCTTCATGGTCTCGCCCTTGTACTCGACCTTGGTGTCGCGCGGAACGGAAATGAGCGTCGCCTGCTTTTGCGTGGGGTCGATGCGTGCCAGGATAATCGAGTCGGCACGATACGTATCCTCGCCCGGACGGCCGTCGGTGCCAAGAAGCAGCACATAGAACGGATCCTTTGCCTCATCGGTGTCAACCAGAACCCGACGCAGATTGTCGGTAATGACATTAGAATCGCCGAGCTTGCCCATAATGGTGGCAAACCACAGGCCGGCAGCGGTAGTGGCACTCAGCAGCACGCCAAGCACGACAATGAGCGCGACGTGACGAATCGTGTGGCTACGACGACGTTGACGAGCGCGCTCGGAATAGCGAGCCACGTTATCGCGACTGTAGATCTTGGCCTGCGCACCAGTTGAGGGTCTTCGGGCGGTGGTATCCGCGAGGGGCTTTTTATTAAACATAGGCAACCTGTATTAGTAGATGACGGGATCGGGGACGGTAGCATGCTCGACATGCGCGCCGAGCGCCTGCAGCTTTTCGACAAACTGCTCGTAGCCGCGCTTGATGTGATGGATGGCCGAAACCTCGGTCGTCCCGTCGGCGATCAAGCCCGCTACGACGAGGGCCGCTCCGCCACGCAGATCGGGCGAGGTAACCTGTGCACCCGAGAAGCCCTTGACGCCATGAATCATGGCATGATGGCTCTCGATACGAATGTCGGCACCCATGCGCACCAGCTCAGAGGCAAACATAAAGCGATTCTCGAAGATGTTTTCGGTAATAACGGAACTGCCGTCGGCAAGGGCGGAGAGCACCATAATCTGCGCCTGCATGTCGGTCGGGAAACCGGGGAACGGAAGCGTCTGGATGTCGACCGGCTTGATACGCTCGGCACGGTTCACATGGACACCATCCTCGACGCGCTCGCAGTCGATACCCATGAGCTCCATCTTCTTGAGCACCATGCCCAAGTGAATGGGGCAAAAGCCCGTGACATCGACACCGCGATCGTCGGCCATCAACGCACCGGCAACGATAAAGGTACCGGCCTCGATGCGGTCGCCCACTACGCGATGGGTAACAGGATGGAGCTCTTCCACGCCTTCGATAGTCACGACGGGCGTGCCGGCGCCAACAATCTTGGCGCCCATCTCGTTGAGCATGTTGGCGAGATCGACAATCTCGGGCTCGCGGGCGGCATTGTCGATAACCGTGGTGCCCTGTGCGCGCACAGAGGCCATGATGAGGTTCTCGGTCGCACCGACGCTGGCGAACTCGAGCGTGACGGTGGTACCGCGCAGACCTTGGGGCGCATTAGCGTTGATGTAACCGTGGGCGGTATCGAACTCAACGCCCAGGGCCTCGAGACCCAGAATGTGCATATCGATCTTGCGAGCACCCAGGTTGCAGCCGCCCGGCATGGCAATCTTGGCGCGATGGAAGCGGCCCAGCAGGGGTCCCATGACGGCGGTGGAAGCACGCATCTTGGCAACGAGCTCGTAGGGGGCCTCCCAAGAATCGACCTGAGAGGTATCAATCTCGAGCGTGTGCTCGTCGAGAACATCGATCGTAGCGCCCATGCCCTTGAGCACCTTGCCCATCACGTGAACATCGGAAATATCGGGCACGTTCTGCAGCGTCGTCTTGCCCGGCGCCAGAAGCGTTGCCGCCATGAGTTTGAGCGCGGAGTTCTTGGCACCCGAGACGGGCACGGAGCCTCCGATGGCGTGGCCACCCTCAACGCGGATAATATCCAAGGTCTACCCTTTCAAAAAGCATGCCCGGGGTGGCTGGGCCATCCCGGGCATGATGTGTTCGCAAATGGTCGAACGCTAAATCGTTTGACTATTGGGCAAGCTTGAGCTTACACCATGCGATTTCATTATAGAGGTAGGCGCGGCGTGCATCATCCTCCGACAAATTACCCAGCTTCTCTTCAAAACCTTGAATATCAGCTTTAAGCTTGTCGGCATCGACGGTCGCCAAATCGCAAGCGCGCTCGGCGAGAACGGTCACGACATCGTCCGCAACCTGGGCATAGCCGCCGGCCACGGCAAACGTGTGGTCGACAGTGCCCATGGCCTTATCGGAAACGCGAACGTAACCGCGGTCGATCGTGCAGATCTCGCTGGAGTGAGCAGGCAGAACGCCAAACTCGCCATCCGTGGACGGAATCGACACAAACGCAGCGTCGCCCTCATAGGCGCAGCTCACGGGGCACACGATGCGGATACGCATAACCTACTTCTCCCCCATCTTGCGGGCGCGCTCGCGCACGTCCTCAATCGTGGAAGCATAGCGGAAAGCCTGCTCGGGCAGGTCATCGGCCTTGCCGTCGACAATCTCGGCGAAAGAGCGGACGGTATCCTCGACGCGGACGTAGACACCGGGGTTGCCGGTGAACTTCTCGGCGACGTGGAAGGACTGCGAGAGGAACTGCTGAATCTTACGGGCACGGTTGACCGTAAGGCGCTGCTCCTCGGACAGCTCGTCCATACCCAGAATGGCGATGATGTCCTGAAGGTCGGAGTACTCCTGCAGGAGCTCCTGGACCTTGACGGCGACACGGTAGTGCTCCTCGCCGACGATCGAGGGATCGAGAGCGTCGGAGGAAGACGCGAGCGGGTCGATAGCCGGGAACAGGCCGAGCGACGAAATGCTACGCGAAAGAACCGTGGTGGCGTCGAGGTGCGTAAACGTCGTGGCAGGCGCCGGGTCGGTCAGGTCGTCTGCGGGGACGTAGACAGCCTGGACGGAGGTAATGGAGCCCGTCTTGGTCGAGGTAATGCGCTCCTGGAGGTCGCCCATCTCGGTTGCCAGCGTGGGCTGGTAACCAACGGCGGACGGCATACGGCCCAGCAGTGCGGAAACCTCGGAACCTGCCTGGGAGAAGCGGAAGATGTTGTCGATGAACAGCAGAACGTCCTGGCCACGATCACGGAAATACTCAGCGGTGGTAAGGCCGGCCAGACCGATGCGCAGACGCGCTCCGGGCGGCTCGTTCATCTGACCATAGACCAAGCAGGTCTTGTCGATAACGCCAGACTCGCTCATCTCGAGGAACAGGTCGGTGCCCTCGCGGGTACGCTCGCCGACGCCGGTGAACACCGAAGTGCCGCCGTGCTCCTGGGCGAGGTTGTTGATGAGCTCCTGAATCAAAACGGTCTTGCCGACGCCGGCGCCGCCGAACAGGCCTGTCTTGCCGCCACGGATGTAGGGCTCGAGCAGGTCGACGGCCTTGATGCCGGTCTCGAAGATCTCGGTCTTGGTGGTGAGCTCGTCGAAACGGGGCGCTGCATGGTGGATGGGGTAGAACTCCTCCACCTCGGGCATGGGCTTGCCGTCGACGGGCTTGCCCATGACGTTCCAAATGCGGCCGAGCGTCTCGGGGCCGACCGGCATCTTCATGGGCTCACCGGTATCGGTGGCGATGAGGCCGCGCTGCAGGCCGTCGGTCGAGGACATGGCGACCGTGCGGACGACGCCGCCCGGAAGCTGGCTCTCGACCTCGAGGATCGTGCTCAGATGACCGATCGGGGTCTCGGCCTCGACCGTGAGCGCGTTGTAGATCGGGGGCACCGCGCCGTCAAACTTGACGTCGACGACAGGGCCGATGATTCGCACGATGCGACCATCACCGGCAGTCGTCTTCTTGGTGGCTTCCTCGACCGCAAGCTTTACGGTGTTATTAGCCATTACTGTTCCTCCAATGCTGAGGCTCCGCCGACGATCTCGTTAATCTCGGTCGTGATCGAAGCCTGGCGCACGCGACTATACGTGCGGGTAAGGGTCGAGATGATCGCGGTGGCGTTTTCCGTCGCGGAGTGCATGGCCTTGCGGCGTGCACCCTGCTCGGCAGCCGCCGAATCGATCAGGGCCTGGTAGATGACCGTCAGGATATAAGACGGCACAAGCTTGCCGAGAACATGCTCGGGAGAGGGCACGAACTCGAACGTGGACGAGATGCGCTTAGGGGCGTCGGTCTCGTTCTTACGCGGACCGTGGGCCATAGCGATCATCTCGGGGTCGAGCGGCAACAGATGCTCGACGCGAAGCTCCTGATCCACGCGATTCTTGGCGTGGTGGTAGACAAGCTCGACACGGTCAAGCTCACCGGCACGATACGCATCGCAGATATGAGAGGAGATCATGCGGGCCTGGTTGAAATCGGGCTCAGAGGAGTTGCCCTCAAAGTGCATGACGACGTTTGCGCGGTCACGGAAATACGTGGCCGGCTTACGCCCGCACGCGATGATCTCGCACTCGATGCCGTCGTTCGTCCAAGAAGCGGCGAGCTTTTCGGCCGTGCGTTCCACCGTCGTATTGAAACCGCCGGCAAGGCCGCGGTCCGAGGCAATAACGACAATCAGGCCATGCTTGACGCTCTCATGCTTCTGCAGCATGGGATCGGTGCCCGAACAGGAGGCGTCGCCGGCGACCGTCAACATGACGTCGGTCAGCGCCTCCTTATAGGGCTCGGCCTGCTTGGAGCGATCGAGGGCACGACGGATCTTGGCCGTAGAGACCATCTCCATCGTGCGCGTGATCTGCTTGGTCGTGGTAACCGAGGAGATTCGCTTCTTAATGTCGCGAAGGTTGGCCATGGGGCTTAGTTCTCCTCTGATCCAGAAACATCCGAATGGTGCTTGGCCATGAACTGCTGCTTGAAGTCGCCGATGACGCGCAAGAGCTCAGCCTTGGTGTCATCATCGATCTTCTTGGCGCGAACCTTATCGAGCAGCGAGCCAAAGCCATTGTCCATGTACTCGATGAGCTCGGCACGGAAAGGCAGCACGTCGGCAATCTCCAGGTCATCCAGGAAGCCCTCGTTGCCAGCGAACAGCGTAACGATCTGCTCGCCAACCTCAAACGGCTTGTAGCGCGGCTGCTTCAGGAGCTCGGTCATGCGGGCACCATGGGTCAACTGCTTCTGAGTAGCCTCGTCGAGGTCGGAGCCGAACTGCGTAAAGCCGGCGAGCTCCTGGTACGAAGCGAGGTCCAGACGGAGGTTACCGGCGACCTGCTTCATAGCCTTGGTCTGCGCGTCGCCACCGACGCGGGACACGGAAATGCCCACGTCGACTGCCGGGCGCTGACCCTGGAAGAAGAGCTCGGACTGCAGATAGATCTGACCATCGGTAATGGAAATGACGTTGGTCGGAATGTAGGCCGAGACGTCGCCGTCCTGGGTCTCGATGATCGGCAGTGCCGTCATGGAGCCGTAGCCGTTCTTCTTGGACATCTTGACGGCACGCTCGAGCAGACGAGAGTGCAGGTAGAAGATGTCGCCAGGATAGGCCTCGCGTCCGGGCGGACGATGCAGCGTCAGCGACATCTGACGGTAGGCCACGGCCTGCTTGGACAGGTCATCGTAGATGACGAGCACGTGGCCGCCGGGGTTGGTCTCGCTAGCGGGCTTGCCATCCTCGCCGTTGTACATGAAGAACTCGCCGATAGCGGCACCGGCCATAGGCGCGATGTACTGCATAGGGGCGGAATCGGCAGCGGTTGCCGAAACGATGATGGTGTAGTCGAGCGCACCGTGCTGAGCGAGGGTCTCGCGGATGTTGGCAACCGTGGAGGCCTTCTGGCCGACGGCGACATAGATGCAGACCATGCCCTTGCCGCGCTGGTTGAGGATAGCGTCGATGGCGATGGCGGTCTTACCGGTCTTACGGTCGCCAATGATGAGCTCACGCTGACCACGGCCGATAGGCACCATGGAGTCGATGGCCAACAGACCGGTCTGAACCGGCTCACACACCGGGGTACGGTCGATAACGCCGGGGGCCTTGAACTCGATGGGGCGACGGTGCGTGGCGACGATGTCGCCCAGGCCGTCGATGGGCTGGCCGAGCGGATTGACGACGCGGCCGAGCATGGCGCGGCTCACAGGGATATCCATAATGCGACCAGTGGTGCGGCACTCGTCGCCTTCCTTGATGGAGTCGACGGCACCGAACAGAACGGCGCCGACCTCGTCACGGTCAAGGTTCTGGGCAAGGCCGAAGACGGTCTCACCGGTATCGGAGCTCTTGAACTCCAGAAGCTCGCCTGCCATGGCGCTCTTGAGGCCGGAGACGCGCGCGATGCCGTCGCCTACCTCGTCGACCGTTGAAACCTCATGCGTATCGACCGTCGCGGAGAGGCTCGTGAGCTGCTCCTGCAGTTTCTTGGCGATATCCTGGGCATTGAGGGTTTCGGACATTAGGCTTCACCTCCGTACGAATTAGCAGAGTTTGCGAGGGTCTCCTGCGCGATGCGCAGCTGCGTCTTGACGGAAATGTCACGACGCTCGCCGCGGGCCTCGAGCACCAGGCCGCCGACGATAGACGGGTCGACCTGCTCGATAAGGAATACCTTGCGGCCGAAGTCCTGCTCGCATTTCTTAGTGATGGTTTGACGCAGCTCGTCGTCGAGCGGGATCGCCGTGGTGACGGTCACGCCCACTACATCCTCGTCTTCCTCGGCAACATACTTAAAGGCAGCTGCCACCTTGGGAAGAAGGTCGAGCTGGTCGCGCTTGGACATGGTGTCGAGCACGGCGATGATCTCGGGGCTGGCAGAAGCCAGGCGCTCGATCATCTCGAGGTCCTCGAACACATGGTTCTCGGCCTTGGCGGCTTCCAAAAGGGAACGCGCGTAGGTCTCGAGCACCTTGTCCTGATAGCGGCTAGTCGGCATTCAGGCTACCTGCTTCCTGGATGTAGCGCTCGATGAGCTTCTTCTGCTCGACATCGTCCTCGAGTGCCTCGCCCACGATCTTGGTGGCGACGGCAACGGACAGGTCGGCGATGGAGCTCGCGGCACCGGCGTAGATGGACTTGCGCTCGTCCTCGACGGTCGTATGGGCCTTGGCGATGATCTCCTCGGCCTCCTTGTGAGCAGCCTCGATGATACGGGCACGCTCGGACTCGGCGTCCTTACGGGCCTCGAGAACGATGTCGGCAGCCTGACGACGGGCGTCGGTGACGATCGAGTCGGACTCAGCGCGCTTGGCGATGGCCTCCTGCTTGGTCTTCTCGGCCTCGTCGAGGCTCTCCTCGATCTTCTTGCCGCGCTCCTCCATGGTTTTCATGATGCCCGGCAGGGCGACCTTGGCCAGCACGATCCAGATAATCAGGAAGGCGATAAGCGCCGGGATGAACTCCGCCATCTTAGGGATGAGGATGTCCGCACCGGCAGCGCCGTCCTCGGCGAACGCGGAAACCGGCATGAGCAGCGCGGCCGCGGACGCGGAGAGTGCGATCGCGCTCTTCTGGGATGAAAGATTCATACTTGACGCTCCGTGCTATTTAACGATCAGCGCGACAACGAAGCCGATCAGAGCCAGAGCCTCGCCGAAGGCGGAGCCCATGATGAAGACGGTGAACACGCGGCCCTGGACCTCAGGCTGACGGGCCATAGCACCCGTAGCACCCAGAGCAGACAGGCCGATAGCAAGACCAGCGCCGATAACACCGAGACCGTAACCGATAACTCCCACGATTCCTCCTTTGTCGTGCGTGTCTTATTTCACGCAGGATAACCTTTTTATAACTGCCGGGCTCCATGGGTACGGGCACCGGCGGTTTAACGAATTGCCTTACCTTTAAGGCACGAACGGAAGACTACTCCTCCTCCGCGACCTCCTCTGCCTCGGAGACATACACGGCGGTAAGGACCGTGAAGACGTAAGCCTGGATGGCGCCGACCACAAGCTCGATCGCATAGATCAGGATGAGGATGGCAAGCCAGGCCAGCGAAGGCAGGGCGCCGACGGCGTGGGCCGCGGAAACCTGCTGAAGCAGCGGCTGCATGAACATGCTCGCCATGATGGCGAACGAGCCCATGACCACGTGTCCTGCAAACATGTTGCAGAACAGACGAACGGCGAGCGTGATGAGGCGCAGGAAGGTCGAGAAGAGCTCGACGACCCACACGAGCACGTTCATCGGGAAGCTCACGCCCTGCGGGGCGAGGCTCTTGATGTAGCCGATCACGCCGTGAGCCTTGCATCCGTAGTAGATGAAGTACACGAAGGCGAAGATGGCGAGCGCGGCGGTGGAGCCGATTGCACCGGTGCCGGGCTTCATTCCCGGGATCAGGCCGATCATGTTATTGATCAGGATGAACAGGAAAAGCGAGCACAGGAACGGGAAGTGCTTCTTCCAGTTCTCACCCACGACACCCTTGCCGATATCGTTCTCGACGTACTCGATGATGTACTCGAAACCGTTGACGAAGAAGCCCTTGGGAACCAGGGTCTGCTTCTTCTTGAACACGGCCAGGACGATCAGGAGCACGATCGTGGAGACGATCAGCCAAAACGAGTACTGCGTGATGCCGCAGCTCAGATCGCCCACGACAGGGGTGGAGCTGAACTCGCTGACCAGATGATTAATCTCATCAGGCAGCTTTTCAAAAATTTCCACGACTTACCTTTCGACCTCATGAGGATCTCGCAGCGCCTTGGCGACGCGAACCGTGCAGGCGGCCATAAAGGCCACGAAGCCGATCGCCTCGCCCAGGAGGAACATGCGAAATGCCTCTCCGAACAACACAAACACAACCAAGGTAAAGACGAGCAGGGCGATTGCCGAGACCGCCAGACTCACCATACCCTTGAGCATGTCCGCATTCTGTTTATCGTCAAGAACCGGCTTGAGCGTAAAGACAAAGGGAAGGAAGGCAATTGCGCCCGCTATGGCGCCTGCAACGATAGCGAGCAGATCGGCTATCTGAAACACTGGCGTCCTCACTTTCCTTTTTAACGCTTCACAGAACAGTTCCCGCCAAACATTGGTGACTATTGTACGAGCCAATCGCTAAAGTACAACCGAAAAAGCATCGGTTAATACGCACCTGTTCGTTTTCTTAAGACCTTCTTTATGCCGCAGGTACGGTAATACGTTTTTCTTGAACCCTGCAGGGCAAAACGTCCGTTAACAGGAGTGCGCGCGGTCGCCTTTTGTTCGTCCGCGCGCACCGTTTCTTCGTATTTGCAGCCGCGGCCGTCTTAGCCCAGCGACTAGAGCGTGCCGTAGATGCGGTCGCCGGCGTCGCCGAGGCCGGGAACGATGTAGGCAGCCTCGTTGAGATGGTCGTCGATGGCGCAGGTATAGATATGCACATCAGGGTCCTTCTCGGTCAGCGACTTGAGGCCCTCGGGGGCCGCGACGATGCACAGCATGCGGATGTCCTTGACACCGCGCTCGCGCAGGTAGCTAATGGCCATCTCGGCCGAACCGCCCGTGGCGAGCATGGGGTCGACGACCAGGCAAATGCGCTGGTCGATATCCTTGGGCATCTTGCAGTAATACTCGTGCGGCTCGTGGGTGACCTCGTCGCGCTCCATGCCGATGTGGCCCACGCGAGCGGAGGGCACCAGGTCGAGGATGCCGTCGACCATGCCAAAGCCCGCACGCAGGATGGGCACGATGGCGAGTTTCTTGCCGGCGAGCTGTTTGAACGTGGCGGTAGTGATGGGGGTCTCGACCTCGACGTCTTCCATAGGCAGGTCGCGCATGGCCTCGTAGCCGTCAAAAAGTGCGAGTTCGCGCACGAGCTGACGGAACTGGTTGGTGCCGGTGTTTTTGTCGCGCAGAATCGACAGCTTGTGCTGGACGAGCGGGTGATCGACAAGCGTCACACGGGACGCATCGTAGGTGACGGTCATGGATTGATTGCCCCTTTCGTTGCGGCCGCAAAACGGCCTTGCTGACAAGGCGTGCAGCAATGTTGCCGCCGCACGCCATGCATTAGTTTAGCGGTTTGTTGTATCGAGCAGCCCATCGCAGCCCTACTGTGAGGTGCTGAGCGAGCGCCTGACTGCATCACGCCAGCCCGCAAGGTTTTGCTCGCGGCGCTCGGCGGACATGTGGGGAAGGAAGGTCCTAACGATCTGGGCATTTTGCTCCAGCTCTTCCAGGTCTTCCCAATAGCCGACGGCAAGACCCGCCAAGTACGCGGCACCGATTGCCGTGGTCTCCACCGTCTCGCATTGCAGCACGGGGATATCCAGCAGGTCGGCCTGGAATTGCATGATGAACTCGTTGCGCGAGGCACCGCCATCGACAGACAGGCGCTCGATCGAAAGCCCCACGTCCTGCTCCATGGCGCGCAGCACGTCGTAGCTCTGATATGCCATGGATTCGCAGGCGGCACGTACGATGGTCGCACGGCTCGAGGCGCCGGTCAGACCGCATACGATACCGCG
Organism: Collinsella sp.; assembly: GCA_036297525.1. Lineage (GTDB taxonomy): Bacteria > Actinomycetota > Coriobacteriia > Coriobacteriales > Coriobacteriaceae > Collinsella. The sequence goes on from JAXJKV010000017.1 coordinate 15,723, forward strand.
GGCATGCGGGTCCCACCAGGGAGCACCCAAACCCGCAAAGGCGGGAACGAAGTAGCAGCCCTCGTTGTCGCTAATCGAAGCGGCAAGTTGTGCCGACTCGCTCACGCTCGAGATGATGCCCATGTTGTTGCGAAGCCAGTTCATCGTTGAGCCGGCGGCAAAAATAGAGCCCTCGAGCGCATAGCTGACTTTGCCGTCCGCAGCGATACCGATGGTGGAGACCAGGCCATTCTTGGATTCGACGATCTCGTCGCCGGTGTTCATGATCATAAAGCAGCCCGTGCCATAGGTGTTTTTGGTCTGGCCGGGACGGAAACAACAGTGGCCGAACAGCGATGCCTGCTGGTCACCCGCCACGCCCATGATGGGCGGCATGTTGGTCATGATGTCGCTCGCGACGCGGCCGTAGTCGCCCGAGCTCCAGCGAACCTCGGGCATCATGGAACGTGGAACGTCAAAGAGTGCCAGCAGGTCGTCGTCCCAATCGAGCGTATGGATATTAAAGAGTGCCGTGCGGCTGGCATTGGTGTAGTCGGTGACAAAGACCTGGCCGCCGGTGAGGTTGTAGATGAGCCAGGTGTCGATGGTGCCAAACATGAGGTCGCCCGCCGCCGCGCTCTCGCGTGCGCCATCGACGTTGTCGAGAATCCACTGCACCTTGGAGGCCGAGAAATACGGGTCGAGCGTGAGTCCCGTGCGGGAGCGCACCAGCTCCTCGCAACCCTGTTCAACCAACGCGTCGATTGCCGGCGCGGTACGGCGGCACTGCCATACGATGGCGTTATAGATCGGCTGACCGCTCACGCGGTCCCAGACCACCGTGGTCTCGCGCTGGTTGGAGATGCCGATGGCGGCAATGCGGTCGGAGTGGATACCGCTCTTAAACTGGACTTCCATCATGACCGCGATCTGGCTGGCAAGGACCGTCATGGGGTCTTGCTCCACCCAGCCGGGACGCGGGAAGCTGGTTTTGACGCTGCGACGTGCCTGCGCGACGATGCATCCGTACTCGTCGACGATGGTCGCAAGTACCGAAGTGGTGCCGCAGTCGAGCGCCATGATGTAGGAACCGCCAAAGTTAAACGAGGCATCTTCCATGCCCAGGCTACCTAGATTCAACGACATCGCTTAAACCTTTCTATTGCATCGGGTCGGACAGGACCCGTTCGATCTCTGATGCGGGAAGCGCGCCTTGGCGCAGGATCTGGAGCTCGCCGTGCTGAAACGACACGATGGTTGAGGCATCGCGACATGGGGTCTCACCGGCGTCGACGGCCACATCGACCCCCTCCAGGATGCGCTCCTCCACCGTGGCAAAACTTGCCGGCGCGGGCGCGCCATGCGTGTTGGCGCTGGTGCAGGCAAGAGGGCTGCCGCAGGCGCGGATGAGCGCTTGCACCACGGGCGAGGCCGAAGCGCGAAGTGCCACCGTGTCGTCGGCGGCGCGCATAAAGGTCGGCACGCAGGGGGCCGCCTTGACCACGATAGTCAGGGCACCCGGCCAGCATCGCCGGGCGAGCATGCGGGCCTCATGAGGGATATCCACGCCATAGCGGTCGAGCGCCTCGGCATCATCGACCAGCCAGGCAACCGTTTGGGTGAGCTCGCGCTGCTTGAGGGTAAAGATACGACGATAGCCGGTACCGAGTGCGGGGACCGCGGCGCCGTTGACGGTGGCCTGCGGATCGCGCGGCCACGATGGGAATTCGCTTGTATCTTGGGGCACGGCGTCCGAGAAGGCGTTGACTGCCACGGCGACACCGTAGACGGTCTCGGTCGGGATCAAGGCCAGGCCGCCGCAGCCGAGCACCTCGGCCGTGCGCTCGACGGCAAGCCGATGCGGCTCGCGCGTTCCCTCGTATACCCGATAGACCGTCTGCATGTGTATGCCAGCCCCTTACGCTCTGGTGAAAGTTTGTTTACTGAGGGGCATTCTCGCACGAAACGTTCAACCTATTTGGCCAGAGTGCATGTTGGTTTGGTGAGCGGCTTTAGTAGTCGGTGAAAGTGAGGGGGTTATTGAACTGCGACGAACTTCTTTGGCCTGCCGGCGTGGCGTTTTTGGGCGGCGTAGCGCTCGATGCTGTCTATCGTTATCATCCGACGGCCGTCGACGAGTTCAACATCGAGCTTTCCGGCTTTGACCAGAGCGGTAATCCGCGGAGCGGAGACTTTGAGGTCCAGCGCTGCGTCTTTAAATGTTCGGCACGCCGCTTCCCGAGCGTCCTCGTGGTCGATTTCGACTGAAAGGGCCACGACCTCGGCCGAGTGTTCGTACCCTGCCGGAGTCAAACCGTTGTTGAGGTCGTCGGCCAAAAACGCCATCAGCGCCTCGGTGGCATGGGCAATCGCTTCTTCGCGTGTATCGCCATCGGCAAAGGCGCCGGGAATCTGCGGGAAGCTGGCGCAGTAACCGTCGTCTTCTTTTATGAGAACGCAGTCATAGGTAAATCGCTGCCTCATTTTGCCTCCAACTACCATCCAGCTTGGCGACGAATACTTGCCCACGTGCCCTTCTTTGGTCGATCACCACCAGAGCCGTTCACGGTGACAACACGGTCACCAGAAACATACTTAGCATGACTACCGACTTGCGCGACCTTCACGAATCCATCGTGCTTGAGTAGGGCAATGATTTCCCGAAAGGTAGGAGGTTGCATGGGCCGACCTCTTTCAGCCGTCCTAATTATAAACTACTTTATAATTTTTGCTAACCAGTTAATGAATATTACTGGCGCTGTTTGGGCTCGGTGACGATGGCTCGGACGATGCGGGGGCGATCGGTGAGGTCGCGGACGATGCGCACGTCCGAGAGACCCGCCTGGCGGCAGAGCTCGGCGGCGGCGTCGAGGGCACCCTCGTAGAGCTCGCAGGCAAACAGGCCGCCGGCGCGCAGCATGTAAGGCGCCGCATTGAGCAGGCGGTGGAAGATATCGAGGCCGTCGGCGCCGCCCTCAAGCGCCAGGTCGGGCTCGAAGTTCTTGACCTCGTGCGGCAGTGAGCGCATGACGTCGGTCGGAATGTAGGGCGGATTGGAGACAAGCACATCAAAGGTGCCCCACTCTTCGCGGGGAATGGAACTCACCAGGTTGGTGAGGCTAAAGGCGACCTCATCGGATGTGAGACCGAGCGCGTCGCGGTTTTTGGTGGCCAGATCGATAGCGCGCGGCTCGATATCGGTGGCGGTGCAGGTAACGTGGCCGCGGCGCTCCCAGGCAAGGGAGAGCGAGATGCAGCCCGTGCCGCAGCCGACCTCGAGAACGCGGGCGATGCGGGGCTCGGCTGGGGCAGGCGAAGCGGCATCCTGAGCTGAAGCCGTCTCCTGGTCGGCACCCTCGATGGCGATGCCGTATTCGTCGAGCTCGGACTCGGCGGCTTCCGCGACTTCGGCTTCTGCTGCCTGCGCGGCGGCTTCCTCGGCCTCGCGGTCGGCCAGTTCCTCGGCATAGGCACGGCTGCCCAGTACGTCGCCACCCAGCGCCGCCTCGTCGGCGGCCGTGAGGTTGGCGGCACGGCGCTCGGCCGTCGCGCGTTCGTCTGCCAGCGCGGCCTCGGCCTTGCGTGCCTGCTCGACCTCATCGTTCCAAGGCAGTTCAACACGCTGACGGGCAGCAGCCTCGGGGCTCAGCACCTCGGCATCCAGATAATTGAGGACTTCCTCGACGAGCATCTCGGTTTCGGGGCGCGGAATGAGCACACCGGGGGCGCACGCGACGTCGATCATGCGAAACTGCGTGCTGCCCGTGATGTATTGCAGCGGTTCACCTTTAGCGCGACGAACAACGGCCGCGTGCATGGTCTCGAGCTGGGCCGCGTTAAGCGTCTCGTCCATACGCATATATAGGTCAATGCGCGCCAGGCCCGTGGCGGCGCACAGCAGCCACTCGGCAGAAAGACGGGGGTGCTCCTCGCCGCGTTCGGCCAGGTACTCCTTGGTCCACTCAAGACAACGCTTGATGGTCCAGATCTCGTTTGCCATGGGGCCCTCCCCTCTTAAGCGCCGGACGGCGCGCGAATGTCGGAGCAGATTGTACGCGAGGCCAGCGCATGGCAAGGGGCGATTGAAGGCGATTATCGAGAATCAGCCCAGACTTTTGCTTGGAACCTGCCTGAAATGTTCATTCGTCGACGTCTAAATCTGCATTCGTCAAGCTTTTGGCAAGGTTGACCCAAAACTGACCAATATCTAACCAAGAACTTGCCACATCGCTTGACGCACGACCCATCAAAAATCGCCCCGCGACTTCTCGGACGCTTTTTCGAGCATTATTTTCGATAGCAGATGAATGCCGCTAATTTCTTTGAGCAGGTGGCCGGCTTAATGGCCATCAAAGCCGATTAAATAACATCTCAAAGCAATGTGCCCAACCTAGTCATTTAAGAACGTCCCCAATGACTGCCCTACGGATTATTTGACAACCAAGGAAACGCCGATGTTTTGGCAATGCCAGCGAGCGACGTCCAGAGCGAACAAGTTGGCATGAAAAAGGCAAGGCATAGACCTTCTGGTCATGCCTTGCCTTTTGAATGACAAATTGTCGCTCTGGGCGGCGCGCAGCGTCGAGCAGTTACGGCGTTTGGTAAAACGCCGTAACTTAAACGGCCTGTGCCAGCTTCTCGGCTCGCTCGGCGGCGGCAAGCGCCTCGATGACGGTGCCGAGCTGATCGCCCAGAAGGACGCCGTTGTAGGTGGAGTTGAAGCCGATACGGTGATCGGTCACGCGGTCCTGGGGCTGGTTGTACGTGCGGATCTTCTCGGAACGGTTGCCGTGGCCAATCTGGCTTTGGCGCTCGGCGCCGAGCTCGGCCTGCTGCTTCTCGAGTTCCATCTCGTACAGACGGGCACGCAGCATCTGCATGCAGACCTCGCGGTTCTGGATCTGAGAACGCTGCTCCTGCGACTGCACCACGGTGTTGGTGGGCAGGTGGGTGATGCGCACGGCGGAGTAGGTAGTGTTAACGCACTGACCGCCAGGGCCGGAGGCACAGTAGGTATCGATGCGCAGGTCGGACTGGTTGATCTGAACGTCGATCTCCTCGGCCTCGGGAAGCACGGCGACGGTTGCCGTGGAAGTCTGGATGCGACCCTGGGACTCGGTTTTGGGGACACGCTGGACGCGATGCACGCCGGACTCGTACTTCATAACGGAGTAGACGCGGTCGCCCTCGACCTTGAACTCGATGGACTTAAAGCCGCCAGCCTCGCTGGGGCTGGAATCGAGCACGGTAGTCTTCCAGCCACGCGACTCGCAAAAGCGCTGATACATCTTGTACAAGTCGCCGGCGAAGATGGCTGCCTCGTCGCCACCGGCGGCGGAGCGAATCTCGACGATGGTGTTCTTGTCGTCGTTGGGGTCACTCGGGATGAGCATGTACTTGATGTCTTCCTCGAGCTGGGGAAGCTTTTCCTCGTTCTCGGAGATGTCCATCTGGAGCATCTCCTTCTCGTCCGCATCGCTGGTGTCGCGGAGCATCTCCTTGGCGGCCTCGATGTCATCGAGCGCGCCGATGTACTCGCGCGAGGCAGCGATGAGGTCGGACTGGTGTGCGTACTCCTTGTTGAGACGCGTGAACTCCTTGATGTCGGAGGCGACGGCCGGGTCGGAAAGCTTCTTCTCGAGCTCCTCGTAGGCCTTAATGATCTTTTCGAGCTTGTCGCGCATGGCGGGACTCCTTTATGTGCGTGAAGGCGAAAATCGGCAGAGTTGATGGGGCGCGCGGCGCCACTGCGGGGGTAAGCCCAGCTAGAACATGTCGATCTTCAGATACATGCGCATCCCTTCGCGTATGAGGTACATAGTTGCGGTCTAACCCATACATGATAGCGTGCGCAGGCATACCTGCATATAACCCGCACGGAATGCGACAAAGGGTCAGTCTCTTTCCTTGAATACAACTTCATCCGAACGCCTCCCGCATTCATCCGCACATATACGGATAAATTTGGGAATCCGATACCCTGAGGGCCGGATCGGCCGGCCCTGGGAGATCGGAGGACGCCATGTCCGGAAAGGGCGGGAAGGGCGCCGCGAGGGCGGTCCCGAGGACCCACGGCAGGCTCACCGGGTACGAGCGGGACACGGTCCAGAGGATGCTGAAGCGCAGGGTTCGCTCGGCCACTTCCTCGAGAGGTTCAAGGGCGTATCGACCCGCAGGCTCCACAGCTGCCTGATGTGGTTCAGATGGCTGCGCGAGGCCGCACGCGTCGGGGACAGGACGTCGCTCATGCGCGAGCAGCTCGACGACGGGCGCTACGAAAAGATCCGGAAGAAGATGATGGAGCCGGAGTACGAGTTCCATCTGGAGCCGGACGTGCAAACGGCGGGTTAACATAGCCTTTCACCAAAAAGGGCGAGCGGCCGCGCCCTGCGACCACCCGCCCTCAATCAAAGCCCTTCTCGGCCGCCGTAGCTACCGGTTCCGGCGCCACAGGATAACGCCTGCGGCGATCAGCACCACCGCGCCGCCCGCGATGCCACCCAGGGCCATCGGCGACAAGCTGGTATCGCCCGTATACGGCAGACCCGGCTTCTCCTCCTTCGGCACCGGTGACTTGTTCGGCGGATTGGTGGGCGGCTCCGTCGGCGGGGTGGTCGGCGGCGTGTACGTGTTCTTGAACACCGGCGCCACGGCGCCGTCATAGGTTACCGTCGCCACCAGATGGCCCGCACCGTCGTCCGTCACCGTCACCGTTACCCGGTGCTCGGCCGCGTCGTACGTCACGTTCTTCTGACCGTCGTCCACCTCGGAGATGCTGTAGGCGTACGTTCCGGGCTTGTCGTACGAGATCGCCTCGAAGCCCACCGTGCCGTCCGCCGCGTTCTTTGCGGTCTGCAGCACCTTGCCGTCGGCATCCTTCAGCTGGAAGGAGAACTGCCCTTCCTTCAGGTCCTCGCCGCTCAGCACCTTGGAGGCCCCCAGCTTCACCTCAGTCGCGGCCGGCGCGTAACTGTTGCTGAACGCCACCGCATCCGCAGCCTTGCCGCCCTTGCTGTAGGCAACCTGCGCCTCCAGCGCGTGCGTCTCCGCATTCTCCGTCACCGTCACCGTCGCGGTAAAGACCGTCGTGTCGTAGGTGACGCCGTTCGCCGTCGCCCCTGCCCGCTCGGACACGGTGTAGACGTACGTCCCCACCTTGTCCAGCTGCAGCGGCGCGAAGCCGAACGTGCCGTCGGCGCCGTTCTGCACCGTCTGCACCACGTTACCGTCGGCGTCCTTCAGGTCGAAGAAGAACTCACCCTCGGCCAGGTCGCGGCCGGTCAGAGCCTTCGTTCCGGTAATCGTCGCCGTCGTTGCCGTCGGCGTGTAGGTGTTGGTGAAGGTCAGATCCGCAGCCGTCTTGTTCGCCGTCGCGGTCAGCTGGCCGCTGCCGTCATCGGTCACGTTCACCGTTACGTCCAGCACCGCATCGCTGTAAGTGATGGTGCCATCTTGGCCCGCAACCTCCTTCACCTGGTACGCATGCGAACCAGTTGCGGTGTACGAGATGGCCTTGAAGGTAAACGCTTTACCCACGTTCGTGGTCCGGTCGATCTCCTGCCCGGTGGCCACGTCAATCAGCGCGAATGTGAACTCGCCATCGGCGGGCGTCCGCGTGGTGGCCGGGTCGGCATTCTCAAGCACCTTGGTGCCAGAGATCTGGTAGGAGGTCTGACCCGGCTGGTAGCTGTTCGCAAACGTCATGGTATTGGGGGTAACGCCGTTCTCGGTGCCCTCGCTCGGTTTCACCGTAGAGCTCTCTACCACCAGCTTGCCGTCGTTGTTGTCCTTCACCACGTAGGTCAGGGTGTACGTCTTGCCGGTGTAGGTCACGCCCGGCACGCCCGGCGCGCCGTCCGTCGGCTGCACCTCACGGACCGTGAAGGGAAAGGTGCCCGCATGGTCGAAGGTCAGCTCGTTAAAGTAAACCTTGCCCTTGGCGTCGTTCTTCTGGGTCTGGAGCACCGTACCGTCAGACCCCACCAGCTCGAAGGCGAAGTCTCCCGCCTTTAGCTGATAGCTGCCGTCGTGCACGTCAACGCTCTTGGTGAGGGCGATCGCGCCGGAGTTCGTCGCCTTCGCCTTGTAGGTGTTGGTGAAGGTGGGCTTCGTGGCGTCCGCGCCGTCGTAGGCGACGCTCGCCTGCAGCGTGCCGGCATTGTCCACAACCGTCACCACGGCATGATGCACCGCGTCGTCGTAGGTCACGTAGGCCAGATCACCCTTCCGCTCCACGATAGTGTACTCGTACGTGCCCGGCTTCGCGTAGGAGAAGGCGTCGAAGTTAACACTTCCGTCCGCGCCGTTGGTCGCGGTCCGGACGGGCTTGGCCCCGGCAAGCTGCTCAGCAGTCATTTTGCCCTCGTACACATCGAAGGTGAACTCGCCGTCCTTGGGGACGATCGGCGTGTTGTCGTCCTTCTTCACATAGCTCTTCTGCGCACCGAGGGCCAGACCGGTCGCGGCCGGCTGGTAGGTGTTGGTGAAGGTATCCGAGCCGGATGCGCTCGTCACGATCGCCTTCGCATTCAGTGCTCCGTTCCCGCCGTCTGTGACCGTCACCGTATAGGTGAGGGCATGATTGTCATAGACCATGCCCGGCTCCGCGCCCAGCTGCTCCACGATGGTGTAGGTGAAGTCCTTGCTCGCGGCGCCGTCCAAGTCGGAGAGCTGGAACTCGCGCGTGAAGCAGACCTTGCCGTTTGCATCGTTCTTCGCGGTGGCGATCACGTTGCCGGCAGCGTCCTTCAGGTCGAAGGTGAACTCGCCGTCCGCAGGCTTCGTCGTGTGATCGAAGCCGTCCGCAACCTTGATGGTCTTGGTCGCCGTCAGCTCCACGGATCCCTTTGCGGTGTAGGTGTTGTTGAAGGTGGGAGCCGTAGCGGCACCGTCATAGGTGACGGTCACCTTCGTCTTGTTGTTGTCGTCCTGGTTCTGCTCTACCTTGACGTGGACCTTGACTTCCTTGGCGTCGTAGGCCACGCCGTCGACGGACTGGCCGGCCTTCTCCTCCTTGAGCGTGTAGTCGTACTCGCCCAGGTTCAGGCCCTTGACGGTCAGCTTGACCTTGCCATTCTTATCGTTGGTGCCGCGAGCGTCCTCATTGCCGTCCTGGTCGTACAAGCCGAAGGTGAACGCATCGGCCGTCAGGTCCTTGCCCGCGAGAACTTTCGTGGCCTCAACGGTGACGTCCGCCGTCGGCTTCGTGTTGGTGAAGGTCGGCACGGCCTTCTCACCGTCGTAGGTGACGGTCGCCTTCAGCTCGCCCTTTTCGTCGGTGACCTTGACGTGGACCTTCACGCCCTTCGCGTCGTAGACGACGGTCGAGTCGGCGCCCTTCACCTCCTTGATGGTGTAGTCGTGGTCGCCCGGCGTAGCGTAGTCGATGGCTGCAAAGGCGACCTTGCCGTCCTTCTCGTTTTGGACAGTCTGGACCACGCTGCCGTCCTTGTCGAGCAGCTGGAACGTGAAGTCACTCCCCGCGAGCTCACCGCCCGTGAAGCGCTTCGTCGCCTTGAGCGTTACCGAGGTCTCCTTCGGGCGGTACGTGTTCGTGATCACCGCAATCTGATCGTCGATCACCTGAGATGTGGCGGTGCCATCATCCTTATAGATCTGCTCCATTTTGACGACTGGCTCGGTCAGATTTCCCTTGCCGTCATCCTTCACCGTTACGGTCACTTTGTATTCGGCGCTGGAGTAGCTGACACCGCCCAGCCAACTGGGATCGCTCTTGGCGGGCGTAGTCTCGGCAATGTAGTAGGTGTACTTGCCAGGCTTCTCATACTTAATCTCTCCGAAGCTAAATTCTTCGGCGCTCGTAACGGTCTTCTCGACCTGCTTCATGCCGGCCACGGGCGCTGCCGTGGCACCATCAGGCATCGGCGTTCCATCGGCGGCGCGCAGGCAAAGCTCGAAGCTGTCGGCGCTAGTCCACTCACGGCCGGTGAACTTCTTCTTCGCCTTGATGCCTGTGAGCGTCACCGAAGACTTCACGCTGTAGCTGTTGGTGAACACCAGCTTGTTGTCTTTGGCCACCGTGCCGTCGGAATTCTGCGGGGCAATCCTGCCCGAGATGCTATCGCCTTCTTCAGTCAGATTCTTGTCACCCTGCTTGCGGCCGGTCAGCTTATAGCCCGCGGGCATCTTGTCTGCGCCGGTCAGCTCCTGCACCGCGTACTGGTCACCCTCGGCGAGACCGTACACGCGGATCGTCTGGTCGGCCGTGATGGTCTGCTCGCGGCCGTTCTCGAGGTCGAACATTTTGCCGACCTGCTTCTCGCTTGCGGTCCCCGCGTTCTCAAACACCGCGGCCTTGTACGTCTTCCCCGCCGTCGTGGGCACGGTGAACTTGAAGGTGAACCCCGCGTCCGGTTTTCCCGTCAGGCCCGCTGGCACCATGACCTTCTTCATCACCTCGAGGCTCGCCTCGCGTTCGTTCGCCACGCGCACGCAGGTGGCGCCCGTAAACAGGGCGTTCAGATTCATGTCGCCCAGGTCGGCGCGGGCGCCCTTCGCATTAGTGTCACCAGACACGTCCTGCGTGATGCCCATACGTATCCAGCCCGTCTCGGTCTCCAGGCGGTAAGGTTCGTCCTTCTTGGTGGGCCCATACTGGTAGACACGTCCATTGGCGCCGTACTTAAGATGTACCTCATTCTCGCCGCCCTTGGCGTCATTGTTCCAGGAAAGGTTGCCGTTGCCGTCGAGCGTCCCGTCGGACGTCTGGCGCTGGCCCTTGATCCACGTGAGCGTGTTGTCAATGTCGCCCTCTGCGCCAAACTGGCCCAGGCTCTTCATGAGCGAGCCCACGCCCACGAACGTCGAAACGCCGTCATCAACTGTACCAGCATCGGCGTGGACGCCGTAATCGTCCACAATCACCTTGATGAGCCTGTCATTAAGCAGGAAGCCATTGGGCGCCGAGACCTCCTTCAGGAAGTAGGTACCCTTCACGAGCGGCTCGCTACTGTCGCTCGTAGACGGGAATACGCCCGCCCCTTCGAGCTTGACCGGGTTGGCGACCGACCTCGTCGTCAGGGTGTCGTAGGGGGCCTGGTCGCCATCGAGCACGGCCTTGCCGTTCGCATCCGTAGTCACCTGGGTGGACTTGTAAAGGCCGAACTTCGCCCCGTCAACGGGCTTACCCTCGGTATCGGTCTTCTGCACGAACAGGCGATTCTGGATGTTCGTGACGAGCAGGCGCGTGGCGAACTGCCGCTTGAAATTCGTGCCGTCTGCGATGTCGTCGCTGTACACGTGGACTGTGTTCTTAGGCGTCGCGTCGCCGATCGAGCTCGCCGTTGTGTGGTAGATGGCCACCGTGTACTCGGCATCCTTGCGGGCATCACCGCTCAGCAGGTAGTAGTACTTGGAGATGTCACCGGGCAGATTTTGAATCTCTACCTGGTACTGGCCGCTTGTGTTGAGCGTGAAGGCGTGCAGGTCCTTCTTCGCCGCCTCGATAGCACCGGTCATGCCCGGCTCCTTGGCGAGGGTGTATCCCGCTCCCGTCGATGGGTCGCCCGACACGGCGTACCAATTGCTCGGATCTTTGATACCTGTGCCTGCGCTTTTGTCGCGCTTGAGCACCACAGCGAACAGTATGCCGGAGTCCAGATTGACGGTCTTGTCGGACTTCGTCAGGTCATTATTCGCCTGGTACACGGTCGACGGCGCGGTGATGGTCTCCTTCGCGCCGGCGAACGCGCCGGTCTTCCACACGACGCTGTCCGCGTCCATACCGCCGCGGTTGATGATGACGCCGCCCGCGCCGTTCCCGGCGCTCGCGGGCACGTACTCGAGCTGCATGCTGCCACCCGTCGCCGTGAGACTCGAGCGGTATCCCTCGGGCACGCGCGTCTCCTTCAGGAGGTAGTACTTGTTGCTGTGATCCTTGTTGTAGAGATCGTCGAAGTTGATGACGCCGTTGTCATCGTCGTTCGTGAGCGTTAGGTGGCCGGCCTCGTCCGTGGTGCCGGATCCGAGGGGCTCAAGCTCGTTCTTGAAGTCCTTGTCGGTCTTATAGAGCTTGAACTCGGCACCCTGTACGAACTTGCCGTCCTGGTCGAACTTGATGATGTCGGACTCGGGCACCGTCACGAGGTTGAACTTGAGCTCCATGTTGGAGTCGGTGGCGCCGCGCTCCAGGTAGAAGAACTTGAGGGTGTGGTTGGTGCCGTCGGCGAAGGTGTTGCCGTTGAAGCCCGAAGTGTCCTTATTCGCCTTCTGGTACTTGTTCTTCAGTGTGCTGTCGTTATTACCGTTCACCTTAATGTCGCCCGTACAAAAGTTGATGCTCAGACTCGCGCGGTTGTGAATACCGCCGATATCACCCACGAGGACATCGTCGATGAACACCCAGACGTCATCATCGCCGGCGAACTCGAACACCATGTCGTCGCCCGCGTTCGTCTTGCCGCCAGCAGGCTGCACGAATCGCGTGGACATTGAGAGGCCGAAGTGGTGGTTGACGGGGCGGCCGTCGTTGTAGCGCGAATCACCGGTGTTGTCTGCCTTGATGCCGGTTTGGACGAGCCGGCCGTTTTCCTCTTTGAGCACCTTGTCTGCCGCGTCGAACGGGAAGAACTGACCCTGGTGGGACGAATCGCCCACTTTGTCAATGCCCCAGGTGTCATAGATGTCGAAGGCATTCTTGTCAGCGTTGTAGGCTGCGTAGTTTTTGGAGCTGTCATAGACGTAGTAGCCGTTCTGAACCTTGAGGAGGCCCGTCACGCCAAAATGGGACGTCTTGCCGATCTGGGCAGAGGAATCGAACAGGTAGCAGAGGGACTCGCCGCCCCAGGTTTTGGAAAGCTGCGGATAGCCGTCTAAAAGCGTGTTGTTGACAATGCCGGGCTGCGGGTTCGTGTTGCCCGTCCAATGGTTGAGCGACTCACCACCCTGGCCGTCGTTAAACTGGAACCGGTGGTTTGCGTTGACGCCGCCGTTGCCGGAAACCGACAGATGGTTATCGGGATTCACCCAGTAATCAAACAGGTTGATTGTTGTCCCCGAAGGCGAAATCGTCGTAACCGTGTGGTCCGAAAACGCCGCTTCCGCACGGGTCGGCAGGAAGAAACTCGCCGTCAGCGCGACGGCGAGGGCCAAAACAATCACATATGGCGAGACCGGGCGCAGCCCACGACGACGGCCATAAGACATGACGGACCACCGCTCGCGCGGCCGGTGTTCACCAGGAAGTTCCCTGCTTAGACACCCCCCCGGTAGCATTATTCACGAGTCGAGACGTCGTCTCTCTGAGCTCCTGCATAATTTCCTCCCCAGTCACACGGCGACCTGCCCGGGTGCTCCCCGGGGGCCGAGGCAGTCTGGCGCATGCCCGCAGTCGTTCAAGGAATACCAACCCCAGCATATGTCTCTTAAGATATCTTAGTCTTATTCTATGACAGTTTTTGTCTCATTACCGATGAAATCGGCTCAGTCCCTTTGTCGCATGCTAGAGCGTGTGGAGCAGGGCGATGAGGAAGCGGATGCCTTGGAGGTAGGCGCGACGGGTGATGCGCTCGTTGGTGCCGTGGACGCCGCGGTCGCATTCGTCATCGTCGACCACAAAGGCGGAGAAGCGGATGCACTCGTGGCAAATGCGCTGGTAGTTGGCGGCATCGGTTGCACCAATCACGGTCGAGGGCACGATGCTCATCGGCTCTTGGCCCACCGCAGACGATCCGTTTTCCTCCGTCGGCTTGGGATCACAGAAATAGCGGGCGGCGATGGCGCGGACGGCCTCGAGCCCCGGACCGCCCACGCGCGGGGACGGCGAGGGCTCGGAGCTGCCGGGGCCCAGCTCGACCTCGACTCGGCCGGCGAGCCCAGCGGTGGCAACGGCCTCGCGGCAGCAGGCCACGACATCGGCCACGCTCGTACCCTCGAGCATGCGGAAGTTGATATTGACCCACATATCTTGCGGCATTACGTTGGCACCGGTACTGCCGCCCTCGATTTGCGTGGGCGCACAGGTGGTGGTCACAAGCGGATACAGCTTTTTGCTGGCAAGGCAGTCGCGCACGATGGCATCCTTGCTGGCAGCAATCTCGTCTGCGGTATAAAGCCCCAGCTCGACGAGCTGCGCGGCAAGCAGATCGGTCACACGCGCCGGCCACTCGATATCGCAAATCGCGGCAATAGCGCGGCTGAGCACTTCGAGCGACGTGCCACCGTAAGGGTTGGAAGAATGCCCGCCCTCGCTCTTCGTCCTGAGCACGATATCGGCATAGCCCTTCTCGGCAAGATCGGCATGCATAAGCCAACCCTCGCCTGCGCCGTACTCGGCAGCCTCAACGATACGATAGTCGCCCTCGTCAATCAGGTACTCAAGCTCAACGCCGCGCTCCTCGAGCACGCGGCCAATGGCACCCGCGCCGCACTGCGTGGTCTCCTCATCCTGGCCAAAGGCCAGCAGCAGGGTTCGTTCGTGTTGCCAGCCGTGCGCCAGCGCATACTCAACGGCCTCCAGGATGCCTGCGACCTGGTCTTTCATATCGATGGCGCCGCGACCCCAAATATAGGTGTCGTCCACGTGCCCGCTAAAGGGATTGTGCGTCCAGTCTGTCTCGGTGCCCGGCACCACGGGAACCACGTCCATGTGGCCCATGAGCATGACCGGCTTGAGGGCGGGGTCGATGCCGGCAAGCGTCACGAGCAGCGAATGGTCGATGAGCTCGACCTCGCCCGCCGCAAACACGCGCGGCCAGGCCTGCTGCATATAGGCGCGCAGGTCGGCAAACGCCTGCCAGTCCACCGTCTGGGCATCCATGCTCGAAATCGTCGGAAACGACAGCACGCGGCCCAGGCGCTCGCACGCGCCGACCTCGTCGATATCGGCAAAATCATCCTCGTGCGCAAAGAAGCGCCAAACCTCGGCCATGCCTTCCTCCAAAAACAACGTGGCAAAGAGGCGGTCCCTTTGCCACGTTCGCTTGCATTATTTGTCGTTGAGATAACGCGAGAGGAACTCGCGGGTGCGCTGGTGCTTAGGATTGCCAAAGAGCTCAGCCGGCGCGGCGTCCTCGAGCACCACGCCCTGGTCCATAAAGACCACGCGGTCGGACACGGTACGCGCGAAGGCCATCTCGTGGGTAACGACGACCATGGTCATGCCGTCGGCGGCGAGCTTGCGCATAACGTCGAGCACCTCGCCCACGATCTCGGGATCGAGCGCGGAGGTCGGCTCGTCGAACAGCATGATCTGCGGATTCATACATAGGGCACGAGCGATGGCCACGCGCTGTTTTTGACCACCGGACAGGCGACCAACGGCGGCGTGCGCGAACTTTTCGAGTCCCACGCTCGTCAGATGCTCCATCGCGACCTTCTCGGCCTCGGCCTTGCTCATCTTTTTGAGCGTGACGGGCGCGAGCGTGCAGTTGTCGAGCACATCCATGTTGTTGAACAGGTTAAAGCCCTGGAACACCATGCCGATGTCCTCGCGCAATTTGTTGATGTTGCAGCGCTCGGCCGTGAGGTCCTGGCCGTGGAACCAGATGTGGCCCGCGTCCGGGGTCTCAAGCAGGTTGAGGCAGCGCAGGAAGGTCGATTTGCCCGAGCCCGAGGCGCCGATGATGGTGACAACCTCACCGGGATTGACGGACAGGTCGATGCCCTTGAGCACCTCGAGCGAGCCGAAGCTCTTACGCAGGCCCTCGACGCGGATGAGCGGCTCATTGGTCTGTGCGGCGGCCGCAACGCCGGTAGTGGCGGTATCTGCCATGATGATTCTCCTCGTCTTAAGCCTAGTTAGAGCTGGGCAGCGTGGCCGGAGCCTCGGCGCCGAGCTTTTTGCCAAAGGCCTCGAGCAGGCGGCTCGCCACGAGCGTCAGGATCAGATAGACCACGAGCGCCACGCAGTAGACCTCCATCTGGCGGTAGTACACGCCGGCGACGGTGGTGGTGGCGTACATGAGATCGAACACGCCGATGACCGAGAGTACCGACGAGTCCTTGATGTTGATGATGAGCTCGTTGGTGAGCGCCGGAATCGCGTTTTTAATGCCCTGCGGAAACACGACCTTGCGCATAGCCTGCCACTGCGACAGACCCAGCGAGCGCGCCGCCTCGGCTTGGCCGGGATCGATGGACTCGATGCCGCCGCGCAGAACCTCCATCATGTAGGCGGTGGAGTTGAGCGAGATGGTGACGAGACCGGCGGTGAAGGTGCTCCAAATCTGGTTGGCCTGGGCGGTCTCGAAGCCCATGCCGCGCAGGACGGTAAAGCCCGCGTAATAGATGAGCAGGCCCTGGACCATCATGGGCGTACCGCGCACGATGGTGGAGTAGACGGTCGCAAAGCCGCGGCCGATGCTCTTGAAGAAGCGCACCAGGTCGTTATCCACGCGGTCGAACGTCTGAATACGCAGGAACACAAAGAGCAGCGCCAGGAAGAAGGCGATGACGGTGCCGAAGGTCGCGAGCGCGATGGTGATCTCGATACCGCGGATGAAGAAGTCGCCGCTCTTGTAGGTCATGTAGACCAGGCTCGACAAAAAGTCGCTGGGATTAGAGTCCGAGACAATGCTCACCTGCACCAGATCGATAAACGACATGACGCAGCGGTCCACGAAAAAGATTGCCGCGATGGCGACCACAACATAGCTGCCCAGGCGCGCGCCACGGCGGAAACGCCCGGATGCGAACGGCGACGTTTCGCGATAGTCGCTCCAGTGCATAAGCTTGGTGACCAGCGCCGCCGCCGACACGACGAGCCAGGCCCAAAGAATCGCCCAAAGGCAGTCTTGGAACACGCCCGTAGGCGCCAAGAAGCTCAACGGCGTGGGGTTGCGCTGGCTAAACGCCAGGCCGAGCGCCGCGATAACGCTCGTGCCCAGGTATACATAACGGTGGTCTGCCTTGATAAAGGAGGCCAGGCGATTGATGGTTTTCATGCTGCCTCCCTATGCCGGCTGACGGTCGAGGCACGCGTCCCACATTTGGTCGCGCTCCTCTTGGCTAATGCCCTTGAGTGTCTTGTCGATGAGCTTAAGCAGCTTGTCCGAGCCCTTGCGGCAGCCGACGTTTGCCGCGACCTCCTGCTTAAAGCCCTCGCCCTCGGCAAAATGAATAGGGACAATGCCCGGATTTTGAGCCATATAGCCCTTCTCGTTCTCGGTGTTGTACGTCACCGCGTCACAGGTACCCTGCAGCAGGTTCGAGAACACCGTGGGGACCGAATCGACCGGGTTCTTGTGGACAACGCCCGGAATCTCGTCGATGACAGTATCGAGCATGGTGTCCTTTTGGCCGAGTACCGTGGCACCGCTAAAGTCGCTGAGCTTGGTGGCGTTTTGGTAGGGGGAACCCTCTTTTACGAACAGGCCAAAGTAGCCAATGAAATACGGGTCGGAGAAGCCGACCGACTCCTCACGCTCGGGCGTGGCGCTCATACCGGCGATGATGAGGTCAATCTGGCCGTTGTTGAGCGAATCGATAAGGCCCGAGAAGCTCTGCTTGACGGCAACGGGCTCGCCACCGAGGGCCTTGCAGACAATCTTGGCGATCTGCACGTCGTAGCCATCGGCATAGGCGCCCTGCACGTTGTCGATGGGGATAGTGAACTCGCTGGCCTCGGAGACCTGCCAGTTGTACGGAGCGTAGGCCGCCTCCATGCCGATGCGGATCTTGTCCTTGCCGATCACGGAATCGGACAGGTCGTCGCGACCGCCGCCTGTCGTGGGCTGGACCACCTTGAGCGTGGACGGGCGCTGGCAGCCGGCGAGCGCGCCGGCGACGACGGAAGCACTCGCAGCGAGAGCGCTACCCAAAAAGATACGACGGCTGCACACCGGCTGGACATGCGTGCCGCGTTGATGGGGAGAATGCATAATCTGCCTTCCCTGTTGAATCGTATGCTGACGGCTTAACAGGATATACGCCAGCGACCAGCAGTGCAGCACAAGCTCGAAAAATTAATAGACACATGGTAGTCATTGGGGACGTCGATGTTTTGGCAATGCCGGCGAGCGACGTCCAGAGCGAACAAGTGGCATGAAAAAGACAAGGCATGACCAGAAGGTCTATGCCTTGCCTTTTGAATGACAAATTATCGCTCTGGACGGCGCGCAGCATCGACCGAGCGGCGGAACCTCTAGAGCAAGGTAACGCTAAAGCTGCGCTTGTCCGTCTCGCCGGGAGCCAAGGTGATGGTGTTGACCTTGTGCTCAAAGACGTCGTCCTCGGTGTCCGTGGTGGTATGACCGGTCCAAGGCTCGAGCGCCACAAACGGGGCGTCGTTGGCGGCAGACCACACGCCGATGTACTTAAAGCCCTCAAAGTCGATCTTGACGCCGTGGCCCGACTTGCGGCCGCGCAGCGTGAGCGTGGAGCCCGGGGTGTCGGTGAACATGATGGCGTCGTTATCGAAGCTGCGGTGCGTGATGGGCAGCACGTCCGAGTTATCGGGAGCCTTGTAGCTACCCTCAAACGTCATAAGACCGTCGGGCGTAATGACGGGGGCCTCGTTCGTCCAAGCCTCGGTAAACGCCAACTCGTAATCCTCGAACGCCTCGTCCTCGGCGCCGGGGGCGGGCACGTTAAATGCGGGGTGGCCGCCCACCGAGAACGGCAGGTCCACGTCGCCGGTGTTGGTGACGGCAAAGGTCTGCGTGAGGGTGGCGTCGCCGGTCAGGGCATAGGTCATGTTGAGCCTAAAGTGGAATGGGAACGCCTTGAGCGACTCGGGCGTGTCGGTGATCTCGTAGGTGACGGACGAACCGTCCTCCGACACCTCGACGATCTTGTGCTCCACGATACGCGCGATGCCGTGGCGAGCCATCTCGCAGGTGCCGGCTGCAGACGTCGCCGTATTGTTGCGCAGCGATCCCACGATGGGGAACAAGATGGGCGCATGCTTGCCCCAAAAGGCCGGGTCGCCCTGCCACAGATACTCGTTGCCGTTGAGGGCAAGGCTCGTGAGCTGGGCGCCCATGGAATCGATGGCCGCGGTGAGGCTGCCGCGCTTGATGGTAGTGACGGTAGACATGCTACTTCCTCCAAAAGTAAACAATAGTGTCGAGGGCTATTGTCCCACTCTTGGCGGCGGGGTTGAGCGACAGGCGCAGTTATTGAGCAATAGCGTAAAGGTCAAACCCGCCCTGCGGAGTGCTATCGACCGTATCGGGCGCCTGCGAGTTAAAGCTCACGGGAACCATGCGCTTTGAGGCGCGGTAACGCGTGCCGTCGGTGGCGACGGGTGGCTCATCGACCGTGAGCTCGTAGTCGCCGGGCTTGAGCTCGATACCGTCACCTTCGGAATTGACGTATTGGTACTCGTCGATTGCTTGTCCCCTGAGCGTGCGGCCCACGATATGGACGAGCATTTGGCTGTCGCCGCGCGCGGTATCCCACGTCGCGCCGTCCTTAACCTCGACCGACACATGCACCGAGCGCGTGCGGCTGAGCGATTGCTCGACGGACATCTCGACCTTGGCGGCGTCTTGACGCTGCTGCTCGACATGGCTCCAAACGCTACCGATTGCCGAGCAGGCGATAACGCCGGCCATGAAGGCGATGAGGATGGGGCCGAGCGGAGAACGGCGGCCCGCGTCTTCCTCACGAGCCAGGTCGGGGCGATGTGTGGGCGCAGGCGCCTGGGCGCCTTGCGCGGGCACGTCGAGAATGCTGAAGGATGCCGTGCTGTCGGGGTCGATGGTGTGACGCGGCTGCGGGATCTTTGCCGGCGAGATGGACATGTCCGCCGGCTCACCGAGTGTGGCCGTGGCATCGGCCTTAGCCTCATCGGCCTCGGCTTGGGCCCAAGCCTGCTCAAAGGTCAGGGGCTCGGCGGCATCGGAGGCGGCATCAGGCTCGACAGCGGCATCGTTGCCGGTCTCGTCCTCGTCGCTCGACACGTCACGCGACGCGGGCTCGTCCCACTCCTCGTCCGGAGCCTCGCCCTCGCTATACCACCATTCAAAGTTATCGATATCCATACGGGGCGCCCCTTAGGCCTCGCAAATAAACGCTTGCTAGCCTTATACCCCCAGACGGCACGGCGGCTCGCCGGCACAGATAGGAAAACCATCACAACATTCGACGCTTTTCCTCGTTTTCGAGATTTTCATCGAATGTTGTGACGGTTTGGGCGGCAGCCACGCCGCGAATGTGACAAAGGGACTGCCCCTTTGTCACATTCTGTTAGAGTTGCAGGGATTGAATCCCGCTTATTCATGCGACATTGGAGTGACAACCTTGACCGCCGCAACCACGCCTAAAAGTAAGCCAACCGCCGCCGCGCTCTCCCCCGCGCGCACCAAGCTCTGCCTGGCGCTGCTCGTGCTGTTGGGATTCTCGCTCGGCTGCTCCGAGTTCGTGGTCATCGGCATCGAAAGCGACTTGGCAACGGAACTCGGCATATCACTTGCCACTGCGGGCCAGCTCATCAGCGTGTTTGCGCTCGTCTACGCTATCGCGACGCCGGTGCTCGCGCTCAGCACGGGGCGATTCCGCCGCTACCAGCTGCTCGTGTGCTATAGCGTCGTCTTTGTGCTCGGCAACCTGGTCATGGCGTTGGCGCCCAACTTCCAGGTGCTGTTCATCTCGCGCATCATCCTGGGCTCCGTCTCGGGCGCACTGCTCGCCGTGGGCGTGACGTACATCCCCGAGCTTCTGTCTCCGCAGCAAACTTCGCTTGCCATCTCGGTGGTATATGGTGCGTTTTCCGTGGCAATGGTCTTTGTCACTTCGATCGGCAAGTTTGTGGCCGACACGCTCGATTGGCACGTGGCCATGTACGGCACGCTGGCCTTTGCCGTTCTGATCTGCGGAGCGCTCGTGGCGTTTATGCCGCGCGCTGGGCAAACCGACGAGCCCGCCACTTTTCGCGAGCAGGCGGGTCTGCTACGCGAGCCGAGCATCATCACCGGCATGCTCATCTTTTTGTTTGGCGTGGGGTCGGTCTACGTTTTCTACGGCTACGTGACGCCTTATCTTGAGCAGGTGCTGGGCATGGGCACGGTCGAAGCCAGTACCACGCTCATGGCCTACGGCGTGTTCTGCCTGATCTCGAACATCCTGGGCGGATGGATCGATGCGCGCTTTGGCATGAAGGCGCTACTCGTGACGTTTGTGCTGCAGGCTGCAGCGTTACTCGGACTGTTTGCCGTGAGCGGCACCATGCCGCTCGCGCTGGTCTTTGTCTTTAGCCTGGCGCTGCTCATGTACCTGTTCTCGGTGTCGTGCATCACGCACTTTATGGACGTGGCACGCAGCCGCCATCCCAAGTCGATGGTACTCGCAAGTTCGGTTGAGCCCATGGCGTTTAACGTCGGCATCTCGTTTGGCACCGCAGTGGGCGGCGCCGTGGTAAGCAGCGTTGGCATTGCATATGTAGGCGCAGTGGGTGCCGCGTTCTCGCTTGTGGCCTGGGTGCTTACGCTGGTGACGATTAAGTTGGCTCGCTGGGAACGCAAGAGGGCGATGGCGCAGGCGTAGATGCGATACTCGAGCTCGATGATGGCTATCGAAAGGAAACCGCATATGCAACGTGTACTGTTTATCTGTCACGGCAACATCTTTCGCTCGACGATGGCTGAGTCGGTGTTTACCGAGCTGGTGCGCCGCGCTGGGCGCGCGGGCGAGTTTGTCATTGACTCCGCTGCGACCTCGACCGAGGAGATCGGCAACCCGCCACACCACGGTACCGTTGCCAAGCTGCGCGAGGTCGGGATTCCCGTCGTCGCACATCGTGCACGTCAGGTGCGTCGCGCGGAGTATGGCGACTGGGACCACATTGTCTATATGGACGACGAGAACGCCCGCGGCCTGTACCGAATTTTTGGGAAGGACCCCGATGGCAAGATCTCGCGCCTGCTCGATTGGACCGATCGCCCCGGCGACGTGGCCGACCCCTGGTACACCGGCAATTTCGATGCCACCTACCGCGACGTGCTCGCCGGTTGCACCGCTATGCTCGAGCAACTGTAGGCGCTCGGGCGGCGCGGGCACACGGGCCACGCCATCGGCATAAAACGAGCGTGGATTTTCTCCCACTTTGAGCGTTCAAGTGCGCTCTATACGGAAGAAAATCCACGCTCGTTATCTCGGTGGGAGAAAATCCACACTCATGAATGTGACAAAGGGACTGCCCCTTTGTCACATCCGGGACCGGCCCTAGACCGGCTTGACCTCCAGCTTAATCCCCTTGGCACAGAAGTCGCCCAAAACATCCGAAAGGGCCCAGGTCGCATATAGCGGCAAATAGAGAACCGCTCCGTTGCGCTCAACGTTGCCTCTCGAGAAAACAATCCCGAGCCTTACGCCATATTCAGCCGTATCAAGCACATGACCGAGCGCAGCGTGCGCGTGGTAATAGGAGCCCGATTTAACCTCGATCGGAACAGCCGTCCCATCCGGTCCATCGACCACAAAGTCCACTTCACCGCGCTTTTTTGTCTGATAGTAGTAAAGCTGGCGATTTTGGGCAGCCAGCTGCTGGGCCACCACGTTTTCGTAAATGCCGCCCAGGTTGGGCTCCTTGCTATCAAGATACGCCGCCTGGGCGACTCCAACGGGGTAACGCGCCATCAACATGCCCGCATCCGATTGATATAGCTTGAACTGCGATGGCCGCGCCGTCTTGAGCAGGGGCGATTTTGGCTCGGTTACGATATCGGCTTTGAGAGCAACGCCGGCATCGACAAGCCATACAAAATCTCGCTGATACTTCTCGTAGTGAGCCTTGGGGTCAATGGAATTGAGCACGAAGCGCTTGTTTTCGCCCTCGAGCATAATAGGGAGCTGATCGTAGATGCTCTGCACCTGAAGGGCTCGCCCGCTTGCATACTTGGAGATATCCCGCCGGTACTGTTCGTTGAGCTCTGACTGTAGCTGACGAACAGAGGCAAGGTCGCCCTGCGTGTCAAGGAAACGCTGCACGACCTCCGGCATTCCGCCGACAACGGTATAGGTCCTGAAGTTTGCCATCATCGCGTCATGAATGTAATCAGGAATGGGCCTCTCGCTGATACACGCGTCACGTATCGTTTGGCGAGCCCCCTCGCTCACCCCGATTGCCCAGCAAAACTCCTCAAAATCGAGCGGGAACATCCTAAGCTCGTGAACATACCCCACGGGATAGGACCTGACGCCCTTGAACTGAGTCCCGAGCATTGACCCCGAAAACGCCCAGCGGCACCTCCCGTCCTCAACAAGGAACTTTGCCATCGTCATGATGTCGGGGGCCTCTTGGACCTCATCGATAAACACGAGCGTTTTGCCTGGCGCAATCGACTTTCCCGAAAGAAGCGTCACCCTGCTGATGAAATCATCGGCATTCCGCGCCTCGAGAAGAGCATCTTTTGCCTGGCGGTTTTCCATGAGGTTAAGCTCGATGTAGGTTGCATGGCTGGCTTTGCCAAATGCGCGAATCGAATAGCTTTTGCCGATCTGGCGAGAACCCGTGATGAATAAGGCCTTTTGCTCGGCAGACTTCAGCCAACGCTCCAGCTCTGCCGCTATTTTCCTGCGCAGCATAGGCTCTCTCCTCAGTGTCATCAAATGAAATGCAAAGTTTTATACGCTTGATTATCGATGAAACGCAGAATTTTTAGAACCTAAAATCAAATGAAATGCAGAGATTTGAGATTATAAGCAAAAGAAGGGGCACCACCGGCGAATGTGTCAAAGGGGCTGTCCCTTTGACACATTGCGCTCGACTACTCGTCAACGATCTCGGCAAGCCAGACGTTCAGCGTATCGACCTCGGGGCAGCAGAACTTTGCCGTACCGGGCTCGTTGCCAGGCACAGTTCCGCCATAGCGCAGGATATCGATATAGGGAAAGCCCACATGGCAGGCCATGGCGCACATCTTGCCGCGGTCTCGGTCGAAGTCAAAAACGTCGCCCGGCTTGTGACCATGGTGGCAGCGGCACGCACCCAGCTGGTCCACGCAGCTCACGCGGATACGCGGACGCTTGCCACGCGGCGCGCCGAGCGGCTTGTTATCGCCCGCAGGCTTGATGCCGCCCTCGCCAGCATTACTCATGGTCAATCACATCCAGGCAGGCCTCGATGGGCAGGCCGGCGGACTTGTCCTCTTGGTCGGCATTGCGCTCGATAAGCTCAGCCACCACACGCATGGCATCGGCCGTTGCGCGCTGCAGGCTCCAACCGGCCATCACGCGGCCGACGAGCACCGCCGAGAACGTGTCGCCCGTGCCCGGGAAGTAGACCGGGATCAGGTCGAAGGGAATCGTAAAGTACCCCCCCGCCACACGGTCGTAACCGATGACGACATTCGCACCGTCGACCACAGCGCTCGTAATGACCACCGACTTGGCGCCCAGGGCACGCACGGCATCCACAAGAGCACGGCCCTCATCGGGCATGATTTGCTCGGCAATGGGCGCATCGGTAAGCAGGCACGCCTCGGTGTAGTTTGGCACCGCATAGTCGGCGCACTCGAGCAGGCTGCGCATGAGACCGATCGTGGACTCGGGCACGCCGGCGTAGAGCTTGCCGTTGTCGCCCATGATGGGATCGACGAAAACCTTAGTGCCCTTTTGCGCGCGGCGGTGGCAGAAGTCCGAAATGATGCGCGTCTCTTCCTCGGTCACGATAAAGCCGGTAGAGATGGCGTCGAACTCAAAGCCGAGCTCCTCCCAGATGGCGAGGCTCTGGCGCACGTACTCGGTGGTGTCGTGGATGTAGAACTTGGGATAGTTGAGCGTATCGGACACAAGTGCCGTCGGCAGGTTGTGGATGCGGTAGCCCATGTGCGACAGCACCGGCAGCATGGCGGAAAGCGCGACCTTGCCGTAGCCGCACATATCGTTGATCAGCAGCAGCTGAGTGTTCTTCATGAGTGTCCCCCTTGGGTCGGGCGCGGCGCGACGGCGCCACAGTGCGACTAAGTGTAGCGCAGGGGACGTTGTGAGCGGGCGCTACGGTCGCGAAGAGCGCATTGTTGCGAAAAGGTTTCGGAAATGGTGGGCTGTTTGCTCCATCGCAGCCTAGTTGATAGTCGTTGGGGACGTTCTTAAATGACTAGTCAAACAAGAACATCCCCAACGACTACCGAAGCGGACCGTGCCGGAATCACAGGTTGAGGACGGACAGCGAAAACGCTCCTAGGCGAGCAAGGTGGCGTGAAAGAGGAGGGCATAGGCCTTGTGGCCATGCCCGACGATTGAACGCCAGATTGCCGCTTAGGAGCGTTTGCAGCGTCGGCCGGTTACGGCGTTTGGTAAAACGCCGTAACTATAAGGTCATGCCGTCGAAGTTGAAAGGCAGATTGCCGCTCTGGCGAGTTTGCAGCGTCGAGCCGTTACGCGGTTTGGTAAAACCGCGTAACCACTAGTTTGGTACCTTGACATTCATTTCTCATGCTCCTAGATTGGTTAGGCACAAAACAATTCCACTACCTAACTAAAGAAAGGAGCAACACTAATTCATGTGCAATGAACCTCTTAACCTTTGTTCGCACGAGCCCGACGGCGACCCGTCACAGCCGGCGGATGCACCCGAAGCGGTTAGCTCAGAAGACAAGCTTGCCAAGCGCATCCTCAATGGCCTGGGCTTTTGCGGCCATTACATGCATTTTCATGGCGGAGGCGTGTCCGGCAAGGCGCCCATCATCTGCCTGCTGGCCAAGCAACCCGGCGGCGAGATGTCGCAGCAGGAACTCGGCATGCACTTTGACCTCAAGCCGGGGTCGCTTTCCGAGATCCTGTCCAAGCTCGAGCTCAACGGCCTCATCGAGCGCAGGCGTAACCCCAAGGATCGACGGCAGCTCACCATTCGCCTGACCGAAACCGGTCGGGAAAACGCCCGCATCGACCAGGCGGCCCGCATCCGCTTTAGAGAACAGGCCTTTAGCGCGCTCACCCACGACGAGCGCGAGCAGCTCGCCGAAATGCTCGAGAAAATCCGTGTAACCTGGGAGGAACTGGATGATTAAAACCCTCATGGGCAGCATCCGCGACTATATGAAAGTCACTGTTGCCACGCCATTGCTCGTGCTTGGCGAGGTACTCTGCGAGATGCTGATTCCATTTATCACCGCCAACCTGATCGACGCCATCAAAGACGGCGCCACCGTAGCCGAGATGCTTCCCACCGCGGGCTTTTTGGTGCTCATCGCGCTGACGTCGCTTGCTTTTGGTGCCGCCGCCGGCGTCACCTGCAGCCATGCGAGCTGCGGCTTCGCCAAGAACCTGCGTCATGATCTGTTCTACAAGATCCAGACGTTCAGCTTTGCCAACATCGATGAGTTCTCGAGTTCCTCGCTCGTCACGCGCCTGACCACCGATATCAACAACGTGCAGCAGGCCTTTATGATGATCATCCGTATCGCCGTGCGCGCGCCGCTGGTATTGATCTTCGCCTTTACCATGGCATTTATCATGGGCGGCAGCGTCGCTATGGTCTACCTGGTCATCATTCCGCTGCTGGGCTTTGGGCTGTTCTTTATCATCTTTAAGGTGCGCCCCATCTTCTCGCGCGTGTTCCACAAGTACGACGCCCTTAACGAGTCCGTCGAGGAAAACGTCACCGGCATGCGCGTAGTTAAGAGCTATGTGCGCGAAGACTTTGAGAAGGAGAAGTTCGCGACCGCCGCACGCGACGTCCAGATGGACTTCACCCGCGCCGAGAAGCTGCTCGCCTTTAACAACCCCATGATGAACATCTGCGTCAACGGCGCGTTTGTCGTCATCATCTACCTGGGCTCCAAGCTCATCATCACGAGCCAGGGCACGCTGTTCGACGTAGGCCAGCTCTCCTCGATCTTTACCTATGGCTTCCAGATCCTCATGAGCCTGATGCAGCTGTCGATGATCTTTGTCATGGTGACCATGGCCGACGAATCGGCACACCGCATTACCGAGGTGCTTGCCGCCGAGCCCACGATCGCTGATCCCGCCGAGCCCGTGCTCGAGGTTGCCGACGGCTCCATCGACTTTGACCACGTGAGCTTTAAGTATTCCGCGCATGCGAAACGCCAGACGCTCGACGACATCGACCTGCACATTACGAGCGGCGAGACCATCGGCATCATCGGCGGCACCGGCTCGGCCAAGTCCACGCTTGTAAACCTCATCGCCCGCCTGTACGACACCACCGAAGGCGCTGTTCGCGTGGGCGGCGTGGACGTGCGCGACTACGACCTGGACGCGCTGCGTCACCAGGTCGCCATGGTGCTGCAGAAAAACGTGCTGTTTAGCGGCACCATCGCCGAGAACCTGCGTTGGGGCGACCCGAACGCCACCGACGGGGAAGTCCGCGAGGCAGCGCATCTGGCCTGCGCCGACGAGTTTGTCGACGGTTTCCCCAAGGGCTACGACACCTGGATCGAACAGGGCGGCTCTAATGTTTCGGGCGGTCAGAAGCAGCGCCTGTGCATTGCACGCGCCCTGCTGCGTCGCCCCAAGATCTTGATCCTGGACGACTCCACCAGCGCCGTCGACACCAAGACCGACGCCAAGATCCGCGCAGGGCTGGCAAGCTATCTGCCCAACACGACCAAGCTCATCATCGCCCAGCGCATTAGCTCCGTGCAGGATGCAGACCGCATCATCGTCATGGAGGGTGGCCGCATCGCGCAGATCGGCAACCATGACGAGCTACTCAAGACGAGCGAGATCTACCGCGAGACCTTTACCTCGCAAAACAAGATGTCTGCCGAAGGCGAAGGAGCCGTCGAGGCCGACACCGAGGCATCCGCAACGCAAGCTCAGACCCAGGAAGGAGGCGAGGCACATGAGTAAGGCAACGACCGCCGAGCGCGCGCTCAACCGCAAGGGCGGCACCATGTCGCGCCTCATCAAGACGCTCTTTGGCTTCTACCCCGTGCTTTTGCCCCTCGTCGTTGTCGGCGTGGTGCTCTGCGCCATCATCAACTCCATCGGCGCGACCTTCCTTCAGAGCGCCCTGCAGATTATTAGCGAATCGTGGCAGTCGGGCGATTGGACGACCGCGCAGCCCAAGATTCTGCAGCTCGTAACCACCCTCGCCTGCATCTACGGCGTCGGCATCCTGTCCTCGCTCTTCTGGAACCGCGCCATGGCTATCGTCACTCAGGGCTCGCTCGAGAAGCTGCGCGAGATGATGTTCAACCGCATGCAGGACCTGCCGATCCGCTACTTCGACACGCACCAGCGCGGCGATATCATGAGCCACTACACCAACGACATCGACACGCTGCGTCAGATGATCAGCCAGTCGCTGCCCAACCTGCTCATGACGATCATCATCATCGTCACGGTGTTCTTTATCATGCTGTACTACAGCGTGTGGATGTGCCTGGTCATCATCGCCGGCGTCGCCTTTATGACCTTTATGACCAAGCTGCTCGGCTCCAACTCCGCGCGCTTCTTCATTGCGCAGCAGACCGAGCTCGGCGTGGTCGAGGGCCATATCGAGGAAGTCATGAACGGCCAGAAGGTCGTCAAGGCGTTCTGCCACGAGTCTGCCGCCGAGGCCGATTTTGACGAGCGCAACGAAAAGCTCTTCGAGGTCTCCCAGAAGGCCAACATGTACGCCAACATCCTCATGCCCATCCTTATGAACCTGGGCAACCTGCTCTACGTGCTGGTGGCCCTTGCCGGCGGCATTTTCCTGGCGCTGGGCGTGCCCAACCTGAGCATCTCGGGCATGGCGCTGTCCATCGCAGTCGTAGTGCCGTTCCTCAACATGACCAAGCAGTTCTGCGGACAGATCGGCCAGATCTCGCAGCAGATCAACGCCGTGGTCATGGGCCTCGCCGGCGCCGACCGCATCTTTGAGCTCATCGACGAGAAGCCCGAGGCCGATGAAGGCTACGTGACGCTCGTCAACGCGCAGGTCAACCCCGATACCTGGCAGCTCGAGGAGGCCGACCACCACACCGGCATGTGGGCATGGAAACACCCGCACCGCGCAACCGGCGAGATCGAGTACGTACCGCTGCGCGGCGACCTGGTCATGGACAACGTCGACTTTGGCTACACGCCCGACCACGAGGTGCTGCACGGCGTGTCCGTGTTTGCCAAGCCGGGCCAGAAGGTCGCGTTTGTCGGCGCCACCGGTGCCGGTAAGACGACCATCACCAACCTCATCAACCGCTTCTATGACATCGCCGACGGCAAGATCCGCTACGACGGCATCAACGTCAACAAGATCCGCAAGGCCGATCTGCGCCGCTCGCTGGGCGTGGTACTGCAGGACGTGAACCTGTTCACCGGCACCGTGATGGATAACATCCGCTACGGCAACCTGGACGCTTCCGACGAGGAGTGCATCGCGGCGGCCAAGCTCGCCGGCGCGGACGACTTTATCACCCGCCTGCCCGACGGCTACGACACCATGCTCACCGGCAACGGCGCCCAGCTGTCGCAGGGCCAGCGCCAGCTGATTTCGATCGCCCGCGCCGCCGTCGCCGATCCGCCGGCAATGATTCTGGACGAGGCCACGTCGAGCATCGATACCCGCACCGAGGCTATCGTGCAGGCCGGCATGGACAAGCTCATGGAAGGCCGCACGACGTTTGTCATCGCACACCGCCTGTCCACCGTGCGCAACTCCGACGCGATCATCTGTCTGGACCACGGCCGCATCATCGAGCGCGGCAACCACGACGAGCTGATCGCCAAGCGCGGGTATTACTACCAGCTCTATACCGGAGCGTTTGAGCTGGAGTAGTTCGGCTCGCCGAGATGGCCGATTTGCCGCTCATTCGTCGGGCATGACCCTAAGGTCAATGCCCTCCTCTTTCGGGGCAAATCGACTCATCTCAACGACCCAAACACAATGCACCGCAACGAATAAAGCCTCCGCAGCCACACGAGCTGCGGAGGCTTTTTCATGCCGGCCGGAAACCGTATCCCACTTTTCGGGCCCAAAATGGGATGCCGTTTCCCGCTGGACCCCCTCCGGGAAACGGCATCCCATTTCAAGGGGGTAAACCGGGATGTGATTTCCCCTAACGGCACCTTTGGGAAGCCGCATCCCACTCTGGACGCACAAAACGGGATGAGCTTTCCCATGGTGATCCAAGACCAGAAGTATGTCCGATAGCGCGGCCAGGTCAAGAACAACAAGGCAAGCGTCACGCCAATTTGGACGAGCGTCTGCTGCAGTTTGAGGCTGCTGGCCCATATGGTAGAGTTAACCACCCATGAATTTCAGCACACTGCGTGCTACCTGTTCTTTTGTCATTTAGGGGAGTGAACTTGTGAATACTTCTGTCGCCAAGAAGGCCGGCCAGGCGGTGCGCCTGCTCATGATGGTGCTCACGGCAGTTCTCATCTTCTTCTTCATCAATGTTATGCTGCTCGTCTCCGATATCCAGGGCACGGCGCGTGTGGTCAACTACGCCGGTCTGGTGCGCGGTACCACGCAGTGAATCGTTAAGCTCGAGGATGCGGGCCAGCCTCAAGATGACCTGCTCAAAGCCGTGGATTCATACATCAACGGTTTGCGTTACGGAAGTGACGACCTCAACCTCGTCCGTCTCGACGACGATGAGTATCAGGCAAAAATGACCGAGCTTGCAGATTATTTTGATGAGCTTTGCGCCGAGATCATCCGCGTGCGCGAAGTCGGCTACGAGAACACCGACATCATCTCCATGAGCGAGGAGTTCTTTGGCATTTGCGACGATGCTACGCGACTCGCAGAGGACTACTCTCAGGAGAAGGCGTCGGCGCTCAACTATCTCGAGGGCTTGGTGATCATCGACATCGTGGGCTTGGTGGCGACCTTTGCGGTCGAACTTGTTCGCGCGGTGCGAACTGCCGCGCTCAATCGCGAGCTGCAGAGCAAAGTCTATCTCGACGAAGCCACGGGACTGCCCAATAAGAACAAGTGCGAGGAGATTTTGGGGCAGGAGCAGCCTGTCTCCGCGGAGGAGCCCGTT
Source organism: Collinsella sp. (assembly GCA_036297525.1). Classification (GTDB taxonomy): domain Bacteria; phylum Actinomycetota; class Coriobacteriia; order Coriobacteriales; family Coriobacteriaceae; genus Collinsella. The sequence goes on from JAXJKV010000017.1 coordinate 46,547, forward strand.
GCGGTGTGCGTCTTCGACCTTAACAATCTGCATATGGTCAATAACAACTTCGGCCATGAGAAGGGCGATGAATACATTCGCTCTTTTGCCCAACAACTGGGAAGTGTGGCGTCGGAGACGTGCTTTGTGGGTCGCGACGGCGGCGATGAGTTTATCGCGGTGCTGCGGGATGCCGATCGAGCTGCCGTGGAGTCCTGTCTCGCTCGGGTTCGTGCGAACGTGAACGAGCATTCCGAGGCTCATCCCGACATGCCTATCAGCTATGCGGTGGGCTACGCGCTTTCCAGTGATTTTGATGAACCGCCTACGATGCGTGAGCTCTTTTCTCAGGCCGACAAAAACATGTACATCGACAAGAACCGCGTAAAGACAGCCGAGGCAGCCGGGCCGCAACGCGAGGACCGCTAAACCCGTAGCAAAGGGTAGCTAATTTGGGACGGGACTCTTTTGGCTACTTGAGGAGTTGGGCCATGGCGTTGACGAATTTTTGGACTTGGAGGGTGGGCTCGAGCGGGTAGTGCAGAAAGACTGGCACCTCGCGACCGCATAGGAACGGCACACCCACAAAGGCCGGGTGCACCCCCGACCACGCCCCGCAGGTGAGCACCGCGTCGCCCTTTTCCTCCGCCTCGTTAAAGAGCGCAAAGTCGAAGCTATCCACATCGATCACGTCCACGCCGCCGTCTGCCAAAAGATCGATACGCAGGCTGTCCATAGCGTCGTTGCCGTGGCGGAGCACGCGCAGGCGCATGCCCTCCAGGTCGGCAACCGTAATGCGTGTCTTGCGCGCCAGCGGGCTCGTGCGTGGCACGTCGATATAAAACGGCACGTTGACAATGCGGAGCTTTTGGCAGGCGTCACCCCAGCGCGGGGTCGAAAAACTCGACTGCACCACATCGACCTCACGACCGAGGCTGCGCATGACGGTCTCGCGCTCGTCATAGAGGCCGCTTACCGGCACAATCTCAAATCGCAGCGACGGTTCCAGCTCGTGTACGCCCGACCACATCGACAGCGTTTGGCGCCCCGGGCACATCATCGACACGCCCAGGCGCACGGCACCGCCATCGCCCGCCGCGCGTCGGGCGCGGCGCAGCGCGTCCTCGGACTGCCGCATGATCGAGCGCGCGTCGTCCACCAGCAGCGCGCCGGCCGGCGTCACCTTGACGCCTGAGTGCGAGCGTTCAAACAGTGTGATGCCGAACTCGGCCTCGAAGCCCGACACCTGCTTGACGAGCGCCGGGGTCGACACGCGCAATTTTGCCGCCGCACGTGAGAAGCTTCCCAGCTCCGCGGCGGCCGATATGGCCTCGAGTCGTCGATCGTACACGTCAATCTCCCGTTTCCAGACGCATGGCAATGAACTGCCGAAGGGGGTCGTTTTGGCAGGTCACGCGCTCAATTGAGAAAAAACTGCATCACACAGTGTAAACCTACGGTTAACGCCATTCTAACAAATATGCAATTCACCTGCGCAAATGCAAAGCATACGATAACCAGCGAAAACCACGTGGGTCGGTTAATGGGAGCGGCCCACCGGGAGGCACAAGAAGGGAAGTTCCTATGAGCAATTGGCTTAAGCTCGAGGGCGATGTCTGCGCCGTGACTGGCGCGCTCGGCGGTATGGGCGTCGAGATTTGCCGCGAGTTCGCCCGCAACGGCGCCAACGTCGTCCTGCTCGATCTGGACGAGGAAAAGGTCAAGGCTGCAGCCGCCGACCTCGCCGCCGAGTTTGGCATCCACGCCGAGGGTTACAAGATGAACGCCACCGACGAGGCCGAGGTTCAGGCCGCCGTCGATGCCACCATCGCCAACTTCGGCCATGTCGACGTCCTCGTCAACACCGCCGGCATCCTGCGCTTCGCCGCCATGGAGGACCTGCCGCTCTCCGACTGGAACGAGGTCATCAACGTCAACCTCACCGGTTACTTCATCACCTCGCAGCGCTTTGGTCGCGAGATGATCAAGGCCGGCCAGGGTCGCCTGGTGCACATCTCGACCGTTGCCAGCCACTCCCCCGAGACGTTCTCGGGCGTGTACAGCTCCACCAAGGCGGGCGTCAACATGATGTCCAAGATGCTCGCCGCCGAGTGGGGCCCCTACGGCGTCCGCTCCAACTGCGTCGAACCCTGCTTCGTCAAGACCCCGATGTCGGCCAACTTCTACGCCGACCCCGAGGTCGAAAAGAGCCGCAGCCGTCTGATCGCCACGCGCCGCATCGGCGAGGTCAGCGATATCGCCAACGCCGTCATGTTCCTGGCGTCCACGCGCTCGGACTTCACCACCGGCGACGCCATCAAGGTCGACGGCGGCTTCTCCAACATGATGGGCGACCTCACCGCCAAGCCCGGCGGCCGTCGCGCCTATGCCGACAACTACCTTAAGAACAAGGGTGTCGAGCTCTGGTCCGATGAGTCCGGCGTCGCCAAGCCGACTGACCAGTAAACCAACCTGACAGGGAGGTCCCGCGGACACGCCCGCTCCTCCCCCGTATCGATCAGAAAGAGTCCAATGGCTTCCACCAACTCCAACAAGGGTCGCGCCGTCGTGCTTTCCGCCGCGTGCGTCACCATGTTCTTCATCAGCTCCATCGCGCTGTATTCCGTCGTGAGCAAGAACCTGCTCGCCGTCTACCCCGAGTGGTCGAGCGCCCTCACCTGGGCCTTCCCGGTCTTTCAAACCATCATGGCCGTGACGGGCATCTTCGCCGGCCGCATCTCCGATAAGATCGGCCCGCGCAACGTCGTTATCGCCGCCGCCGTGTGCTACGGCCTGGGCTGGTTCATGTCCGGCACCGTCACCGAGCCGTGGCAGTTCTACCTGTGGTTCTCGCTCGTCGCCGCCATCGGCAACGGCCTGGGCTACAACCCGGCGCTCACCACCGGCCAAAAGTGGTTCATCGACAAGAAGGGCCTCGCCTCCGGCATCACCCTGGCCGCTTCGACCGCCGGCCCCGCCGTGCTGTCCCCGGTGCTCGCCTCGTTGCTCATCCCGAGCCTGGGCATCTTTGGCGCCCTTAAGGCGCTCGGCGTCATCTTCTTTGTGATGATCGCCGCCTCCGCCCTGTTCCTGAAGGCCCCCGAGGCCGGTTGGCTGCCCGAGGGCTTCGAGGCCCCCAAGGGCGGCGCGCATGCCGGCACCTTCGGCGACCTCACCCCGGGCGAGATGGTCAAGACCCCGCGCTTCTGGGTCCTCATCGTCACCTTCGCCTTTGCCGCCACCGCGGGCACCCTGCTCGTGGGCAAGGTTGCCTCCATCGCCGCCGTCCAGCTCTTCGCCGACCCCACGAGCGCCGCGGCCGTCGCCCTCGGCGGTGTGGTGGTCTCCGTCAACACCTGCGCCAACCTGGTTGGCCGTCTGTCCTTTGGCCAGATCATCGACAAGCTCGGCGCCTATAAGTCGCTGCTCATCAGCCTTGTCGTCACCATCGTCGCACTCGTCATCATGTCGATGAGCTTTACGCAGGCCATGTTCTTTGTTGCGCTCGCCCTGCTCGGCTTTAGCTTTGGCGCCCTGCTCGTCATCTACCCGCCGCTCACCGGCGGCGCCTTTGGCACCAGCAACATCGGTGTCAACTACGGCATCATGTTTTTGGGCTACGCCGCTTCCACCTGGATCAGCCAGCCCATCACCGCCGTGCTGTATCACGCCGAGGCCGGCAGCGCCGCCTACCAGCAGTCCTTCTACGGCGCCATTGTGATCGCCGCCATCGCCGTCGTGCTCACCGTCTACATGATGGTCTCCGACAGCAAGAAGAAGTCCGCCTAGTTTTACCGACGTGACAAAGGGACAGTCCCTTTGTCACATTCCACCGGTCAACAATATTAAGGAGTCGAAATGTCTGAGCTCAACCCCGTCCGCATTGCCGTTATCGGCGCCGGCGCCATGGGCCGCAACCACATCCGCTTTGTCACCGAGGAGCCCGAGGCCGAGCTCGTCGCCATCGCCGACGCCTTTGAGGGCGCCCGCGCCACGGCCGAGACTGCCGGCGTGCCGTTTTACACCGATCCCGCCCAGATGATGGACGAGGTCAAGCCCGAGGCCGTCATTATCGCCACCCCCAACGACCTGCACTTGGGCGTTGCTCGCGAGGCTGTGAAGCGCAACATCGTGCCGCTGGTCGAAAAGCCGATCTCCAACGATCTTGAGGATGCCCAGGCTTTCGCCGCCGAGGCCGAGACCGCCGGCGTGCCCGTGCTCGTGGGCCAGCACCGTCGCCACAACCCCTTCGTCAACAAGGCCAAGGAGATCATCGAGTCCGGCGAGCTGGGCAAGCTCACCGTGTCGAGCTTCCACTACATGATCTATAAGAATGACGAGTATTTCGATGTCGAGTGGCGCCGCAAGAAGGGTGCCGGCCCGATCCTGGTCAACCTGGTTCACGACGTCGACCTGCTCCGCTATCTGCTGGGCGAGCCCGTTGCCGTCCAGGGTATGCAGTCCAGCGCCGCCCGCGGTTTTGAGACCGAGGACTCCGCCGTGGTCAACGTCCGTTTTGCCGATGGCGCGCTCGCAAGCATGACCATCTCCGACGCCACCGCCAGCCCCTGGAACTGGGAGGCAACCGCTCGCGAGGATCCGCAGTACCGCCCCTTCGACGCCGACGCCTACTTTATCGGCGGCACTAAGGGCGCCCTGTCGCTGCCCCGCCTGCACCAGTTCTCCTACGACGGCGCCTCCAACTGGCACAAGCCGCTGCAGATGGAGATTCCGGCCGTCGACCCGGCACTGCCGCACAAGATGCAGCTCAAGCACTTTGTGAAGATTGTCCGCCGCGAGGTCGAGCCCGTCGTGACCCCCGCCGATAACGTCAAGACGCTCACGCTGCTTAACGCTATCAAGGAGGCCGCCGAGACCGGCCAGCCCGTCGAGCTGTAATGCCTTAAGAGCGGACGCGGCAGAAACCCCATGCCGAGCCCCTCGGTCCGTCACAAATAAGCCCCTCTTCTTTGCCCTGCGAGCAGCCTCCTGCCCGTGGGGCTTTTTGCTACCTTGCCGACGATTTTTCTGGAGCGGGGGCTATTTTGCACCTTAGTCTGATTCGTTCGCCACGAAATGGGCCTATCTACTACGTTTAACTGATCATCCTTAGCCATGCCGAATTTCGAGAAATAAAAACCGACGCTCCTATAAGTTGTCAATAGGCAGTTTGCGGGAGCGCTCCCTTCAATTCGCACAGGAGCTCGTAATACCTCCTCTCCAGTTTCGTCGACCGCCGTCTCCCATGTTCCAGGTGACCGAGTGAGGCCGCGGAC
>JAXJKV010000018.1:0-11896 GCA_036297525.1 Collinsella sp.
ATCTTCGGGGAGCCGTTTCCGGGGAACGCGCCGTCTCCCATCTCCTCGTATTCGCGGGCCCATCTTCTCAGCGTCGAATCCTTTATGCCGAGTTCCTCCGATAGGCCTTTGACCGTCATTTCCCCGGACAGGACCACCTTTCCCGCAGAGACCTTGAACTGCCTGTCGTATCGCTTTCTTCTTTGGGTCATCTTGAACACCTTTCGCTCTTAACTAGGTGTCCAATTCATCATACCCACTCCACTAGTCGCTATTTAGGGCGTCCAAGATTTGGGGCGCAGTTCAAAGACGGAGCCGGGCCTTGTTGCATTTGCCCAGATAAAATCTGCAAAATGAACCTGTCCCTTTTTGGCAGGTTAGCGGAGCTTGCTGGTCTCGAAGTACTCGGGGAACTGGTCCAGAACCTCGGTTTGGTTGCGGAACATCATGTGCAGGTGCTTGCTGACCAAAAAGCTCGCTTCGATGGGGTCGCGACCGGCGATAGCGCGGCGAATCTGCTTGTGCTCGTTCACGATGTCCTGATTGTCGAGAACCTGCGTGGCGGCGCGCAGCCAGCGGAAGCGCTCCAGGTCGGCATTGGTCTCTTCGAGCCACGACCACACGGTGCTGCGACATGCGATGCTAAAAATCATGTGATGCATGAGGTTGTCGCTCAAAAAGAAGCCGATGCGATCCTCCTCGGCCATGGCCTTTTCCTGCAGCACGATGGCGCGGTCGAGCTGCTCGATGCCGGCCGACGTGGCGCGCGCACAGCACTCCACGATCACCTGCTTTTCCAGATGCTCGCGAATGTAGCAGGCACTCTCGGCAAGGGTGAGGTTGATGGGTGAGACGTAGGTGCCGCTTTGGGGCACGGTGCGCACCAGGCCTTCCTGCGCCAAGCGAACCAAAGCCTCGCGCACGGGCGTGCGCCCCATATCCAGGTCATCGCAAAGTTGCTTGACGCCCAGCTTTTCGCCCGGCTTGTAGTCCAGGTAGACGATTTTGCGTCGAATGGTGTGGTAGGACTGGTCCTGTAGGCTCGTTTCCTGCTCGCCGACGTGCATCGATTCTTCCATAGCGCCTCGCAACTGTTCTATCAAACTCATATGTCAGTTGTTAATTATGCCGCGAATCAGCTCTCCGCGGTGGGTAATTCGGCTGTTGCCTGAGAACTATTGCGGCATCTTAGTCTGTGTTTGCGCAAGGCTGTGCTCAATGTTGCCGTATCATAAGCCGTCGCAAACGTGAAATAGAAAGAAGGAATCCCATATGCAACTGGCAAATATCGTACGCGAGCGCTGGAAAGGCGTCTTGTTCTGCCTAATCATCGCCATTCCCGCGACGTTGCTCGGCAAACAAATTGAAGTGGTCGGCGGTCCGGTGTTTGCCATCCTCTTTGGCATGGTCCTGGCGCTCGTCTTTCCCAAGAATCGTCGCGAACAGCTCGCCGCCGGCGTCACCTATACGTCCAAAAAAGTCTTGCAGTACGCGGTTATCCTGCTTGGCTTTGGCATGAACCTCTCCCAGATTCTGTCCAAGGGCGCCCAGTCGCTGCCGATTATCGTGGCGACGATCTCGACTTCGCTTGTCATCGCCTTTGTGCTCTGCCGCGTTATGAACGTGCCGGGCAAGATCGCGACGCTTGTAGGTGTGGGTTCGTCGATTTGCGGCGGTTCGGCCATTGCTGCGACCGCGCCCGTCATCGATGCCGACGATCGCGAGATTGCCCAGGCCATTTCGGTCATCTTCCTGTTTAACGTTATCGCGGCGCTCGTGTTTCCGACGCTCGGCGGCATGCTCGGGCTGACCAACGAGGGCTTTGGCCTGTTTGCCGGTACCGCCATCAACGACACCTCGTCCGTAACGGCTGCGGCGAGCGCTTGGGACAGCATGCATCCCGGCGCCAATGTGCTCGAGAGCGCTACAGTGGTCAAGCTCACCAGGACGCTGGCCATTATTCCCATCACGTTGGTCCTCGCATGCTGGCAGATGCATCTGGCACGCAAGGCCGGCGGCGACGCCAAAAGCACGTTCTCCCTTAAACGCGCGTTTCCCATGTTTGTGCTGTTCTTTGTGCTGGCGAGCGTGATCACCACGGTGTTTCAGCTTCCCGTGTCCATCACGGCGCCCATCAAGGAGCTGTCGAAATTCTTTATTGTGATGGCCATGGCGGCTATTGGTTTTAATACCGATATCGTCGAGCTGGTCAAAAAGGGCGGCAAGCCCATCGCGCTGGGCTTTTGCTGCTGGATTGGTATTGCGTGCATGAGTTTGGGAATGCAACACGTGCTGGGAATCTGGTAGAGAAGTAGCTTGTCTGCGTGCTGCGTGCTGGCGAGCACATTCTCACGGTGGAGCGATAGGAGCTCTTGCGGGTATGGCTTGTCCGCAGGTTTATAAGTCCCGAAGAGCTCTTATCGCCCCGCCAGGATGGCGATGCGGGGCAACACCTATACTCGCAGGACGGCGCTTTCTGCCCTATAGTGTTTGGTGAGCAATATCGTTCAATTTTGAAACACTCGGTCGTGCGACCGTCGGCGGTTGCACGTTGCTGCGGACAGGGGCAAATAATGGATAGCGATGTCAAGCTGAACATCTTGACCGAGGCCCTGGCTGCTGCCGGGGCCTCGGCATTGGCAATCGATGCGCGTGGAGACGTCGCGATCTCGACCATGAATGACGCGGCGCTCGAGCGGGATGTGGCGGCTTTTGTCGCTGAGCGCCTCGACCGTATAGGAGACGGCGCGCGTCTTGTTATGGGGCGTGCGGGTACGCGCCTGAGCCTGACCGTTCGCCCCACCGACAAAGAGGGCGGGGGCCTTTGGGTGGTCGTGGCGCGTGAGGTGCGCGGTGCCGCGGCGCATGCGGGCATCGAGTGGCTCAACGCCGACGAAGTTGAGGCCCGCTACGAATCGAGCGCGTACGGCATCGTTGAGGGTGCCGCTGCGGTGGCTGCACCGGTTGCCGAGAGCTACGCGCGCGGTGTGCCCCTTATGCTCGAGGGCGAGCTGGGAGCGGGTCAGGTCGAGATTGCCAAGCGCCTCTATCTGGACGGTCCTTTTGCCGATCAGCCCTTTGTTTCCGTTGCGCTCGATGAGCTCACCGAGCGCGGTTGGCGCCATGTGCTCAAAAGCGCCGAATCGCCGTTGTTCCAAATGGGGCTGACCCTTTACATTGAGGGCTGGAACGCGGTTGGCCCCCAGCGCCTCCGCGAGCTTGTCTCCACGATGACCGACACCGCGTTGGCGACGCGCTGCCATGTGGTGCTGACGGCGAATGACATGCCGGGCGGCGGCGAAAGTGATCAAGCCGCCTTTGTGACCGAGCGCTTCGCCTGTGCGGTGAGCGTGGCGCCGGCAATCGCCGAGCAGGGAGCCGCGTCGACGAAGGCTGCGCGCTATTTGGAATATCTCGCTGATGCATTTGGGACGGCAGCGCCCACGCTGTCTGTCGCGGCGACGAAGACGCTCGATGCTTACCGCTGGCCGCGCAATTATCTGCAGCTCCGCGAGGTCTCGGAACGACTGTATATATTGGTGGGGGCGGGCACGGTGGACCGCGCTGTGGCGGAGGAAGTGCTCGCCCAAGAGGACGTGATTAAGACCGCAACCTTTGGCGCCCCGACGCTCGAAAGTGACCTGTATATCCTGCGACCGCTGGCCGATACCGAGCGAGATATCGCGCATCTGGTTGTAGACCATCTCCACGGCAACCGAACCCGTGCGGCGGAGGTGCTGGGCATAAGCCGTACAACGCTGTGGCGCTTGCTGAAGGACGATGACCGTTGAGCGAGGCGCCCGTGACCGCACGCGACGCGTGTGCTACAGTCCAAAGCGTTATTGTTTCGATTTGGTTACGGCGTGCGAGGGCATATGGCTGAGACTTCAAAACCGAGCCGCAGAAGGCGGAGTGCCGCGCCGGTCAACCGACGCACAACATCGGTGACGTGGGGCAAACACGCCTCGGGGTTTGATGGCTCGTTCAAGCGCACTAAATACGGCTATCCTTCGGCAAGCGCCCGCTTGGCAATGCAGGCCGAGTCCTCGCTGTGGGGCCGCAAACGCGTGGTGGGCTCAAAGCTCAAGCACGACGGAACGCTCGGTTATATTAGCCGCGGGGCGGCTCGCCGCAGCGGACTCAATCCGGCTGGTTGGCACCGTTATGTTCCGATCGCGGTCGCCGTTGCAGTGATCGTCATCGCACTCGCTGTGCTTGGCTACGCCGGCGGTGGCGCCAACTTGGACGCAGTGTTTAAATCGCCCGAGCTCGCGCATGCAGGCACAGAAGTTGTCGAGGGCGCGCAGACCCAGACAGGCGTCGCGCCCCAGCGCGGCATCGTCGCGGCGGCCTCCACCATCGCCGATGCGCAAAAGGACGAAGACAAGCAAGGCGACGACGCCGAAACGGCCCAGACAAGCGAAGCGACGACAACTCAAATATCAACATAGCTTGCCGGCAGAAGGGGACGTTCCTTTTCTGCCGGCAGTTTGGGACACTCCTGCGCTACCTAACGTACACCACGTTGTCGCGGCGCGGCTTTGCCTCGGGTAGCGTGTCCTCGGCGTAGCCAAGAATGCAGTTACCGACACCGCGCAGACTGCCGTCGGCGGGCAGGCCCCAGCTGGCCAGCAGCTCCAGGCCCTCGGGCGAGTCAAAGACCTCATGCGCGCGGTGAATCCAGCACGAATCGACACCCAGCGCATAAGCGGCGTTGAGCAAGTTGCCCATGGCGAGCGAGCCGTCTTCCAGATGTGTGGGCACGCTGCGGTCAACCAGCACCACCACAACGGTCTTGGCGCCATAGAAGGGGTCGCTGTTGCTGCCCATGACTTGCGCGTTGAGCTGCGAGAGACGCTCGACGGTCGCGGGGTCGGTGACGGCGACAAACGTCACCGGCTGGCGGCCCATGCCGCTCGGTGCATATTGGCCGGCTTCGATAATACGTGCAAGCTTTTCGGCCTCGACGGGACGATCGCTGTAGTTGCGGCAGCTGCGGCGGTGAATGAGTGCTTCGATAGTCTCCATGGTGTCTCCTTGCGGTGGCGTTGCAGATGCCCCGTTCATACCCGTCGGGCTCAAACGATAGACGGTCAATTGCCCGGCCAAAAGGATAGATTCCAATTGGGAAAGTAGGTTTGCATAAAAGTACCTTCAGAATGTGACAAACAAATGGGATGGTTAAACGTTTTATCCCGTCTACCCTGCGGTTTTTTACCACTTGCCTAAATGACGAACGCATAACCTCTGATAAAGGTTTTACTAAAGGAGTACCAACGTTTATCAACGCGCCGTGGTGGCGCCGGGCCAGGAGGTAACTATCATGTTCCAGGCTGGAGATGTCGTCGAGACCGACTTCGAAGGATTTCTGAAGCTGCTGCGTTCCAAGACGCGCGCTTTCGTGTCGATCAACGATCACGAGTACTACATCACGCACACCGATGGCTATTGGCGTGTTCAGGATTGCGAGGCCCTCAACGACAAGGGCCACTTTACTGACTGCTCCGAGCTGGTCAACACGGTCTGCGAGGTCGTCGAGCTGCCGTGGATTGCCGGCAAGAGCCTGCATGACAGCTTCTCGGGCGCTACGGTCTATGAGGCCGTCGCCGCCTAACAGGCAATAAAACCCGATTTTCACGTGACCGCTGGCGCCGCCCCCGCGCCGGCGGTCTTTTTCTGCCGATAGGCCATAAAAGTGCACGTATTTGCGGAGAGCCTGTTGACGATAGTCAAAACTCGGACTAATCTAGAGACACAAAATTGGTCAAAAATCGGACAATTGAATGGTGGGATAGATGGATAGTGCGGTTACGCTGGTCGACTTCGACCGGTTGCTCAATGGACTCGACCATATCTATTCGGAGTTCTCGCGCGCCTGCGGCCTTTCGGACTGCGCTTACTGGATGCTCGTCGATACCAGCACGGCGGGCGGCAGTATTGCCGTAAGTCGTCTGACAAGCGAATGGTTCTACAGCAAGCAGACCATCAACTCGGCAATTAAAACCTTGACGGCGCGGGGCTTCGCAACGTTGGAGTTTGCTGAAGGCAGTCGTAAGAACAAGGTTGTGAGCCTGACCGAAGAGGGCAGGCGATTTGCCGAGCGTTATGCGCTGCCGGCACTCAAGGCCGAACAGCGAGCCTTTGGCGCGCTTGAGCCATGTGAGCAGCGCGAGATTGTGCGCTTGGTCGGCAAATTCTCTCAGGTGCTCGGCGAGGAGTGCGATGCCTTTAAGCAACATATCGCTGCCGAGAGCCAAGCCGAGAATCAAGGTGAGGGGGAGTCGTGCGACTGTTAATGAGGTTTCTAAAGCCATATCGAGGGCTTGTCGCAGTGACGCTGCTGGTGCTGCTGGTGGATAACATCGGTACGCTGTTGGTTCCCACGATGCTGGCGAACATGGTCAACACCGGTATTACCACGGGCGATGTCGACTACATTTTACGCAACGGCCTATACATGTTTATCGCGACCAGCATGGCTAGCGGCGGCACGGTGCTGGGCTGCTATCTTTCGGCGCGCCTGGCCGCCAACGTGGCTTGCGATATCCGCAATGCCGTGTACGACAAATCGCTCGAGCTCGCGGCCAGCGATTTTGAGCGCTTTGGCACCGGATCGATGATCACACGCTCGCTCAACGACATCAACGTGATTCAGCAGGCGATTCTGCAGACGATTCAGCTGGTGCTGCCCGTGCCGTTTTTGGCTGTGGCGGGCATCATCTTCGCCTGGTTTATCGATCCCGCCATGGGCACGCTTCTGGGCGTAGTCGTTGCGATTGTGCTGGTGGCGGCGGTCTTTACGGTTGCCAACGCGGCGCCGATTTTTATGCGCCTACAGGGCTTTATCGACCGCATGAACGTGGTGCTGCGCGAGAATATTGTGGGCGTGCGCGTCATCCGTGCGTTTAACAAGGAGCGCCACGAGGAACGGCGTCTGGACGAGGTGTTTAGCGAATACGCCGCCAACGCCATCAAAGTCAACCACCTGTTTGTGGGCCTCGACAGCTCCAGCTTCTTTTTGATGAACATCGCCGAGGTGGCGGTGCTGTGGGTTGGCGGCAACCGCGTGGGCGCCCACGCCATGCAGATCGCGAGCATCTCGGCGGTGCTGGAGTATGCAATTCTGATTCTGTTCTTTGTGATGATGGCCCAGATGGTGGTGCTGACGCTTCCGCGTGCTGCCGCGTGCCTGAACCGTGCGCAGCAGGTGTTGGAGATTGAGCCGAGCATCGTCGATGGCGAGCGCACGCTGGATGACGGGGCGCGCGAGCCCCAAGACGAAGCCGATGCGGTGGCCGTGTTCGACCACATGTCGTTTCGCTTTGACGATGCCGACGAGGACACCCTGTGCGACCTGAGCTTTGCCTGCCGTCGCGGTCAGACGACTGCGATCGTTGGCTCGACAGGCTCGGGCAAATCGACGGTGGCAAAGCTTCTGCTGCGCTTCCACGATGCCACTAAGGGCGCCATTCGCCTGGACGGCGTCGATCTGCGCGAGCTTACGCAAGACGAAATCCGCGGGCGCATTGCCTATGTGCCGCAGAAGGCGTGGCTGTTCTCGGGCACGGTGGCGAGCAACCTTCGCTTTGGTAACGAAGGCGCGACCGAGGGCGACATGCTTCACGCGCTTGAGATTGCCCAGAGCACCTTTGTACTCGACCAACCGCAGGGGCTCGATACCCCGGTTGCCCAGGGCGGTACGAACTTTTCGGGCGGTCAGCGCCAGCGTTTGGCAATCGCCCGTGCGCTCATGAAGCATGCCGATCTATATATCTTCGATGACAGTTTTTCGGCCCTGGACTTTAAGACCGATGCCGCCCTGCGTCATGCGTTGCAAGACGAGACGCGTGACGCTGCGGTGCTCATCATCGCGCAGCGCATATCGACGATCTTGCACGCCGACCGGATCGTCGTGCTCAAGGATGGCGAGGTTGTGGGTCTGGGCACGCATGGCGAGCTTATGGAAACCTGCGAGGTGTACCGCGCCATCGCGGAATCGCAGATGAAGGGAGGCGAGTAGCATGACCGAGGAGCTCAAGAAGCAGGGCGGCGTTGATGACGCCGCTGCCGCGGGACTGGTCGAGGAAACGGCTGCCGCGTCGACCGAGCTGGATGACGCCGCCAAGGCTGCAGCCGAGCGCGAGGCTCGCCGCCAAGCGCTCTACGAGGAAAACGAACGTGCCGAGGACGAGCGTGCCCGCGCCGAGGCAGAGCGTATGCGCGACGTGGACGACGAAGACGAGGACGAGACACCTCGGGATACCTGGGCGACGGTGCGCCGCCTGTGGAGTGAGGCTGCCGGCGACCATTGGCGCTTCTATATCGTGTTCGCGAGCATTGTGTTCTATGCCATCTTTAACACCGCTGCGCCGGCATATAGCGCCCGTGTGATCGATGAGCTGTGGGGCCACATTCAGGTAGCGTTTGTCAACAACGCCACCTTCAGCATCACCTGGGAGAACTGCGGCAGGACTATCTTCATCTACTTTTTGATTTGGACGGCCGCCGCTTCATTCTACGCGCTCCAGAGCTTTTTGATGTCGAGCGTGGCCGAACGCCTCAACCTGCGCCTGCGCAACCGCATCGCACAAAAGCTCAACCGTCTGCCGCTTGCCTTCTTTGACGCGCATCGTCCCGGTGAGGTCGTCAGCCGCGCGACCAACGACCTGGACAAGATGTCCGAGAGCATGCAGCGCGGATTGCTGCAGCTGCTCGTGTCGATCGGCACGGTTGTTGGTGCTGTGAGCGTGATGTTCGTGTTCAGCGTGCAGCTTACGCTCGTCTTTCTGTTCTTTACGGCACTGTCGCTGCTGGTGACGAAGGTCGTCTCGCGCCGCACACACGATGTGACGGGCGAGCGCCAGGAGTGGGTGTCCAAGATTACGAGTGCGGTCGAGGAAGGCTATTCGGGCCGTCTGGTGATCCGCGCGTTTAACCGCGAACGTCAGAGCTCCGCTGAGGTGCACGAGGCTTCGAAGGAACTGGCTCGTGTGAGCACCAAGGCCGACTTTATGATCAATGCTGTCGGCCCCGCGGTGCGCTTTATCGGCCGTTTGGCGCAGATCGTTATTGCGCTCGTGGGCTGCAGCATGCTGGTCGCCGGTCACATGACCGTCGGCGTGTTCCAGGCGTTCTTCCAGTTTATCTACGAGGCGTCCGAGCCCATGACGCAGTTGTCGTTTACCTTTAACTCGCTGCAGAGCGCGCTGGCGAGTGCGGAGCGCGTGTTCGACCTGCTTGATGAGCCCGAGATGGAGGCTGATCCGCTGCCGGGGGAGGCCGCCAAGCTGCCGGGTCGCGTAGAGGGCCGTGTCTCCTTTGAGCACGTGCGCTTTGGTTATTCGCCCGACAAGCCACTTATGCGCGACGTGTCGTTTACCGCCGAGCCGGGCCAGAAGATTGCCGTGGTGGGAACCACGGGCGCAGGCAAGACGACGCTCATCAACCTGCTCATGCGCTTTTACGAGATCGACGGTGGCCGCATTACGCTCGACGGTGTGGATACGAGCCGCATGGATCGCGGCGAGCTGCGTCAGCAGTTTGGCATGGTGCTGCAAGACGCCTGGCTGTTCGACGGCACGATTGCCGAGAACATCGCCTACGGCTGCCCCGAGGCGACGCACGATGAGATCGTGGCGGCCGCACGCGCCGCGCAGGTCGACTTCTTTGTACGTACCATGCCGCAGGGCTACGACACGCGCGTGGCCAACGATGCCGAAAGCATCAGCCAGGGCCAGCGTCAGCTGCTGACCATCGCACGCGTGCTGCTCAACAACCCGGCGATTCTCATCCTGGACGAGGCGACGTCGAGCGTGGACACGCGCACCGAGCTTGCCATCGGCCGCGCCATGGATGCGCTTATGCGCGGGCGCACCAGCTTTGTGATCGCGCATCGCCTGTCGACGATCGTGGACGCCGACCTGATCTTGGTCATGGATCACGGCAACATTATCGAGCAGGGCACGCATAAGGAGCTGCTGGCTGCCGAGGGCGCTTATGCCGACCTCTATCTGAGTCAGTTCGCATAATGTGACAAAGGGACAGTCCCGCATGTCGCATCAACGCAAAGGCGCGCCGGGGATGAATTCCCTGGCGCGCCTTTGCGTTGATGCGGGCTTGTGCCGTTCGCAGCCCTAGCGTTCGTCCGCGAGCTTGGCGACGAGGGCCTTGAGCTCGGCCACCTCTCGCTCGAGTTCTTTGACGCGGCGGGCATTCTCGGTGATACCCTGGCGGTTGAGGGCGGACTGCTCGGCGGCGTCATCGGGCATGTACTCGCGATGCTGCTTGGCGTCGAAACTCTCCTCGAACACACGGCAGCCGTTGCGCTTGATGATGCGTCCCGGCACGCCCACGACGGTGCAGTTGTCGGGCACGTCCTTGACGACAACCGAGTTGCCGCCGATTTTGACGTTGTTGCCGATGCGGATGTTGCCGAGCACCTTGGCGCCCGTGCCCACGGTGACGTTATCGCCGAGCGTTGGGTGGCGTTTGCCGGTCTCGTTGCCGGTACCGCCGAGCGTGACGCCCTGGTAGAGCACGCAGTTGTCGCCCACGATGGTGGTCTCGCCGATGACGACGCCCATGGCATGGTCGATAAAGAAGTGCTTGCCGATCTGTGCGGCGGGATGAATCTCGACGCCGGTGATGTGGCGGGTGATTTGCGAGAGCACGCGGGCGAGCGAGCGATGACCGTGCTCCCAGAGCCAGTGCTCGGGTACGTGGTTCCACTTGGCATGCAGACCGGGGTACGAAAGGAAAATGACCAGGCCGTTTTGCGCGGCGGGGTCCTGTGCCTGGACGGTCTTGATGTCCTCGCGAATGGTATTGATAAAGCTCACCGGCCGCCCTCCCTTAGCGCCATGGCAATGCGATTCAATAAAGTATAGCGATTCGCTAGGGATTAGGAAGAGCAATCTTTCACGGCTTTGCGTGACAGGTGTCAGTTATGCAAACTTGCTGGTAATGGAGTCATGCTTTTGTGGGGTTGCGCACGAGGGGACGCCGCAACCGTATACTGGTCAACTTGGACGTATCCGCGCCCACAACTGAGAGGTTTTACTTCATGGGTTTCATTAATTTTATCGCCGAGCTGCTCAAAGATCCGCGCACCGCGATTGCCAGCTGGATCGCCGCCGGCCCGCTTATGGCCTACGGCTGCGTGTTCCTGATCATCTTTATCGAGACGGGCGTGGTGTTCTTCCCGTTCCTTCCCGGCGATTCACTGCTGTTCGCCTCGGGTTTCTTTGCCCACAATGGCGGCTTTAACATCGTGGCGCTTCTGGCCACCGCATGGGCCGCTGCCATTTTGGGCGATCAGTGCAATTTTATGATCGGTCACTTCTTTGGCAAAAAGATCATCGCTTCGGGCAAGGTTAAGGCCATGACGCCCGAGCGCATCAAAAAGTCCGAGGACTTCTTGGACAAGTGGGGTCACCTGGCCATCTTCCTGGGTCGCTTCTTCCCGTTTATCCGCACCTTTGTGCCCTTTATCGCCGGTATGGGCGGCATGCACTGGCGCAACTTTGTCGTCTTTAACGTGCTGGGCGGCATTACCTGGTCGACGGTCTTTACGCTGCTGGGCTACTTCTTTGGTGGCATTCCCTTTGTGCAGGAGCACTTTGAGCTGCTGATTGTTGGCATCGTTGCTGTGTCGATCATCCCGACCGTGGTCGGTCTGGTTAAGGCCAAGCTGGGCAAATAGAACGCGTAGTTCGAGGCAGCGCACAAACTGTGTCGTTGAGGCCCGCCACCGCTTACGGTGGCGGGCCTCTTTAGCTTCAAGACTTTAGTCCGCTGGCCGCGCAGCGGCCAGCTTTAAACCACCCGCTACGCGGGTGGAGACAAACGGCTTTACAAAGCCACCCCTCCGGCCGATATTGGCGATTGTTCAGGCCGTCAAGAATTCGAGTCGAAGGGG
>JAXJKV010000019.1:0-101325 GCA_036297525.1 Collinsella sp.
CGCCGGCGTCGAAGAGCTCGACGGCCCGCCTCCTGGACTCCAGGTCGTGCTTCACCCTGAGGTCTATACTCATGGAAAACCTCCCATTTCCCGATGTCCAAGAAATGGGAGGCAGTTCACTGTCCCCTTTGTGGTGGTTTGTATGTCGTGGAAACACTCAGAAAATCTTATATATAGAGACTTAGATTTGTGTATAAGATCGTGCAAAGCTGGCAACAATACTTCTCGAACAACGTGAAGCCGCCCCGTAGGGTGGCCGCCCCAAGAGAGGTGATTCCATGAGAATCGATAAACTAGCTATGACGTCGCGCGAGGCGCTGCAGACCGCCATGAGCACGGCTGCCGATGCACAGGCCGGCGCGGTGGAGCCGATTCACCTGCTGTCTGCCCTGCTCGGTGCCGGCGAGCGCAATATCTCCGTGATCATCGAGCGTATCGGTGCCGACCCGGCCCAGCTCGCACGCTCCACACAAGATGCCATCGACCGCGCGCCCAAGGTTTCGGGCGAGGGTCAGCAGATGGGCCTGTCCAACGAGCTCGTCCGCGTCATCGAAAAGGCCGAGAAGAAGGCCACCAAGATGGGCGACAGCTTTGTGGTGACCGAGCATCTGCTGATGGCGCTTGCCGAGGACAAGGGCGAGGCCGGCCGCGTTCTGCGCGACGCCGGCGTCACCAAGGAGCGCATCGAGCAAGTCTACGGGGAGCTGCGCGGCGATGACCGCGTGACGTCTGCCGAGGACAAGACGCAGTTTGAGGCACTGGAGCAGTACGGTCGCAACATCTGCGACCTTGCCCGCGCCGGCAAGCTCGACCCGGTCATCGGCCGTACCGATGAGATTCGCCGTACCATCCAGGTCCTGTCCCGCCGCACCAAGAACAACCCCGTGCTCATTGGTGAGCCGGGCGTCGGTAAAACGGCCATCGTCGAGGGCATCGCCCAGCGTATCGTGGCCGGCGACGTGCCGAGCACGCTGCGCGACCGTGACCTCATCGAGCTCGACATGAGCGCGCTGGTCGCCGGCGCCAAGTACCGCGGCGAGTTCGAGGACCGCTTGAAGGCCGTGCTCAAGGAGGTACAGAAGTCCGAGGGCAAGGTCATCCTGTTCATCGATGAGCTCCACACCATCGTGGGCGCGGGTGCCACCGAGGGCTCCATGGACGCCGGCAACATCCTGAAGCCGGCGCTTGCCCGTGGTGATCTGCACGCGATCGGCGCGACTACGCTCGACGAATACCGCAAGTACATCGAGAAGGATGCGGCGCTCGCCCGTCGTTTCCAGACCGTTATGGTGAGCGAGCCTACCGTCGAGGACACCATCTCGATCCTGCGTGGCCTCAAGGAGAAGTACGAGATCTTCCACGGCGTGCATATCACCGATAGCGCGCTCGTGGCCGCCGCCGACCTCTCCGATCGCTATATCGCCGATCGCTTCCTGCCCGACAAGGCCATCGACCTGGTCGATGAGGCCGCAAGCCGCCTTCGCATGGAGCTCGACAGCATGCCGGTCGAGATCGACGCCACCACGCGTCAGCTCACCCAGCTGCAGATCGAGGAACAGGCGCTCATGAAGGAGACCGACGACGCCTCCAAGGAGCGTCTGGAGGCCCTGCGCCAAGAGATTGCCGAGGTCCAGGAAAAGCTCAACGTGCAAAAGGCCGGCTGGCTCAACCAGAAGAACGCCATCGACCACGTGCAGGAGCTTAAGGGCCAGCTTGACGAGGCCAAGAGCGAAGAGGAGCGCGCGACGCGCAACGGCGACCTGGGCCGTGCGTCCGAGTTGCGCTACTCCGTGATCCCGGGCCTGCAGCAGCAGATTCAGGATTCAGAGGCCGCGCTCGAGGCACAAAAGCAGCAGGACGGCGAGGGTCTCAACGAACAGGTGACTTCCGATGAGATCGCCGAGGTCGTGAGCGCCTGGACCGGCGTACCCGTCTCCAAGATGATGCAGGGCGAGCTCGACAAGCTCAAGGGCCTGGAGGGCGAGCTACATAAGCGCGTCATCGGCCAGGACGAGGCCGTCTCCGCTGTCGCCGCAGCTGTGCGCCGCAGCCGTGCGGGCCTCTCCGATCCGGACAAGCCCATCGGCAGCTTCTTCTTCCTGGGCCCCACCGGCGTGGGCAAGACCGAGCTCGCCAAGGCGCTGGCCGAGTGCCTGTTCGATGACGAGCGCGCGCTCGTGCGTATCGACATGTCCGAGTATATGGAGAAGTTCAGCGTCCAGCGTCTGATCGGTGCGCCCCCGGGATACGTGGGTTACGACGAGGGCGGTCAGCTCACCGAGGCCGTGCGCCGTCGTCCATACTCCGTGATCTTGCTCGACGAGATGGAGAAGGCCCATCCGGATGTCTTCAACGTGCTGCTGCAGGTGCTCGACGACGGCCGTCTGACCGATGGCCAGGGTCGCCAGGTGTCCTTCAAGAACACGATTATCATCATGACGTCCAACGTGGGCTCCAAGGCCATCGCCGATCTGTCCGGTAAGGACGAGGAGGAGATGCGCCATCAGGTCGACGCCGCCATGGCTCAGACCTTCCGCCCCGAGTTCCTCAACCGTATCGACGATATCGTGGTGTTCCATCCGCTCGGCATGGCGCAGATCGAGAAGATCGTCGACATCCAGCTTGCCGACGTCCGCGCACGCCTGGCCAAGGAGCGCATGACGCTTGCCATCACCCCGGCGGCCAAGCAGATGCTCGCCGTGGGCGGCCTGGACCCGGTCTTTGGCGCCCGTCCGCTCAAGCGCCTGGTCCAGCGCGAGGTCGTGGACGCCATCGCTGCTGCCATCATCGACGGCACGGTGCGCGAGGGCGATCAGGTGACGGTCGATGTCGACAAGGACGGCGGTTTTACCGTCGTTTGCGACAACACGCCGGCGGCCACCTACGAGGTCCCCGACGCCGAGTAGATTTTTGGGCCATGCCTTAAAATCTGCCAGTCGTCCCTAAACGCCAAGGGCGGCGGATCCAATTGGGTCCGCCGCCCTTTTTCGTGCGACAATCGATGGTGTTGAACATGAGTACATGGCAAGGAGCTATGTAGATGAAAGACGAGAACAAGACGAACGCGCCGGCGGCCGATGCCGCACCCGCCGCACCCAAGCCTGCACCTAAGCCGGCACCCAAGCCGCGCGACCCCTACATCCGTGCCGAGAACGAGGACGACGACGGCTACGATCCCTACAGCGATCGCCGCCCCGAGCGCGAGCCGATGTTCGAAGCCGATCCGTGGCGCTGAGTGCCACCCAAAAGGCCACCAATAAGTTGCGGTGAAATAGGGACTGTTTTGCGGTTTGACCAGCAAAAACAGTCCCTATTTCACCGCAACTGCGTTAGGGATTTTTCTACAGGGGGAGGGTAGTCAAAAAAGCCCCGTCCCAAATTGACTGCTCGGGGAGTCGCATTCGAGCTCGGTTGTCCTCTTGGCCACTCGACATCCTTCGGAGCAATAACGGTGATAAAACTTGCTTAAGTGTTAATCAAGCTACACACAATCTTGCTCTCTAATTAATCAAGAATCAGTATAATTTTGATTAGCTAGAGAGCAAGATTGGAGAATCATGGCATTCAACGACTTGATCGCCCAGAAAATAAAGGACTTTGAACAGCAGGGGGTTCCGCAGGCCTTTGAGCGAGACCTTGATTTGGGAAACCCACAGGAGCCAAAGCGCGACAACATCGTAAATGTGGTTGTGGGGGCCCGCCGTTGTGGAAAGACGTATCGCCTGTATCAGGAGATGCAGCGGCTTCAGGGCCGGGGCGTCGAGCTTGACCGGATGCTTTACTTTAATTTTGAGGACGAGCGCTTGCGCCCGTATGAGCCATCGCTGCTGGCGGACGTGCTTGACACGTTCTATGCGCTGCATCCTGCTGCTCGAACCGAGGGCGCTTACATTTTCTTTGACGAGATCCAGGAAATTCCCGAATGGGGTGCGTTTCTGCGGCGTGTAGTCGATACGGAGAAAGCGACCGTCTGTGTGACGGGATCTTCTTCTAAGATGCTGTCCTCAGAACTTAAGAGCGAGTTCAGGGGTCGTTCTCTTATACGAGAGCTTTTTCCGTTGAGTTTTTCGGAATACGTTCGATATAAGACGGGGAGCGTTTTCGAGCCAGATGCGACCTTTTCCCCAAGCGATGCAGCGCTGCTTCGACATCATCTGATCGGATATCTTGAACGAGGGGGATTTATCGCGACACTTGAGCAGACGCCCGCAGACGCGATTCAGCTGCTACAGGAATATGCTTCGCGAACGGTTGCCATGGACGTCGTTGAACGTTACGACGTCAAGAACCCTCGCCTGGCATCTCTGTTCCTGACGCGGTGTATGGCATCTTCGGGACGAGAGCTGTCGGTGAACAAAGTGTACAACGAGTTCAAGAGCAGGCAGATACCCGTCAGTCGTAATTCGCTCAGTGACTTACTTGAGTATTATGAGGATGCCTACCTGCTGTTCTCCGTGCCGGAGTTCACGCGTTCACTGGCAAATAACATGCGGTCTGCGTCTAAGGTCTACGCTGTCGATCCTGCGATGTTTGGAGCATTCTCTCCCGCATCGGCATTGGACCAGGGCCAGAGGCTCGAGACCGCAGTGTTCAACGCGCTAAGAAGAAGGACTCCCGCGGTGAGGGTCGGATCGGTCTGCCGCCTGCTGATCAAAGAGAAGAGCAAAAGCCATGAGGTGGACTTTGTGGCTGGGGACGCGCTTCTCATGCGGGCTTATAGCCTGATTCAGGTGAGTGCGGATATGGCACGTGAGAAAACGCGCGAGCGCGAAATTGCCGCGCTTGATGCCTCGATGGCCCAGTTCGATCTTGGCGAGTCGGCAATCGTTACCATGGATGAACAGACCGATATTTCATGCGAGCACGGTGTGGTCCACGTTGTGCCCGCATGGAAGTGGCTCCTTGCCTAATCATCTATGGACCTGTGGGGTCAGGACCTCCTGGCTCCCTCATCACGGTTGGGGAGCACCTTGCTGCGCCAGGCTAGTCCTGGGCTTTGATACTCGGCAGGAGAATCTGGGCGAGGTAGTCGGTCTCGAGTTTGGCGGCGGCGTCGGCCTTGCCGTCTTTGCCGACCAGCACGTTCTTGATCTGGCTATAGGTATAGCGGTTGCCGGTCGTAAGCTCGACAAGCTCAATGGCCGCGTCCATGGGGTAGGTCGACACTGGATCCTGGGTGCGCCCGTTGATAGTCTGGGGCACCACGTACGGATAGACGGGGCCGCTGGCATAGACGGTATAACCGTTGCCCAGATTGGCCGCACCCAAAACCGTATCGCCCTCATCGGGCGTAAAGCTCTCGCCCTCGCGCACCGCGACGAGCGTCACGATCGGCGTATCGCTGTCGCCGTCCAGATAAATGCACAGCGTGTTGCCGTTTTGCCAGGTTGCGACCTTGCCATACCACTCAACCGGAATATCGAGCTGATACAGGTCCGTTGCCTTATGCCGAGCATCGGCATCGCGCGCGGCCTGCGCTTCGCTCGCGCTCACGGCATTGACGGCGGCGTCGCGCCGCGCGGTTGCCGCCTGCTGAAGTATCTTGGCGGCCGCGGCGGAGCTCGCACCGCCTTCCTCGGCATACTTGGCGGCGGCATCGATCTGGTCGTCAGTCACCGTGTCGGCCGAAGGCACCTTGAGCTTAAAGGTGGCCTGGGCACTTAAATCCTGTCCATCGCTCTTAACGGCGACCTGCGTCTTGGTGGTCGGGACGGTATAGATGGTGCCGTCGGCCGCGATGGGGGAGGCGGCGATGGAGAGCGTGTAATCGCCGGGCAGCAGTTTGATGCCGCGGCCGCGCTCGTCAACGTAGAGCGTTTCGCTCACGGAAGAACCGTCGGAATCTTGTCCGCTCACCTGCACGGGAATCTTGGAGCCAGTTGAGCAGTCGAGGCCCGCGGCATGCACGCCAATCTGCACCGACATCATGGTATGGGCGTTTGCGGCAAGCACGGCAGCCTGCTCTTGTTGATATCCGTTCCAGGCAGCATAGCCTGCGCCGCCGGCAACAAGCGCGACGGCTACGACGCCGGCAACCATCAGATTGCGGCGCTTGGGCGACATTTTGCGATGGCGAACCTCGGCCTCGCGTGCCGAGGGAACGGACGGCAGGGGAATATCGCCCATGGCGATGGTCTCGTCCACGGCAGGCGCAGAGCCTAAGCCAGGAAGCTCGCGGGTCAGCGAATCCTCGGCCGGCAAGCTGTCGAGCAAGATGGTTTCCTCGCCCGTGTCGGATTCGGGCTGGTTGTCGGCCTCGCTTTCGGTGTCTTCGTGACCTGCCTCATCTTCGGCAGGCTCAACGTCGCCTGCATCCTGATCATCGGGCTGTGCCTCGATTTCCGGTTCATCCTGCACATCAACGCTCGAATCGTCAAACGCAACATCGTCAAGCGAAATCCGGTCTAGGCTCTCCAGGGCCTCGGCACACGCTTCTGCATCTTGGGCCGCATCCTCTTGGCCCATCGTCTCATCTTTCATATATCCCCCAAGCTCAATATCGGGACAACACTGTACCCAAAAACGGGACCCCATAGAGCCGCCGCATGATTTGAAATCCGATTTTATATATGCGTATGTTTTTGAATAGATGAATAGAGACGCAACGACAAAAGCCCCCGAAAAGCGAGCGAAACGCTTTCCGGGGGCTCTGCGAGACATTGGATGAAAATCCTGACGGGCGGGCCTATGCCCAACTGCCAACAGCGACCAACACGTTACTCGGCGTGTGCGTAATCCACCTTGGCGCGGCGAGCGGTAGCCTTCTCCCAATCGCTGGTGCCCTCAAAGACATCCTGCTTGTAGGGATTGCGGCCGAGCTTCTTGGCGCGGTAGGCGATGTAGATGATCGCGGCGACGTTGGCGACCAGTGCGGC
Organism: Collinsella sp.; assembly: GCA_036297525.1. Taxonomy (GTDB): domain Bacteria; phylum Actinomycetota; class Coriobacteriia; order Coriobacteriales; family Coriobacteriaceae; genus Collinsella. The sequence goes on from JAXJKV010000019.1 coordinate 6,876, forward strand.
GATCGAGACCGCGGTAGCGGCGCCGGGGTCGAGCGTGGAGTGGGTCACAAAGATGGACTCCTCCTGGAAGTACGGGAACACCTGGGCAAACATGCACCAAATGGCCAGCGTAAAGGCGCGGTTCTGGATCCAGCCGCCCTTGTTCCAGATAAAGGCGGCGACGGTGGGCGCCAGCAGCAGCGCAAAGCCGCAGAACCAGGAGTGGGTGGGCAGGCAGTTGTAGGTGTAGCAGAAGTTCCAGATATCGTAGGCGATGATGTAGACCCAGGTCATGTCGGGCCACAGCATATCGGTCTTGTCCTCGGAGGCGTAGACGCTCCACCAACCGGTCATGCAGAAGATGTTGATGAGACCGGCGATGCCGTTGAACACGTTGTTCCAGCCGGCCAGCTGCGCAGCACCTTCGGAGGTGACCCAGGTGGATTCGCCCAGGACAAAGAAGTGATAGGCGCTCTCGAAGTCGGACACGACGGCGATCATGATGTTGATGGCGACGATCACAAACGGCCACGCGCGGAACCAATGCGCCTTGCCGATCTTTCCCCACTGGTACTTAATGGCGATGAAGCCCCAGCAACCGGCCAGCGCCGCGTATACCTTGGCGTAGTGGAACCAGCTGTTCTGGTACACATGGGTGGGGTTGGTGAGTGCCCACTCGGCACCCTGCGAAACGCCGATGGCGATGGCGACGCAGTAGATGGTCATGGCCAGCGGAGCCACGCCAAAGATGATTGCCGCGCCCAGCTTGGTGCGGCGGCCGACCTCGTTGAGCACGATGAGACCAATAAAGACCATGGCCCAGCCGGCCCAGTGGATAAGGGTATCGCTACCCCAAATATCGAACAGCATGCTGCTCTCCTTTCACACGCCCGCGGCCCCTCTTCTGATCGCGGGCAGTTTGGCCAAATGTCGTCAGTTCTGGGGCATGCGCTCCGGATACTTGGCGGTATAGCCCTCGATGTGGAGCGTCGAGGCGATGATTTCCTTGACCGTCTCGTCGGGCACATCGGGGTGCGTGCGGATATACATCAACAACCCCATGATGAGGGTGTAGAACGTCTCGTAGACGTGGTCGATGCGTAGCTCATGATGGGCGACAAAGTCCACCACGGTGGTGTCGCAGATATACTGCGCCACGCGCTGAACCACGTTGTGCAAAAAGCCGCCGTAGAGTGCGCCGCTGCTTGAGGTGAGCGTACTCGGCAGCTCGTGTCCGCTGGCGACCAGGCGCTTAAAGAGCGGGGCGACGGTGTCGAGCGCGCCCTCGATATCGCCGACGGTGCGGTTGGCATTCCACTGCTCGAGCTCGGAGATAAAACCGTCGATCGCCTCGTCCATAACGGCGGTGACAGCGGCGTCCATATCGGCAAAATAGTGGTAGAACAATGAACGCGTGCAGCCGGCTCGCTTGGTCACGGCCGATACCGATAGGTGGGACACGCCCAGCTCAGAGCTTACGGTGCGCACGGCATCGAGGATCTCGCGCCGGCGTTCGTCGCCCGTCAGGCGCTTTGTCGCGCTATCGGATGCGGGAACGGCATCGACCACAGAGGTATCTGCTGTGTTGCTGCCCATGTTTTGCCGCCTTTCATCCCCTTTTGCCTGACCGTTCGCCTAACAGTCTTGAATATTGTTGACAGTTCGTCAATACTATTTTTGACACAATGTCAACTAATGGCGGGTGAACGGCATGGGGGCATGCCCGGCCTGCAAAAAAGAGGGGCGCTGCGGTCTCGTCGGGCTGCGGCAAGAGAAGGGACAACCATGATTCTCAACGGACCGGGGATTAGCTACACCGAGCCTGACATCGGTTCGGAGTTCGTGCCGCCGCTGCCGGAGCATCCGCGCGAGGCCATCGTCAAGCTGTGCGAGCACTGCACCAACCGTCTGCTGCATCGCGACGAGCTGTTGGGCTACGAGTACTGGTCGTTTGCCGAGGCCGCAACCGACGAGCAGGCCGAGCTACTCTGCAAGATGAAGATGCGCCGTCCCTACACGCTGCCCGAGATGGTCAAGCTCACCGGCATGCCCGAGGCCCAGATCGAGAAGATGCTCGACGACATGAGCTACACGGGTCTGCTCGAGTACAACTGGGAAAACCCCGAGCGCGCCAAGCAGTGGGTGCTGCCCATGCTGGTGCCGGGTTCCGCCGAGTTCCTCAACATGCGCGTGAGCCAGCTCGAGGAGCATCCGGTCTATGCCAAGTTCTTTGAGCAGGCGTCCAAGGGACCGCTGTCCAAGGCCACGCCGATGGTGCCGCCCGGAGGCGCCGGTATCGGCATGCATGTCATTCCGGTCGAGAAGGCTATCGACGCCGCGAGCACCTCGGTGCCGATCGAGCATATCGAGCATTGGCTCGACAAATACGATGGCAAATATGCCGCTAGCACCTGCAGCTGCCGCGCGAGCCGTCGCGTGATGGGTGAGGGCTGCGCCGACGACCCGGCCGATTGGTGCATCGCCGTGGGCGATATGGCCGACTACGTGGTTGAGACCGATCGTGGCCATTACGTGACCCGCGACGAGGTTTACGACATCCTGCGCCAGGCCGAGGACAACGGCTTTGTGCACCAGATCACCAATATCGACGGCGAGAACAAGATCTTCGCTATCTGCAACTGCAACGTCAACGTGTGTTATGCCCTGCGCACCTCTCAGCTGTTCAACACGCCCAACCTGTCGCGCTCGGCCTATGTCGCCAAGGTCGAGAAGGACAAGTGCGTTGCCTGCGGTCGCTGCGTTGAGGTGTGCCCGGCCGGTGCCGCCAAACTGGGCCAGAAGCTCTGCAGCAAAAAGGCCGGCGGACAGGTGCCCGAGTATCCGCGCCAGGAGCTGCCCGACGCCACCAAATGGGATCACACCAAGTGGTCGCCCAACTACCGCAACGACAACCGCATCGAGACGCATGAGTCCGGCACCGCTCCCTGCAAGACGGCCTGCCCCGCGCACGTTGCCGTTCAGGGCTATTTGAAGCTCGCGGCTCAGGGTCGCTATGACGAGGCCCTAGCACTCATCAAGCGCGAGAACCCGCTGCCCGCTATCTGCGGCCGTGTGTGCAACCGCCGCTGTGAGGATGCCTGCACCCGCGGCCGTGTGGATGCCGCCGTGGCCATCGACGAGGTCAAGAAGTTCATCGCCCAGCGCGATCTGGATGCCGCGACCCGCTACGTCCCGCCCGTGGTGACCCCGACGCGTGCCGGCGGCTTCGACCAGAAGATCGCCATCATCGGTGCCGGTCCGGCCGGCCTGTCCTGCGCTTTCTACCTGGCCGAGAAGGGCTACAAACCTGTCGTGTTCGAGAAGAACGAGCGCCCGGGCGGCATGCTCACCTACGGCATTCCCAGCTTTAAGCTGCAGAAGGACGTCATTGAGGCCGAGGTCGAGGTCATTCGCCTGATGGGCGCCGAGTTCCGCTATGGCGTGGAAGTCGGTCGCGACGTGACGCTCGACGAGCTGCGCGCGCAGGGCTTTAAGGCCTTCTACGTTGCCATTGGCTGCCGGGGCGGCCGCCTTGCCGGCATTCCGGGCGAGAGTGCCGAGGACGTGACCGTGGCCGTCGACTTCCTTCGCGAGGTTAACAGCGGCAAGATCGATACCCTGTCCGGCCGCACCATTGTGGTGGGCGGCGGCAACGTGGCCATCGACGTTGCCCGCAACGCCTGCCGTCTGGGTTCCGAGCGCGTTGAGATGTTCTGCCTGGAGAGCGAGGCCCAGATGCCCGCCAGCGAGGAGGAGCGTCGCGAGGCCGTTGAGGACGGCGCTCACATCAGCTGCGGCTGGGGCCCCAAGGAGATTCACCTGGACGAGGCCGGTCGTGTGTGCGGTATCACCTTCAAGCGCTGCACGCGCGTCTACGATGACGAGGGCCGTTTTGCGCCCGAGTACGACGAGAACGATCTGCGCCGTGTCGATGCCGACCGTGTCGTCATGTCGATTGGCCAGTCCATTGTGTGGGGCGACCTGCTGGCTGGCTCCAAGGTGGAGCTCGGCCGCGGCCAGGGTGCCCTTGCCGATCCCCAGACCTACCAGACCGCCGAGCCAGACATCTTTGTGGGCGGCGACGTCTACACCGGCCCCAGCTTTGCCATCGACGCTATCGCCGCCGGCCACGAGGCCGCGGTGTCCATCCATCGCTTTGTGCAGCCGGGCTCCACGCTCACCATCGGCCGCAATCAACGCCGCTACACCGCGCTCGACCGCGACGACGTTGTGCTCGAGAGCTACGACAACGCGAGCCGCGAGGTTGCGCATGTAGACCGCGAACGCGAGAAGGCTGCGCCGTTTAGCGAGTATGTTGAGACCTTTACCGAGGAGCAGGTGCGCGCCGAGACCGCCCGCTGCCTGGGCTGCGGCGCCTCGATCGTCGACCCCAACAAGTGCATCGGCTGCGGCCTGTGCACCACCAAGTGCGCGTTTGACGCCATCCATCTGTATCGCGACCGCCCCGAGTGCTCCACGATGGTCAAATACGAGCAAAAGCTTCCAAGCCTGGGCAAGTACGCGCTCAAGCGCGCCATCAAGATTAAATTCGGGAAGAAGTAAGAAACGCAACAAGCAGGAGAACGGCGCAGAGAGCGGTTGGACAGCGAGCGAGTCCCAGGCGTGGCGAGGTGCCTTGAAAGAGGAGGGCATAGGGCTTTTGCCCATGCCCGACGATTGAAAGGCAGATCGCCCGTCTGGGGCTCGCGCAGCGTCAAGCCGACCGCCGTTCGGTAGAACGGCGGAAGGAATTAAAAGTGCACGAGCTCGGAATCGTCTATCACATCATTCGCGATGTTGAGAATGTGGCGCGCGCTCATGGCGTGCGTCGCGTTTCGAGCGTCACGCTGCTGCTGGGCGAGGTCTCGGGCGTCGTCCCCGATCTACTACTCGACGCTTGGCGCTGGGCGGCGGATAAAAAGCCTATCACGCAGGGCGCGGAGCTTATCGTGGAGCCTGTCGAGGCCGTGACGCATTGCGAGGCGTGCGGCCGCGACTACGCGACGGTCGAGCACGGCAAGACTTGCCCCCATTGCGGCAGCGGTGAAACATACCTGCTGCAGGGCCAGGAGGTCATGATCAAACAGATCGAGACCCCCGACGAGGACCCGGCAGACGCTGCTCCTGACGGCCTCTCCGACGCCCCCGACGCCGTCGACGCCGCCAACCCCCTCCACATCGCCTAACATCTAATGTCTACATGGGCTAGAGTTCTAAACATATTTGCTTCGGTTAGTCAAGTCATGTCTGTTTAAACAAAATGGTGGCACGCAGACGCATTGGGATTCACCTAAAAGCGGTCTTAACGAACGGTGCACCTTTATATGTCTTTGAAAACAATCAGCAAATCACGTTTTAGCAGGCAATGAGCTATAAGCCAGCAACGTAATCAACTTGTAACAAACTTAGACGTTTAAACAAATAATGCAACCTTTTGCGAATTTAGCTATAATTCCACAATCCAAACAGGTATACTCCTTTCATGTCGTGTAGGAAATACGTAGACAAAAAGGAGGTTATGTGATGGTAAGTATTGTTCTTGCTAGCCACGGGGACTTGGCAGCTGGAATCAAGCAGACGGGCTCGATGGTCTTTGGCGATCAGCCGTCTGTTGCCGTGGTCTCGCTCGAGCCGAGCATGGGCCCCGACGACTTCCGTGCCAAGGTCGAGGAAGCAGTCGCTTCCTTCGAGGACCAGGAGCAGGTGCTCTTCCTCGTTGATCTGTGGGGCGGCACGCCGTTCAACCAGATCAGCGGGCTCATCGAGGGCCACGATTCCTGGGCTATCGTCACCGGTGTCAACCTGCCTATGCTCATCGAGGCATATTCGCAGCGCTTTGACGCAAAGAACACTGCACATGCGATCGCAAAACATCTCGTGACTGAGGCTAAGGCTGGCGTGCGCGTCAAGCCCGAGTCTCTGGAGCCCGAGGAGAAGAAGCCGGCTGCGGCCGCTGCTGCTCCTGCAGGCGCTATTCCTCCGGGAACGGTCATCGGCGACGGGCACATCAAGATTGCCCACGTCCGTATCGACACCCGTCTGCTGCATGGTCAGGTGGCCACCACGTGGACCAAGCAGATCAACCCCAACCGCATCATCGTGGTTTCCGACGGCGTTGCTCACGACGAGCTCCGCAAGACCATGATCGAGCAGGCTGCCCCTCCGGGAGTCCATGCCAACGTCGTGCCCATCAAGAAGATGGCCGAGGTCGTCAAGGACACGCGCTTTGGTGACACCAAGGCCATGTTGCTCTTTGAGAACCCGCAGGATCTGCTCAAGGTCATCGAGGCCGGCGTCGACATCAAGGAAGTCAACATCGGTTCCATGGCTCACTCCAAGGGCAAGGTCGTCGTCACCAACGCCGTCGCTATGGGCGATGACGACGTCAAGACTCTCGAGGCCCTCAAGGCCAAGGGCGTCAAGTTCGAGGTCCGCAAGGTTCCTTCGGATTCCTCCGAGGATCTCGACGCCATGTTGAAGAAAGCTAAGGCCGAACTGGCCGCTCAAGCATAGTAAAGGAGGGTCCGATACATGTCTGCAATCACTATTCTGCTTGTTGCGATTGTCGCGTTGCTTGCCGGTATGGAAGGCATTCTGGATGAATTCCAGTTCCATCAGCCGCTCGTGGCATGCACGCTTATCGGTCTCGTAACCGGTCACCTTCAGGAGGGCATCCTCCTGGGCGGTTCGCTCCAGATGATGGCCCTTGGCTGGGCTAACGTCGGCGCCGCCGTCGCGCCTGACGCCGCTCTGGCCTCGGTCGCCTCTTCGATCATCATGGTGCTCGCCCTCAACGGCGGCGCTACCGATCCGTCGAAGGCCGTTACCGCCGCTATCGCCGTCGCTGTCCCGCTGTCGGTCGCTGGTCTGTTCCTGACCATGATCTGCCGTACCCTGGCTACCGCTATCGCTCACGCCATGGACGGTTGCGCCGAGAAGGGCGACTTCGCTGGCATCGAGCGTTGGCAGTACATTGCCATCCTTATGCAGGGCCTTCGTATCGCCATCCCGGCAGTACTTCTGTGCATCATCCCGGCCGAGGCTGTTACCAACGCGCTTAACGCTATGCCCGACTGGCTGTCCGGCGGCATGGCTGTCGGCGGCGGCATGGTCGCTTCCGTCGGTTACGCCATGGTCATCAACATGATGGCCACCAAGGAGACCTGGCCGTTCTTCATCCTCGGCTTTGTCCTTGCTGCCATCCCTCAGCTCACGCTGATCGCCCTTGGCCTCATCGGCATCTCCCTTGCCCTCATCTACCTTGGCCTTAAGGATCTGGCCAAGCAGGGTGGCGGCATGGGCGGTGGCTCCGGTGACCCGCTCGGCGACATTCTGAACGATTACGAGTAGGAGGGGAGTGATACATATGGCAGAGAACAAGATTCAGCTCACCAAGGCTGACCGCAAGAAGGTTTGCTTCCGTCATCAGTTCCTTCAGGGCTCGTGGAACTACGAGCGTATGCAGAACGGCGGCTGGTGCTTCGCAATGATCCCTGCGATCAAGAAGCTCTACACCAGCAAGGATGACCAGATTGCCGCTCTTAAGCGCCACCTGGAGTTCTATAACACCCACCCCTATGTTTCCGCCCCCGTCATTGGCGTTACCCTCGCCCTCGAGGAGGAGCGCGCCAACGGTGCTCCGATCGACGACGTCGCCATCCAGGGCGTCAAGGTCGGTATGATGGGCCCGCTCGCCGGCGTCGGCGACCCTGCCTTCTGGTTCACCCTTCGCCCGATTCTGGGCGCTCTGGGCGCTTCCATGGCCCTGTCCGGCAGCATCGCCGGTCCGCTGCTGTTCTTCTTCGCGTGGAACATCATCCGTTACGCCTTCCTGTGGTACACGCAGGAGTTTGGCTACAAGGTCGGCTCCTCCATCGCCAAGGACCTCTCCGGCGGTCTGATGGGCAAGGTTACCGAGGGTGCTTCCATCCTGGGTATGTTCATCATCGGCGCCCTGGTCGAGCGCTGGGTGTCCATCTCCTTCACCCCGGTCGTCTCCAAGGTCACGCAGTCTGCTGGCGCCTTTATCGACTGGGCTAGCCTGCCCTCCGGCTCCGAGGGCGTCAAGGAAGCGCTGACGATGTACAACTCCATCGGTGCTACCGCCCTTGATCAGGTTAAGGTCACCACGCTTCAGGCTAACCTCGATCAGCTCATCCCCGGCCTTGCCGCCGTGTGCCTGACCCTGCTGGTCTGCAAGCTCCTCAAGAAGAAGGTCAGCCCGATCGTCATCATCCTGGCTCTCTTCGCCGTCGGCATCATCGGTCGCGTCTGCGGCTTCATGTAAGCACGCTTCGGCTTAAGACCGAGAGTTGCTAGGCAAGGGCTTTTGAGCCATTGAAACGGACCGCACCCGGTGGGTACACTGGATGCGGTCCGATTGTTTTTTATTGGAGGGCGAGGCGCGTATGGCGCAATCTCAGAACAGCACGGTCGATCTGGCAACGCCGGCAACCTGCCTGATGGGGCTTACCAGTCACGGTAACGTAATGGTGGGCAATAAGGCGTTTGAGTACTATAACGAGCGCAATCCCGAGGATTATATTCAAATCCCGTGGGACGAGGTCGACTATATTGCCGCCGAGGTTTTGCGCGGCACCAAGAAGATTACGCGTTTTGCCATCTTCACCAAGGATAGCGGCCACTTTACGTTTTCGACGCGCGACGACAAAGAGACGCTTCGTGCGGTCCGCAAGTACGTCGACGAGGATAAGCTCGTGCGTTCGCCCGACTTTATCGATGTGACGGCCAAGGGCGCCAAGAGCATCCCCTCCGTTATCAAAGGCCTCTTCCACAAAGGCAACTAGTCATTGGGGACGTTCTTAAACGACCAGTCATTAAAGAACGTCCCCAATGACTACCCAATGACTACCTCGTGACGATAGTGCAAATCTGCTACACTAGTGCAGCATGCCTCCGTAGCTCAGGGGATAGAGCACCGCTCTCCTAAAGCGGGTGTCGTGCGTTCGAATCGCACCGGGGGCACCAGAAGAAATTGCAGGTCAGACGGTATAAATCGTCTGACCTGCTTCTGTATAGATAGGGCTAAATAGACGATAAAGGGGTGAAAAAGGGGTGAAAGAAAGTTCTATGATGAAAACAGCTCGCCTACATATTTCACTCCGATATTTCACCCAAATATCCGGTTTTCAACCCTTTCCACAGCCTACGGGCTGGATGTGGGGCCCTTCGGCTATGCAAAGCGTTGAAAACCTAGGTTGACGTTGCTGTGAGATGGGCGAGTTTCCAACAGTCCCCGGCGTCTCCGGGTTTCGCTCGGGACCCTGCGACGCCGTGAACCGTTGAAAACTCGCCCTTCCGATCGCGGTACTGCCCTTACCCCTTAAAATTATCCGAAAGAGACGACGACGCAGGAGGTCCGGTATGCCTGCCAGCAAGAAAGAGGCAAAGGAGTTCGTAAAGCGGTGGAAGAAGCGCCTCGGCGCCATCCCCGTGGGCTCCAACAATGAGCAGCAGGACACGCAGAAGTTCTGGGTCGACCTGCTCATAAACGTCCTGGGCATCCCGTCCAACACCATAGATAGCTTCGTCGACTTTGAGCGCAAGGTGAGAGGCCGACGCATCGACGTGTTCGTCTCCGACCACAACTTCCTCTGCGAGCAGAAGTCGTGGGGCATCGACCTCGACAAGCCCGAGCCTAGGAACGGAGGCATGGAGACGCCGCTCCAGCAGGCCATGTGGTACGCGCGGCACCTGCCGTACTCCGAGCGCCCGCGCTGGGTGATGACGTGCAACTTCGGGACCTTCCGCCTTTACGACCTCGACAACGAGAGGCCCGAGGACACCGTGCAGGAGTTCTCCCTCGAAGAGCTCTCGGACAGTCTGTACCTTCTGTCCTTCCTGACTTCCAACGAGACGAGCCGCCTGCACAAGGAACAGCAGCTTTCAATCGAGGCTGGGGCTTACGTCTCCAGGCTCTATGACGCTCTCGCCAAGCAGTACCATCACATCGAGGAGAAGGACGAGCGGGCCCAGGAGGAGCAGCGCTCGCTCAACGTTCTCATCACCCGAATCATCTTCTTACTTTACGCCGAGGACGCCGATCTCCTGCAATCGCATCAGGCGTTCGGCAGGTACTGCGAGGGAGACCCCGCGAAGCTCCGTCGCAAATTGGTCGATCTGTTCGAGACCATCGATACTCCCTTGGACCAGCGGGACGAGTACATGGACGAGGACCTTGCGGCCTTCCCCTACGTGAACGGTGGGCTGTTCGCCGACTCCTCCATCATCGTCCCGCAGATGACCCCGGAAATCCTTGAGGCCATCACTGACGCCTCTCAGGACTTCGACTGGCGCGAGATCTCGGGCGTCATCTTCGGTGGCGTGTTCGAGGGGACTCTGAATCCCGAGACGCGCCATGCCGGGGGCATGCACTACACGAGCGTTGAGAACATCGAGCGCTGCCTGAAGCCGCTGTTCCTCGACGAGTTGTGGGACGAGCTGCACGAGGCCGAGGGTGAGAGGACGGCGGTGAAGCGCAAGCAGGCCCTGGCGAGGCTGCACGACAAGGTTGCCTCCATCACCATCGGCGACCCGGCGTGCGGCTCGGGCAACTTCCTCACCGAGGCATACCGGCAGCTGCGCACCATCGAGAACCGAATCATCGAGGACGAGCTCAGCGAGGAGACCGGCAACGCGGGACAGACGTCCCTCGTCGTTGCGCAGGACAGCCCCGTCCGCGTCTCCCTGGACCAGCTGTACGGCATCGAGATAAACGACTTCGCCGTCTCGGTTGCCAAGACCGCCCTGTGGATCACCGAGGAGCAGATGCTCCGAAAGACGCAGGAGATATACGTCGGCTATGACTTCGACTTCCTGCCGCTCAGGAGCCTTAGCAACCTCCATGAGGGCAACGCCCTCAGGACCGATTGGTCCGAGGTGTTCCCCGACGACCTCACCTACCTCGTGGGCAACCCGCCCTTCCTTGGGGCCCGCAACCAGTCCAAGGAGCAGAAATCTGAACTGCTTGAGGTCTTCGACGGAGCGAAGAACGCGGGCAACATCGACTACTGCGGAGCCTGGTACATGAAGGCCGCGAGGTTCACGCAGGGGAAGCGCACGCGCTGCGCCCTGGTCTCGACGAACTCCATCTGCCAGGGTGAGCAGGTCGCCAACCTCTGGAAACCCCTGCATGACATGGGCATCCATATCGATTTCGCACACAACACCTTCCGCTGGGACAACGAGGCGGCGGACAAGGCACACGTGTTCTGCGTCATCGTCGGGTTCTCCCGCGAAGCGGGGAACAAGACGCTTTTCTATCATGCGACGCCCGATTCTGACGAAGACCGGATTGCCGTTCCTCGGCTCAACGCCTATCTGAAGAACGCGCCCGACGCTTTCATCTGGAACAGAAGCAAGCCTTTGTCGGACGTGCCCGCTATCGGTATCGGCTCTCAACCGATTGATGGCGGTAACTATCTGTTCACACCGGAGGAGAAGGCGGCGTTCCTTTCGAAAGAGCCCGCGGCTGAGAAGTACTTTCATAAATGGCTTGGATCGCAGGAGTTCATACGGGGTATTGAGAGATGGTGCCTGTGGTTGGGGGAGGCTTCGTGGGCCGATCTCAAGGGCCTTCCTTGTTGTAGGGAGAGAATCGAGAACGTTAGAAACTACCGTCTGAGTAGCTCGAGGAAGCAGACCTTGAAAGCAGCCGAGAGGCCGAACCATTTCGGTACTGAAATCATTCCTAATTCGACTGCCATCATTGTCCCCAAAGTCTCGTCAGAGCGTAGAAGGTATATCCCTATGGGGTTTGTCGGGTCTGAGACGTTGTGCAGTGACTTGGTGTTTCTAATACCCAATGCGACGCTCTATCACTTTGGCGTCCTTCAGTCACAGCTCCACAACGCATGGATGCGCACGGTCGCGGGGCGGCTCAAATCCGATTACCGCTATTCCGGCGGAATCGTCTATAACAACTTCGTCTGGCCCGAGCCCAGTGAAGAGCAAAGGAACGAGGTCGAACGCTGCGCCCAGGCCGTGCTCGACGCCCGAGACGTCCAGGAGGGTGCGACACTCGCGGACATGTACGATCCCAAGAACGAGACGTTCTTCCCCGAGCTGATTGCCGCGCATAAGGCGCTCGACGCCGCCGTCGAAGTTGCCTATGGCGTCGACTTCGGTGGGGACGAGGAGAAGATCGTCGCCCATCTCTTCAACCTCTACGCCGAGAAAGTTGGTGAACTATAGTGCCCAACTCTATCTACAATCCCATATCGCTGGAGGTCGGCAACATCCTGAAGGACGTTCAGACGGGCAAGATCGGCCTGCCCGACCTGCAACGGCCTTTCGTGTGGGGCAATGAAAAGGTTCGCGATCTGCTTGATTCCATGCTTCGCGGATACCCTATCGGCTATGTGATGCTATGGGACTCTCCGAGTGACGACGCGGGCAAGAGGTCTGCCATAGGCTCGAACCAAAAGGTGTACGCCGTCCCCAAGTCCCTTGTCATCGACGGACAGCAGAGGCTCACTGCCCTCCTGAGCTCGCTGTACGGCGTGCCCGTGCGAGACAAGAACTTCAGGGAGCGTACGGTGAAGATCGCCTACGACCCCATCGCACGCTCATTCAAGAATGCCGACGCCTCGACCGAGAGGGATTCTCGCTATGTGCCGGACGTATCCGAGGCCTTCGCGGCGAACCACGACAACAAGCTGAGCGCCTATCGCAGGGCGTTCATCAAGCGCCTTAACGAGGCGAATGCCAAAAAGGGCGAACCCGAACTCGACGATGGCGGCGAGGATGCCGTCGAGAGCGGGCTCAACGCATTGCTCGGGCTTGAGCGTTATCTTCTGCCGACACTGGAGATTTCCGAATCGGCTGACGAGGAGACCGTATCGGACATCTTCGTGCGCGTGAACTCGCAAGGGCAGGCGCTTAAGCAGGATGACTTCATCATGACCCTGCTTTCGGTCTACGAACCTGCCATGAGGGAGCGCATAGAGGAGTTCTGCGCCATGAGCCATGCGCCCGCAAAGGGCACCTCGTACAACCCGCTCATGACCGTCTCGCCGACGCATATCATCCGCGCCACGGTGGGCGTGGGGTTCAAGAGGGGTCGCCTGCGTTACGCCTACCAGATTCTTCGCGGACGAGATCTCAAGACAAAGGAAACAACGCCCGAGACGCGGGCCGAGAACTTTGCCACGTTCGGTCGCGCCCTCGATCTCGTGCTCGACTTGAACAACTGGCATGCCTTCATCAACACGCTGGCGGAGGCGGGCTATGTCTGTTCCGACCAGGTGGGGTCGGGCAATGCGCTCATGTTCTGTTATGCGTTTTACCTTATCGGGCGCTATGAGTTCGGTATGGAGTCGTTGGCTGTGCGCAGGCTCGTGCGACGCTGGTATTTCGCCGCAGCCATAACGGGGCTCTATGTGGGGTCCTTCGAATCCGAGTTCGAGCAGCAGCTTAACGACGTCTCGCGCCTTGAGACCGCCGATGAGTTCCGGGCGTACTTCGACCGTAGGCTCGCTGCCATCATGACGGACGATTATTTCTCCATCACGCTGCCCAGCTCCCTCGACGCAAACGAGGCGACAGGCCCGACCTGGTGGGGCTTCGTCGCGGCTCAGGTCGTACTCGGTGCCAAGGCGCTGTTCAGCACGGCCCCGCTGTCCCAGCTCCTGCTCATGGGCTCGTCGGGCTCGAAGAAGGCGCTGGACAAGCACCACCTGTTCCCGGACAACTACCTGAAGTCCAGGGGCTACCTCTCGCAGCGTAGCAACAGGGGCAACTTCACCCTCGTGGACTACCAGAACAACATCTACATCTCGGACGACGCCCCGAGCGAGTACGTCAGGAAGTACCGCGACTCGCTGGGGGAGGACGAGTACCGCCGCAACTGCGAGGAGCATGCCCTGCCCATAGGGTTCGAGGACCTCGATTACGAGGAGTTCCTCGGCAGGCGCAGGCGTCTCATGGGCGAGCTGGTGAAGAGGGCGTACGAGCAGTTGTAGGCTCGCGCCATGGACCCGCCCCTGAGGGTCGAGGCGTAGCAATCGGCCTTGCGGCCGATGGGTCCCGCTTATGGGCGGGCCCCCCGCGACGCGAGGCGTCGCTCTCGCTGCGGCTCCCTGCAACGCTCCCCATGGGTCGCGTTTCGTCCGCCTCCGCTCACGCCGGCCCCGCCCGCCGAACGGCTGCGCTCGATGGCTTCCGGAAGTCGCCATCGCTCCGCCGTGGTCGCCGGGCGGGGCCTCTCGCGCCGGGTCGCCAAGCGCCGTCGTACGACGCTCCCCAGGGTCGTGTCTCCTCGGCGTCGGCTCAGCCGGCGCTCACCCGCCCGGGCTCGCGTTGCCCCTGGCAAGTGGCTCGCTCCGTGCGGGCAAGATATGGATTCCGTTGCACGGAATCATCTTGCCGCCTGCGGCGGGGGCGAACCGCTCCGAAGTCGCTCTCGCCAAAAGGGGCCGGGACGCCTGTTGCGTCCCGGCCCAAATGCTCAGTCCCCTCGCCCGTTCTGGTTTTCGAGCGCCTTGCGCTCGAGCTCCCAGAACACCCTCATCGCCGTCGCTATCCCGCGCAGCGTGAAGCGGACGACGAGGCCGGTCGAGTGGTCGACCGCGAAGCCGAGCCTGCCGCCGTTGACCTTCCGCACAGCCCCGAGGGCCTTCGAGAAGAATCGGTACTGGAGGCTCCCGCCCTTCGACCTGGCGAGCTCGATGCCGTCCCGCCTGAGCCGCCGCTCAAGCTCGCCCATCCGGTCGGGGCAGTCGCGCATGCGCCCGACCTCCTCGATCCGGCGGGCGACCGCGACGCGGATGCGGGCGTTCTCCGAGCGCTCGGCCTGCCCCTTTCGGGTCATGTCGCGCTCTTCCGTGCCGGGTTGCCTCGCGTGGACGCGCGAGTTGGCCTTGCCGCGCTCAAGCTGCCTGAGTCCATACCTCTCGTCCAGGGTACGGACGGTCTTCACGCGTGATGCCGCCGCCTTTCGGGCGGGGCCCTCGTCGAGCCTTCGGCCGGTTTTCAGATCACTGCGGTTGATGCCGAGGTGCACGGCGTAGCGGTCAGTGGCGTCCGCGCGGCAGCGCTCGCGGTGCAGCACCATCACGACCTCCTGGTTGGGGTAGCGCTCGGCCACGTACTCCCTCACATAGCGCATGCACAGCTCCGGCGTCATCTTCCCGCCGTTGAGGTCGCACTCGTCTGGGAGGAACCCGAGTATCTGGTGCTGCATGTAGGTACACTTGGCACCGGCCTTGCCGGGCCTGTCGTGACCCATGGCCGCCCTCGTGTCCGCCATCTCCTGAAACCAGCGGTCATCGTCGATGATGTTCTGCGTGCCGTGGGCGAGCGCCTTGTCGCGGTCCCAGGAGAGGTAATCCCTGAGTCTCGCGAGGTGCCTCTCGCTGCAGACGCTCGTCTGCTTTATCGCCGTCATGGTTGCCTCCCTAGTCGAGCGAGAGCCCGCTGAATTTGCCGCCCGGCTTGCTCCCGTTCTTCTTCTCCGACTCGGGCCACTTTGGGCACCAGGTCGAGGTCTCCTCGCGCATCTTCCCAGCAGCTGACTCGTCGAGGCGGCGCTGGTAGGCGCGACGGTTCTCCGCCTCGTGCTCGGGGGTCCCGAGGTCGAAGTGCTCCCTTGTGGGCGTGTTGGTGCAGTCGGTGACGGGGGAGCGGAAGACGCCGGCTCGACATGCGGGCATACCGTTGTCCGCGTGCTTCACGACGATGATCCCGTCCCGGTCCGGGGCCATGCCGCGCCACTCCCAGGGGTGTATCACGTCGTCGGCGCTCTCGCTGTAGGACGTCGAGGATGACGTGCCCGACGCGGCCCTGCCGTTGCTCGTGCCCTGCGTGTGGCGCGTGGTCTTGCCGATGAGCTCGGTGAAGTACCGGCGGTCCTCCTCCTCGGCGAGCTTCATCGCAATCTTGACCCCGCAGTTCGCGAGGATCTTCCTGCGGCCGTCTCTCTCGCCATACTTGTTGAGCTGGGATATGTCCTGCGTCGCTCCGATCCAGAACGTCCCGCACCCGCGCCCGAGACTGAGGAGGGCGGGCAGGCACTCGACGCGGGGCAGGTTGCCCCACTCGTCGCCGAGTATCTGCACGGGGCGGGGGAGCCTGCCGCCGTTCACGTCCGCGACCGCCTGGACCGAAGCCCAGAGCTGCGAGAGGAACATCGCCGCGATGCAGTTGTAGGGGGAGCCCTCGTCGAGCACGTGGAGGAAGACGGCGCTCTTCTCCGTGAGCACCGTGTGCGGGTCGATGTCGGAGCCGGAGGTCATCCAGGCGACCGGGGCGGAGGAGAACGGGCGCAGGGCGACCTTGAGCGTCGAGAGGATGCTCCTGAGCTCGTTGCCGCCCGAGGAGACGAACTGCGACGCCCTGCCCTTGGCGGGGTGGCCGCTCGGCAGAGCGCGGAAGACGGCCTTCAGGGGCTCGGACGGGTCGTCTCCCTCGGCCTCGGTGCCGCGGTCCAGGACCTCGCAGACGGTCGCGAGGTGCTTTAATTCCTCGGGACACTCGTCGGACATGGAGACCAGCAGGACCAGGGCCGAGAGCAGGCCCCTGGCCGAGGCGGTCCAGTGCGAGCCCTTGTCTTTCTCGTCGTCCTGCACCACGAGCTCCGCGATGGCGTCCGCCGCCTGCTCGGCCTCCTGGTCGCGTCCCTCGGCATGGAGGTCGAGCACCTGCTTGAGCGGGTTGAACCTCTGTCCCCTATAGGGGTGCTGCGTGTCGAGAAGCAGGACGCGATAGCCGCGACGGGCCAGCTCGTCGCCCGTGAGTTCTATGAGCTCGTTTTTCACGTCGGAGACGATTAGGGTCGCGGGCTCGGATCCGTTGGAAGCGCCGCCGTAGCTGAGCAGGTCGATTGAGGGGAGATAGAGGAAGCGACTCTTACCTGACCCGGTGGCCCCTGACACGAAGGCCATCTTCTTGGGCTCGTAGAGATAGCAGGGTTTGCCGTGATACTTGGTGAACCCATAGACGAACCCACGTGACGAGGGATTCGTCGAGCCGTCCCAGGTCATGGACCCTTTTATGACCTCGCGACCCGTCTTGACGTGGGCGTCGCCGAGCACGCCGCCGTCCTCGGCCCTCGCGTTGAGGGTGGTCGAGTAGGCGATGAGAGCGCAGATGCAAAAGGCGAGGAGGAAGGTCAGCAGGGTTCCGAGCGGGCGAGCAGTGAACGCACCCGTGAGCCACCAGCCGAGGACGGTATCCACGCCGAACGACGACGGAATCGCAGCCGCGCCTAACGGTGTCCCGGCGACGAAATCGTCGACGGGGACGGCGAGGACGGGGCATGCGAGGGTCGCTAGGAGAAGAGATGATATGAGCGCTGTGGGCATCTTGGTTTTCATGATCATTCTCGATTCTTGGAGATGAGGTTCGATAGCTGCGAGGCCGTGCTCGATACCAGACGGATGGCCTCCGCGAGCTGTTGGGCCGTCTGCGTATCCACGCCATAGGCGTTTGCGGTGCGGAGGGCCTGGTTGAGGTTTCCGCCCTGCTTCTTCATCTGATGAAGAAGCTGCCGCAGCGTCGCCTCGTCGGCGATCCTGACGGGCTTCTCGCCGATGAGGAGGGCGGCTTCGCGCATGAACGTCGATGGGGCCATACCAAAAGAGGAGGAGCGCACCGTGATGGCGGCACGCTCCTCCTCGGTCATGCGGACGTTTATATGCGCGGTCTTGGCTTTGCCACGCATGGGCTAGCCCCTGTCGTGGAAGGTGGCGCGTGCACCGTCGAAGTCGAGTCGGGACTCGCCCAGCGTGCCGTAGCGGTTCTTGAGGGCGACGAGCTTGAGGGGCGTGCCGGTTGCGGGAGACTCGTAGGGCCACTCGGGCTTGTCATTGTCATCGGCGAGGTAGAGCACCGAGTCAAAGCCGTACTCGACAGCGGAGGAACCACCGAACATGGCGAGGTTGGGCCTGGCCGACTTCCCGGAATCGTAGGACTTGCGAGTGGTCGAGCTCAGTGCGATGACAGGAGAGCCATAGAGGTTCGAGATTTCGCGGAGGCCCTTCACGCATGCTGTGATAGCCAATCGCTCGTCGATGAACTGCTGGTCCGCCGTGACGCCGCAGGCGAGGAGCTGGAGGTAGTCAATGAAGACGATGGGGACCTCGCCGCGCTCGCGTGTTACCAGCCCGACGAGGTTGGAGAGCTCCACGGTGTTGAGCGGGCCGGTGATGCAGAGATTGGGGGCGATCTGGGTGCGATATTTGTCGAGTGCAGCCTCGAAAGTCGTGTGCTTAGGGTGATTCTGGGTCGCGCAGCTGGAGACCTCGGACAACGCGACTTTGCCGTCGCTGAGACGCGCCAGACTCTTCTCGATCAGCTTGTGCGCGGGAAGCTCGGCGGAAACGTAGATTACCGGGTGCCCGTCTGCCGCGAGCTTGTCGGCCTCCTGGAGTGCCAGTGTCGTCTTGCCCTTGCCCGGGGCGGTCCCGATTGCGTAGTTGAGCCCGGGGTAGACACCGCCGAGGATGCTGTTGAGTGCGTCGAGCCCGAAGGAGGCGATGGGCTTGTCTTCCTGAAGGGCGTGGACGTGCTCGTCGAGCACATCAAGCTCGAAGACGAGGGGATTGACGTTCGGGCGCTGCATTACTCGCTCGCCCCCTCTGCCAGCTTGTGGAAGTAGTCGAACAGGTCCTCTTCCATGACGAAGTACTGGTTGGCGATGCTAAAGCAGTGGTGGGTGGACTTCATGAGCTTGATGGCGCTGGATTGTCCGATGCCGGTGAGGATCTGAACGTCCAGGCGGCTCATGATGCGCTTGGTGCCGACATGGCGCAGGTTGATGCCTGCGGAGATGGCGTCGGTCTTGGGGTCATCTGCAAGATGCATGATAAACTCCTTTAGTAGGGCGCTCGGCTCCTCTTCGATGTTTGGCGACAGTGAGAGGAGTCGGGTGCTTGTTTGTAAAATGGTTTTATCGACTAATTAGCCCCTTTCTTCTCGTATTCGTCGATAAGGTGCAGAAGGCTGATTCGAGCTTCTGCGGGCTCGCTGTATCCCTTGCGGGATGATCTGCCGATGTTGGCGAAATCGAGCAGAGCACGGTAAGTGCAGGAATAGCCCTTGATGTGCTCCCATGCGTTGAGAATGTATGAGACCAAAGGTGTAACGGCGAGCAACGCTGTAGGGTCTTGCAGGGTAGTTTCGAGTTCACGGCCGGTCTTAGCCTGGATACGTGCGTCGAGGTTGCACTCGGGCATCTTTGCAGCCTCTTCCATAATGAGGCAAATGCTGTCCCAGTTAGTGCGGAGATGATGAACGCGCTCGCTCGTGGTGTCGATGCAGATCCTTGCTTCATGACAGTAGTCAAAAAAGCCTTTGATGACGTCGCGGCAATCATTTTCTGGCTGGATTGCGCTCCAGTCCTCGAACATGCCCTCGAAGGCGTCGAGACAGCTCCCATCCTCAGCATAGATGAGCTGCGCGGCCCACCTGCCTAGATCCGAGCTCGTCAGCTGCTCCATGGGAAGCCTCGCTAGGAGCGCGGACGGGGTGAGACCCCTTGCCGCGGCGAGGTCAGCGCTGGAGCGCTTGAAGAGTACCTGCTCATCCTTTGAGTTGAATAGGATTGTCGAACGCAGCTTGCTGCTCGCAGTGGTAAGTGCCATTGATAACCTCCTCTCTGTTTGGCCTTATTTGCAGTATACATCTGGTGACACAATTATGAGAGTATTAATTTTCATTACCTTCAGATAATTTTTCGAAGACTTCGGCAGCGTTGCGGTCGTTGGCTCTGATTGCGTGGGTGTAGAAATTGGCCGTCGTACTCGCTGATGCGTGTCCCATCCGCGCCTGAACGGTCTTCAAATCGACGTTGTTTGCGACGAGCGCCGTCGCTGCCGTGTGTCTCAGTCCGTGGGGGACGAGACCCGAGTATCCGGTGCCGCGTGTGTGCAGCTTGCCGTTGCGCTCGAACTGGCTTGTCACGTTGGCGTACTCGCCATAGCCGTTGTCGACGCAGAAGTCCCTGAACCAGCGTGAATAGTTGTGTCCATCGGGTCGGGTGATACTGACGTGAAGGTTGCCGTTTTCGTCCTTATGCGGGCTGAGGGCGTGAACGATGGGGTCAGAGTTTCTCTGTCTTAGCCCGCGTTGCTCGAATAGGTTGCGCTGCCGCATCTTCCAGTCGTTTAGATACGCGGCTAGCGAAGAGTCTATAGACAGGATCCGCCTGCTCATTTCCGATTTGGGTGCCCTGAGCGTTTTGTCATTGGTGTACTGGTGGACGATTCTGATTTCCATCGCCTCGGGGTCGTAGTCTTCCCAACAGAGCCCCAGGGCCTCGCCTTTTCTGAGTCCTAGGTGGAATATGAGCATGGTGCAGACGGTCATCGGTCCCATGGGTTCGGATAGCAGGCATTTGGTGAATCGGGGCAGTTCGTCGGGTGGGAGGAAGTTGCGCACTCTAAGGTCTGGCTTTGGGAGTTTGACGCTGATGCATGGGTTGCGCTCGATTAGCTCATTCTCCAGTGCGTCCTGCATGACCTGTTTGAGCTTGACGTGGATACGACGAATCTCGGCCTCTGTGAATCTTCCGGTTGAGATTGCTTCGGCATACGCCCGTTTGATCTCGTCGGGTCTCAGCGCACCGAGGGGCATGTCGCCGAACAGCTCGCGTATATGGCGCACGTCATATTCCTCTCTTTGGAAAGAAAGAGGGGAGCCGAAGGAGCTTTCTCGGAGCCGATGGAAATCCTCGGCGTATCCGGAAACAGTGGTCGGCATGTCGCCAGCCGGTTCATAGGTCTCCAGCTCCTTCCGGTAGGCATCGAGCGCATTCGCAACCTCACCGGGCCAGTTCTTCGGGTTTTTGCTCTTGCAATGGATGGTTCTCTTGGGTGTCTTTAGGTATCTGACTCGTTTCCCGTTCTTGCCGGATTCGGGGTCGCGACCGAGAGAGAAGTAGATGCGGAAGGAACCGGGTTTTCCCTTGATCGGTTCGGAAGTGCCTTTGGCAGTGGGTTTGATTCTGGTTTCCATGGGTCTCCAGGGGTGGTGCGTTGGGTTAGCCTCGGGGGCGGGGCTTTGAGGGCCTCGCCCCCGAGGCTAACCCAAAAATTTCACCCCTGCAAGTCAAAATGAAGGGGTAAAGGGGTGTAAAAAGGGTGAAATAGAAAACTAATCAAGAAGAGCAAAAACGGCAGAATAGCTAAATTACCTGCGGAAACAGAGATATTGATGAAAATGAAAAACCGCAGGTAGGGTAATAGCTCATGACCTCCTAAAGCGGGTGTCGACGGTTCGAATCCGCCCGGGGGCA
Organism: Collinsella sp.; assembly: GCA_036297525.1. Classification (GTDB taxonomy): domain Bacteria; phylum Actinomycetota; class Coriobacteriia; order Coriobacteriales; family Coriobacteriaceae; genus Collinsella. The sequence continues at coordinate 28,108 of JAXJKV010000019.1, forward strand.
CCAGAGATTGACCGAGCCCGGTACCGCTATGGTGCCGGGCTCTTCTGGTCTAAGGGCCGGATTCGGGCCGTCGACGCCCGCGTCACCAATATGGGTCGCATTTCGTCTAGCTCCGCCCGCGCCACCCTTCCCGTCGCCCGCATCATCAGGGCTGCATCGGTTAGAATCGTGTGTGCGACGCATCCCGTGCGCGGGCGGCCGAAGACTTGATCGGAGGTCCCCAATTGCTGAAATTCCTTAACGCGCTCGCCGCCCTTGCGACGGTCGGCACGTTCATCATTGCGTTTCTTGATTCGTATGAGGTTCGGTTTAAGGTCCGTAGGCGCACGCGCGGTGCGGACGGTTCTCGGCGTTTGCGCCGCAAGCGCAAATAAAAACGGCCGGGGTTGCAGCCCGGCCGTTTAACACGTTAGAAAACTAGGCCGCCCGCGCTCCTTAACACTTACGCGGGATGCGTCGTTTTCTAGAAACATTCTACCCGTCCGGCTGCGGGTCCGTCCACATTTTCCAAATCAAATCACCAGATGTCTACTGAGACACACAAAGCGCCCGCTTGCTGGGGGAGCAAGCGGGCGCTTCTGAGCGAATGTGTTTGCGGTCTAAACCGCTCGGAGCAACAAGCGATCGACGTTAGTTGCTAGACTCGGAGTCGTCGCCGGAGCCGGAGATAGAAACCGTCAGCGTGATCGTGCTGTCGGTGGACTGCTTGCCGGTGGGGGAGACGCCCGTAACGGTGGCATCCTCGTTACCGCTCACGGGATTGCCGTTCTGGTCGCAGAAGCCGATGTTATAGAAACCGGCGTTGTTGAGTGCGGTGACGGCGGCGGAAATGCTCTTACCGTACAGGTTGCCCGGGACGGCGGCCTTGCCGGACTTCTTGGCAATGACGACGGTAATCGTGGCGCCGGGCTTCTGCTTGCCGCTGGGGTTCCAGCTGATCACGGTGCCCTCGGTAACCGAGTCGTTCTCCTGGTAGCTAACGTCGACGCCAAAGCCTGCCATATCGAGGGCGTTGCGCGCCTGGGCCTCGGTCATGTCGGTCAGATCGGGGACGGACGTGGTATCCGGGCCGCCCGAGACCTTGTACGAGATGGTCGTGCCCTTCGCGACTTCCTTACCGGCTTCGGTGCTCTGCTCAAAGACCTGGCCCTCATCAGCCTCGTTGGCCTCCTCGGAGGCGTTGCCCTTCAGGCCAACGCTTGCCAGTGCGGCTTCTGCTTGGTCCTTGGTCAGGCCGACAAGCAGGGGAACCTCAACCTTCTCTGAGGGCTTGGGACCCTTGGAGATTACCAGGTTCACCTTGGTGCCCTTGGCCTTCTTGGTGTTGCCGTTGGGCGTCTGCTCGGCGACCTTGCCCTCGTCGACATCGTCGTTGTAGCTTTGGTCGATGGTGCCGACCTCGAGGCCGGCTTCCTTGATCAGCTCGACGGCAGTCTGCTGGTCCTTGCCCAGCACATCGGGCACGGTGACCTGCTCGCCGCCAAAGAGTCCTGTGGCAAAGGCCACCACGATGCCGATGACGGCAACGGCTGCCACCACGGCGGCGATGATCTTGTTCTTGTTGGATTTGGGCTTTTCGACCTCGTAGGAGCCGGTGGAGCCCGAAACCGAGCTACGGGTGGTGTTCTGGCCGCTCACGCCCGAGACGGGACGAACCATGGCGCGCGTCTGGTCGGAAAGCTCGCGGGTCTTGGTGGCGCCGAGCTCGCCGGGGGCACCGATGATGCGCGTGGGCTCCGAGACGTTGACGGCGCGCCCGGACAGGTAGCTGTTGAGCACCTGACGCAGCTCGTCGGCCGTCTGGAAGCGATTCGCCGGGTCCTTTTCCATGCACTTGAGGATGATGCGCTCAAGATCGGCGTCGACACCGGAGTTGATCTGGCTCGGCGGAATAGGCAGCTCGTTGACCTGCTTGAGTGCGACCGAGATAGCGTCGTCACCGTCAAAGGGCACGCGGCCGGTGGCGCATTCATACATCACGACGCCCAGCGAGTAGATATCCGAGGTGGGGCCGAGGTCCTGACCACGGGTCTGCTCGGGGCTGACGTAGTGGGCGGTTCCCAGCACGTTGTTGTCTTGCGTGAGGTGGCTGTTCTTGGCGCGCGCGATGCCAAAGTCCATCACCTTGATGTTGCCGTCGGGCAGCACCATGATGTTCTGCGGCTTAATGTCGCGGTGGATGATCTCGTGCTTGTGGGCGACCGAAAGCGCGGAGCTGATCTGCGAGCCGATCTGGGCGACCTTCTTGGGGTCGAGGGCGCCGTGGCTCTTGATGCCGCTCTTAAGGTCGGTACCGCGCAGGTACTCCATGACGATGTAATAGGTGTCGCCGTCCTTGCCCCAATCGTAGACGCCCACGATATAAGGGGAGGAGAGACCGGCTGCTGCCTGGGCCTCCTGCTTAAAGCGTGCGGCGAAGGTTGCGTCGCCAGCATACTGCGGCAGCATGATCTTGACGGCTACCGTGCGGTCGAGGACCTGGTCCTGTGCACGGTAGACGGTCGCCATGCCGCCTGTCCCCACCTTATCCTTGAGGAGGTATCTTCCCCCGAGGACCCTCTGTTCCATTCCTGCTCCTAACATAACTATTCGCTCAACGATGTGTGTAGTACCTACGATGTGGCCGCTGGGGCCGTGTGGCGCGTTGCCGCTAACTCTTCGGCCGCGGCGCGCCCCGGGTGTCCGATTCGATCATGGGCATCACGCTCCCTGTGCGGCAAGCGCCGCAGTCAGGACGATGCCGGCGATCTTGGCGGCCTTGACGTCATGCTTGTCGAAATCCTCCAAGGCCACCGAGATGGCGACCGTGGGTGAATCGTAAGGTGCAAAGCCAACGAACATCGAGTTGACGTTGGTGCCGCCAGTCTCGGCCGAGCCGGTCTTGCCGGCAACCTTGACGCCGGGGATTTGGGCATCGGTGCCGGAGCCGGACTGGACGACGGCAAGCATGGCCTGCTTGACCTGGTCGGCCGTGGCGGAGCTGACGGCCTGACCCAGCGAGCGGGACTGCGTGGTCTTGACCACGGTTCCGTCCGGGGCGAGTACCTGGGCTACAAAGTACGGGTCCATGACCACGCCGCTGTTAGCGATGGCGGCGGCAATCACGGCGTTTTGCATGACGGTGGTCTGCGGGCCGGGCGTGTGGTCCATGCCGACAGGCTGGCCGGCGCCGGCCCAGGCGGTCTCCCACTCGGTCATGAGCGACGGGTCGGCCATGATGGAGGCCGCGGAGGTCAGGTCCTGGCCGAGCTTTTGGCCGTAGCCAAAGGCGTTGGCAAACTGCACGAGCGTGTTTGCGCCAACTTCGTTTGCCACCTGGCCAAAGACGACGTTGGAGGACACGGCAAAGGCCTGCTGCAGGCTGATGGTGCCGTAGCTCTCGTTGGCATAGTTGGTGACCGGTGCGTTGCCGATGTCCATGGAGCCGGGCGCCTGGTAGGTGCTGGTAAGGCTGGCGGTACCGGTCTCGAGTGCCGCGGAAAGCGTAACGACCTTAAACGTTGAGCCCGGCGTGTACAGCGCGTCCATGGCGCGATTGTACATGGAGCCGTCCTCGCCGCCGCCCGTCTGCAGCAGGGCATCGATGTTGGTGTTGTCGTAGGTGGGCGAGCTGGCACATGCGAGCACCGCGCCGGTACGCGGGTCGATGACCACTACAGCGCCCTTAAAGCCCTTGAGCGCCTGCTCGGCAGCCGTCTGGATGCGCGAGTCGATGGTGAGCTTGGCGGTGTTGCCCGGCTGGGTCTGGCCCGCGAGCGACGCGATGGCGTTGTTCCAGCTGGAGTAATCCTTAGAGCCGGTGAGCGTGTCGTTCATGACGCTCTCGATGGCGGTGGTGCCATACTGCTGGCTCACATAGCCAACCACGTGCGCTGCCAGGTTACCGTTGGGGTAGGAGCGTACGTAGGTGCCGTCCTCCTGCTGCAGCGACTCGGCCAGCGTCACGCCGTCGGACGTGATGATGGAACCGCGCTGGATGTACTTGGAGCGGGCGATGGTGTGGTTGTTGGTCGGCATGTCCTGATAGTCCTTGGCCTTGATGACCTGGACATAGGTGAGGTTGCCGATAAGGATGGCGAACAGCGCCGTAAAGGCGAGCACCGCACGGGTTAGACGGTTGGCGAGCGCAACGCGGCCGAGCACACCGGATTCAGGCGTGTCGAGCAGGCGACGGCGCATACGCGAGCCGATGGAATGGCTGCCGCTGCCGTAGGAAGACGAGGTGGAAAAGCGCGTGCCCGTCGGGGCGGCGGCAGATGCGACCTGATCATCGGTGATGGCGGCCATGGTGCCGGTGCCGGTAAGCTCGGCCTCGCGTCCGGTCGCCTCGTCACCGGCGCGCAGCAGGAGCGCGACGATGATAAAGCTCGCCAGCAGAGAGGAGCCGCCCTGGCTCATAAAGGGCAGGGTGACGCCGGTCAGCGGGATCAGGCGGGTTACGCCGCCAACGATCAAGAAGGCCTGGAAGCTGATGGCGGCCGTAAGGCCTGTGGCACTAAAGGCGGCGAGATCGGATTTAGCGCGGGCAGCCGTGGTGAGGCCACGCACGGCAAAGAGCATAAACAGGATGAGCACGGCGCCGCCGCCCAAAAGGCCCATCTCCTCGCCGATAGCCGAGAAGATAAAGTCGGACTCGACGACAGGGATGTTGTTGGCCATGCCGTTGCCGATGCCAACACCGACCAGACCGCCATCGGCAAGCGAGAAGAGCGACTGGACGATCTGGTAGCCCTGGCCCTGGGCGTCCTTAAACGGATCGAGCCAAACCTGGAAACGCACCTGAACGTGAGACAGGAACTTGTAGGCGCCCACGGCTCCGACGGCTAAGAGCGCAAGGCCGATAACGACATACGAAAAGCGCCCCGTGGCAACGTAGAGCATCAGCAAGAAGATGGTGTAGAACAGCACGGCCGAACCCAGGTCGCGTTCGAAGACGACGACGAGCAGGCACACACCCCACACGGCAAACAGCGGCAGCAGCAGTCGCAGGCGAGGGATCTTAAAGCCCAGAATCTTGCGGTTGGAGATGGAGAGCAGCTCGCGGTTCTCGGCCAGGTAGCCGGCCAGGAACAGGACGATAAAGACCTTGGCGAACTCGCCGGGCTGGATGGTAAAGCCCGCGATGCGAATCCACAGCTTGGAGCCCGAGATCGTGGTGCCGATAAAGATAGGCAGCATCAGCAGAATGATGCCGATGATGCCAAAGGTGTACTTGTAGCGCATGACCACGTCGAGGTTTTTGACTAGTGCAAGCGTTCCCACCATGAGCGCCACCGAGACAAACAGGATGATGAGCTGTGAGATGGCGAGAGCGGGGGCGAGACGCGTCACGAACGTGATACCGATGCCCGAAAGCACAAAGACAATGGGCAGGATGGCGGGGTCGGCACCGGGCGCCAAGATGCGCACGGCAATGTGGGCCGCGGCAAAGGCGGCAAAGAGGCCGATCGGTACGGCGAGTGTCTCAAAGGAGATGGCAGCGCCCGCGGTGAGGACGTACATCGCATACAGCAGGATGACGGGGAACGCCGAGGCGATGAGCAAGAGCAGCTCGGTGTTGCGGCGACTCATAAGCGGCACTCCCTTTCTAATTCTTATCGGAGGCTTCGGCCTCGGCGGACTGTTCGGCGGTTTTCTCGGAATCTGATTCGGAGGTCGATCCCTGATTGGTGTTGTCGCGAATCGTTTGCGCGTCGATCACCTGGCGGGTCTGCTCCTCGTCGATCTGGTGGCGGTACTTGGATATCGTGTCCTGCGCATCGTCGACACTTGTTTGCGGAATGCCCGCCTTGAGGCGGTTTTGCGTGTCTTCGGGCAGGTCGGACAGCTTGATGCTGGTTTCGCTTTCGAGCCAGTGGAGCTTGAGTCCGAGTGGCTTGCCGGGCAGGCCGCGCCAGACGGCGACATTGCCCTGGTAGGTACCCAGGTAGTACGAGCCGGTGACACCCGTGTAGGCCCAGATGCCAGCTGCCAGCACAAAGACGAGGGCCAGGATGGCGGCGATAGTAACGTTGCGGCGACGCACGCGTTGCGCCTCGCGCATGACGCCATCGTCAACCAGGTCAACGACTACTACGGTCACGTTGTCGTGGCCGCCGGCGGCAAGCGCCGCGTCCACTAGGTTGTCGACGCAGATTTGCGCGGTTGAGGACTGCGTGGCGATGTTCTCGATATCGCTATCGGGAATCATGCTCGAGAGGCCGTCGGAGCACAGGATCAGGCGGTCGCCTTCCTCGATATGCAGAGTGAAGTGGTCGGCATACATGGCGGGGTCCGAGCCCAGTGCGCGGGTGATGACCGAACGGTTGGGGTGGACGCGAGCCTCGTCTGCCGTAATCTCGCCGGCGTCCACGAGTTCTTCCACATAGGAGTGGTCGCGGGTCACGCGGATGAGCGTGCCCTCGTGGAGCAGGTAGGCGCGCGAGTCGCCCACGTGGGCGATGGCGAGCGTGTCGTTTTCGATATAGGCGCAAGTGGCCGTGCAGCCCATGCCGGGCTTGCCCAGGCCGTTCAGGGCCGCCTCGATTACGGCGGCGTTGGCTGCCTCGACGGCTGCGGCCAGGCGTGCTGCGTCGGCGGACTGTGGGGCCGTCTTGGCAATAGTCTCGACGGCGATGGAAGAGGCTACCTCGCCGGCAGCGTGACCACCCATGCCGTCGCATACGCAAAAGAGCGGCGACTGCACCAGGTAGGAATCCTCATTGTGCGGGCGCACACAGCCAACGTCGGAGCGGGCGCCCCACATGAGTTGCGTGGTGGTGCCGGCATCATAGGTCGAGTCGGTCTCGATGCGCTCCTCGGTTAGGGGTTCAAAGCTCATGGTCGAGCCGGGGTCTTTGAGCTTGGCCTCAACGACGGCAACGTCGATTTCGGCTGTGTCACCGGGAGAGACGGTGTCGGTCTCGGCGTTTGATTCGGAATCGCCGGTGTCCGGGGAGTCGGGCTCCTCGGAAACGCGGGCGGTCGACTCGTCATCTTGCGGGCTGACGTCTATAGGATCGGGCGTCGCAAAGTGCGACGGCGCGGGCGTGTTTTGCGACTGGGCGGCGGGCTCGGCCACGGCATCGGACTCGCTTGCGGGCGCAGGCTGCGGGGTCTTGGGTGCAGGGCCGTCCTCGGGGGATGTCCCCGCCTCGGGCGCCGGCGTAGACGTGGGCGCAACCTCGGATGCCGGGGCTATGGGAAACGCCGGCGCGGCGGGCTCGGGTGCCGCAAACACCGCAGCGCTCTCGTTGATTGCCGCGGCGACGGGCTCTGCAAAGTGAGCCGGCGCCGGGGTTGCTTCGGGCGCTGTGGGCTGTTCCGCAGCATGTGCGCCGATGGGCGCTGCTGCGGCATCCTCTTCGTCCTCGTTATCGGCGAGATCCGAAATATCATGCGTTACATGCGAAAGAGGCAGGGAGAACACGGTGTCCTCGGGCTCCACGGGTGTGGAGTCCGCCGGAGCGGCGTGGGCCGGTGCAGCTACGGCGGCAGCCGGTGCCTCGGTCATAGTTGCGGACTTGTTCTCCTCGTCGATCATCGACGGTTCACCTTCATGACCACGTCGCCAATCTGGACTTCGTCGCCCTCACGCAGCGTCGCGGGCTCCACGAGCTGGCGGCCGTTGACGAGCGTGCCGTTAAGCGAGTTGAGGTCCTCGATGATGAGCGCCGGGCCCTGCAGCGAAAAGCGCGCATGCGAGGCCGAGACGAACGGTTCGTTGATGCAGATGTCCGAAGATGGCGAGCGACCGACGATGACGGGGCCGAGCATGTCTACGTGGATGCCGCGGATACCGCGCGGACCCTTGTCCACATCAATCGTCCAGATAGCCGAGTCGCGGCGCTGCCCGCGCACAAGTCCCACGCCGGTCTTCATGACGGCGAACAGGAAGATATAGAGCAGGGCGACCAGGACGATGCGGCCTGCAAAAAGGACGATATCGATGTTCATAAGCGACTATCCCCTAAATTCAAAGGTACTCAGGCCAAACGTCAGCAGATCGCCGTTGCGCAGCGGGCAGCGCGTAATGCGGCGGTTGTTGACGAGCGTGCCGTTGGTGGAATTGAGGTCCTCGATCGACCAATCCGAGCCCGTAAAGGTGAGCTGGGCGTGGCGGCGCGACACGTTGGGGTCGCGCAGGGCAATGTCGGAAACTGAGCGCTCGCGGCCGATGGTCACCTGTGCGGAGGTGATGCTATGGCTCTCGCCGCTCACGACGTCGACGAGCTGGGCGAGCGGGCGCTGCGGGGCGCGAGTGCTCGCCATGTTGGAGGCGATGCCGGCTGCGGCGCCTAGGCCCACGGCGGCACCGGTCGCGGCGGCTCCGCCCATGCCGGCAAGCGCGTCGCGCGAGACGGTCTGCGGCACCGGGATGGGTGCGGCGGCGGGGTCGGGGACGCTAGGCGCGAAGGGGTCTGCCACGGCAAGCGGGTCGGGAGCGGCGGCGCGAGGCGTCGGCTGCTGCTGGGGCATGGCGGCGGGGTGCTGCTGCTGCGGGGCAGCAAACTGCTGCTGGCCGGCGCGCGGGGCGCTGGCGGCACGGCTTGCCGCGGAGTTGTTCTGGCCCAGGCCGTTTTGATAGGCGCGCTCTTCCTCGTACAGGCGGCCGAGCGTGGGCGCATCGACGTTCTCGGCAAAGACCGAGAACTTGCCGGCGCGCAGCTGCGGATCGATCATAAAGCGCACGAGGGGCTCGCCGACAAAGACATAGCGGCGCTTTTCGGCCTGCGCCTTCACGAACTCGCGGACCTCGCGCGAAAGCTCGGGGTAGAACGGGGCGAGCATGGGATCGTCGTCGGCGGCGATAAGGATGGTATAGAGTGCCGGCGCCGTGTTGACGCCGTTAATCACCAGAGTCTGATCCTCCATGTCGCGAGCGGCCTGCTTGGCAAGCTTCTTAAAGGAGAACGGGGCACGGGTGGCACCGAAGATGCCGGCCACGTGGTCCTCGAAGATGTTCAGGAAGTTCACGAAAGATCACTCTCCGTATAGGTTCTTTGGTATCCGAGCAAATATAGGCATATCCCAACGATTATAGAGGATAGGGTTCCCGCAACCGCCGCCTTGGCGACGACCGCGGCTGCAAGGCTGGCAATTTCCATATGGTGTGCAAGACAGGACGCCGCTGCGCAGCCGATGCCGGTGACAGCGATGGCGGCGATTGCGGCAAGGTTTGAGCCCTGATCGGCACGCTTGGCATGGGCATTGAGCAGCGCGGATGACGCTGCGGCAGTTGCCGCGACCAGTACAAAGGCAGCCCAAAGGAGCGGGTCTCCCAGCGCTGCGGCAACGTTACCGAGTCCCAGCACGCCTCCGGCTGAAAGCGCGACCGTGGCCAGACGGGCAAAAAGCGCGCCCATGCCCGTTGCCGCGGCAGCGCTTGCCGGGCCGAGCCAAAATGACGCGACGCCGGCGGCGACCCCAGCTGCCAGGAAGGTATTGCCGGTCAGACAGCCAAGCGCGAGTGCACAGGTGAGCGCGGCGCTCGCGGCAGTCTCGGTGCGACCCCAGGCGATCCACCAACCGGACATGGCGGCGGCAAAGATCACCGCGACGGGCAGCATCGACAGGATGCCCTGCGCCTGCATGGTGGCGTTGGCCATGAGCACCAAAAAGCCCACAGCCGAGATGGCCGAGCCGATCTGGGGGGCCAGGCCAGCCGCCGCTCCGATCGCGATGGCCGCAATGACCAGGCCGGGAAGCGCCGCGACCCCGGCCGTTTGCATCAGCAAAAAGCTAAAGGTACCGCACGTTAGCGCCGAGATAGCGCGCATGGTGTAGTCGCGCGCATGGCTCCAGCGCGTGCCCGCCCAGCCGAGTGCGGGGTCGATCTCGATGGCGTCGTCCTCGTAGTGCGACGGCTCGATATCGTCGAGCTCCTGCTCGTCATCCGAAAGCTCGCCAACCATTTGCTCCAGGCTGCGACGGCCTTCGCGCACGCTGCCCAGACTGGCAAGGAGCTGGTCGCAAAATGCCTCGATGCTGTTGGGGCGGTCCTGCGGCATGGGGGAGAGCGCGCTCATGAGCGCGGCCTCGGCTCCCGGGGGAAAGTGTGGTATCAGCTCGCTGGGATAGGTGGCGCCGCCGATGATGCGGCCGAGCGAGTCGGCGGGCGTGGCCGCCATAAAGGGAGCGCTGCCGCACAGGCCCTCGTAGATCACACAGGCAAGGGCAAAGACATCAGCGCGTTCGTCGACCGTGCCGGTCTCGATATCGAGCTGCTCGGGCGGCATGTAGCCGATGGTGCCGCCGCGCGAACCGCCAAAGCCACCGGCGGACGACAGTCGCGCCATGCCAAAGTCGGTGAGCTTTACATTGCCCGAGTGGTCGATGAGCACGTTGGCGGGCTTAATGTCCAGGTGGAGTACGCCATTACTGTGGGCGAAGGTGAGCGCCTGGCCCAGGGCATCGGCAATGGCCGCAGCCTCGTCAAAGGTAAGTGAGTGGCCGTCCACGCGATGCAAAAACTCGGCCAGCGACATGCCATCGACATATTCCATAACCAGGTAGGCATAGGCTGTGTCGTGCGTAAAGTCGATGACCTGCACGATGTTGGGATGTTGAAGCATAGCGGCAGTGTGCGCCTCGCGCAGGACATCCATGATGTCGCTGGCGGGCATGCCGGCACCGTTGATAAGGGGGATGCGCTTAATGGCGACGCGGCGGCGCAGATGCGTGTCGCGGCAGATCTCGATGGAGCCAAAACCGCCGGTCGCAAGTGTCTCGAGCGGCTGGTACCGCTTGAGCAGCTCGCGAGAGCTGGTGCCCTCCAAAGGAACGTCCGGCGAGAACCGGGCGGTATGTTGCGAGAAAAGCGGCATGGCCAACCCTCGTGCGTTTAAAGTTCGTTTGCGAGTGGCGGGCGCGGAGCCGAGCCGTTCGCGGTGGCATAGATGCTGCTAGTGTAGCACGCTCGGGTGCATGGGGAGGATAGCGGGATGCGAGGCTACCTGCCTGGCTTGGCCTTAGCGCTTTTTCTTGTTCTTCTTCTGCTTGCGCTTGGTCTCCTGGGGCTTGTCGCCCTGTTTGGCTTCGGCAGCGGCCTTTTCTGCCTTCATCTTCTTGCGCTTGGTCTCGATGCGGAGCTTTTTGTTGATGCGTGCCTTAAGGAAGGCGCCAAACTGCTCGGCATCGCCACGGACGAAGGTGTCCTTAGGAATCGTCACGCCCTGGTCGGCGAACATGGCCACAAAGATGCGCTCGCCGTCGAGCACGTGGTCGAGCTTCTCAAACGGGAAGAACTGCGACTTGCCACTCTTGCCCCAGACCATCAGACCGTCCTCGTTGGCGGCGACGCGGCGGTAGCGTCCGCCCATGGACTCGTCGGCCTCGACGGCATCGATAAAGTCGCGGGCAAGGGTGTGGTGCAGGTTTTTGCTCCACCAGGCCAAAAAGGCGCCGAATACGATCAGGACGACGCCAAACTTGATCCAGTTGCCGCCGGCCACCAGCATGCCGATGCCGATGAGCGCGGCAATTGCCGCGGCGACATACAGCGAGCCGCGACGCCTAGGCGAGGCGACCAGGCGCGCAAAGTCGGTGACGAGGTCGTTTTCGTACTGATACTCGTTGAGGTACAGAATGCCGTCGTCGGCTGCGGCCTGCTCCTCGAGCGCGACCTCGACCTGGTCGGCTGCTTCGGAGGGAACGAGGTTGCTCTCTGCGTCTGCCATGCTCTTTGGACTCCTATCGCGGCGGGCTCGCCGTACGGGTTATTATGGATGCAGTATGCCGTGCGACCGCATGGCCGCCGCGGCAACAAGACTCAGTATACCCGGGGGAGCACCCATGGAATCGTTGTACCGAAAGTATCGCCCGCTCACCTTCGACTCCGTGGTGGGCCAGCAGCATATCGTCTCGACGCTCGAACACGCCATCACCGAGGGGCGCCTGTCCCATGCGTACCTGTTTTGCGGTCCGCGTGGCACGGGCAAGACCACCATGGCGCGCATTCTTGCCAAGGCGCTGCTCTGCCGCAATGCCGAGACGGCGCGCGCCGAGGGTGCAAGCGGCTGCATGCCCGACGGCACCTGCGAGGAGTGCGAGCTCATCGCCGAGGGCAACCACCCCGATGTCTACGAGCTCGATGCCGCAAGCCGCACGGGCGTGGACAATGTGCGCGAGGAGATCATCAACTCCGTCAACTTTGCCCCGGTGCGCGGCAAGTACAAGATCTACATCATCGACGAGGTCCACATGCTCACGACGGCGGCGTTCAACGCGCTGCTCAAGACGCTCGAGGAGCCGCCGGCGCACGTGATCTTCGTGCTGTGCACCACCGATCCGCAAAAGATTCTGGAGACCATCCTTTCGCGCTGCCAGCGCTTCGATTTCCACCGCATCGGTAACGAGGATATCGAGCATCGCCTGTCCTACGTGTGCGAGCAGGAGGGCTTCGATTACGACGACGAGGCGCTCGCCATCGTGGCGCGCCATGCCAAGGGCGGCATGCGCGACGCGCTCTCCACGCTGGAGCAGCTGAGCGTTTTTGGCAACGGGGCCGTGCATGCGGACGATGCCCGCTCGCTTTTGGGCGAGGTGTCGGACCAGATTCTGAGCGAGTTTGCCCGCGCTATTGCCGAGCGTGATATTGCTGAGCTCTATGGGCTCATTCGCGCACAGGTCGAGGAGGGCAATGACCTGCTTGAGCTGACGCGCGACCTGGTGGCGCATGTGCGCGATGTGTACGTGGCCTGCGTTGCCGGCGCCCGCGCCGAGCTGTTTGAGGGCGGCTCCGAGCAGGCCGAGGCGCTTGCTGCCGAGGCCGCTGCCTTTGGTGAGCATCCTGCCGACCGCTTGGCTCGTGTGCTGACGGTGCTCGACGATGCCGCGTTGGAGATGAGGGGCGCGAGCGACGTGCGCCTGGTGCTCGAGATCGCCTGCACGCGTCTGACGCGCCCCGAGGCCGATCTGACCATCGAGGCTTTGGCCGAGCGTGTGGCACGCTTGGAGGCCATGGTCGCCAACGCCGCGGTGCCGGCGAGTGTGGCTGCTGCTGGTGCTGCGCCTGCGGCTGTCGCGGCTGCACCTGCGGCGACGCAACAACCGACACTGATCTCGGGTGCCCGAGTTGCCGCCCCTGTGGCATCTGCCGCTCCTACTGCTACGTCCACGCACCAGGGCGGCATGCCCTGGGACCGCGGAGCTGCTGTTCCAGCTGCCCAGCCTGCGCCCGCGCCGACCCCCAAGCCCGCAGCGCCGGCACCTCAGCCTGCGCCGGTTCCGAAGCCCCAGCCCTCCGCCCCGGCTCCCACGCCTGCCGCTGTGCCGGCACCTAAGCCCCAGCTCAACAACGCCGCTCAGGTTGCTGCCGCCGGCGCCGCCGAGACCCCCGCGGTCGAGGATGCCGGTGAGCTCCAGCGCAAATGGGCCGAGGTCGTCGAACGCGTCAAGGCTCGTCAGGCCTCCTACGCAGGGCTTTTGCTCAACGCCCGCGCCACAGCAGACGACGGCTCCAAGCTCACGGTTTCGTTCCCCGCGGGCTCGACTTTTGCCATTAAGATGCTCGGTCGCGCCGACACGCAGTCGGTAGTTCTGCCGACAGTCAGTGCGGTCTTCGGTCGTCGTACCGTCGACTATGTCCTGGATGGGGGTGGCACGCCGGCTCCTCAACATGAGGAGCATTCTCCATCTGCACGGGCTGTGGCATCTGCGGACCCGCAACCCGTGTCCTCGGCGGCCCCTGCATCCTCGAGCGCCAGCGCGACGCAGCCAAAAGCGGCCCCGGTAGCGGCATCGACTCCGTCGGCGCCTGAACCCGCTGCGCCCAAACCGGCTGCTCCGATCCCCGCGTCCAAGCCCGCTGCCACACCCGCGCCCAAGTCGTCCGACCTGGCTAAGGCTCCCTGGCTGCGCTCCGATAACCCTGCCGGCGCTCCTGCCACGGGCAAACTCCCGACCGAACCCGCGCCCCGCGCGCCCGAGCGCTCGTCCGCTCCCAAGGCTCAGCCGCCTGCACAGGCTGCGCCGTGGGAATCCGAGCAGGTGCCCTACGACGACGCCATGGTCGGCGGCTTCGTCGGCGATGCGAGCGGGGACGACCTTCCTCCGTTCGACGTGCCTGCGGCGGCGTCTGAGCCCAAGCCCGCCGCTGCGGCTCCCTCGGTCCCCGCAGCTGCGACGTCCGCTCCCACAAGCGATGATGCCCCTGCGGCTCCTTGGGAGTCCAACCCCGGCGCCGGCAGTCCCTTCGGCCACCAGGGCGCAGCCCCAAGCATTCCGCAGACCGAGGACGAGGCCAAAGCCCTCATCCGCAGTGTCTTCGGCCAGTCCACCATCTTCAAACCGGTGGAGTAACCGTGCGGGCGGGTATGCTGCTCAAGAAGAGATCTCTTTGCCCGGGCGCATCTGTATTTCGGACATGTGTAGTGTGGTGCCGTGTACATCGCATTCGAGCAGACAGGTACGTGACGGTCGGCCTAGGATGCTGAGGTCGATACGATACGTCGCATGGCCGTCTGTGCACTCGACTTGCTCGGCGTTGATGGTTGCTCCGATTGTCAATAAAGAGCCCGGTTCGGCATCGACAATCTTGGAGTCCTTTATCTTGACCTTGAACTCTTGGTAGAGGGACGGGCTGTTGTAGTAAATGGTTCGAGTTCCGTCGGTGCACTCATCGGTCGCTTCCCATTTGACGATGGGCTGGTCCGAGCTGGCTATCAGCAGTTCTGCTCCAAAGGCTATGGCATGGGTGATGACAACCAGCAATGCCCAGCCGACAAAGAGATAGAGAACCAAATATGCAACGGGGTGTTTTGAGCGGATGTTTTGGAGCACGTCGGGGGCATTCATGGGACACCTCCAAATTGCTATCTATGGCAATCAAATTATACCTTGCCGTCATGAGCGCCGCCTCGAGTAGTGGCTCGGCATTTAGCCATTTAGTGGTACGCATTAAATGTCGGATTCCGGCTCTACAAGATTTAGCTTTAAATATTATGCAGATGCGAATTATTCAACTTTGCATAATCTATGGGTGCGGCTTGCGCTCCAGGACATGTATATCGACTGAGGTAACACGTCCGCCCCGCTCGCTGGCCTCGCGCCGTGGTACGATTTTTGAGTTTGAAAGTCCCGCCGTGCTCCGGCTGCCCTTGCAGCTCGGCGTGCGGCCGCACGTAAAGGAGCCATCATGGCCGGTATGAACATGCAGCAGATGATGAAGCAGGCTCGCAAGATGCAGGAGCAGCTTGCCGCCGCGCAGGAGAACCTCAAGTCCCAGACCGTCGACGCCTCTGCCGGCGGCGGCATGGTCAAGGTGACCGTTAACGGCGAGATGGAGCTCGTCAACCTCACCATCGATCCCGATACCCTCGATCCCGAGGACGTCGATATGCTGCAGGATATGATCATGGCTGCCGTCAACGAGGCCGTCCGCGGCGTCAACGAGCTCGCCAACAAGCAGATGGGCGCCATCACCGGCGGCCTCAACATCCCGGGCATGCCGTTCTAAGACACGCATATATATGAGTGCAAATCACAGTCTGCAAAAACTGCTCGATGAGCTGGGCCGTCTGCCGGGCATTGGTCCCAAGTCGGCCCAGCGCATCGCCTATTACCTGTTGGAGGCCGACGCCGAGGAGGCGCGCCGCCTGGCCGAGGCCATCCTGGAGGTCAAGCAGGAGGTCCACTTTTGCAGCCGCTGCTTTAACTACGCCACGGCCGACGAGTGCTCCATCTGCCAGGACCCGATGCGCGATACCACTCGCATTTGCGTGGTGGGCGAGCCGCGCGATGTCCAGGCAATCGAGCGCACGGGCAGCTACCATGGCCTGTACCATGTGCTGGGCGGCGTGATCAGCCCCATGGACAAGATTGGTCCCGAGCAGTTGCACATCCGCGAGCTGCTGGCGCGTCTGGGTCACGAGGATATCCATGAGGTCATCATCGCCACCAACCCCAACATCGAGGGCGAGACCACGGCGAGCTATCTGGCCCGTACCATCAAGCCGTTGGGCGTCGAGGTGTCGCGTCTGGCAAGCGGCCTTCCCGTGGGCGGCGACTTGGAGTATGCCGACGAGCTTACGCTTGGCCGCGCTATCGAGGCCCGCCGCGCGATTTAGGTGGCGAGCCTGCTCCTGCCGTATGTTTTCCTCGCGACGCACGGGGTAGTCATAATTTCCCCGTGCGACTGTGAGTTTGTTGTGCAACAAAGATGCTTCGTATCCGCTTATCGCATGGATGCTTCCGCTCGCATCCTTAATTTGTCCATTCGTTGCGCAACCTTTTTGGTTCGCTGATACACTCAAATATGGATTCGAATGAATGCGCCGCTCCCGAGCGGCGTGTTTTTGTTGGAGGAGAACGCATGCGGCCCGGTGGCACTCAGACAAAGCGCGGCGCCGCGGTGCGCATACGACGCCGACTGGGCTTGGCGCCGCGGGCGTACGCACTGCTATCGTGCTCGCTGGTGCTGGTCATAGCTGGCGTTTCTGCCTATGGCATGACCGTGCCGTCCATGATGCAGGCGCATGCCGCACGCGAACCGCGCGTGGGGCATGAGGTCAAAAGCGATCTGGGCACCACGACTGGATATGCTTGGGCAAGTGTGGTCGGGCATATTGTGTTTGGCACCGACGATGCGGACGGCGCCGAGGCCCCGGACAACGAAGTCACGCTTGCCAATGGCAAAACCATCGTGCTCACCATCACCAAGATCATCGATCGGTTGTCCAACAATAGCGTGGCGGCAACGGTGAATAAGGTCGAGCAGCAAAAGGAGCAGGACGCCCAGCAGTCCGGAAAGCCCGGTAGCTCGGATACTTCTGGCTCCGGCTCGGATTCGTCGAGTTCGGGCGGCGGCTCTGGGTCGGGTTCCTCTACCGGAGGGTCTGGAAACGGCGGTTCGACGGGCGGCAACACTGACAACGATGCAAACTCCGGTGGCCTTTCCGCTGCTGAAGAAGAGAGCATTCACAGCTGGCTTGTGACCAAGTACAACATGCTCGACGGCTATGTTTCTCGTGCCAATGACGTGGTCTCGACCTATAACTCTACGGGAGATCCCAGACCGTGCGACAGTCTGGTCGGGGAGATGTTTGTCATTCGAGCCGAGTTCGGTCGTCAGACATTCTCGCCCCGGTCAAAGTGGTATCAGCAGTATGCCAATCTGTGGGGCTGTTACACCAACCTATGTCAATGGGTCGGCCATTACGGCGATGATGACGTCGCGCTCGGTAACTTCAACAATAACGTGGCGGCGCTTGCCCTATGATGACCGATCTTGCATCTACCACACCACAATCGCTCGGTCGCGATCCCATGGTCGGCCTGCGCCTGGCGCGTGTCGACGGGTTTGAGCCGGCCATTGCGCTCGGTCAGGACGAACTGCCTACCTATCTGCGTCGTTTTACGATGCTGTTTGCCGACGATGCCACCATGCGCCGTGGCGGTATCGGCCGCGTGACGCGTGCCGTCAACGCCCAAGGCGAGGCAGTGGCACTCAAGCAGCTCATCTTGCCGACGCGCGATGAGTTCGACGACGATGCCGCTCACGAGGCGCTGGTCGCCAAGTTCAAGGCGGCGTTTCGCGAGGAATACGAATGCCATCGCGCCCTTTCGGGCCTTAAGGGCTTTCCCCGCCTCTATGGCTGGGGCGAGGTCGACGGTGTGCCTGCAATTGTCATGGAATGGGTCGAGGGCGAGACACTTGCCCGCTTGCGTTCGCGACTCGCCGTGGACGATGCCGGACGCCTGTCGCCGCTTGTGGCGGCGCGTCTGGGTCGCGACCTGTTCGATCTGCTCTGCCGTATGAGCCTGGTGGGTGAGGGCTTTGTCCATCGCGATATCTCGCCCGCTAATATTATGGTGCGTACGGCGCGTCTACCGCTTGACCGGCAGCTTGCCGAGGGCACCTTTGACCTGTGCCTGATCGACTTTGGCTCGTCGCTGGCGCTCGAGCCTGCGTCGGCCGTGGCCGGTACCGGCGGCAAGGCGTCGTTTACGGAGCGTTATGCCACGCTGCGTCGCGCGACGGTTGCCTATGCCCCGCCCGAGATGCTCACCGACGATATTCCCGACCTGCGCGCTTTGCGTATGTCGCCGGCGATCGACGTCTATGCCGCGGCAAGCACGGTTTACGGGCTCATTGCCGGCGTCGCGCCATACGAAGCCGCGCCGAGCACTTCGGGCACCTCGGGTTCGCGCAAAAAGACGCGCGACATCGCGAGCCCCTACCGTCTCAAGATGGACACGCGGCCCGACTATCCCATTGGTGCCCATGCGCCCGGTTGTGATTTGACTCAGCTGCTTCGTCGTGAGCCCGATGTGGCGCTCGCCGCGGCCGAGCAGGCCCAGCAGCTAGGGCTTGAGCCGGATTCCGAAGAGCTACGCGATGCGCTGGCGTTTGTCGATGCCCAGCTGTTCGACGTGGTGATGGCCTGTCTGTCCAGCCATCAAAAAGATCGTCCCGAGCCGGCGGCGGTCGAGGCGGCGCTCTCGGCGTTTTGTGACCACTATGCGCAAAATGTCGGTCGTTCGCTCCGCGGCGAGCCGCTCACGCCGTGCCCCATGGATACGTCTGGCCGCGCGGTTCGTCGCGCGGCGATGATCGGTGCGGCGGGCGTTTGCAGCGTGGTTTGGGCTGTGGTCGTGGTTTCGGCCGCGCTGCTGGCGTCGGGCGCTCGCGTGACGGCGACTTTGGGATCGCTCGTGTGGTCTGGGTCGCTACCGGGTATTATTGCCGCACTGGCGTTGGCGCTGCCAGGCATAGCCGGCGTTGCCGCGGGGGCACTTGCGCGCGATCGGCGCTCGGGGTTCCTGCAGGGTGTGCTTGCGCTTTCTGCCTGCGAGGTTCCGGTGCTGGTTGTGGCTGCATGTAGCGTGTTTTCCCAACGCGCCGTGACGGGCGGCCTTGTTGCCGCTCTGGTTGCAACCTATACGCTTACGTGGTTTTTGCTTGCGATGGGCTTTGCCTTTGAACTTCCCGTTTCGGCACCGCGACGCACAAAAGCCCAGATGGCGACTCCGCTTGCCGGTGGAGCCGCAGCTGCCCGTACTTTTGGCGGACCTGTCGAAGTATCGTCCGATTCTATTTCTACGACCAAGGAGGCCTAGGTCATGGCATCTCAAGTTGAGCTCACCCCATGCGGGGCCATGTTTGACATCTTTAAGCGCGCGGCGCATCTGAGCCATATCGAGCTGTGCGGCTTGGTGCTTTCGTCCCGTCCGCTCGCCGACGGCCGCAGCCCGCAGAGCCGAGCCGCGATCGCTCTTGGGTTTCCCGCTTTATCGTTCGCGCGCCGGTCGGCACGCTTCAGCAGCGCTACTTTGCCGAATACGGTACCTCGGCTGCGCGTATTATGTCGCAACTGGCCCTGCGCCAGCGCAATCCCATGGACTCCACGGCTGTGATCAATATGGTGTGCGGTCCTGCAGGTGAACCGATGGTACGCGCGCTCGAAGAGTGCCACCAGGACACGAATCTCTATCGCAACGCGCTCGATCGCCTGTCCCAGGCGGCGGAACTCATGCCCGCCGAGCGCGCCGAGGCCGTGCTGGTGCTGTTTGTCGCCGTCGGTTGTTCGGCGGATGTGCGGTCCTCGGTGAACTATGCCATCGACTACGCACACGCGACCTGTGGCGGAGGCATATCCACGCCGCGTTCGCTTGGCATGTCGCTGACTGCGGGCGAACGCGAACCCGCCCCGGCGCACCCCTTGGGCTTGCTGCGCGTGCAAAACAGTTTTGTCGTGAGCGCCCCGCGCTGGATTCAGCCGAGTGAGCAGGGTGTTGAGATTGGCGCGCTGGCCACTGGTGAGGGCGATATTACCGACGTCGGCGACGATGTCTCGGCCCGCCATGCCCATATCTGGTGCGATGCTCAAAATATCTGGCACGTCGAGGACTTGTCGTCCACCAACGGAACCGTGGTGGTAAACGGGGCCACGCGCGTTTGCATTCAGGTCGAGCCCGGCCGTTCCGCCCAGCTCAATCCCGGCGACGAGCTCAAGCTCGGCGAATCCACTACCTATGCCATCCTCTTCGGTGCCCTCTAGCCGGCAGTTAGGGACGTTCCTTTTCTGCCGGCACTTGGGGACACTCCTCGGCGCGCCAGAGCCAGTCGCCTGGGGATGGAGAGGCCATTTTGGCCCTTGGCGGTCAGTCGGGGCGAAACTAGAAGATCTTTCCGATTCGCGGCTGTTCATGCTTGTAGAGCATCTAAAACAATAGGATGTTATTCTGGAATATGCCGGGTGCGTGAACTTGCCTGTCTTAGCCTTAATAAGGTATAGGGGAGTTTGGCTCAGGGGTTCCGTCTTGTTCTTCAGCGCAGTATTGTGGGACAGATTTGCTGAGATTGGCGCCTTACACCGCAGAGCGCACGGAAGGCTCTCGATTTGTGTTCTGGCCCCAGAATACAGGGCCTGATACTTACCAACTGTGGCATGGATGTAACATCTGTAGAAATCAACCCTTTTGTTGTCGACCTTTGTAAGAAAAACACTGCCATCAACTCTTTGGATGACGAAACTAGGGTGCTTGAGGGGAGCCTTTACTCCCCTCTGAGAGATGACTCATGTTTTTCGCTTGTCGTTGTGAATCCTCCGTTACTGCCGATTCCGGATGAGATTCCTTATCCCTTCGTTTGAGATGGAGGACAATCGGGTCTGGATAAAACACTTCGTATTCTTAAGGGTGGCGATACGCATTTAGAGAAAAACGGTAAATACTGCTAATAGGGGTGACGACGATGGTGCAGGGGCGACCCGCGATGCTCTCATCAATACGTCGGATACTTGGGAAATCAGGTCTAGATGCATGTATGATGATGCTGTGTGGCTATTCAATTAATCCGCGTTCCGAATGGGTGCAGGGTATAGCTGCGACATCGTATGCTTTTGACCCGGCGCGATACTCAGATATTTCTGAGGCGGTTGACGAAGTTTATACGCACTATGCCGCGCAAGGCGTTTCGGAAGTTTGCACATCTACGTTACGGGCTTAGGTTTCTTCAAGCGAGCAGGCCGGTTGCGTTATTTCGAGCGATTTTTCTAGTCTAGACGACAAAAGGCAAAGGATTTGATGGGTATAAAACGCGGACGTTTGTGGGCGGATGCTCAAATCTATTGTGGCAATCGGGCGGTTGAAAAAGATATTTCAACCGCCCGATTGCCAGGTTCGTCGGAGGAGATGTCCGATTCCGACTCTCTTGTAGGAAGAGCTTGAGATCGTATTGGCCCAAGGCAATCTTAAAGCAGTCTCATTGGCAAATCTTCGCTCCTGTTGTGTTGAGGTGTAAGGTATCAGTGATTGATGTTTTGTGGCGGGTAGATTGGGGCCTTCCTTGATTCGATGCGTTCTCTCGAGGTTCATCAGAGCAAAAGGGGCTTTCGTCTTCATTGCTATCACGGTGATTGGAACCGCTCTCTCCTATGCCATGCCATACGTGAACGGGAAATTCTTAGATTTTCTTCTCGGTAACCGCAGCGAAAGAGACGCCGTACTCTTCGCGCTCCTGGTTGCGTCAATAGGAGTTTTCTCCACCCTCTTTACTTATTTTGCAGGAACACTTTCCATTCGCATAACCACGAGACTTTCCTTTGATCTTCTCAGGGAGGCCGTCTTGCGTTTTGAAAGAGACGATTACTTGGTGAGTCGGACCATCGATCCAGCCTATACAACGCAACGGATTATTTCCGACTCCAGCGTGGTCTCATCCTTCGTTTTGGCGAATTTTATCAGTGCGCCGCTGTCCATTGTAGCCATTCCCATCGTATTGCTTATCATATGGTCAATTGATTCAACTCTCGCGGTGTTTTCCATCATTCTCCTCATCGTGTATTTCTGTGTAATTACTGGGTTGAGGAAACTTTTGTATAGGGTCACGTATGAGAAGAAAGAGGCGGACAGCGCCTTTTACGCCGCAATTGCATCGCAGCTTAATCAGATTCTCAACATTCAACTGACATCTTCGTACGGCAAGAGCGAACAAGCGCTCGACGCTGGGTTTAAGAGCTATTTTCCCAAAGTTTTGCGCTCCGGAAAGCTATCATATTCTCTGACATCGCTCGATGGTCTTTTCGCAGCGTTGTTTCAAGCGGTGATACTTGTTGTTTCCGGAGTACGAATCATTAACGGAACTATGTCAATAGGCGAGTACACTATCATCGGTACATACTTCGCGGTTCTCTTTAAGACTTTGAAAAGTATGATGTCATTGTTCAAATCCTATCAAGATGCCAAAGCATCATGGGATAGGACGGCTATCGCGACGAGAGAAAAGGAGAGATCGGGGTGGAATCGGACCGATTTAGCTAAACTCGATGAAATAAATGACATTTCGGTATCTGATTTGGAATTCTCGGTTGCCCTTCCAGACGGATCTGTCCGAGAGGTCCTCGGCGGGTTTTCTTTCAAGTTTTCCGGTCCTGGTACATATTGCATAGTTGGGGAAAACGGAAGAGGCAAGACGTCACTTCTTTACTTGATGCTCGGGCTATACTCATCGAAAGGCAAAGTAAAATACAACGGCGTGCCAATCGAAGAATGCGACTTGGATTACATACGTGCGAGAGAGATATCGTGCTGCCCACAGTCGTGCTTCGCGCCGGACGAAACGGTGAAAGAGCTGTTAGAGTATTTCGACACGCCCTTTTCTTCCTATCACCGGGGTGTAGATGGCCTACTTTCGCTGGAAAACAGCGTGAAGGAGTTGCTCGGGAAACGTTGCTCCGCGCTTTCGGGCGGTGAGCTGCGCCGAGTGTACTTATGGTCGGCGATTTCACGCAAGTCGTCAGTTTTGGTACTCGACGAGCCCACGACTGGGTTAGACGCTGTAAGCCGCGCCGAGCTTGCGGCCTATGTTAAGCGCAACAAGCAAAGCCAGCTGATCATCGTTGTCTCTCACGATGACGAGATGGTCGGCGCGGTAGAAGGGGTAGTGGATTTAGGCAGCATGTACCAGGGTAAATGATGACAAGTGTAGTGCTACCCAACTGGCAGAGATAACAAAAAGGCGATGCAGATGCACGTAGCATTCAGGCGGTTCGGACTCGGTGCCTTCACGCCATCGCAACGCTTTCAGATATAGTTCTCGTTCTCTTACTAAAGGAAACTTTAGTCTATGTCATCTTGTCGAGACAGAGGTGAAGCGAAGTGTTGTCGCGACGTATCTTATTCCAGGTGGCTCAGTATCAGCGTGAGAATCGCACCAAAGTGTACTTACGATTCTCGTGTCCCACGGACAACATGAGCTGAGCATTGAGGTTCCACCCTTTGCTGCAACTACACGGGGTTGGACGGCAATGAATATGCCGGGCCGCATACCACGCGCAGCGGGGGTCCATGTCCCAGTATGTTGCCTACAGCAGCCTCGATGTCCACGCACACATCATCTCTGCCTTCGCGTTCAATCCATTTGCCGGAGAGTGCGAGGGTTGCCAGGCCGTAGAATTCGAGCCGAACAAATGAAATGCGGTATCAGCGCATAGGATTAAACTGACGATTGCTTTGCACTGAGAATACGCTTGGAAAGCCGCTATGGGTGGCGGCCCGGGTTAAATAGAGAAGCCCGTCCGATCACTTTCATGTGGCGAACGGTCGGGCTTCTTATTCCACTTGCCGATGCTCGGCTCATATTGGAAGAAAGCTACGCTAATGTTTGCGTGACACTCCTATTTTCTCCGAAGAAAGAGTCGGATAATGAAGAATAGAATTAAAAAAGGTGCCAGATATAACGCAAATATAAAGGCTAATCCAACGAGACCTTGCAATAATGGCATAACTCCTCCCAGACACGAGATTTTGGTATTTGTCCCCATCTTATTCTGAATTGGACCAAATAGTTCCTAGCCACAAAACTACTCGTCAACTGGATCGCACCAATCTGCTGGCAAAACACAGCTTGATTCTTTATCGACATAGCACCAATCCGCAACAGGGCACTCGGCGATGTCGTAAAAATTGCATATATCAACTCCAAGACAACAAGGCTCAACGGGAGGATGTTCATTTGAACCAACAGGATGGACATGCTTCATAACAGCTCCTCACCTTAATCCAATTAGAGACTACGTTTGATCAATGCCACAGTGATCTACAACGCAGATGCTGCCGCCATCCATGTCATAGTCGCAGTAATCGTATGCACCACAGCCATCTGCTTTATCATAAACAGTACAGATGTCAGTAATGCCCAAGAGGCAGTCAAAAGACATCGGCTTCACGCCTGCCTCGTCGCCACTTCCTGGATTAATCGGATGAATATGCTTCACGACTACCTCCCTTTGAGTGCAGAAAAACCTCAATATTGTGTATAACAAACCAAGATGTCTAGTTCACCATATTTCTAGAATGGTTTCGGCGAACGTAGCAATAAGCTTCGCAGACGGTAATCAGAAGAACGAACACCTCCACAATGGTGACAGCAATGCGCTGAACCGCTTATTCCGATACAGTAGCTTCTCGTTGATTTTTCTCCTGCGAAGATGAGTGGCGGGAAATAAGGTCAAAAGCCATCTCGTAGCACATTTTTCTATATTCACATGATGCAGGGTGTAGACTCTTGGGCAAGTAGCCGTGCTCGTCTGCAGCCTCCCAGCTACAGCCCCCACCACAGAAAGACCGAGCCCAACAGTCCGTACAGTCAATTCTTTTTTCGACACCCTGACTCCAGTTTTCAATATACCTAGTTTCGTCAATTCCGGTGACGATGTTGCCCATTTTGAATCGCATCATCCCGACAAACCTGTGACAGGGGTATACGTCCCCTTCGGGAGTCACGGAAATAAAACGCCTGCCAGCCCCGCATCCGACAAAGGCGATCCTGTTACTCATAATCAAATCAACTGCAGTTTTCAATGTTCTAAACAAGGGCTTTTCCCCTTGATCAATCTGTTTGAGATATTGATCCGCCAAATCTATTAGGCCCGCCCTGATTTTGTTTAATGAGTGTTCGTCGAGTTTGATATTCTCATCGAATGAGCTCACGGGCGAGAAGTAAATCCTTCTGAAGCCCATCTCTTTAAACTGAAGATAGTCTTCAACAAGGTTACAGTTATTATTTGTTAAGGTCGCTCTTGCGCCGAAGGGGAACGACTCGGAAAAACGACGAACGTTTTTGTCGATATCGGAGAAAGAGCCGCCTCCCGTCTTGTACGGGCGCGATGCATCGTGCTTGCATCCTGTACCATCGAGACTAATCAGAACAGAAAACCCGTGCTCCTTGAAAGAATTCACAGCAGTGTCATTCAAAAGCGTTCCGTTGGTCGTAATAGAATAGGTAAAGTTTCTATTGGGGTATATTCTTTTTGAATAGTCGACCGTTTTCCATATCAGCGGCTCGTTAATCATGGGTTCCCCACCAAAAAAGACGATCGCAAGCGTTTCGTTTTCCGATGAACTTGCGACGAGGTAGTCGACCGCCTTGAAGGCTATCTCGTCTGTCATCAGCAGAGGAGACGTTCCATAATCTCCTTTACCGGCAAAACAGTAACTACAACCAAGGTTGCATGCATGTGAAACGTGGAGTTCGATGGATCTAAGTTTTCGAGGCGTGTCTTTTGTTAAGAAAGTCCGCTCAGACAATCGTTGATACTCATCAATGTCGTCTTCAAGTTCTGCTATGGTCGTTTGGTCGTAGCCTTTCGCAGCAAGTGACTTTGTTAGCAACTTCGAGTTGACCGTTCTTCCCGATGCTTCAAATATGCGAAGCGCATCTTCTGATGCTTGGTCAACCTGAAAGCAATTGCGAGTGACCTCATCGAAGCAGTAACGACGATCACTTACTGAGAAAAAATGCATACGTTCCTCAATTTCATGCTGGACTGGCACTAACCTTGTTTATTGTTGCGCAGCTATAAAAAACCACCAGCGGGGATTCGGTGTGCGGCCCAATCGGACTCCCAAAAGGTTCTATTTGAGACTGGCAAGCTTTGTGTTGTTGGCACTTCGACAGCGCTCTTTATTCCAACATGGAGCCTCGCAGTTTGAGTCGACTTGCCTCTGGAAGGTCCGATCTTAACTTGATTTAGGATGAAAACAGATTACAGGCGCGCTCCTCTAGAAAGAAAGGAAACCAATCGCCGCCTTTCACCAGGAAAGTTTTTATAGCCCACCTCGAGCAAAATGAAAGATGCGAGAGCGATTGGGGAACAACGCGAATCTCCCCTTTTGGGTGGGAGCGAGCCTTCAGCCACCGGCGAACGACTCGCCCTGGTCAGAATCTGGAAGTGGTGCCGGGCCGCTTGGGCCTCCCCGGTGACTTCGTGGGGCTTACCTGCCTGACGTCGAGGAGTACATCCGCAAGATTCGTTCCCTATGCCGTTTGCTCTCACGCCCGCCTTAGTTCCAAGTCGGGCGAGCCGCCGCGCTCATGCGACCCGTGGCGGCGACACGTCGACGCCGCGCTCGCTGAGCACATCTTCGGTCGCGGGCGAGCACGAGGTCGCGCCGGCGCATCCGCTGGGACTGCTGCGCGTGCAAAACGGCTACGTGGTGAGCGCCCCGCGCTGGATTCAGCCGAGTGAGGAAGGCGTTGAGATCGGCGCGCTGGCAACGGGGGAGGGCGACATCACCGACGTCGGCGACGACGTCTCGGCCCGCCATGCCCATATCTGGTGCGACGATTCTGGCACATGGTTTGTCGAGGACCTGTCGTCCACGAACGGCACCGTGGTGGTAAACGGGGCCACGAGTGTGTGTGTTCAAGTAGAGCCTGGCCGCTCCGCCCAGCTCAACCCCGGCGACGAGCTCAAACTCGGCGAATCCACCACCTACGCCATCCTCCTCGGCGCCCTCTAACTCATCCCCTCAATGAGTTGCGGTGAAATAGGGACTGATTAAGGCCGTTAACAGCAAAAACACTCCCTATTTCACCGCAACTGCTGTGGGGTTCCAGGGGACTGTGCCCGTCGGTGCCGGGCGCACAATAGTCACCCGAGGTAAACCTTTACCGGCCACCTATATTTGCCGAAATTACACTT
Source organism: Collinsella sp. (assembly GCA_036297525.1). Lineage (GTDB taxonomy): Bacteria > Actinomycetota > Coriobacteriia > Coriobacteriales > Coriobacteriaceae > Collinsella. Next base: position 55,014 of record JAXJKV010000019.1, read on the forward strand.
GACGGCGGGGTACAATAAACCCGCATGCGGATTTCCGTTGCGGGCGCTTCCCATCGCCGGGGCGTGCCCGGGAGCATCCGGCATGCGGCCTTTGCGGCGCTCGGTCATGTGCAAGACGGGTAGCTGGGCCTGTGGAGCGCGTGCAGCCCTCCTCGCCTCGGCATGCCTTCTCTCCACGCCATGTACCTGCTGCTGAGTTCGCCTGCCAGATGATTGGAAGCAACAGCGAAAATCCCATCACGCCAACATCCCGGCGATCGCCGGGGCCTGTATACCTATATGAGAGGAGAGGGGTATATGGCGCGTAAGTTTAAGTCTATGGACGGCAACGAGGCGGCCGCATATGTTTCGTATGCGTACACCGAGGTAGCGGGAATTTATCCCATTACGCCGTCCAGCCCGATGGCCGACCATGTCGACCAGTGGGCGGCCCAGGGTCGCAAGAACATCTTCGGCACCCCGGTCAAGGTCGTCGAGATGGAGTCCGAGGCAGGTGCAGCCGGTACCGTTCACGGTTCGCTGGGCGCCGGTGCTCTGACCACCACCTACACGGCTTCTCAGGGCCTGCTCCTGATGATCCCGAACATGTACAAGATCGCGGGCGAGCAGCTCCCGGGCGTCTTCCACGTCTCCGCGCGTTGCGTCGCTTCGCACGCCCTGAACATCTTTGGTGATCACTCCGACGTCATGGCCTGCCGCCAGACCGGTTTCGCCATGCTCGCCGAGGGCAACGTCCAGGAGGTCATGGACCTCTCGCCGGTGGCTCACCTTGCCGCCATCGAGGGTAAGACCCCGTTCCTTAACTTCTTCGACGGCTTCCGCACCAGCCACGAGATCCAGAAGGTCGCCATGTGGGACTACAAGGATCTGGCCGAGATGTGCGACATGGACGCCGTCCAGGCTTTCCGCGATCACGCGCTCAACCCTGAGCACCCGCACACCCGCGGCAGCCACGAGAACGGCGACATCTTCTTCCAGAACCGCGAGGCCTGCAACAAGGTCTACGACGAGCTCCCTGCCGTCGTCGAGGGCTACATGAAGAAGATCAACGAGAAGCTCGGCACCGATTACGGCCTGTTCAACTACTACGGCGCTCCCGATGCCGATCGCGTCGTCGTGTGCATGGGCTCCTTCTGCGACGTGCTCGAGGAAGTCATCGACTACCTCAACGCTCACGGCGAGAAGGTCGGCCTGGTCAAGGTTCGCCTGTTCCGCCCGTTCTCCATCAAGCACTTCGTCGACGTTCTCCCCGAGACCGTCAAAAAGATCGCCGTCATGGACCGCACCAAGGAGCCGGGTTCCATCGGCGAGCCGCTCTACCAGGACGTCGTCTCCGCTCTCTACGAGGCCGGCAAGACGGGCATCAAGGTCGTCGGCGGCCGTTATGGCCTGGGCAGCAAGGATACGCCTCCCGCGTCCGCGTTCGCTGTCTTCGAGGAGCTCAAGAAGGACGAGCCCAAGCGCGAGTTCACCATCGGCATTGTCGATGACGTGACCAACCTGAGCCTGCCCGAGGCCGAGGATGCGCCCAACACCGCAGCCCCCGGCACCATCGAGTGCAAGTTCTGGGGTCTGGGTGGCGACGGTACCGTCGGCGCCAACAAGAACTCGATCAAGATCATCGGCGACCACACCGACAAGTACGTCCAGGCCTACTTCCAGTACGACTCCAAGAAGACCGGCGGCGTCACCGTCTCGCACCTGCGCTTTGGTGATTCTCCGATCCGTTCGCCGTACTACGTGACCAAGGCCGACTTTGTCGCTTGCCACAACCCCAGCTACATCGTTAAGGGCTTCAAGATGGTTCGCGACGTCAAGCCGGGCGGCACCTTCCTGGTCAACTGCCAGTGGAGCGACGAGGAGTTCGCCGAGCACATGCCCGCCGTGGCCAAGCGCTACATCGCGAACAACAACGTCAACGTCTACCTGATCGACGCTATCGACCTGGCTGCCAAGGTCGGCATGGGCAAGCGCACCAACACGGTGCTCCAGTCCGCCTTCTTCGCGCTGGCCAAGGTCCTGCCCGCCGAGGACGCCCTGCAGTACATGAAGGACGCGGCTACCAAGTCCTACATGAAGAAGGGCCAGGCCATCGTCGACGCCAATCACAAGGCCATCGATGCTGGCGCTACCGCCTTCCGTAAGTTCGAGGTTCCGGCCGACTGGGCTACTGCCGAGGATGCCGCTCCCGTCGAGCTCTCCGAGGAGACCAAGTCCGCTATCGCCCAGCAGGTCAAGAACCTGCTCGAGCCCATCGATCGCATGGACGGCGACAGCCTGCCTGTTTCCGCCTTCGTCGATTGCGCCGACGGCCAGTTTGAGCTGGGCGCCTCCGCATACGAGAAGCGCGGCGTCGCCGTGGTCGTTCCCCACTGGGATGAGACCAAGTGCATCCAGTGCAACCAGTGCGCCTACGTGTGCCCGCATGCCACCATCCGTCCGTTCGCGATGACCGAGGACGAGGCTGCCGCCGCGCCCGAGGCTACCCGCACGCTCGACGCCATGGGCCCCAAGGCCAAGGGCATGAAGTTCACCATGGCTGTGTCCCCGCTCGACTGCATGGGTTGCACCAACTGCGTCAAGGTTTGCCCCAAGGGCGCCCTCGAGATGGTTCCCACCGAGCAGGAGATGGACCAGCAGCCCGTTTGGGACTATATGGTCGAGAACGTCTCCGAGAAGAAGGAGCTCATCGCGGCCAACGTCAAGGGCAGCCAGTTTAAGCAGCCCTACCTGGAGTTCTCCGGCTCCTGCGCCGGCTGCGCCGAGACCGCCTATGCACGTCTGGTGACCCAGGTTGCCGGCGACCGCATGTTCATCTCCAACGCCACCGGCTGCTCCTCCATTTGGGGCAACCCCGCTGCCACCGCTCCTTACTGCAAGGACAAGGACGGTCACGGTCCGGCGTGGAACAACTCCCTGTTCGAGGACAATGCCGAGCACGGTCTGGGCATGGCCGTCGGTTACGAGGCCGTCCAGAAGAAGCTGATCGCCGCTACCCAGGACATCATCGCTGCCGATGGTCCGTCCGATGAGCTCAAGGCTGCCGGCCAGGCTTGGATCGACTCCGTCAACGACGCCGAGGCCTCCAAGACCGCTGCTGCTGCCTACGTTGCCGAGCTCGAGAAGTGCGGCTGCGACGCTTCCAAGGCGATCCTCGCCGACAAGGCTTACCTCACCAAGAAGTCCTTCTGGATCTTTGGCGGCGACGGCTGGGCCTACGACATCGGCTTCGGTGGCCTGGACCACGTCCTGGCTTCCGGCCACAACGTCAACGTCTTCGTCTTCGACACTGAGGTCTACTCCAACACCGGCGGTCAGGCCTCCAAGGCCTCGAACCTGGGCCAGGTCGCTCAGTTCGCCGCTGCCGGTAAGGTGACCAAGAAGAAGTCCCTGGCCGAGATCGCCATGAGCTACGGCTACGTCTACGTGGCGCAGGTCGCCATGGGCGCCAACCCGGCTCAGACCCTCAAGGCCATTCACGAGGCCGAGGCCTACGACGGCCCGTCCCTCATCATCGGCTACAGCCCCTGCGAGATGCACTCCATCAAGAAGGGTGGCATGCAGAACTGCCAGGCCGAGATGAAGAAGGCTGTCGAGTGCGGTTACTGGAACCTCTTCCGCTTCAACCCCGAGGCTGCTGCCGGCAAGAAGTTCTCGCTCGATTCCAAGGAGCCCGCGGGCGGTTATCAGGAGTTCCTGATGAACGAGGCCCGTTACGCTTCGCTGACGCGTTCCTTCCCCGAGCGCGCCGAGGAGCTCTTCAAGGAGAATGAGCAGGCCGCTATGGACCGCTATCAGCACCTGCTGAAGCTCAAGACGGTGTACAACGAGGCCTAGGTCTCCCGCCGCAGGATCTGAGGGCTAACCTTCGCGGACGTCCTCGGACATGAAAGAACCCCCGCTGCGCACTACGTGCGGCGGGGGTTCTTTCGTCCTGCGGAGTGTCCGCGAAGGTTAGCCCTCAGATCCTGCTACGACTACGTCCTCGGATTGTGTGGCTGAATGAAGGACGTGGCTGAGGGGGCCTTTTATCCCCTTCGCTGTTTCGCGGCTTTGCCGCGAAACCTCGCGTTACTTTGGGGATGGATGGGGGGCGTGGTTGTTGCGGCTTCTTATCCCTTTGCTTTTTCGTGGCTTTGCCGCGAAACGCGCAGCACCTCGGGAAATGCATTGATGCGTGGGCGGGGCTGGATTGCGGATTCAAATGGCTAGAGAGATATGGGCGCGAACGAGAAATCGTTATTGGGGTCATCCTTTTCCATAAACTCATCGAGACAAAACGTCATGTAGATTGGAACGTACAGAACCTTGCCCTCTTTGCTGAGATTCTCGTGGCTCAGTACAACGGCCTCGGGAATTTTGTACTCGCCCACACTCATCAGACGATCGAGGGCCGCATGCGCTCGAACTTTCTTGCCCGATTTGACCTCGATTGGGACAACATGCCCGTGGGCGCCTTCGATCACAAAGTCAACTTCACCGACCTCACGCGTTTGGTAGTACCATGCATCCGCCCCGAGGGCAACGAGTTCCTGCGCGACCACGTTCTCATAGAGACCACCAAGGTTGGGAGTTTTCATATCAAGATAGACAGCGCGTGCGGTGCTGCCGGGGTACCGCGATGCGAGCATGCCCGTATCAGACTCATATAGTTTGAAGGCTGTCGTTTTCTCCGTCCTCTTGAGAGGACTCCGTGGCTCCGTCACCCTGGCGACCATCAATCCAACACCTGCGTTAACAAGCCACAGGAAATCCTGCTCATATTTTTTAAGGCGAGCTCCCTCACCCAGAGACGAAACAACAAAGCGATGAGACTCCGCCTCAAGCTGAACGGGAATTTGCTCAAAAATCGACCGAACGTTAAACGCTCGAGTCGATGCGTATTTTGAGATATCGCTTTTGTACTGATCGACCAGCTGAGTTTGAAGCTCACGTGTGCTCACGAGCGAATAACCCGAATCAATATAATTCTGAACGACCTCCGGCATGCCGCCGCAAACGATATAAGCTCTATAGTTCTTGAGCATCGCCTCATGAATATAGTTTTCGACAGGATGTTTCTCGACAAGGCAGCTGCGAATGCCTGCAAGCACATTCTCGCTAACGCTGTTTGCCCAACAAAACTCTTCAAAATCCATCGGGCGCATAACAATGTGCTCTACATACCCCACCGGAAAAGAAGAGATCCCCTTAAACTCAGTCCCAAGCATAGACCCCGAGAAGACATAGCTAAAGCGCCCATCCTCGACCAACGCCTTCATGAGTGTAACGATCTGCGGATACTCCTGAATCTCATCGACAAAGACAAGCGTATCGCCCTCAACAAGCGGCGCATCCGCAAGAAGGGCTACGCGGTTGATAAAGTCAACGGAGTTCTTTGCGCCAACAAGTGCATTCTTTGCTTCGACATCGAGTAGTAAATTGACCTCAAAATACGAAGCGTAGTTGCTTTTTCCAAACGCGCGAATCGCATAGCTCTTGCCAATCTGACGCGCACCAGTAACGAGTAATGCCTTATTGGAGTTATTCTTCCAGCTCAAAAGCCTATCAGTGACCTTACGGCGTAGCATTAAACCCCCAAATGACAAAAATTGACAGATAGAATCGCCTAAAATCATACAAAAATTGGCAGATAATAATGTCGTAAATATACAAAATTTGGGAGATAGCAAAGGTTCGAATAGGCCTCAAAGCCACTGAAACAGTGCTCTACTTTGCGAAGGGGCTGGGGACGCTGTTGGGTGCGTCTCCAGCCCTCTGATTCTTACTTTGGATCCCGATGGTGGGGCGTTGTCGGTGCTGCTTGCTTGGTTACCTTGTCTCGCCGCTCTCTGTGCGTAGGCGGTAGCCGTGGACGAGGTCGCTAATAGCCGGCCAGGGAATCTGGCGGTCAACCCAAAATTGGAGCTGGACCAGATAGCGCTCGGTGGCGCGGGTGAGGGCCGCGAACTGTTCGTGAGTCTCAACCTGGGCGTAGAGGTCGCGGCTGTGGGCGAGGATTGCCGTGGTGTCATCCATTTTGCCGGTGACGTCGAAGGCGCCCGAGAACCAGTCGCACAGGCGCGCGGCGCTGTTGTTGATCGTTGCGAGGTCGGCGGTGCCGTCGTTGGCGTTTTCGTTGGCTTGGGCTCGCAGGAGGGAGAGGGCGTCGGCTGCGTTCATGCAGTAGCCGACGGTGAAGTTCCAGACGGCGAATTCGCGGCCGGTGTCGAGCTTGCGGCGGCGCATGTAGTCGATATCGCGCGGTTCCTCGAGCATCATTTGATCGGCGAGGGCCTCAAGTGCAGTGGTGTACTCGGCAAGGTCGAGTACGAGCAGGGTGTTGATATCCATCATCTTTAGGCCTCCGTTTCGATCTCGACGATTTCGTTTTTAATGTACATGCCCTGGTTGTCCCAGACATTGCGGCAGGCGGCGGCAAAGCGCTTGCGGTCGGCTTCGCAGATGCGGGCGAACATGTTGCAGGTGCCAAAGGGCTCGCACACATCAAAGAAGATGCAAATTGACGACCAGCCGCCATACCAGCTCACGGCGCCCGCCGGCTCGTGAAAGACGGGGTTCTCGATGTGCTCGTAATTGGCGATGGGGCCCGATACGGGATAGGTTACCTCGGCATCGCAGATCTTGGCCGAAAAGATACGTGACTCGACCGGACAGGACGATTCGAACAGCTTGCACGCCTTGGGAGCCTTGTCCCAGAGCATGTCGGCGAGAAACGTCTCGCCATTCAGCGTGATCTTGAGCATTTTTGTCATAGTAGGGACCTCCTCAATCCGTCGCTCAAGGGGTTCGCTGGCGGATAAGGAGAAGGCAGCAGCGGGGTCGCCGAACCCAAACTTCACGACAGATCTCTGTCGCCCCAGCCCGCGCTGTTCTTCGCTAAAGTACCATGCAGCAATTGCGCGCGCAATATCAGTTTTTGATTTTCTGGAAGCGGCAACCGACGAGACGGCTCGCCGGCTGCCGGCCGACGCGCGGCAAAGGCACTCGTCTATTCCTTAAGTTGGATGAAAAACGCCATGTTATTGCAGGGCTGCATACTCGTCCAATAAGTGCATAGAATCTCGTATAGTGCGAGTAAGATTTTGCGCTGTCTGTTTTATGTTTAGCAAAGATACAGTTTGCATAATCTGGTCTAATCCCTGCTCTATTAAAATAAAGTTGCACGTAAATGACGTAGATATGCTTGAGCTGGGGTTCTTTACGCTGAGCGGGTAAAAGCGACCGTTCACCGTTCAACTATTTTCAAAATGAATAAAAAGAGCGATAAAGAGAATATAAACCTTAATAAACTCGCGTATCGCACGGGCGCGGGTTATTAATGGGTTGTAGGCCTTTTACAGAAAGGATTCCAGCAATGTCTAAGCCTCTTGGCAAGCCCGATCGTATCGTCGTCGCCCTTGGCGGCAACGCCCTCGGCAACAACCCCGTCGAGCAGATCGAGGCCGTGAGCAACACCGCTCACGCTCTTCTCGGCCTGATCGAACAGGGTAACGAGATCATCATCACCCACGGCAACGGCCCGCAGGTCGGCATGATCCAGAACGCCTTCGCCGCCGCCCACGACGCCATCGGCACCCCCGAGATGCCGCTGCCCGAGTGCGGCGCCATGTCCCAGGGCTACATCGGCTATCACCTGCAGCAGGGCATTGGCCGCGAGATGCACAAGCGCTATAAGCGTTGGCACGCCGCAACCGTCGTCACCCAGATCGAGTGCGACCCCGACGACCCCGCGTTCAAGAACCCGACCAAGCCGATTGGCCCGTTCTACACCGAGGAGCAGGCCAAGGAGTTCATGGCCGAGGATCCTTCCAAGGTCTTCGTCGAGGATTCCGGCCGCGGCTGGCGTCGCGTTGTCGCTTCCCCCGACCCCAAGAAGATCGTCGAGGCCGACTCCATCCTCAACCTGCTCGACAACGAGTTCATCGTCATCGCCTGCGGTGGCGGCGGCATCCCCGTCGTCCGCGACTACGAGAACAAGGGCTGCTACAAGGGCGTTCCCGCCGTCATCGACAAGGACCTGGGCGGCGAGCTGCTGGCTGAGGACTGCGACGCCGACGTTCTGTTCCTGCTGACCGCCGTTGAGCATGTCGCCATCAACTTTGGCAAGCCCAGCCAGGAGGAGCTCGAGGACATCACCGCCGACGAGGCCGAGCGCCTGGCCGACGAGGGCCAGTTCGGCAAGGGTTCCATGGAGCCCAAGGTCCGCGCCGCCATCAAGTTCGCCCGTTCCCGCAAGGGCCGCACTTGCATCATCGGCGCCCTGGACAAGGCTGCCGAGACCATGGCCGGCCTCTCCGGTACCCGCATCCACGAGTAGCCTCTACTCCATTGCCTCTCTCGTGGGCGCCAGGCAAGGCGCCCACAAACTAGCCTCTCTTCATGAGCCCCGCAGTCCGCTCCGACTGCGGGGCTTTTGCTATTTACCTAGTCCCCGATGGGAGGGTAGTCATTGGGGACGTTCTTAAACGACTAGTCAAACAAGAACGTCCTCAATGACTACTAATTTAAATCTGTCCCCAATGACTGCGGAAAGCGCATCTCACACCGACGCATTGCTTTCGGGCCCTCTCTCCGTGCTCCCTATAAGTTCAGCTGGACTCCCCGCAACCTGTTCCGCGTTGGCGGAACGAGCGCGACGTGGAGTGTCATTCTTTACCGCGTTAGACTAGACACAGGGAAAGGAGGAGGACATGGATGCTCGCGTCAAGCAGCTTGTAAATATGATCGAGGACGCTCAGCCTGTCGCTGTCGCGGTGCTTGCCAAGCGTCTCGAGGTAAGCGAGCGCGCCGTGAGAAACTATATCCATCGCGCAAACGACAAGCTTGCGGGGGTTGCACGCATCGTTGGCAGCAAAGGGCAATATCGTATCGATGTTGCACATGCAGATGAGCTTGCTCGCTTGCTAGACGGTGCGGCTCTGGCCCATCCGGGCATTCCTGATACGCGCGACGGCCGTGTGTCCTTCCTTCTTAACGACCTTCTCATGCGGTCCCAGTGGGTGACGATTGAGGAGTATGCGGATTTACTCTACGTTTCGGCGCGAACTCTGTCCAATGACATGCGTCTGGTAGAGCAGAAACTCGCCCAATTTGACTTGATGCTCGAAAAGCGCCCTCGCTACGGAATCCGCGTTGCGGGTGGGGAGTCGCAACGGCGTCTGTGTCTGGCCTCACTGGTGAGGCCCGTGTTGCCCGACACCGACGATGCAGAGCTCGCCGAGCGCCTGCGGGCCATCGCCGCATGTGTGGACGATGCCCTGACTGCCTCGCCCGTCACGGTGAGCTCGCTGGCATTCCGCAATCTCATCATGCATCTTTACATCGCTCTTGGTCGCATCGAGCAGGGCTGCTATGTCCCGGCTGCAGAATCGGACGTTTTAAAGCTGGAGGGAACGCGCGAATACGCTGCGGCTTTCCAGATTGCCGCAAACATCAAGGATGCCCTGGGCGTGAGCATGCCCCGAGAAGAGGTTGCCTTTATCGCAATCCATTTGCTCGGCAGGGGCACGGGCGTGCCCGAGAAGGGCTCGGCCGTTATCTCGGACGAGATGTGGGAGATCGCTTCCGAGATGGTATGTGCGGTCAACGATGAGTTTAGGTTTGACTTTAGCAGCGATCTTGAACTTCGCATGAACCTTGCTCGGCATATTGGCCCTCTGGGCTATCGCCTTGAATATCACATGCATATGGATAACCCCATGCTGCCCGATATCAAGACGAGGTTTCCGTTGGCCTATTCGATGGCGGCCGGCACCTCGCAGGTACTCGAGCGTCATTTTGGCAGCCAGCCCTCTGATGAGGAGCTCGGCTACATCGCCATGGCATTTGCCCTGGCCCTCGAGCAGCAAGCCGACCAGCCGCGTCGCAAACGCATCCTGATCGTGTGCGCCTCGGGAGCGGGAAGCGCCCGTATGCTCGAGCACCAGTACCGCAAGCAGTTTGGTATGTATATCGAGTCGATTGAGACATGCGATGTCGCCCGCGTGGGAACGCTCGACTTTTCGCACATAGACTACGTGTTCACAACGGTGCCGCTCAACGTCAAGTTGCCCGTGCCCGTCCGCGAGGCCGATTTCTTCTTGGAGACGAGCGATGTCAACGCTATCCGCAAGGTGCTGAGTGATGACGCTGCGCAATCGGACTCCGTAAGCTCTTTCTTTAGCCGTGCCCTGTTCTTCAACCGCGTTGAGGCGTCGTCGAAGCAGGCCGTTCTCCGATATCTCTCCGAGCGCGCCGTCGAGAGCGGCCGTGTCGATGCCCAGTTTGCCCAAGAGGTCGCCGAGCGCGAGAGCGCGAGTGCCACCTCGTTTGGCAATGGGGTAGCCATGCCCCATGGGATGCATCCCTTGAGCGCCGAGGCCTTTGTTACCGTGGGCCTGCTCGAACATCCCATTCTTTGGGACGAATACGGCCATGAGGTCGATATCGTCTTTATGGTGTCGTTTGCCCGGTCGGGCGGCGATGAGGCGCGGATCTTGAGCTCACTGCTCGCCGAGATCTTTATGGACCGCCAGGGGGTCGAGCGCCTACGCGAGCGCCGGTCCTGGCATGAGCTGATGGCGCTTGTGCAAGCGCATACGGCTTAAGACTTCTTTTGTCGATAACCCTGTCTGTCTACCTGCAATAAACCTCGAGGATTGCGGGCGGGAGATAGGCGTTTCGAATATTCAAGTACAAACCAAACATCACGGGAGAGGAGACCGTTATGGACGATCAGGGAACCGAGATGGTTTCGTTTCAGCTGGTCGCTGCAGCGGGAGAGGCACGCAGCCTTGCCTTCGAAGCCCTTGAAAAGGCAAAAGCGGGGGATTTTGACGCCGCCGCCAAACTCATGAAGCAGTCAAAGGATGCGGGAATCAAGGCTCACCACATCCAAACGCAGCTGCTTTCGACTGAGGCAGCGGGCGAGCATCTGTCGGTGGATGTGTTGCTGGTCCATGCTCAGGACCACCTCATGTGCTCCATGCTTGCTCAGGAGCTCGTGCAGGAGCTGATCTGCCTGTATGAGTGCACTGCAACCAAGAACGCCTAGCGGCGTGCGGTGACTATCCAACCAATCAATGCGAAGGGAATCCCTTATGAAGATCCTTCTTGTTTGCGCAGCTGGTCTGTCTACAAGCATTCTGATGAAGAAACTCGAGAAATATGCGGAGCAAAACGGCATCGAGCTCGATATCGATGCGGTGGGTATCGGCGAGTATCAGGAGACGTGCGCCAATTATGACGTGCTGCTCTTGGGGCCGCAGGTGTCCTACCAGCTCAACACCGTCAAGCAGGGGAGCGGTAAGCCGATCGCGGTCATCCCCGCACAGGACTACGGCATGGGCAACGCCGCCAACGTGCTGGCACTCGCCCAGTCGCTGTTGGGTTAGGAGGCGACCATGGAGAAGTTCATGACCCTGCTTCAGGAAAAACTGACCCCTATCGCCAATTTCTGCGGCACCGAGCGCCACTTTGCCTCCATGCAAAAGGGCTTTATGAGCGCGATCAGCTTCATCTTGGTATCTGCCGTCTTTATGATCCTCGCCAACCCGCCGGTCACGGCCGACCTGGTGGCGCAGGGCGGGTTCTGGTCCGTCTTTGGCCCTTGGCTCGATTTTGCGACGGCCAATAAGCTCACGCTGCTCATCCCCTTCAATATGACGATGGGCATACTGTCGGTGATCGTGACGTTCGCAATCGCCTATAACCTGGCGGGCACCTACAAGATGCCCAAGCTTAACGCCGGCATGACCTCGCTGGTGATGTTCCTGATCGCCGCGGCGCCGTCGTCCTACTACCAGCTTGCTGACGAGTCCGTGCTCCAGGCGGTCCCCTGCACCTATCTGGGTGCGCAGGGCCTGTTTACCGCCATCATCGTTGCCTTGGTCTCCGTCGAGGTCACGCGCTTCTGCCAGACCAAGGGCATCACCATCAAGATGCCCGATGGCGTGCCGCCGTTTTTGTCCGAAACCTTTGGCGCCATCGTACCTATGCTCGCCAACATCCTCATCTTCTTTGGCGGCAACCTGCTGATCCAGATGATCGATCCCGCGCTGTCCATCCCCTCGGTTATCGAGAAGCTGCTCGCTGCCCCGCTTTCCGTCGCAGTTGACTCTGTGCCCGGCGCACTGCTTATCTGCTTCATGACGCTGCTGTTTTGGTGCTTTGGCGTCCACGGCAACATGATCGTAATGCCCATCACCGCCCCGGTCTCGCTTGCCGCCTTTGCCGCCAACGCCTCGCTCTATGCTGCCGGGCAGCCGCTTGAGTTCCACCCGGTGCTCATGTCGTTGGCCATCAACCTCATCGGCGGCACGGGTAATACGTTCTCTTTTGTGGCGCTCTGCGCGTTTAGGGCAAAGTCGCAGCAGCTCAAGGCATTTGGCAGGGCATCGATCGTGCCGAGCTTCTTCCGTATCTCCGAGCCCGCGATCTTCGGCGCGCCCATCATCTTCAACCCGATCCTCATGATTCCGTTTGTGCTAGGCGGCATGATCTCGGCCCTGCTGTATTGGGGTGCGGTCTCACTGGGTCTTGTCTCTAACTTCTACATCTTGGTGAGCGGCACGTTCCCCATCTTCGTTCAGGGCTTTGTCCAGTGCCTCGACCCGCGCATCTGGGTGTTTACGATCGTTTTGATCGTGGTCATGGCTGTGGTCTGGTACCCGTTCTTTAAGGTGTACGATAACCAGCTCCTGGCTCAGGAGCAGGAGAACGCCGCGGCAGCTTCTGCCGAGGATGCTGAGTAGCATGAGTTACTTTGACAGAACGTCTGCCGCCGGTATGCCCGAGGGCTTTTTGTGGGGTGGTGCCCTCGCCGCCAACCAGGCCGAAGGGGGCTGGAACGAGGGCGGCCGCGGCATGTCGCACTCCGACCTGATCCCACAGGGTTCCGACCGCTGGGATGTAATGTTTGGCAGGCAAAAGCCCGTGGACGATCCGGACAGGCTGTATCCATGCCGCTGGGGCAACGACTTCTTCCATCATTGGCACGAGGATGTCGAGCTCTTTGCCGAGATGGGCTTTAAGTGCCTGCGTCTTTCAATTTGCTGGAGCCGTATTTTTCCCACAGGGATGGAGGCCGAGCCCAACGGCGAGGGCTTGGAGTTTTACCGTCAGGTATTCGAGGCGCTGCGCGAGCATGGAATCGAGCCGCTTGTGACGCTGTCGCACTACGACTATCCGTTGGCTCTGGTCGAGCGCTATGGTGGCTGGCAAAGCCGAGAGATGATCGAGCGGTATGCGCACTACGTCGAGACCGTCGGACGCGCGTACCAGGGCCTCGTGCGTTATTGGCTTACGTTCAACGAGATCAACAGCGTGGCGCTGTCCTATCTCAACGCGGGTGTCACGCTCGAGGATGAGCGTGACCGTGCAGCCGTGACTGCGGCGTTCTCGCACCATATGTTTATGGCGAGCGCTCGCGCTGTCGAGATTCTGCACAAGATCGATCCCGCAAACAAGGTGGGTTGCATGGTCGCTGCCGGTGCGACCTATCCGTACCGTTGTGCGCCCGAGGACGTATGGCTTGCGTATGAGGAGGACCGCGGCCGCTACTTCTACACAGACGTGATGGCTGCGGGCGCCTATCCTGCTTGGAAGCTGCGTGCACTCGAGAAAGAGGGTGTTCACGTGCCCTTTGAGCCGGGCGATACGGAGTATCTGGCAGAGCATACGGTCGACTTCATCTCGTTCTCGTACTATTGCTCGCGCTTGGTGTGCGCCGATGATCAGGTGATCGCCGAGAAGGCGGAGGGCAACGTGTTCCCGACGTTGCGCAATCCGTACCTCAAGGATAAAGAGACTGCCTGGAAGTGGCAGATCGATGCGCTGGGTTTGCGCGTGACGCTTGCCGGCTACCACGATCGTTACCATCTTCCGCTCTTTATCGCCGAGAACGGTGTGGGCGGACTCGATGCGCTGGAAGACGGCAAAGTCCACGATGCGTATCATATTGATTACCTGCGAAGGCATATTCTTGCGCTGCGCGATGCAATTGTCGAGGACGGTGTTGACCTGATGGGATACACGCCGTGGGGCTGTATCGATTTGGTGTCGGCCTCGACGGGGCAGATGAAGAAGCGCTATGGCTTTGTTTATGTTGATGCCGATGATATGGGCAAAGGCACGTTCGATCGCTACCGAAAGGACAGCTTCTGCTGGTACCAAAAGGTCATTGCATCAAATGGCGAGGACTTGAGTTAACTCTTGCAGGTCTGTTGCCCCCGCGGTCCGCTTCGGCCGCGGGGGCTTTTGTTATTGAGGCGGCTGTTCATGAGGAGCATTGCAGGCTGCGGAAACCCGGCACTTGGGGACGTTCCTTTCCTGCCGGCAGCTTGGGACAGTCCTTAAAGGCCGCATCGATCAACTGCGGAAAGCACATCCCAGAATGAGCGTCCAACATGGGGTGCGGTTTCCCTTGAGGCCCTCAATCGGAAAATGCATCCCGGATTATTGTCGAAAAGCGGTCCCTAGTTTCCCAAACGGGCCGCTAACGGAAAGCGCGCCCCGCTATTGGGCCCCAAAGCAGGATGCGCTTTCCGTGCTGGCAGTTCCAAGCAGTTCGGGATGGCCCTTTTCGTCTGCTCTCGGCCGGCGTCCGTAAGACTGTCCCTAACGACCACTCATTTAAGTCTGTCCCCAATGACTAGTAGTAGGCCCACATGGCTTCGACTTCGTTAAGGACCTCTACGGCGCCCCAGCGGCGGGCGCTGCGGCTGGCCGAGTTGGGATCGAAGACTCCAATCTGGTCGGCGTCGTCAATACCGTAAAGCACAATGTAGTGTCCAACGCTGGTAAAGGTGCCCGGCCGAACGGCGGCGATAACGGGTGCTCCCGAACGCAGCGCCTGAGTCATCGAGTCGCGATCGTTGTGGAGCTCCGTTCCGTTAAGCCCCAACTGCCACGCGCCACACGTCATAAACGACCATTCGGTTGCGCCGGTGGGGGCGTAATTGCCCGCCTCGGAAAGCGCGCACATATCGACGGGGGTCATATTGGTGCGTCCCGTCTTAAAGATGTAGACCATGGTGAGGCACGTGGGCCCGCAGGCATTTTGGCGGATGGTGCCGCCGGCGTAAGGCAGCTCCGACCACGCAGGGTCGATCTGATAGATATGGGGCATCGTGCCGGCTTGCCATTGCGAGCGTGGGGTCGAAAAGGCGAAAGAATAACCGGGTGCGACGGGGGCCTTGAGCAGCTTGTCCTCGGCGGTGGGCTCGAGACCGGCCGACCCGTGGGACATGCAGGAGCTCATAAGCACAAAGACCAGACAGGTAAGGATAGAGCACAGTGCGAGGCGAAGTCGACGAGCCGGCAGGGCGGGGGCATTCGCGTGCGATGCCGAGCGGTAGGGCTTGCCGTCGCGTCCGCCTTGGGGATGCGAAAAGAAGCGGTTGATATGGATGCCGGGCTGACGTGCGCCGTTGCGGCGCAGTTGCGGAACCTCGGCCTGACGCTGTCGAGTGCGCGCGCCCAAGCGGCTATCTTGCTGCGCGCTTGTGCCCGTGCTCAGACGGCCACTCTGCCGTGTTCTGCTTGACTGCTGCCGAGACGAAGGCCTGGGTTGCTCTTGGAGGCGTTGCGGATTGCTGCTCGTGGCATTTCTGGGCGTAGGCGTGGTACGGCCAGCAAGGCGAACGCTTTGTCGCCGTTGATCACCGTCGTTGTATCCGTATGCCATTCGTACCGCCTTGTCTCATGTATAACCTGTCCATCCTACAAAAAAGATGTGCAACAAATGGGTCTGCGCGTCAAAAGCTCGGTAAACGGTACGAAAGGCGCAAAACACACGGCCTCAAAAACATCTCTATATGCGTCCGATGAGCGTACGCCCGTCGGACGGGCGGCAACAATGAGCGGCAAACCGTGCCGTTCGTCCCAAAAACGGCGCCGCTCGTTTTGCAGTTCTGCCTTCGGTCGAGCTACAAGCGGAGCTGCTGCGCCAAGGCCGTATCTTAAAGCCACGAAATAAAAGAGCGCGGCAAAACAGACCGCGCAAGGGGTGACGTCAAGGGGCGTCAAAAAGGAAAGGAGGGGAACAATGGCGGACAAGAACGCAGAAGTTGCAGTCGAGGATAACGGCGGCATGAAGAAAACGCTTTCGCTCTGGAACTTCTTCACCATCGGTTTCGGTGCCATCATCGGTACCGGTTGGGTTCTGCAGGTCGGCGACTGGATGGTCGTGGGCGGCGGTCCCGTTCCCGCTATGATCGCATTCCTCTTGGGTGCAATCTTCCTCGTGCCCGTCGGAGCTGTTTTCGGCGAGCTCACGGCTGCTATCCCCATTTCGGGCGGCATCGTCGAGTATGTCGATCGTAGCTTTGGCCGTACGCTGAGCTACATCACCGGATGGCTTTTGGCCCTGGGCAACGGTATCCTGTGCCCGTGGGAGGCCATCGCCATTTCGACCCTCGTGTCCGAGATGTTCGGCAGCCTGCCCGGTCTTGAGTGGCTGCGCGCCGTCAAGCTCTACACCATCCTGGGCGCCGACGTTTACCTGTTCCCGACGCTGATCGCGCTCGGCTTTGCAGCCTACGTCATCTTCCTCAACTTCCGCGGTGCCAGCTCGGCCGCCAAGCTCCAGGCCTTCCTGACCAAGGCCCTGCTCTGCGGCATGCTGCTCGCCATGGGCGTCTCGCTGTTCACCGGCTCGCCGGACAACGCCATGCCCGTGTTCTCCCAGGTCACCGGCGCTGGCGGCGGCAAGGCCGCTACCGAGGGCGCCAGCCTGTTCGCCGGCATCGTGTCGGTCCTGGTTCTGACCCCGTTCTTCTACGCCGGTTTCGACACCATTCCTCAGCAGGCTGAGGAAGCAGCCGAGGGCCTCAACTGGAACAAGTTCGGCAAGATCATCTCCCTGGCCCTGCTGGCCGCCGGCGGCTTCTACATGGTCTGCATCTACTCGTTCGGCACCATCCTCGACTGGCATGAGTTTGTTAAGAGCCCGGTTCCCGCGCTTGCCTGCCTCAAGGGTATCAACATGCTCCTGTACCTGGCCATGCTCGTCATCGCCACGCTTGGACCCATGGGCCCGATGAACTCCTTCTACGGCGCTACGAGCCGCATCATGCTCGCCATGGGCCGCAAGGGCCAGCTGCCCGAGCAGTTCGCCGAGGTCGACCCCAAGTCCGGCGCTCCCAAGCTCGCCTGCGTCGTTCTGGGCGTCATCACCGTCGTCGGTCCGTTCCTGGGCAAGAACATGCTCATCCCTCTGACCAACGTGTCGGCTCTCGCCTTCATCTTCTCCTGCGGCATGGTCGCCCTCGCATGCCTGCGTATGCGCTTCACCGAGCCCGACCTGCCTCGTCCCTACGAGGTGCCCGGCGGCAAGTTTGGCATCGGCCTCGCTATCGCCGCCTGCGCCATCATCATCGGCCTGCTCGTGATTCCGTTCTCTCCCGCCTCCCTCAACATGGTGGAGTGGAGCATCGTGATCGGCTGGTTGGCTATTGGCCTGGCCCTCATGGCTTTCACCAATTCCCGCAAAAAGTAACGCCGAGCCGGGGCGGATCGGGTGCGCGGAATCCTCTCTTCCGTGCACCGAACCCGGCGCCACTTGGGTAGCTTTGTGAGGCCTTAACCCAACACGGCCTCGCCCACTATATGGATCCATAAGGAGGAACCATGTCCACTAAGTATGCAATCGTTGGCGGTAAGCTCATCGACGGTACCGGTGCCGAGCCGGTCGAGAACTCCCTCGTTCTCGTCGACGACAACGGCAAGATCGAGTACGCCGGCGCCATGCAGGACCTTCCCGAGGGCGTTGAGGTCATCGACGCCGCCGGCAAGACCGTCCTTCCCGGCCTGATCGACACCCACCTGCACTTCTCGGGCAACTTGACCGACGATGACACCGACTGGGTCATGCAGCCGCTCCTCGAGAAGCAGGCCGTCGCAGTCAAGCAGGCCTACGACTGCCTCACCCACGGCCTCACCACCGTCTGCGAGATCGGCCGCTTTGGTATCCAGATCCGTGACTGCATCGACAAGGGCGTCTTCAAGGGCCCGCGCGTTCTGGCCACCGGCCTTGGCTTCTGCCGCGTTGCCGGCCACGGCGACTCCCACCACTGCAGCCAGGAGCTCAACAAGGAATCGCACCCCTGGGGCGATCAGGTCGACGGTCCCTGGGATCTGCGCAAGGCCGTCCGTCGTCGCCTGCGTGAGAACCCCGATGCCATCAAGATCTGGGCTACCGGTGGCGGCATCTGGCGCTGGGACTCCGGCCGCGACCAGCACTACTGCTCCGAGGAGATTCAGGCCGTGGTCGAAGAGGCAAAGATGGTCGGCATCCCCGTGTGGAGCCACTGCTACAACAACCACGCCGCTGCCTACGATTCCGTTCGCTTTGGCTGCGAGCAGCTGATTCACGGCTTCGATATCGATGAGCGTACCATGGACCTCATGGCCGAGCAGGGCACCTTCTTCACCCCGACGATCGCCTTCCTGCCCACCTGGTACGCCACCTATCCGCCCGTCTACGTCCCCGAGCTGCACGACAAGTACGAGGGCACCCTGGTCGAGAAGGAGCTGCAGCGCAACTACGACTGCCTGCGCGAGGCCAAGAAGCGCGGCGTCGTCATGACGATCGGCTCCGACTCCTTCTCCTTCGTCACCCCGTACGGCACCTGCTCCATCGAGGAGATGTACGAGTTCGTCGACAAGATCGGCTTCACCCCGGTCGAGACCATCACCTGTGCCACTCTCAACGGTGCCAAGATGTGCCACATCGAGGACGAGACCGGTTCCATCGAGGCCGGCAAGTGCGCCGACCTGCTGGTCGTCAACGGTGACGTCGCCGCCGACATCCACGTGCTCAACACCGACAACATGGACGTCATCATGAAGGACGGCTGGATTGTCGAGGGCGGCACCTTCGGCGAGGCAAACAAGTACAGCGCCTAAGCTACCGTTCATCGATGGCTTGATGTAAAACACAGTATTTGATGCATAATGCAATGGAGAGGGTCGCTTGCGGCCCTCTTTATTGCTATGGGGTGCGTCAGTAAGAAGGAGATGACGGTGGATCTCAATAGGCTGATTCTAGGCAAGAGCTACAACTCTACCAAGGTCTTTCGTACCGCTCAGCATGTGGTTCAAGCCATCTTGCTCGGTATTGTCGTTCCGCTGCTTATCCTGCTGCTCATCTGGGATCTAACCGATAATCCCAATCCCGTTCCGGCCGTTGTTGTCATTGCCGGCTTGGTCATGCTGTGCTTCTTCTTCTCGTACGTCTTTGTCGTTCCCGACGACCTCACATCGAGCGCAACCGACCGCACGCTCGCCATCGCTTCAAAAATATTCGCCTACACGTCGCGCGGCCTTACGCCCGAAGCTGCCCTGGGCGCCTCTAAGATCATCCTGTCCGAAACTATCGCCTCTGCCATCTGCTTTACCGACGGCAAGCAGGTGTTGGCAAGCTGGGGCGAGGACTCGGCAAAATGCCCCGCGGGCACCCCGGTGGTGCTGCGGACTACGCTCAACGTGATCAACAGCGGTGAGCAAAGCGTGTTCTCGCGCGATGCCTCGACCGAGACAGGTGGCTACTTTCCGCGCCTGCGCGCCGGTATTGTCGCACCGCTTACCGTGCGCGGGCATTGCGTGGGCACGCTCGAGCTGTATTATCCCCGTCTGAGCAGCATCGATATGCGCCAGACGGCGCTTGCCTCGGGCTTTGCCGACCTCATTTCCACGCAGCTTGCGAGCTTTGAGCTCGAGCGCCAGGACGAGCTTACGGCCCGCGTGGAGCTGCGCGCCTTGCAATCGCAGGTCGATCCTCATTTTCTGTTTAACACCATCAGCACCATCGTGTCGCTCGTTCGAACCGAGCCCGACAAGGCGCGATCGCTGCTGATCGACTTCTCCAATTACTATCGTCAGACGCTTTCTGATTCCGATACGCTCACCACGCTCGAGCACGAGGTGGAACAGGGTACTCGTTATATCAATCTTATGCAGGCCCGGTATGGCGACGGCCGTTTGCGCGTCTCGGTCGATATCGACTTTGAGGTGCGCGATTGCATGGTGCCGCCGTTTATCTTGCAGCCGTTGCTCGAAAACTGCATCAAACACGCGCAGCGCGAGACCGAGCCGCTTTCTATTCGTGTTAGGGCTTTCGAGACCGATGACGGTTTGGAGATCATCGTCGAGGACGATGGCATCGGTATGAGCGAAGAGGTCTGCGCGCATCTGTTTGAGCAGCATCGCCTGGAGGAGCCCGAGAGCATTACCGCCGACGGCTCCATCAAACGAGGCTGCGGCTTGGCGCTCTTCAACGTGCTTCAGCGCATCCATTTCTTTTACGGAGAAGATTCTGGCATGCGCGTGAAGTCCCAGGAGGGCGTTGGCACGCAGGTCATCGTCGAGCTGAACGGCGAGCCGCATGAGCCGGCGCCGTTGACGGCGTAGCACGCGGTTGGATTGAGAGAAAAAGAGGGGAAGCACATATGTCCGAAGGCTGGAACATCTTGGTGGTTGATGACGAGCCTCCCATTAGGGCTGAGCTACGCTATCTGTTGGAAAAGGATGCGCGTGTGGGCCAGATTGCCGAGGCGGGCAATGTCACCGAAGCCGTGGAGTCGATTCTGTCGAACAAGCCCGACGTGTTGTTTTTAGACATTACCATGCCCGGTCGCTCGGGAATTGAGCTTGCCGAGACGCTGCAGAACCTAAAGACGCCGCCGGTCGTGGTGTTTGTGACGGCGTTTGCCGAGTTTGCCGCCGATGCGTATAACCTCGATGCTGTCGACTATGTCGTCAAGCCGGTCGAGGACGCACGCCTGTCAAAGGCACTCGACAAGATCGAGACAGCCTTGGGTGCCCGTCGTGTTATCCACGCTCCGCGCCAGCCTTTGCGTCTGACGGTGGACCGCGGGGGCAAAAAGGTGTTCATTCCCGCCGCAGACGTCTGCTACTTTGAGGCGCGTGCCGATTTTTGCAATGCCATCTGCGCCGAGGGAACGTACCTGATCAATGAGTCGATCTCTTCGCTCGAGCGTCGCTTGGTCTCCGAGGGCTTTATTCGCGTTCATCGCAGCTATCTGGTCAATTTGGAAGACGTGCACAATGTCGAGATCGGTTCCACGGGTCTTATGGAGCTCAGGCTCGATCGCGTAACCTCGACGGTGCCCGTGTCCCGCCGTCGCGCTGCCGAGGTTAAAGCACACTTGGGGCTTGCGTAGACGGTCTGCGTGCCGTCGTTTACCACCGCGGGTTTGGCATGGGCGCGCGGTGGGCATAATGGGTGGCATCGAATGAAATCGAAAGGATCATTATGCCCGCGCTTATCACCCATCATCTGTTTGGCGAGGAAAGCATCGACCGTCTTCCGCAGGGCGTCATCACGTCCGATGAAGAGCGCATTGCCTTTATCTTGGGCAACCAAGGCCCCGACCCGTTTTTCTTTCACATTCTGACACCGCGTGTTTCCGACTGCACGCTGCTGGCGCAGGTCATGCATCGCTCGCGCATGTCTCGCCAGTTCGCGTGCCTGCGCGACGGCGTGTCGCATCTGCTGCCGCGCGACGCCAACTTGGGCCGTGCCTTTGCGTTGGGCCTGCTGTCTCATTACGTGCTCGACCGCAACGCCCATCCCTTTGTCTATGAGCAGCAGTTTGGCATCGTGGAGTCCGATTCAGAGCTTGAGGATTCGAGCAGCCAGGTCCATGCTGTGATCGAGAGCGACCTGGATGTACTGATGCTGCAGCTTAAGCGCGATGGCGCTACGGTCGACGATTACCCGCCGGCGGGCGAGATCGTCACCACCGATCGCATCAGTCGCGTGGCCGGCGTGCTGATGAGCTATGTTGCCGGACGCGTGTACGGCATTGACATTCCGGCGGGGGAGTACGGTGCTGCCGTTGCCAATATGCAGCGACTTTACCGTGCGATTGAGCCGGCCGGCTCCGTAAAGACGCGCGCGATCTCGCTGGTTGAGGGGTTGGTGCACGACTACTCGCTGCTCGATGGCCTTGCTCACCGCGTGACGACCGAGCCGCCCGAGCGCACCGGCAACCTGGGCCACTTGGCATGGAAGAACCCCTTTACCGATGAAGTCTCGACCGAGAGCTTCCCCGAGGTCTTTGACCGCGCGCTGCTCGATTACGAGTGCACGGTTGCCCGCTTTATCGAGACCGGCGATATGGAAGCCGTGACCAACCATGTCAATTACAGCGGTCGCGTGCTCGGCGCCGACGAGGAGTTCGACCGCGAGGAGTAGGGCCCATGCGTGCCCCTTTGCCGAATCCTTACCGGCGCTTCTGGACAATTGGGGTACGATGAACTAACTGCATATCGGGCGAATACGAAGGGTCCCTGTCCATGAAATACACCAAGCTCGAGCGTAACTGGGTCATGTACGATGTGGGAAACTCGGCCCTCGTGCTGCTCAATACCTCGGTGGTGCCCATCTACTTTAACGCCATCAATACCGGTGCTTCCTCGGCCGACCTGGTGGTCGCTTGGGGCAATGCTCAGACGATTGCCTCGCTGGTCATCGCCATGCTCATGCCCATTCTGGGCGCGCTTGCCGATTACGCCGGCAACAAGATCAAGTTCTTCTTGGGCTTCTTCCTCACGGGCCTGGTTCTTTGCCTGGCGCAGGCTATCCCAATGTCCGCCATGGCATTTTTGACCGTGTACGTGCTGTGCACCATCGGCCTTAACTCTTCTATGACGTTCTACGACGCTATGCTGCCCGACATTACCACCGACGAGCGCATGGACGCCGTGTCCAGCTCGGGCTATGCCTGGGGCTACATCGGTTCCACCGTGCCGTTCATCATCTGCCTAGCGCTTATCATGGGTGGCCCCGCTCTTGGCGTCCCCACCATGCTGGCAACGCGTCTGTCGTTTGTCATCACTGGTGCCTGGTGGCTCGTCTTTACCCTGCCGCTCATTCGCACCTATAGGCAAAAGTACGGTCGCGAGCGTGGTCCCGAGGACACCATCGGCCACATCGTGGGCGGCGTGTTCTCCGAGGTCGGACACACCATGCGCGAGATCGCCCACAACAAGACCGTGCTGGTCTACATGGTCGCGTTCTTCTTCTACATCGACGGCGTGCACACGGTCATTTCCATGGCAACCAGCTATGGATCGGCTTTGGGCATTGACTCGACCCAACTGGTGCTGGCTCTGCTCGTTACGCAGTTTGTGGCCTTTCCGTCCGCCATCATCTACGGCAAGCTTGCCGGTCGCGTGGGCACGCTCAATATGATCCTGGTGGCCGTCGCCGCCTATATGGGCATCGTGCTCTTTGCCGCGTTCTTCCTCAAGACCGCCTTTGAGTTTTGGGTGCTTGCCATTTTGGTCGGCCTGTTCCAAGGCGGCGTGCAGGCGCTGAGCCGCAGCTACTTCGGCCGCATTATTCCCAAGGAAAAGTCCAACGAGTACTACGGTTTCTTTGATATCTTTGGCCGCTATGCAAGTGTTATGGGCACCTTCTTGGTGTCGGTCGTCACCTCGCTGACCGGCAACCCCTCGCTGGGCGTCCTGTCTATCGGCGTGCTGCTGGTGGTGGGCTTTGTGCTGCTGGTCCGTCTGTCCCGCATGTCTCGGGCGGCAGAGCATGCCGCATAGGAGCGAGCGGCTATTGTGCCTGTCCACGGTACTCTTTTGGGGTTATCCGCAATAAACATTGCGACTTGCGAGCAATGATTTGCCCAAGTGGGTATGATGGAATCAGCTAGGTCGCGGGGCGTCGCCTGTGTTTGGCGGCGTCCCGTTTTTGTGTTGCAGGGAGGGTAAGGCATGAACGCCACAGTCGTGATTCCAACGTATTGGGCGGGCGATGACGCTTGCGCAAACGCCCCTGGCACCTATGACCATTCGACGCGACTCAACGCCGACAATCCCGAACTCGACCGCTGTCTGGCCTCGCTTGAGCAGGTGCGTGACATCCCACGCATCATCCTTTTGGTGGTCTGTCCCGTTTCTGCCACAGCCGATGTGTCGCTGCGCGTGCACGAGATTGTCGACGCGCATCCCACGCTCAAGGTCACCGTTGTCACCAACACCCAGGCCTCGCGCATCGCAGACCGGGTTGCTCAGATCGCGCCCAAGGGTTCGGGCGAGTGCGTGAGCCTGCGAGGCTACGGTGCCATCCGCAACATGGGGCTAGCCTGTGCCGCTGTGCTGGGGCATGACGCGGTTATCTTTTTGGATGACGATGAGACTGTCATCGACGCCGACTTTATGAAGCGCGCGACCTATGCGTTGGGGCAGCAGACACGTCAGGGCTTGCCGATCTTGGTCAAGAGCGGCTATTTCTACGATCGCGACGGCTCGCCGCTGGCTCCCACGGACAAGGCGGGCATCTGCCATCGTTGGTGGACCAAGCGCATCGAGTTCAACCGTTGGATGAAAAAGGCGCTTTCGGGCACCCGCATCTCGCGCTCCAACTACGTGTGCGGCGGCCTGATGGCCCTGCACGCCCGCGCCTTTACGCGTGTGGCCTTTGACCCGTTTATCACCCGCGGCGAGGACTTGGATTACCTCTTTAACATGCGCATGTTTGGCTACGACGTGTGGTTCGATAACGAGTGGACCGTGCGCCATCTGCCTCCGGAGTCCGAAAAGCGCTCACCGCGCTTTATGCAGGATGTATACCGTTGGTACTACGAACGGG
Organism: Collinsella sp.; assembly: GCA_036297525.1. Taxonomy (GTDB): domain Bacteria; phylum Actinomycetota; class Coriobacteriia; order Coriobacteriales; family Coriobacteriaceae; genus Collinsella. The sequence continues at coordinate 79,624 of JAXJKV010000019.1, forward strand.
CCAAGTTGACATTCGCCGCGCATCAAAAGGAGCTCATTCCCGTTACGGCGGCATCACTCATGCCCTACCCGGGCCCGTGGATTTCGCGCGAGCTCGACGACCGCGTGCGCAAGACCGCTATGGTCCGCAGCGTGTTTACCCGCGAGCATGAGGGCTACCTGCGCATCTGGCGCCACGGTATTGACGAGGCCAAGACCTACGCGCGCCAAAACGCCGCAAGCTACCTGCGTTTCCAGAGCTTTTGGCCCAAGATCATGGACGGGCTTTGGCGTGACGCACAACTGATCAGTATCCTGGAGGGGGCCGAATGATCGACCGCCGCGCCCAGCGCGATAGTTCAATATCAATCTTTCGCATCATTGCCGTTGCCTGCGCCATTTGCGTGCTGGTGTACTTTATTTTTGCCTTGGTGACCGGTATCGAGCCGATCGCCACGGTGATTGCCTGCGCGCTGCTGTGCATCTTTCTGTGCATCTTTATCTTTTTGACGCTCAATCCCGATTCGGTGCGCTCCCAGTACACCGAGGAGACGCTCTCGGTGGCCTCGGCCATGCTCGAGGACATTAAGGGCGGTCTGACGCAGGAGTCGGCGCGTTTGGTGTGCCGGCGCATTTTGCCCGAGACGCGCGCCATGACGGTGGCCATCACCGACGAGGGCAACGTGTTGGCCTGCGCGGGCGAGTTTGAGGAAAAACTACTGCCAGATTCTCCCATCCACACGCTTGCCACACGCTACGTTATCGAACATGGCATCGTGCAGTCGTTCAACCGTATGGTGGATGTCGTGGGCTCGGATGGCTCGCACAACCAAGTCCCCGCCGGCATTATCGCCCCCATCAAGGTGGGCGATCGTACCGTCGGCACGCTCAAGTTCTACTACAAGACCCCGCGCGCCGTCGACCGTACCCAGTACGCGCTTGCCTCGGGCTTTGCCGAGATCTTGTCCACGCAGCTCGCCATCCACGAGCTCGAGGTGCAAAAGGAACTCACAGCGCGCGCCGAGGTGCGTGCGCTGCAGGCGCAGATTAACCCACACTTCCTGTTCAACACGCTGAACACCATTGCATCGTTTACGCGCACCGACCCGCTGCGGGCCCGCGAACTGCTTCGTGAGTTCTCATCGTTCTATCGTGCCACGCTCGACAACTCGGGATCGCTTATTCCGGTCTCGCGCGAGGTTGCACAGACCAAGCGCTACCTTACCTTTGAGAAGGCCCGCTTTGGCGAGGACCGCGTGCTTGCGACGTTCGATGTGTCCGAGGACGTGGAAGATACGCTGGTGCCGGCGTTCGTGATCCAGCCGATTGTCGAGAACGCCGTACGTCATGGTATGGGCGATGACGACGCCCTGAGGATCGACGTGACCGTTCACCAAGACGGCGAGGATGCAATCTTGATTGCCGTGGCCGATAATGGCGTGGGCATGGATGAGGGTACCGCCGCCAGACTGTTTGACGAGCGCTCTGCCCGTCCCGACGCCAGCTCTCCCCAGGGTGGCGGCGCCGGTGTGGCCATGCACAATATTTCGGAGCGCATCCATCGCTTTTATGGGCCGCACTCCTATACGCGTGTCGAATCGGCGCCGGGCAAGGGCACCAAAGTGCTCCTTCATCTTGATTTGTCAGAGAGCATCTTTGACATTCAAGAGTAAAATAAAGGGCTACGGGCTCAACGTCATGCGACGGATGCCCGGCGTAGTTAGTTGACGAAAGGTTTTATCCCTATGCTGCGTGCGATGATTGTGGATGATGAGGCGCCGGCTCGCTCGGAGCTTCGCTTCCTGCTCGAGCAAACGGGCAAGATCGGCACGATCACGGAGGCGTCGAGCGTCCGCTCCGCCATCGAGATGCTTATGGAAAGTCGCGTGGATGTCGTGTTTCTCGATATCTCGATGCCCGGTGCCTCGGGCCTGCAACTTGCCGAGGCGCTGCATAAGCTCAAAAATCCGCCGGCGATCGTGTTTGTGACTGCGTATAGTGACCATGCGGTCGAGGCATTCGACGTGGATGCCGTCGATTATCTGATGAAGCCGGTCGAGGAAGCTCGCTTGGATCGCGCGATCGAGAAGGTCATGCAACGCGCCAAGCCGGTTACGGACAGTAAGGTGACCATCGAGCGTATCCCGGTGGAAAAGGGCGGCCGCAAGGTGCTCATTCCCGTGGACGACATTCGCTTTATCATGGCCAAGGACGATTACTCCTGCATCTATACCGTCGATGATCGCTTTTTGTCGACGACCTCGCTGGCGCAGCTTGAGGCCAAGCTCTGCGACTTTGGCTTCTTCCGTGTTCACCGCCGCTATATCGTCAACTTGGCGTGCGTTACGGACGTCGAGACGGTGCCCTCGGGCGCCATCCAGCTGGGCATTACGGGCGTCGACGAACGCGTGCCGGTTTCGCGCCGCCGCGTCGTGCCGCTCAAGAAGGCTCTGAGTCTCTAGCACACTGGCCCCGCAGCCCTGTAGACCCATCGTCTGCGGAGCCGTGGGGCTTTTTTGTATGTATCTGCCGAATCGTTTTTTGCGGAAGGGATCCCATGAACAGCGCAAGCGCCAAGCGCATCGACATCATCTCGGACACCCACGGCTATTTATCGCCTGCGCTCTTGGATGAGCTTGAGGGCGCAGATCTGATTATCCACGCCGGCGACCTCACGTCAGAGATGGACTACGAGCACCTATGCACCATCGCCCCCGTGCGGGCCGTACTGGGCAACAACGATTACTACCGCGACTACGGCCCCGATGTAGACCGTCTTGCGCTTTTTACCTACGAAGGCCTCAAATTCGCCGTAGCCCACTACCGCGAAGACCTTCCGGTGGGATCCGTAGACGTAGCCATCAACGGCCACACCCACGTAACCAAAGAAGCCCAAGTGGGCCGTTGCTTAGTCCTCAACCCGGGCAGCGCCAGCTACCCCAGAGGCACCAGAGGCCCCACCATGGCCAGAATGCTAGTAAAAGACGGCAAGATCCTAAGTACCAAGTTTATTGACCTAGACTAACCGCAACAAAAACGGGGGATGCAGATGCGTCCCCCGTTTCCATTTGAGCCAAAGGCGGAAGTTCAACAAGATCCATCAGACCAACCCCGCCGAGGAGCATGCGGGCTAGCCGCGCAGCGGCGCACGCCCGCAAAACTGATTGAACAATGTGACGGCAGGGAGGGTCTCCGGGGCTGAGGGCGGGGGTTAAGTTTGTCGCGAGTTCCGCACGCAAAGGAAAGCACTTAATGTGCTTTCCGTCTTGCGCAGGACTGTAGAGCAGCAAACTCAACCCGCGCCCTCAGCCCCGGAGACCCTCCCGGAGGGACCGAAAAATTTTTTCAAAAAAGTTGTTGCGCGCCGGACAGACTTCTGTGTATACTAATCCCCGCAGCGCACGCGAGCGGAAACAAACGCGAACGTCTGCCTGGGGAGTTAGCTCAGTTTGGTTAGAGCGCCGGCCTGTCACGTCGGAGGTCGCGGGTTCGAGCCCCGTACTTCCCGCCAACGCAATTAAAGCCACGTCTTCGGACGTGGTTTTTTGCGTTTGATGCACTTTGTTTCGATAGAACGATCGCCCTGGTGCATCTTCGCCCAGAATCCCCGCGCCTTCGGGAACGCAAGTAAAATCTAATAAGTATATCTGTCTGAACAACAGCTTTGTTGCGCAACACCTGTTCTACGAGACAGGGAGTTAGGTTATACTAAATTGCACTGTGCGCCGCATCTGATGCATTTCGCTCCAAGCGCGGCACTCAGTGGATATCCGATTTACCATTTGGATGTCCTGGCGGTCATTTAGCGTCTCGACACAAGCTCGGCCCCGGGGCTCGTTCGAGCTGTTCGTATTCCTTGAAAGGGGAAAAATGGACATATCGAGGAAGACTGATTACGCCCTTCGCATGCTGGCGATGCTTGCCGAGGATCCGGAGCGTTTGCTTTCTGTTCGCACCGCTGCCGAAGAGGTCAATGTCCCGTATTCGTTTGCCCGCTCGATTCAGCACGGTTTGGTCCAGGCCGGTATTGTGGAGAGCCTGTGTGGCGTCCACGGTGGCATGCGTCTCAAGGTCAGTCCGGACGACGTCACTATCCGCCAGGTCGTCGAGGCCGTTCAGGGTCCTATGGTTATGAACGATTGCACCGCGCCCGATGGTGACTGTGCGCGCATGGGCGCGTGCTGCTATCATCCCCTGTGGGCCGGAGCCCAGGCGTTGATGCGCGACTACCTCGATTCCGTTTCGCTCGGCGACATCGTCGCTCACTGCCAGTTCCCGGCCGTCGATCCCAAGTTCGCCGACCGCGAAGCGTTTCCCGAGTACGCCACCTGCGCGTGCGCTTACCGGGAGGAATAGCGCCGCATAAGGAGCATAGCCATGATTCAGGACCCCTTTCGTTCGATGATTCGTTCGGAAGGGGTCCTGCGTTATCGCGACCTTCCGTGGCGCCGCACACGCGATCCGTACATCATTTGGCTTTCTGAGGTCATGCTGCAGCAAACGCAGGTGCCGCGTGTGGAGGCGCGCATGCCGGTGTGGCTCGATCGTTTTCCGACTGTGCAGGCGCTTGCCCAGGCCGCGCCTTCCGATGTTTTGGACGCTTGGCAGGGCATGGGCTACAACCGACGCGCTCTGGCGCTTCATGGGGCCGCTCAGCGCGTTGTAGAGGACTGGGACGGGGAGTTTCCGCGTGAGACGCGTGACTTGGTCGCTCTGCCCGGCATTGGCCCGGCAACGGCGCAGGGCATCCGTTCGTTTGCGTTTGATCTTCCAGGCGTGTATCTAGAGACCAATGTGCGCACGGTCTTTTTGCATCATTTCTTTCCCGATGTGCCGGCCGTTCCCGATCGCGAGCTGGTGCCGCTGATTCAAGCCGCCTGTCCGGCGGCCCCTGGTGCGGCGGCGGATGAGATTGCGCCCTTTGCCGTGCCTCAAGACGATGCCGACACGCCGCGCGCATGGTATTACGCGTTGCTGGATTACGGCGCGTATCTTAAAAAGACGCTGCCCAATCCGTCCAGGCGGTCGGCGGGCTATAGTCGTCAGTCCAAGTTTGAGGGCTCGCGTCGCCAAAAGCGCGCCCACATTGTGCGCATGCTGCTGGCGGCGCGCGATGGACAACCGGCAGGTATTACGCTCGATGAAGCCGTTGCAGGCGTTAACGAGATGGAGACGGCAGCCGGCCGAGAGCCGGTCGAGCGCGAGCTGGTCGCAAGCATTCTTGCCGATCTGGAGCGCGAGGGCTTTTGCGGCTCCGAGGGCGATCGTTGGCTGAGTGTGTAGCTCACTCGAATCTGAAGAACGGGATTGTAAGGTTTAAATTCTCGGCATGAGGGCATCCTTAAAGCAAGGCCGCTCAAAGTCTGTGGGCGGCATGCGTTGAAGGGAAGTACACCTATGGATTTTGAGAATTCCCAAACCAAGAAGAACCTCGAGACCGCTTTTGCCGGTGAGTCCCAGGCACACACCAAGTATCGCTACTATGCATCCAAGGCCAAAAAGGACGGCTACGTTCAGATCTCGAATATTTTTGCCGAGACGGCGGGCAACGAGTCCGAGCACGCCAAGCTGTGGTTTAAGTATCTGCACGACGGCGCCGTTCCGGGCACTCTGGACAACCTGCGCGACGCCGCTGCGGGCGAGAACTACGAGTGGACCACGATGTACGACGAGTTCGCCAAGACCGCCGAGGAGGAGGGCTTTGTCGAGATCGCCGAGAAGTTCCGTGGCGTCGCCGCCGTCGAGAAGGCCCACGAGGAGCGCTACAACAAACTCGTCGAGCGCATCGAGTCGGGCGAGGTGTTTGAGCGTGAGGGCGTGAAGGTGTGGAAGTGCCTGAACTGCGGGCACCTGCACGTTGGTGCCGAGGCGCCTGAGGTGTGCCCGGTGTGTAACCACCCGAAGGCGTACTTTGAGGAGCAGGTGGTGAACTACTAGCGCTTGGCGCTGGCTGCTGCGGAGCGCAGGGCGGGAGGCCTGATCGCCTTCCCTCCCCGCTCACGGCTCCGCAGGGTCGCGTGGAGGGAAGGCAATCCGGCCTCCCGCCCTGCGCTCCGGCGTTGGGTCGTCGCGTGCTCGTTACAGAAAAGCTGATAAGAAGTTTGTGTGCCGCCCCTTATGGGGCGGCACGTTTTTGTGGGGGCCGGTTGGGGCGGTGACGTTGCTTAGAGGGTACACTGGGTAGCGTTGGCTATTCGTTTCCTCTTGTGAGGTGTTGGTTATGGGTAAGAAGTCTCGGGCTCGGGTTGCTGCGGCGGGAACTTGCAAGGATCCTGGTCGTCGGGTTGCTGAGGGCAAAAAGGCCGATCGTGCTGAGAAGGACAAGAAGGTCGGTGCGCATGCTCATCCTGAGTGGGCGCCCCATTTGAATTCGGCTAGTGAGGACTTGACCGCCAAGTTGTTTACGATGGTCGAGGTCATCTTGGGCGTGGTGCCTGTGGTGGTCATTGGGCTGTTCCTGGCCTCTAAGGATGCCACGAGCGTGGATAAGCTCACCGAGGTCTTTTCGCAGGAGCCCTCGATGGTGGTCACGTTTATTTCTGCGTGCTTGCAGCCGTTTGTGGCGTACATGCTGTATGTGGTCTACCGCAAATACTGCGAGGGCGACGCTGGTTTTGTCGCCGGCAACCTGATCGGTCTTTTGTGCTCCGAGATCCTACTGCTCAATATCCCGGGCGTCATCGGTATGGGCATCTTGCTGTGGCGTGTTTGGCGCAACGTTGCCCCGCACTTTGAGAGCTGGCTGTTTGAGCGTCGTGCAATGGGCGTGCTGGCAGACATCGCGGGCTCGCTCGTGATTCTAGCCTTGGCGTTTCTGTGCGCCACCGCTGCCCGCGGTCTCGCGGGCATGTAGTCGGTCCTCACCGACCACGGGGCGCAGGGCGGGGAGACACCTTTCCCTCTCGCTCACGGCTCCGCAGGTCGCGCGAGGCAAAGGTGTCTCCCCGCCCTGTGCTCCGGCTTCGGGCCGTCGCGTGCTCGCTACTGAAAAACTGATAAGAAGTTAGCATGCCGCCCCTTTTGGGGCGGCACGTTTTTGTATGGGGTCCCGGTCTCCACAATTTCCGTCAAGCTATTGGTTAGATTTTGGTCAGTTGGCGTAAGGGTGGAAGGCCAAAAGATTGTTGGCGAAAAAAGCTCAGAGAAAGTGCTGGTAGGGGAGTTGTTGAGCTTTTCGACAGCTTTTGAGCAAAAGAAACTTTGTGGCTATTGCCGGCGATTGCGTTGTCGCGGTCATGGCGGTGCGGGATGCTGGTCGTAAGCGTCGAATGCTCCGATTTTGGAGGCCAGCATGGATCTGTTTCTTGAGACTCCGCAGCAACAAGCCGAGCGCATGTTGCGTCAGCAGCAACGACTCATGGAGATACAAATGCAAGGGGCGGCAGTCCAGCCCTTTGCGCAAAATGTCGTGCCCGCTGCTGTACCTGCAGCTGTGCCCGGGTGCGAATCGGCACCAGAGGCCTATTCCGTACAGCAAGATTCATATGCGCAGGAGCTCGCGTTCGACAAGCGTCGTGCGCGTCGTCGCCGCGTGGGCCAGCGCCTGCGCACCTTGGCGATGATCGTGCTCATCCCGTTAGGGCTTGTGGCCATCTTTCTGGCGTCGTATGCCCTCACGTGCATCCTCAACGGCGCATCGCCCAACGAGGTGCTCCAACATCTAGCGGCCCTGGGCCAGCGCCTAGGCGACGTCATAACAACCATCCGCACCGGCTGGGAGAGCTAGCGTTTGTAACATTAGGACTTCTAGGGTGTAGGGATTATCGCCACGAGCGGAATTCTTGCATCCTGTTGGTCCTGTCGTGCGACTGAATAGTATTATTGAAGTTGAATAATAATAGGATTTGTTATGTATAAGCAGGATTTAGAGCAGACTCTGTTGGGCATTGACGAAGAGGCAGAGCTGGAAATAGGTCCAAGAGACGACAGGCCGAGCGTTGTATTGGTGGGAGGAAGCGCCTTCATGCTAAACGATGTGACGAATCGTTCGGTTACACATGACATCGATGTGTTTGAGGCGGACAGGTGCCTCCGCGAGATCATAGCTCGATACCCCGAGGTGAATGGTATGGCGGTGGCATATTGTAATCAGATGCCATTCAATTACGAAGATCGTTTGATCCCCTTGGATATTGGGGCGCGTTTTATCAGGTACTTTACGCCATCCTTGGAGGATCTGGCGGTAATGAAGCTCTATGCCTTCCGTCCGAACGACATCATCGATCTTCATAGTCAGGCATTCGTCGACCGACTTGATTGGGGGCTGCTCGAACGGCTTATATTCGACGAGGGAGAAGCACTGGCGTCGTCGCCTTCGGAGCGGAGTTATCAAGAGATGGTCTGTGCATACAGGCAATACAAAAAGGAGGTGCTCGGTTGAATCTGACCTTTGAGGGATTCTTAAAAGGCTATTGCCGAGAGCTATCCGGACAGCAGTCGCTCAGTTTTAGAAAACTGGTTAAGCAAGCGACGACGGTTGCGCCGCGCGTGGCGGAGCCCCTGTTTTTGCTCGCTTTGGCACAGGGTAAAGCCGAATACGTTCTGGGCTTATCCGAGGGTTCGTGGATGGAAGAGGGTTACCGAGGCGTTTTGTCCTTGTACGCCCAAACGGGTAGCCTGGCATCTCTATGCGCCGAGGACAAACTTCCTAATCGTTATGCCAACGTTTGGCGTGCGTATAGAGCGGTGAAGGAAAAGCCAGTGGCGGACAGAAGAATCAACGCCCTGATGCGAAAAAGAACGTTGGGAGCGCTAGAGGAATCGGGTGTAACGCGCTACGGTCTCTGCCGCGATTTGAATCTGAATAAGGGAAACGTGTACGCATATTTAGCCGGTGATGACTCAAAGGTGAGCAGGGAGACGGCGCGCCGCATTATGGAATATGCGGAGGAGAGGGGCGCCCAAGAAGGGGCCGGGCGCCCGGTGCGTATGGCGGGGTAAGATTGATCGCGGTTTTGATTGGTGCTCGATTGGGTTTGTTGGGCGGAGTTTATGTCTGCTATTGATATTGTGCTTGTTGTGATCGCCTTGGTGGCGGTGGGGGTTGCTGTGGCTTGCGCCCTCCAGCTCAAGAGCCTGCGTGCCGAGTTGCGGGAGCGTGGCGACAGTAGCGCGGAAACGCTGGCAGCACTCGAGCAGGCCAACAACGCGCTCGATGCCCTGAACGTCGCGCTGGCCGAAACTCGCCGCACGGCCAATGCCATCGCGCAGCAGCAGACGACAGATGCGGCCGTGGAGCAGCAACGTTACCTGACCATCGCACGTGAGTTTTCGCAAGCTGGTGACCGGATGGATGACCTGCGCCGCGAGACGGCCCAACAGCTCGGTGCCAACCGCGAGGGTATCGAGCATCGCCTGGACAAGGTGCGCGAAACGGTCGATGCTCAGCTGGGCGCCATCCGCAAAGACAACAACGTGCAGCTCGATCAAATGCGTGCGACGGTGGACGAGAAGCTCTCCCGCACGCTCAACGACCGACTGTCGGCATCGTTTAAGCAGGTGAGCGACCAGCTCGAGGCCGTGTACAAGGGCCTGGGCGACATGCAGTCCATCGCCACCGGCGTGGGCGACCTTAAGCGCGTGCTGGGCAACGTGAAGGCGCGTGGCATTTTGGGCGAGGTGCAGCTGGGTGCAATTCTGGCGGACATCCTTACGCCCGACCAGTATCTGGAAAACGTCGCCACCAAGCCCGGCGCCTCGGAGCGCGTTGAGTTTGCCGTCAAGCTGCCGGTGGACGAGGGCGATCCCGTGCTGCTGCCGATCGACTCCAAATTCCCGGGCGACGCGTACGAGCACTTGCTCGACGCGCAGGAGTCGGGCGATGCGGAGACCGTGGCGGCTGCGCGCAAGACGCTCGACACCATGGTCAAGCGCGAGGCAAAGGACATTTGCGAAAAGTACCTGAGTGTGCCGGCAACGACCAACTTTGGCATCATGTTCGTGCCGTTTGAAGGGCTGTACGCCGAGGTCGTCAGCCGCTCCGGGCTTATCGAGACCCTGGGCCGCGACTATCACGTCAACGTTGCCGGCCCCAGCACCATGGCGGCCATTCTCAACAGCCTGCAGATGAGCTATCAGACGTTTAGACTGCAAAAACGCACCGACGATGTACTGCGAGTGCTCTCCGCCGTCAAGGCCGAGCTGCCGCGCTATCAAAAGGCGCTGCGCCGCGCCCAGCAGCAGATCGAGACCGCGGGCAAAACGGTCGAGGGCATCATTACCACGCGCACCAACGTTATGGAGCGCAAGCTCAAGGACATCGACGCACTGGAAGACGCCGATCAAGCCGATGAGATCTTGGGACTCACGCCCGCGGGCCTTCCCACAGACCAAGAAGACGAGGACTAATTGCAACAAGACGGTGGGGCGCCGGCGTAAACACGGGCGCCCCACCGCTTTTCGCATCGCGCATGCCTGAAGCGCGCTTCGGTGTGCAACAATGGCGTTTCGCCCTATCAGACGCGAAAGGAAGTCCATGTCTCAGAGAAGCACCAGTCCGCTCAAACGCTCCACCGTGCGTCGCACGCTGCAGCGTTTTTGGGACGTCACGCGCACGCAGCCGCTGATCGTCTTTCTCTCGGTGTTCTCGTCGGCGGGCTACATCTTTTTGCTCACGTTTGCCAACACCTATGTGATGGCCCTCATCGTCGACCGCGTCCAGGCCGGTCCCGTGGCAGGCGACCAGGTGTTTGAGGTCTTTGGTCCTTACATTCTGGCGCTCGTGCTCGTTAACCTAGTGGGCCAAATCCTCTCCAAGCTGCAGGACTACACCGTCTACAAGCTCGAGATTGCGGGCAACTATCACCTGGCACGCCTGTGCTTCGACACGCTCTCCAATCAATCCATGACATTCCACACCAGCCGTTTTGGCGGATCGCTTGTGAGCCAGACGAGCCGTTTTATGAGCGGCTACACGGGCTTGGTCGACGTGACGGTGTATTCGCTCATTCCCACCATCACCTCGGTTGTCTGCACCGTGGCCGTACTCGCCCCGGTGGTGCCGACGTTTACCGTGATCCTGGTGTGTATCATGGTCGTCTACATCGCGTTTGTCTGGCTTATGTACAAGCGCATCATGCCGCTTTCGGCCGCGACGTCCGCCGCGCAGAACAAGCTCTCGGGCGTGCTCTCCGACGCGGTCACGAACATCTTGGCCGTCAAGACCTGCGGGCGCGAGGACTTTGAACGCGATCTGTTCGACGCCGCCGATCGTGCCGCGCGCGACGCCGAGACGGTCTCGATGCATGCCATGATGCAGCGCAACTTTACGACCTCGGGCCTTATCGTCATCACTATGGCCGTGGTGAGTGTGTTCGTGGCGGGCGGCAACGCGTGGTTTGGCATCTCGGCCGGCTCGCTCGTCATGATCTTTACCTACACCTATAACCTCACCATGCGTCTGAACTACGTAAGCTCCATGATGCAGCGCATCAACCGCGCGCTCGGCGATGCGGCCGAGATGACGCGCGTGCTGGACGAGCCATGTTTGGTGGCAGACGACCCGGACGCCCCTGAGCTCAAAGTGACCGAGGGCGCGATTGATTTTGAGCACCTGAGCTTTGCGTACCGTGACGCTGCGGCGGGCGAGAGCGTGTTCGATGACCTGACACTTCATGTGGCGGCGGGCCAGCGCGTGGGCCTGGTGGGCAAATCGGGCTCGGGTAAGACGACGCTCACCAAGTTGCTGCTGCGCCTGGACGATGTTCAGGGCGGTCGCGTGCTCGTGGACGGTCAGGATGTCTCGCGCTGCACGCAGCAGAGCCTGCGCCGCCAAGTTGCCTACGTGCCGCAGGAAGCGCTGCTGTTCCACCGCTCCATTCGCGAAAACATTGCCTACGGTCGTTCCAACGCCACTGATGAGCAGATTCGCGAGGCCGCGCGCCTGGCCAACGCCCTGGAGTTTATCGACCGCTTGCCCCGTGGCTTTGACACTATGGTGGGCGAGCGCGGCGTCAAGCTCTCGGGCGGCCAGCGTCAGCGCGTGGCTATCGCCCGCGCCATCCTAACCGACGCGCCGATTCTAGTGCTCGACGAGGCGACGTCTGCCCTCGACAGCGAGTCCGAGGCGCTGGTGCAGGAGGCGCTCGAAAACCTGATGCGCGGCCGCACCTCCATTGTGGTGGCGCACCGCCTGTCCACCGTGGCGGCGCTTGACCGCATTGTGGTGCTGGCCGATGGCGAGATTGTCGAGGACGGCACGCATGCGCAGCTCGTCGAGGCGGGTGGCGAGTACGCGAGCCTGTGGAGCCGTCAGACCGGCGCATTCTTGGAGGCGTAAGCGTCTCGGACGTGGGACAATTGTGCCCATAAGTTTATTGTGCCGTTGAGCCGAGGAGTCGTTATGCCACGCGAGACCAATGCCGCCAAACGCGAGCGCGCCGTTGAGGTGTGTGAGCGCTTCAACCGTCGCTATGGCCCGGTCGAGTGCTTTTTGGACCACGAGAATCCCTTCCGCCTGCTGATCGCGGTGTTGCTCTCGGCGCAAACGACCGACGCGCAGGTCAACAAGGTGACGCCGAAGCTGTTTGCCCAGTGGCCCACGCCCGAGGCCATGGCCGGGGCGAGCGTGGCTGACGTGGCAGACACCATCAAGTCACTCGGCTTCTACAAGAGCAAAGCCAAACATGCCGTCGAGGCCGCGCAGATGATCGTCGCCGACTATGGCGGCGAGGTGCCGGCCGACATGAAGGAACTCGTGAAGCTGCCGGGCGTGGGACGCAAGACGGCGAACATCGTGCTCAACGTGGGGTATGGCATCGTGGAAGGCATTGCGGTGGACACGCACGTCAACCGCATTGCGCACCGCCTGATGCTGAGTCCCAAGACGCATGCCAAGGAGCCGCTCAAGACCGAGCAGGATCTGCTCAAGATTTTGCCGCACGAGTATTGGGAGTCGGTCAACCATCAGTGGATCACCTTCGGTCGCGAGATCTGCGACGCCCGCAAACCCAAGTGTGACGAGTGTCCGCTGGCAGATTTGTGCCCCAGCGTGCGCGTAGCGGGATAGGGCGGAACGCATCTTCGTCTGGCGTTTTTTGCGGGGCTGGGTTTGCCCTTGAGCCGGAGTCCTCTCCATGCGCTACCATGACAGACAATGTATTTGACGTACGACCCGCCGAGCTTGCCCCGGCGGGCTTTTGGCGTTGCGATGCCGGAGGAACAGCATGCTCATTCACCGTATAGCCGCGCAGCTCTACACTGCCGAGGCGCTGCAGACCGTCGAGGCCGGACTCGATGCCGGCGAGGACGTGACGCTGGCCGTGTCGCAGTCGGGTCGCACGCTTATGGCGGCGGCCCAGTTTGCGCGTCGTCCGCGCCCGACGGTCTACATTGTGAGCGGCGAGGACGCGGCCGATCGCGCTGCGCGCAGCCTGGCCGCCTATGTGGGGCTGGCGCACGTGTGCCGCTTTCCCGAGCGCAAGGACTACCCTTGGCGCGAGCAGGCGCCCGACGACGCCATGGTGGCGCAGCGCTGCGAGGCACTGGGACGCATCGTGCGCGGGGACAACTGCATCATGGTCGCCTCGGCTCGCGCGCTGCTGCGTTGCGTGCCGCCGGTCGAGAGCCACTATTGGGAGTCCACGACCTTTGCGGTGGGCGAGGAGATTCCTTTTGACGAGGTGCCGCAGCGCCTGGTGGGCATGGGCTACACCAATGCCGGTGCCGCCGACGCGCCCGGGCTGTTCCGCGTGCACGGCGACACCGTCGAGGTGTTCCCCGCACAGGAAAAGGCGCCCGTGCGCATCGAGTTCTTCGGCGACGAGATTGACCGCATCCGCCGCATGGTGAGCTCCACGGGGCAGACCATCGGCAACGAGGACAGTATCGAGATCTTCCCCTGCCGCGAGCTGGCGCTTACCGACGATGCCGTCCACAACATGCACGTGGCGCTCTATCGCGCCAGCCAGGACGACAGCAAGCTGGCGGCGCTGCTCGAGATGGTGGATGCGCGCATCGTCACGCCCGAGCTCGACCGCTTTTTGCCGGTGATGTACGGCCAGACCGTAAGCCCGTTGGCGCACGTGAGCGGCAAGGCACTCGTGGTTCTGTCCGAGCCGCGCTCGCTGTTCGACGACTGCCTGCGCGCCTACGAGGATATTGAGGCCCGTGCCGGCGAGGCAGGGATTGACCGCCTGGATGGTCTGTACGTGCGCGCCCAACAGCTCGATTTTGGTGCCCAGCAGCGCCTGAACTATGTGAGCCTCATCCGTGCCGGCGGTGCGGTGACGGCCGAGCTCAAGATTGAGCAGCCGGCCATCGCAGGCTCGGACAACCGTTTTATGACGCGCATCCAGGAAGTCGTGGGCAAGCGCTATGCCTGCGTGTTTGCCATTCCCGACCGCGGCGCGCGCGAGTCGATGGAGCTCACCTTTGGCGACGAGGGCATAACCTTTGAGGAGTCACTGACGGCTGCGCCCGAAAACGCCGACGCCATCGGCGACCGCGTGCGCGTGGCAGCGGCGGATTCCGCCGACCGTGCCGCACGCCAGGAGGCCCATGCTTCCATTCGCGAGCGTAAGGCCGACGCGCTTAACGCCCGCTCGCTCGAGGCGGGCGCCGCGCAGGCTGCCGCCGGCGCCGCCGTGCCCACCATCTCGCGCGGACGCGTGACCTTTGTCGATGCCGCCCTGCCGCAGGGCGTGGTGGTGCCCGATGCCAACCTGGCCGTGTTCTCGATCGCCGACCTCAACGCCCGCATGGACGCCAACCGCGCGCGCAGCCGCCGCAAGGTTGACATCACGCAGATCACCTTCCCGTTTAAGCCGGGCGACTACGTGGTGCACGCTACCCACGGCATCGCGCTCTTTAGCGAGATCGCGCGCCAGGAAGTGGGCGGCAAGGAGCGCGACTACTTTTTGCTGGAATATGCCGACGGCGACAAGCTCTACGTGCCGCTCGAGCAGGTCGACCGCATCACACGCTATGTTGGCCCCGACGGCGACAAGCCGCGCCTGACCAGGCTCAATACCGCCGACTGGACGCGTGCCACCAACAAGGCACGCAAGAACGCCAAAAAGCTGGCGTTTGACCTGGTCGACCTGTATACGCGCCGCTCGTCGATTACCGGTATCGCCTGTCCGCCCGATACGCCCGAGCAGATCGAGATGGAGGAGAGCTTCCCCTACGACGAGACACGCGACCAGCTGGAGGCTATCGCCGACATCAAGGCCGACATGGAGGCGCCCAAGCCCATGGACCGCCTGCTGTGCGGCGACGTGGGTTTCGGCAAGACCGAGGTTGCCCTGCGCGCGGCGTTTAAGTGCGTGGACTCCGGCCGCCAAGTCATGGTGCTCTGCCCCACGACCATTCTGGCCCAGCAGCACTACGAGACGTTCTTTGAGCGCTTTGCCCCGTTTGGCCTCGAGGTCGAGGTGCTCAGCCGCTTCCGCACGCCGGCGCAGCAGAAGCGCGCGCTTAAGGCGTTTGCCGAGGGCACGATCGACGTGCTCATCGGCACGCATCGTCTGCTTTCGGCCGATGTGAACCCCAAGAACCTGGGCTTGGTGATCATTGACGAGGAGCAGCGCTTTGGTGTGCAGCACAAGGAGCAGCTCAAGAACCTGCGCGAGCAGATTGACGTGCTCACGCTTTCGGCAACGCCGATTCCGCGAACCATGCAGATGGCCACGAGCGGCGTGCGCGACATGAGCCTGATCACGACGCCGCCGACCGGGCGTCGTCCCGTGATCGTGCACGTGGGGGAGTACGACCCCGACGTGGTGAGTGCGGCGATTCGTCTGGAGGTGGGCCGCGGCGGTCAGGTGTATTACGTGTCCAACCGCGTCAAGACCATCGATGATGCCGTGGCGCGCGTGCACGAGGCCGCGCCCGAGGCGCGCGTGGGCGTGGCGCACGGCAAGATGAGCCCGCGCGAGGTCGAGGACGTGATGATCGAGTTCGCGACCAAAAAGATCGACGTGCTCATCGCCACGACCATCGTGGAGAGCGGCATCGACAACGCAACGGCCAACACGCTGATCATCGAGGACTCGCAGCGCTTGGGCCTGGCACAGCTCTACCAGCTTAAGGGCCGTGTTGGCCGCTCGGCCACGCAGGCATACGCGTACTTTATGTTCCCGGGTGAGCTGCCGCTCACCGAGGAGGCTACGGCGCGTCTGACCGCGCTTTCCGAGTTCCAGGACCTGGGCAGCGGCATGCGCATCGCCATGCGCGATCTGGAGATCCGCGGTGCCGGTTCGCTTATGGGAGCCGAGCAGCACGGCAACCTGTCGAGCGTGGGCTTTGACCTGTTTACGCAGATGCTGGGACAGGCCGTGGCCGAGGCGCGCGGCGATGACGATGCTGGCGTGGAGGCGGCGAGCGTGGGCATCAACCTGTCGGCAGACTACTTCTTGTCCGAGGAGTACATGCCGGCGGTGGACCAGCGCGTGCTCGTGTACCGTAAGCTCGCGGCGGCCGAGGACCTGGAGAGCATCGACGAGGTGCAGGAAGAGACCGAGGCCGCGCACGGTGAGCTGCCGCTGGCGGGGTTCAACCTGTTCAACCGCGCGCGCATCCGCATCCGCGGCGAGCGCTTGGGGCTCGAGAGCGTCACGCTCAGCGGCGGCCGCATCACGTTTTTGGGCGTCGACGTGCCCAAGAAGGTGGCCTTTGAGCTTAAGACCCGCTATGGCGCGGTGAACTTCCCCAAGAGCCGCAAGCTGTCGGTGCCCTACAAGGCGGGCGCCGGCGCGGGCAGCGGCCTGGGTCGCGGCCTCGACGCCAACGACGGCACCGGCCCGGTGGCGGCGGCACTCATGCTGCTGCAACAGCTGGGCGCTAGCGACGACGACTAGCGGGTCGACGCTGCAAACGCTCCATTTGGGCAATCTGACCCTCACTCGTCGGTCGCGTACGCAAGTACGCTTCCCTCCTCCTTCGGGCCACCTTGCCACAAATGGAACGTTATCGCTCACTTATGCTCAACCTGTAAGGGTATTTATGGGACAAAGCTATCTTTGCCCCACCATGTTGCGGGTCGACCCTTCGCCCGACCGAAAGGAAAGCATGTTCGGATACATCTATAAGAAAGACGCCGCTGCTATCGCGGTCATCCTTGCCCTTTGCCTGGGCGTGGGCAGTTTCTTCGATTATCAGATCTCGAGCGCGCTGTTCAATATCGGCAGTATGTACGGTCGCCTTATCGAGGCCGCCGGCGAGCTGCCGTTCGAGCTGACGGCAAGCGTCGCGGGCGTTATGCTCGTACGCGCGGTGCGTCCCGACTCCAGGGGGCGCAAATGGCTCGCCGTGCTCGGCATCCTCGTCAACGTTGGCCTGGCCGGCTACGAGATCGTTTCGTCCCTGCGGGTTGGCGGTAAACTCATTGCGGCTCAGCTGGTGCTGACGTTTGTGCTGGTGATCGCCGCCAACCTTATCGTCTATCGCCTCACGCGCGCGACCGAGCCCGATGAGCTCACGCGCTGGGCGTTGATGGTACTTGCCGTGTGGGTCGCTCAGGCCATTATCCTCAACGTGATCGTCAAGCCGCTGTGGTCGCGCCCGCGCATGCGCGTGATCGAGGTGACGCAGGGGCTCGAGTTTCAGCCGTGGTGGGTAATCGGCAACCCCGACAAGTGGGCCTATATTGCGGCCGGCGTAATCAAGGACGGCTTTAAGTCGTTCGCGAGTGGACACACGGCGCACGCGGCGATCGGCCTTATGCTCGCCGGGCTTCCCGCGGCGGCCTTTAAGGAAAAACCGTCGCGCCGCCGCGTGGTCTTTTGGACGGCGGCTGTGGTCGTGGCGCTCGTCGCCTTTGGCCGTATCGTGATCGGGGCGCATTTTTTGAGTGACGTGAGCTGCGGCTTTGCCCTGGTGCTGGCGCTTGAGTGCCTTGCCGCACGTATTGCCTATCCCAACGGCGTACAATAGCTCCGTTTGAATCATCTGGCCGATACCCGGTAAGAGAGGATTGCCATGCTCGCGTTCAACAACGACTATTCCCACGGCGCACACCCGGCAGTGCTGCAGACGCTCGTCGACACCAATATGGAGCCGCAGCCCGGCTACGGTACCGATGCGCACACCGAGCGTGCCAGGCAGCTTATCCGCGAGGCCTGCCAGGCCCCCGATGCCGACGTGTTTTTGCTGGTGGGCGGCACGCAGGCCAACGCGACGGTGATCGACATGCTGCTCGCGCCGTACGAGGGCGTCGTTGCCGCCGAGACTGGCCACGTCGCCTGCCACGAGGCGGGCGCCATCGAGTTTGGCGGCCACAAGGTGCTCACCATCCCCGGCTACGAGGGCAAGATGCACGCCGAGGACCTCGAGAACTATATCCAGGTGTTCTACGAAAACGAGAGCTACGAGCACACGGTGTTCCCGGGCGCCGTGTACGTGAGTCTATCGACCGAGTACGGCACGCTGTACTCCAAGGCCGAGCTCGCGGCGATTCACGCGGTGTGCCAGAAGCGCGAGATTCCGCTGTTTGTGGACGGTGCTCGTCTGGCCTATGCGCTGGCGGCCGATGAGTGCGACATTACCCTGCCCGAGCTGGCGCAGCTGTGTGACGTGTTCTACATCGGCGGCACCAAGTGCGGCGCGCTCTGCGGCGAAGCTGTGGTGTTCTGCGGCATGCACGCCCCGGCGCATCCCATTCCTCGCATTAAGCAACATGGCGCGCTGCTTGCCAAAGGCCGCCTGACGGGCGTGCAGTTTGAGGCGCTCTTTACCGATGGCCTGTATTTTGAGATTGGTCGCCAGGCGATTGAGACCGCTCAGGCGCTGCGTCGCGTGCTGCACGAGCACGGCTACCGGTTCTTCTTGGAGACGCCCACGAACCAGCAGTTTGTGATTCTGCCCAACGAAGATATGGCCCGCATTCGCGAGCATGCCTCGATCGAGTACTGGGAAAAGTACGACGAGACCCACACGGTGGTGCGTTTTTGTACCAGCTGGGCCACGACGCAGGAGGACATCGACGCGCTGGCGGCTGTCCTGTAGTCTGATGTAATGACGAGGGGCCGCCTTGCGCTGGGTTTGGCGCAGGGCGGCCTTTGCTTTTGAGGGGGAGGGGCTGCATGCCCGAGATGTCCGAGCCGACGATTCGTCTGGCGACGCCCGAAGACGCGCCGGCGTTGCTTGCCATCTATGAGCCGTATGTGCGCCAGACGGCGATTACTTGCGAATACGAGGTGCCGAGCGTTGAGGAGTTCGCCGGGCGCATCGAGCGCACGCTCAAGCGCTATCCGTATCTGGTGATGGAGCTGGACGGGCATCCGGTAGGCTATGCCTATGTGAGTCCGCTCAACAGCCGCGAGGCATACGACTGGTCGGTCGAGACATCGATCTACCTTGCGCGCGACGTGCGCCACGGCGGGCTGGGCCGCAAGCTGCACGATGCGCTCAAGCAATGCCTGATCGCGATGGGCATCACCAATATGTGCGCGCTCATCGCCGTGCCGCACGACAAGGACGACGAGTATCTGACGCACAACAGTCAGGATTTCCATGCCCATATGGGGTATCGCCTGGTCGGCGCTTTTGACCGCTGCGCCCAAAAGTTCGGCCGCTGGTACGACATGTGCTGGATGGAGTTGGTCCTAGCCGAGCGCGTCCCTAACCAACCTAAGCCAACCTGGTTCCCCGACCTCCCCAAACCTACCATTTAGGGACAGGTTTATTTTGGCAGGTTAGCCGATGGGCTCGGTGTATTTGGCGCGGTCGGTGCGCTGGATGCGCTTGGAGACATGGAGCGGGCGGCCGTCGGTGTCGTAGACGTAGTCGGTGATCAGGATCAGCGCCTGCCCGCGCTCAACGTTGAGCAAAAACGCCTCGTTTTGCGAGGCATAGCACACCTCAAAGGTCTTGTGCCCCTGTGCCGGCGCGCGATGGAATTCTTGACGCAGCGTGGCGTAGAGCGAACCATTGATATCGCGATCGATGAGTGCCTCAAAGCTCGGTGGTAGATAGGTGGTCTCCAGGCACAGTGGCGCATCGTCCAGATAACGCAGACGGACAAGTTTGACGAGCTTGCTGCCCACGGCGGCATCAAAGAACTTAGCTATGCTGCCGCCCGCCTTGGTAAAGCCCGAGTCCACCGTGCGCGTGGTGGGCTTCATGCCCTGACCCTGGACCTGCGTCGTATAGCTCGAAAACACCAGGTTGTTCTCGTGGAGCGCCGGCGTGTCGGCCACAAAGGCGCCGCGCCCGCGTTCGGTTCGAACCAGACCCTCATCAACGAGCACCTTAAGGGCATGACGCACGGTGCTGCGCGACAGCCCCGATTCGTCCATGAGCTCCATCTCGGACGGCAGCTTGTCCTCGCGTGCGTAGGTGCCGGAAGCGATGCGGTCGCGCAGTATGCCCGCCAAGCGCTCGTATTGGGCCAGTTTCTTTTTAGACGAAGCGTTCATGCAATCAACCTGTATCTAACCTGTATGCGAATCTAATTGAGCATGTATCCAATACAATAACAAAACCGCTGGTAGCTAGTTATCGAAAACCGCATCAGTAAAATTTCTAAGACAAATATAGCATACAACTAGTCGACATAGCCAAAACATGTATGTAACTTGTATGCCTGTGATGAGCATCAAACGAGAAGAAAGGCTGATGCACGATGACTACTCAGGAACAGGTTAAGGATGTCGTCTCCCAGGTTTTGGCTGACAAGGCAGACAAGGGCGGCATCAAGCGCGTCGTGTGGATTGGCGCCGGCGGATCCAACGGCGGCAACTATCCTGCCCAGTACTTTATGGAGCACGAGGCCACGCAGGTCGTGAGCTCCAGCTACACCAGCAACGAGTTCGTGCACGCAACCCCTGCCTACGTCAACGAGAACACCCTGGCCGTCGTCGTGTCCATGCGCGGCACCAAGGAGACCATCGTCGCCGCCCAGGTCGCCAAGGACCACGGCGCCAGCACTATCGCCATCTATGTTGACGAGTCCGGCCTCACCGAGGTCTGTGACTACAAGATCCAGTATGACAGCCTGGCCGTCGACGAGTCCTGCATGGGCCGTACCAACTCCGCCGTCGTGACCATGATCGCCATGGAGCTTACGCAGCAGACCGAGGGCTATGCCGAGTACGAGACCGCTATGGCCGCCTTCGACCTGGTCGACCCCATCTATCGCAAGGCCGTCGAGTACACCCGTCCGCTCGCTGCCAAGTGGGCCGAGCAGAACGCCGATAAGCCCTGCATCAACGTGATGGCTCAGGGTCCGCTCTTTGGTGCCGCCTACGTCTTTAGCATCTGCAACGTGCAGGAGATGCTGCAGATCGACTCCTGCACCATCAACACCTGCGACTTCTTCCACGGCCCCTTCGAGATCCTGGACAAGCGCACCTCGCTGTTCCAGCTCATCAGCGTCGGCCGCAGCCGCTGCAACGACGAGCGCGGCATCCGCTTCGTCAACCAGTACGGTGGCGAGCGCGTCTATCAGCTCGACGCCAAGGAGCTCGGCCTCAACGACATCAAGGACAGCGTGAGCGAGTACTTCAACCACCTGATCTTTGCCCCGATTCTCAACAATGTGTACATGCGCGCGCTCTCTGCCGTCACCCACAAGGACTACATGACGCGCCGCTACATGTGGAAGCTGGATTATTAGTTACGGCGTTTTACCAAACGCCGTAACGGCTCGACGCTGCGAGCCCGCCGTTTGGCCAATCTGCCGTTCAATTTCAAAGGCGCGACCAGAAGGTCAGCGCCCTTTCGTTTCACGTCACCTTGTCTCAAATGCGGCCCGCTCGCTCATATGACCCAATCCGCTGTCAAGAGC